>JBBRBW010000076.1:0-20260 GCA_038205425.1 Burkholderiales bacterium | reverse complement strand
GTAGGCGCAGGGCCTCTTCGCGGTTGCCCATGCGGAACTCGACCCAGCCCAGGCTGTCGGTGATGAAGGGGTCGCCCGGAAGCAGTTCCAGCGCCCGCTGCACCAGCAGCCGTGCCTCGGGCAGGCGCTGGCTGCGGTCGGCCAGCGAATAGCCCAGCGCGTTGTGCGCGTGCGCGCTGTCGGGCTTGAGTGCGATGACCCGGCGCAGCAGCCTTTCCATGTCGTCGAGCCGATTCAGCTTCTCGGCCATCATGGCCTGCTCGTAGAGCAGGTCGCTGTCGTCGCTGAAGCGCAGGCTGGCGCCGGCCAGCACGTCGTAGGCGTCGCGCCAGCGCTTGGCGTCGCGCAGCACGCCGGCCTCGGCCACGAGCTTGGCACGTGCATCGTCGGCGTCCTTCTCGGGCACACGCTGGATGAGCTCACGCGCCTGCGCGACCTTGCCCTGCCGCACCAGCATCGAGGCGCGCCGCGTCTGCACTTCGAGCGCACGCTTGGGGTCGTCGACCTTGGCCAGCCAGGCCTCGGTGGCGCGGAAGTCGCCGCGCTGCTCGGCCGATTGCGCCAGCATCAGCCAGGCCTGCACCAGGCCCTGCTCGGGGCGCGGCGGGGCGTCGTCGTCCTCGCTCTCGGTGGACGAGAGCGCCGTGTCGGGCGTCGGCATCGCCGGCGCGCTGCCGACCTCGGACTGCACCAGTTCGATGTAGCGCTGCAGTGCGGCTTCGCCTTCCCTGGCCTGCTTCAGCTCCAGGTGCAGCGCGCCCAGCGACAGGAAGGGCAGCGCCAGGTTCGGCTGCTGGCGCGTCAGGGTTTGCAGCTGGCCGACGGCATCGGGGTAACGCTGCGTGGCGGTGAGCAGGCGCACGTAGGCCAGTCGCAGCTGGGGTTCGGCCGCCTCCTGGCGCAGGTAGGCGGTGACCAGCAACTCGGCCTGCGGCCGCTGGCGCATCAGCTCCATCGCGAGCAGTGCGGGGCCGGGCGCTGCGGCGTCCAGCGCCTGGGCCTCGCGCGCCAGCGCCAGCGCGCGGTCGACTTCGCCGGCCTCGAGCCAGGCGCGCCCCAGCGCCACGCGCACCGGTACGCGCGTGGCCTCGGCGTCGCGGTAGGGCTTGAGGGCGTCCTGCATCAGCGCGGCGACGCCGCGGCTGTCGCCGGCGCGCTGCAGGAAGCGCGGCAGTGCCGAGATCAGGCCCGGCCTGTCCATGGTGGGCGTCAGCGTGAGCAGCGCGCGCAGCGGCTCGTCGAGGCCGTCCTTGCGGTTCAGCACGAGCAGGATCTGCAGCTGCATGCGCACCGCGTCGGCCGACTCGGGACGCGCCAGGCGCCAGGCGCGCGACGCGGCCAGCGCCTGCTCGCCAGCGCGGCCGCGCAGCGCGATGTCGACGGCGCGGCGGAACAGGCCCTCGTCGCGTGTGCGGCGCGCGGCGTCGAGGATCAGCTCGTAGGCGCTGCCTGCGTCGCCCGAGCCCAGCGCCATCTCGCCGATGAGCAACTGGTAGAAGAGCCGGTCGTCCATCGCCGAGTTCAGCGGCGCGGCGGAAGCCGCGGCCGCCGGTGGCGCTGGCTGGGCGGCCGCCGGCGGCCCCCAGACAAGGGCGCCACAGAGCAGGGCGCCGGCCCTCATGGTGGCCGGCGTCGGCCGGCGAATACGGTCTGGCATCAGGGTTCCCATGGGGTCTAGATTCATTCTCACATAATGAGTTCATGCCCGAGCTTCCGGAGGTTGAGGTCACGCGCAGGGGCATCGCGGGCCCCTTGCGAGGTGCGTGTGTGTTGCGGGTCCGGCTGGGCAAACCCCTGCGCTGGCCGCTGGGCTGCGCCGAGGCCACGCTGTCCGGGCACCAGGTGGGCGAGGTGACGCGGCGTGGGAAATACCTTTGGTTGCCTCTGTCGCAATCACCCGCGGCCGACGGTGCCGGCCGGCCGGCGGCCGGCGCCGACAACCCGACAACGGGCGGGCTGCTGATGCACCTGGGCATGTCAGGCTCGCTGGCCCTGCTGCCGCAAGCGCCCGCACCCGGCCCGCACGACCACTTCGACCTTGTCACCGACCGTGGCACGCTGCGCCTGAACGACCCACGCCGTTTTGGCGCCGTGGTCTGGTCGCCGGCGCTCGACGCGGCGCCGGCGGCGAAGCTGCTGCAGCGCCTGGGTGCCGAGCCCTTCGACCCGCTGCTGACGCCCGAAAGCTTCCATGTCCGCCTGCAGCAGCGTCGCGCGCCGATCAAGGCCGTGCTGCTGGCTGGCGACGTGGTCGTCGGCGCCGGCAACATCTACGCCTGCGAGGCGCTGTTCGGCGCCGGCATCCACCCCGCGTTGCGCGCCGACCGCATCAGCCGCCCTCGCGCTGCGCGCCTGCTGGCGGCGCTGCGCAGCACGCTCGCGCGTGCGCTGGAACTGGGCGGCTCGACCCTGCGCGACTTCACCGACGTGCATGGCGCCAGCGGCGCCTACCAGGCCGAGGCCGGTGTCTATGGCCGCGCGGGCCAGCCCTGCGCGCGCTGCGGCAGCCCGGTGCAGCGGCGTGTGCAGGCGCAGCGCTCGACCTACTTCTGCGCCACCTGTCAGCGCCGGTAACGATCATTGCAGGCGTGACTTCCGGCGGCCAAACCACGCCCGCCGCGACCCGGCGGCACCTGGGCGGGGCGGCGGTGCTGCGCTAGGATGGCGCGCTGCATCGCCCCCATCCATGCCCAGATCCGACCCGAACCCGCAAGCGACCGTCGCCCCCAACCCGCCGGCCGGCGTGACGGCGGTGCCGGCGGCGCCCGTGCCGTCGATCGTCAACCCCATCGCCGAAAGTCTGGATGCGCTGGCCACCTGGCGCGGCGATCTCGACCGCCAGGTCGGCCAGCTCGGCCGCTCGCTGGTCGAGCACGAACTGCTCGACGACGCCGACGCCGCGCTGTTGGCGGCGCTGCGCGAGCGGCTGGCGTCGGACAAGCTGGTGCTGGCCTTCGTCGCCGAGTTCTCGCGCGGCAAGTCCGAGCTCATCAACGCCATCTTCTTCGCCGACGCCGGCCGCCGCGTGCTGCCGGCCACGCCGGGGCGCACGACGATGTGCCCGGTGGAACTGCGCTACGACGCCCACCTGCCGCCGCGGCTGGCGCTGCTGCCCATCGAGACGCGGCTGCGCGGTCTGTCGCTGGCCGAGCTGCGTGCACGCGAAGGTCACTGGCAGCAGGTGCCGCTGGACCCGGCCAACCCGGAGTCGCTGGTGCAGGCGCTGGCCGCGGTGACACGGCGCCAGCGCGTGACGGTAGCCGAGGCCACGGCGCTGGGCTTCTGGAATGCCGCGCAGCCCGAGGACAATCCGCCGCAGGCCGACGACGGCAGCGTCGAGGTGCCGGCCTGGCGCCACGCCGTCATCAACTACCCTCACCCGCTGCTGGCGCACGGGCTGGTCGTCATCGACACGCCTGGGCTGAATGCCGTCGGTGCCGAGCCCGAGCTTACGCTGGCCATGCTGCCGGCCGCGCATGCGGTGGTCTTCGTGCTGGCCGCCGACGCGGGCGTCACGCGGTCCGATCTGACGATCTGGCGTGAACACCTGGGCCAGGCCAGCCTCGAACGTTTCGTGGTGCTGAACAAGATCGACACGCTGGCCGACCCGCTGACCAGCCCGGCGGTCGTGCAGGCGCAGATCGCGCAGCAGTGTGCCGACACCGCCGCGGCGCTGAATGTCGACCCTGCGCGCGTGTTCGCGCTGTCGGCGCGCGAGGCGCTGGCCGCGCGCGTCGACGGCGACGCGGCCTCGCTGCAGGCCAGCCGGCTGCCGCCGCTGGAACAGGCGCTGGCCGCCGGCCTGCTGCCGAGGCGGCGCCACCTGCTGGTGCAGTCGGCCGTGGGCGTGGCGCAGCAGCTGCGCGCCTCGGCGGCGCGGCGCCTGGCCGACCGCCGGCGCCAGCATGCCGAGCAGCTGCTCGAACTGCGTGGGCTGCGCGGCAAGAGCGGCGCCAAGTTGCGCATGATGCTCGAGCGAGTCGACCTCGAGATGGCCGACTTCGAGCGCTGCACGGCGCGCCTGCAGGCCTTGCGCGCGGTGCAGGCGAAGCTGCTGCGCACGGTGCTCTCGGCGCTGTCCAGCGAGGTGCTGCGCACCGAACTGGCGGCGATGCAGTCGGCGATGGGTGCGCGCCCCTTCAACCTGGGCGCGCGCGCCGCCTTCGAGACGCTGATCACGCGGCTGCGGGCGTCGATCTCGCAGGCCCAGACGCAGGCCGAGGAGCTGCGGCAGATGCTGGAGGCCAGCTTCCGCCAGCTCAACACCGAGTTCGGCTTCGCCTTTTCGCTTGCGCCGGTGCCTGATCTGCAGGGCTTCGAGGATGAGCTTGATCTCATCGCCCAGGGCTACAGCCGCTATCTCGGTCTGTCTCAGGCCTGGCGGTTGGCGGCGTCGGGCTTTGCCGAGCAGTTCCGGCGCATGCTGCTGTCGCGGCTGCGGGTGGTGTTCGAGAACGCCGCGGGCGAACTGGAGCTGTGGAGCAAGAGCGCCACCAGCCAGGTCGAGGTGCAGCTCAGCGAGCGCCGGCGCGGCTTCATGCGCCGCCGCGAGGCGCTGCAGCGTGTGCAGGCCGCCGCCGGCGAACTGGAACAGCGCATTGCCGAGGTGCAGGGCCAGGACGACCACCTCGCCGGCATGCTGGCGCGGGTGGAGGCGCTGGCCGCGCAGACCATCGCCAGCGCGCGGCGGCTCGATCGCGAACCCGCCGAGGGCGCGCCCCGGCAGCAGGACGCCGCTTGACGCGGCGGGGCATCGCCAGCGCCGTCATCGCCTGGCAGCGCCACCACGGCCGCCACGGGTTGCCCTGGCAGCGCACGCAGGATGCCTACCGCGTCTGGCTCTCGGAAGTGATGCTGCAGCAGACGCAGGTGAGCACCGTGCTCGACTACTACCCGCGTTTCCTGGCCCGCTTCCCCGACGTGCAGGCGCTGGCCAGCGCGCCGCTGGACGACGTGCTGGCGTTGTGGAGCGGCCTGGGCTACTACAGCCGCGCGCGCAACCTGCACCGCTGCGCGCAGGCCGTGGTGGCCGACCATGGTGGCGCCTTCCCGCGCAGCAGTGCCGGGCTGGCCTCGCTGCCCGGCATCGGCCGCAGCACGGCCGCGGCCATCGCCGCCTTCTGCTTCGGCGAGCGTGCCGCCATCCTCGACGGCAACGTCAAGCGTGTGCTGACACGCACGCTGGGCTTCGACGGCGACCTGTCGCTGGCCGCCGAGGAGAAGCGGCTCTGGGCGCAGGCCGAGTCGCTGCTGCCCCTGCGCGACGTCGACGTCTACACGCAGGGCCTGATGGACCTCGGCGCCACCGTCTGCAGCCGGCGCAAGCCGGCCTGCGAGCGCTGCCCGCTGGCCGGCGACTGCACGGCGCGGGCCGCCGGCACTGCCGAAGCTTTCCCCGTGAAGACACGCCGGCTCAAGCGCGGCCGGCGCAGCAATGCGCTGCTGTGCCTGCGCCGCGGGGCCCAGCACTTCCTGGTGCAGCGCCACGACCGCGGTGTCTGGGCCGGGCTGTGGAGCCTGCCCGAGTACGAGACCCCGGCCGCGCTGGAAGCCGCCGTGACGGCGTGGCCCGGCGAGGGCAAGTGGCTGCCTGCCTTCGAACATGCACTGACTCACTTCGACTGGCAGCTGCAGCCTTTGCGCTGGCGCCTGCCGCCGCGTGCGCAGCCGCCCGCCGGGCTGCCGGAAGGCCGCTGGATGCCGCTGGATGAAGCGCTGGCGATGGGCCTGCCGGCGCCAGTGCGCAAGCTGCTGGCCGGCTAAAGCTCGGCGCGCGCGCGGGGTACCCGGCACTTGCTCAAACTCTCAGCCGACGATCACCTTCTTGTCGCGCAGGTAGCCGTCCACCAGCGACAGCCGGATCACCGGGTCTTCCAGCGCCATCAGTTTCTGCTTGGCCGCCAGGCTGATGGGCAGCAGCTCGCACCAGCGGTTGGCCACCCAGCCAGAGTCGTCGAGCTGATAGGGCGGGGAGAAGGGAACGCTGTCGCTGGCCTGCAGCTTGCGAATGGCGTCGGCCAGCGCGCGCACGGTGGCCAGCACGGCCGGCCCCGGCATGCGCAACACGTCGGGGGCGATGCGCTCGGCCGGCGCCACCCACAGGCCGTTGTCGCGCTGCGTCGGCGCCTGCAACAGGTGGAAACGCTCGCCGCCCAGGCAGCGCACACGCAGGATGCCGGGCTGCTCGGCGTCGACTTCGTCGAGATGGGCCAGCACGCCCACGTCTTCCACCTGCACCGGCGCATCGCTGCGCCCGGCCTCGGCGCCGGCCTTCAGGCAAATCACGCCGAAGGGCTGGCGTGTGCGCAGGCAGTCCGAGATCAGGTCGAGGTAACGTGCCTCGAACACGCGCAGGCCCAGCACGGCGCCGGGGAAGAGCACCATCTGCAGCGGGAACAACGGCAGCGGCGAGGGCAGGGCGGTGGTCATGGCCGCTTCTCTGCTGCAGAGCGCAACATGCTCCCAATCAAGGCCTGGCGCGGAACCGGCTTCGCCGGGCCGCAGCCAGAGCCGGCGGCGTGGACGCCGCCGGCGCTCGTAGGCGAGGAACAGTCCGCAGGGACTGTTCCTGGTCCGACTCGCCCCCCTCGGGGGTAGCGAACGAAGTGAGCTTGGGGGTCAATCTCTAGCGTCGAGTTCGCGGTGCCGGATCAGCGTGGCGTAGCGGCTGTCGAAGCGCTGCGCCAGCCACTCGACGCCGTAGACCGAGCGGTGCTGGCCGCCGGTGCAGCCGATGGCCACGGTCAGGTAGCTGCGCTGGTCGTCCTCGAAGGCCGGCAACCAGCGCTGCAGAAAGGTCTGGATCTGGTCCAGCATCTCCACCGCCTCGGGCTGGGCCTCGAGGTAGGCGGCCACCGGCGCGTCGCGGCCGGTCAGCGGTCGCAGCTCGCGGATGTAGTAGGGGTTGGGCAACACACGCAGATCGAACACGTAGTCGGCGTCCAGCGGCACGCCGTGCTTGAAGGCGAAGCTCTCGAAGACCAGCGTCAGCGACGCCTCGCGTGCACCGACCAGCGAACGCACCCAGCTGCGCAGCAGCGCCGGCCGCAGCTGGCTGGTGTCGATGACGGTAGAAACCTCGCGCAGGTCGGACAGCAGGTTGCGTTCGAGCTCGATGGCCTCCATCAGCGCGCGGGCGTTGTCGGTCTCCGAAGGCGCGGTCAGCGGGTGCGGACGGCGGGTCTCCGAGAAGCGGCGCAGCAGCGCGTCGGTGTTGGCGTCGAGGAAGATGGGTCGGATGCGCAGGCCCTCGTCGCGCAGCTGCTGGATCAGCGGCACCAGTGCCGGCAGCGACGACGCGGTGCGCACGTCCACCGCCGCCGCCACGCGCGTGGTGTAGCGCTCGTGCTCGAGGCGGATGAAGTCGCGCAGCAGTTCGGGCGGCAGGTTGTCGACGCAGAAATAGCCGGCGTCTTCCAGCGCATGCAGCGCCACCGACTTGCCCGAGCCCGAGATGCCGGTGATGAGGATGACCTCGTCACGCCGCACGCCGTCGAATGCCGCCCACTCGCTCATGTTGACTGCCCCTCCTGCGGTCCGCCCAGCAGGGCCTGTGCATGCGCCGTGCCCGACAGGCGCTCGCCACCCAGCATGCGCGCCACTTCGGCGACGCGCGCCTCGCCTTCGACGGGCTGGATGTCCGACAGCGTCTGCCGGCCCTTCAGCGCCTTGCTGACGACGAAGTGGCGGTCGGCGCAGGCCGCGACCTGGGCCAGGTGGGTGACGGCCAGCACCTGGGTGTCTCCGGCCTGCACGCGGCCCAGCTGCTTCATCAGCCGGCCGACGCTGTCGGCCACGCTGCCGCCGACGCCGGCGTCGATCTCGTCGAAGATGAGTGTCGGCACCGACGAGCCCGGCGCGCCTTGCGCGGTGGTCACGGCCCCCGCCGCGCCTTGCGCGGTGGTGACGGCCCCCGCCGCGCCTTGCGCGGTGGTGACAGCAATCGCCAGCGCCAACCGTGACAGTTCACCGCCCGAAGCCACCTTGGCCAGCGAACGCGGCGTGCTGCCAGCGTGGCCAGCAACCCGGAACTCGGCGCCTTCGAGCCCGAAGGCCTGCGGCTCTTCCTGCAGCAGCAGCGCCACCTCGAAACGGCCGCCTGCCATGCCCAGCTGCTGCATCGCCTGGGTGACGGCGCTGCCGAGCCGGGGCGTGGCTTTGCGACGCAATGCCGAGATGCGCTGCGCCTCCTTGCGCCAGCCGGCTTCGGCGGCGGCCACGGCGGTTTGCAGCGTGTCGAGGTCGGCGGCGGCCTCGAGCTGCTTCAGTTCGAACTGCCAGCCGGCCAGCAGCGCCGGCAGCTCGGCCGGCGTGCGTCGGTAGCGGCGGGCCTGCGACACCCAGCTGCCGATGCGGCCGTCGAGCTCGGACAGGCGCTCAGGGTCGGGTTCACGGTGGCCGAGGTAGGCGTGCAGGCTGTGCGCGGCATCCTCCAGTTGCGCCTGCGCACTGCGCAGTACTTCGGCCACGGCGCCCAGTTCGGGGTCGTAGCGCAGCACCTCGTCCAGCGCGTCGGCGGCGCGAGCAGCCAGCGCAGTGGCGCCGGGCTCGTCTTCGCTCAGCGCGTTGAGCGCAGCGCGCGCGCCGTCGAGCAGCGCCTGGCCATGCGCCAGGCGCTGGTGCTCGGCGTTCAGCGTCTCCCACTCACCCTCGGCCGGTGCCAGCTTGGCCAGTTCACCAATCTGCCAAGCCAGGCGTTCACGCTCACGTTCCAGCGTGTCGCGCTGGCCGCGAGCCTCTTGCAGCCGGGCCTGCGCCTGGCGCCAGGCGGCCCAGGCGGCGGCCAGCGCGCCGGTGTCTGCGCCGGCCTGTGCGTCGAGCAACGCACGCACCGCGGCCGGCCGCGTCAGGCTCTGCCAGGCGTGCTGACCGTGGATGTCGACCAGCCACTCGGCCGCCTCGCGCAGCTGCGCCACCGTGGCCGGGCTGCCGTTGATCCAGGCCCGGCTCTTGCCCTGCGCGTCGACGGTGCGGCGCAGCAGCAGCGTGCCGTCGCTGTCGAAGCCGGCCTCGGCCAGCCACGGCGCCAGCGCCGGCGGGCTGTCGAACTCGGCGCTGACCTCGGCTCGCGCCGCGCCTTCGCGCACGAGCGCGGCATCGGCGCGCTGGCCCAGCGCGAGCTGCAGTGCGTCGATCAGGATCGACTTGCCCGCACCCGTCTCGCCCGTCAGCACGGTGAAACCCGGCCCCAGCTCCAGTTCGAGCTCGGCGACGATGACCACGTCGCGCAGGATCAGCCGGCGCAACATGCCGCGCCCCCAAACTCGCCCACTGCATCAAGTGAACGCCGCGGAACCGGCTCCGCCGGGCCGCCGGTGTTGCCCCCCTGGGGGGGGGCGCCGAAGGCGCTCCGGGGGGGGGTCACACCACGCCTTCGTACCACCGCAGCTTGCGCCGCAGCGTGGCGTAGTAGCTCCAGCCGCGCGGATGCAGGAAGCGCACCTTGAAGGCCGAGCGCCGCACGCGCACCTGGTCGCCGAGCATCAGGCTGGCCAAGGTGTGCATGTCGAAGTTGGCCGAGACATCCTTGCCCGCGACGATGCCGATGTGCACCTCGCCGCGGTCGGGCAGCACGATGGGGCGGTTGCTGAGCGTGTGGCTGGCAATCGGCACCACGACCCAGCCGCCGATGCTCGGATGCAGGATCGGCCCGCCGGCCGACAGCGCGTAGGCCGTGCTGCCAGTGGGCGTGCTGACGATCAGGCCATCGGCGCGGATGTTGGCGACGAACTCGCCGTCAACGTCGACACGCAGTTCCACCATGCTGGCCGTGGCACCGCGGCTGACAACGACATCGTTCAGCGACAGGCCCTCGAAGATGCGGTCCTCGTCGCGCCACACGTCGCCTTCGAGCATGCTGCGTTGCTCTTCCTCGTAGTCGCCGGCAACGATGGGGGCCAGCGCTTCCTTGTACTGGCCCATCGGGATGTCGGTGATGAACCCCAGCCGGCCCTGGTTGATGCCCACCAGCGGCAGGTTCCAGCGCGCGAGCTCGCGCGCGATGCCCAGCATGGTGCCGTCGCCACCCACCACGACGGCGATGTCGCAGCGTTCGCCCATCTGTTGCGGCGACAAGGACTCGAAATCGGTCACACCGGTGGCCGTGGCTGTGTCACGCTCGAAGCTCACCTCGAGCCCGCGGCCCATCAGGAAATGGGCGATCTCCTCCAGCGCCGGGCGTATGCCGCGCGCCTGGTACTTTCCCACGATGGCGGCATGTCGAAAGCCTGAAGGCATGCGGCGCATTACACCATAGGGCCCCCGCCGCGGCAGAGGCCTGCAACGGGGCCCCGGGTCGCCCAAATACAACTGAAAACCATGCTCGACGACCGTGCCCGCATCCTGCTGAAGACGCTGGTAGAGCGTTACATCGCCGACGGCACGCCGGTGGGCAGCCGCACGCTTTCGCGCACTTCGGGGCTGGACCTGTCACCGGCCACCATCCGCAACGTCATGGCCGACCTTGAAGAGCTGGGCCTCATCGCCAGCCCGCACACCAGCGCCGGCCGCGTTCCCACCGCGCGCGGCTACCGGCTCTTCGTCGACACCATGCTCACGGCGCGGCCCTACGCGCTGGACGATCTGTCGCACATGCCACCCGACGTGGCCGCCGCCAGCGGCCAGCTGCACCCCGACCAGCCGCAGCGTGTCATCGCGCAGGCCGCCAGCCTGCTGTCGAGCCTGAGCAGCTTCGTCGGCGTGGTCACGGCGCCGCGCAAGGCCAGCGTCTTCCACCACATCGAGTTCCTGCGCCTGGGCGACAAGCGTGTGCTGGTGATCCTGGTGGCGCCCGACGGCGACGTGCAGAACCGCGTCATCTTCACCGTGCGCGACTACCTGCAGTCCGAACTGGTGGAGGCCAGCAACTTCCTCAACACCCACTACGCCGGCCTGACCATCGAGGAAGTACGTGAACGCCTGAAGCACGAGATCGACGCGCTGCGCGGCGAGATCGCGGCCCTGATGCAGGCCGCCGTGCAGGCCGGCAGCGAGGTGCTGGCCGAGGCCACCGACAAGGTCATCGTCTCTGGCGAACGCAACCTGCTGACGGTGCAGGACTTCGGCAACGACATGAGCAGCCTGCGCCGCCTCTTCGACGTCTTCGAGCGGAAGACCGAACTGATGCGCCTGCTGGACGTGAGCAGCCGTGCCGAAGGCGTGCGCATCTACATCGGCGGCGAGAGCCACGTCGTGCCTTTCGAGGAACTGAGCGTAGTCACCGCGCCGTACGAGGTCGACGGCCGCATCGTCGGCACGCTGGGCGTCATCGGCCCCACACGCATGGCCTATGACCGCATGATCCAGATCGTCGACATCACGTCGCGGCTGGTGGGCAACGCGCTGTCGGCGAAGTAGGCGGGCAGGCGCCGGCACCTAGAATCCGCCGGCGTCACGCGCAGGGCCGTTAGCTCAGTTGGTCAGAGCAGAGGACTCATAATCCTTTGGTCGTTGGTTCAAGTCCAACACGGCCTACCAGTTTTACTGATGTTTTTACGATAGCGACCACCAACATATTTCGGTCGCTTCCGCGCTGGTGCCAGTCTGGTGCCAGTCTGGTGCCAGTTTCTGGCCGAATGCTACTCATCCTGGCTGCCACGGTTCGCTTCACGGTGATCAAGAGGCGGCGGGGACGTTCAACACGCGTTCAGCCTCGGCAAGACGGGCCATCACGGCCTCGAACTCGGGCGGCGCAGCGATGAACATGGCTCGCATCTGCGCGTAGTCGCGCGCCAGGGCGGCGAGCCGCGCCTCGGCAGGCAGCAATCGAAGCGTGCCTGGCACCGCCAGGTCATAGCGCGCCCACTGGCGCGCAAACACCCGGCTCTTCCAATCGACGACACGCGCGCACAGCGCATGGTCTGCCAGCATCGCGGCGGCATCGGGATGACGGAGCAACCGTTCCATGTCGGCGTAGTGCCGCGCATAGCGATCGGGGGTGGCCTGGTCGGCGGGACGATGGTGCTCCGCGTGCAGGATGGTGGCCTTTTCCCAGAACGTGCGCGCCAGTTCGAGGGCGGTCACCTGGCACTGCCAATCGGGGAAGGCTGCAGGGAAGTCGTCGACGACCCAGGGGCGCACCGCATGCTGCTCGGTGGGCCGCTGGTCGGTGAGTGATCCCAGTTCGAGCTTCACTTCGCGACGCAGGTATTCGAAGCCGGGCTCCGAGGCCGTTGGGTACTCGAAGTGCACGACCGGCGAGCGTGCGACGGCGTCGTCCTCGTAGCGCAGCCACGAAGTGCTCGCTCGGCGGCGACCTATGTGTTCGACGATGGCCTGTTCGAGCCGTGGCATCAGTACGTCGCGGGTCTGCTCACCACACTACGCCTGCATCTGTGCCAGCGCTGCGTCCCGTCGTGTTCGGCTCTTCATGGCCGCGAAGACCGATTCGTCGGCGCCCACGAAGGCCGGCGACATCGACAGGTCAATGTCCTCGGAGAAGCGGTCGATCACGCCGTAGACCTTGGATAGCGACGTGCCACCCTTGAACACGAGATGGGGCGCCAGGGCAGGGTCGGCGAATAGCAGCCCCAGCAGCCAGCTGACCCAGAAGTCTTTCTCGACCATTACGCTCGACACCGCCATCCGCGCGGCCGTCTGCGTGAACGCGAGCGCCCTTCGCTCGGGCGGCAGAGCGACGAACTGCGATGCAAGCCTTGCCATCGCTACGACCTGTCCGCTGCCAAGGCGCGCAGGGTGGGCTGCATCCACCCCGGCGCCAAGCTCAGGTCGTCCAGCAAGGTGCGGCGTTCGGTTGCGGGAACGCTGCGCATGAGCTTCTCGAGTCGTTGTGGTGTCACGTGCTCAGGCCCGAGGCTGTGCAGGGCCTGGATCACCAAGCCGCTGGTGCGTCCTGCCGCGGCCATCTGGCGCGGCGTGGTCCGCTTCAGTACGATCTGCATCGGCCCCGCCTTGACGGTGCGGCTGGTGCCGTCGGTCAGGAACTCGACGCGTGCAGGCACCTGGTCGGACAGGCCGAGCAGGTTGGCTGCATAGGCGCCTGTCGGTTGCAGTCGCAGCTTGTCCTTGCCGGTGAGTGCCGCGACCACGGCATCGACCGACGGCCACAAGGTGCCGAGCAGCGGGTCTTGCCGAGGCTTGTCGTACAGCCCTCGCGACAGTCGGCGCAGTTCATCGCGAGCGACCAATCGCTGCAGGGCCTTGTCGACCGCGGCGCGGCCACCCAGGCTCGCAAACAGCGCCGGTGTGAACACGGTACCGGGCTTCGCACGGCGCACCTTGCGTGAGATGGCGGCGTCGATGCTCGACTCCACGGTGCGCCGAGGCCGAACATCCCGCGTGATGCTGGCGTGCGGTGACGGGCTGGCGGCTTTCATGTCCGAAAAATAGCACGTTTTTCGGACAGATAGAAGAGCCGGAAAGAGACGAGAACTCGTCACTGCCGGATACCGTCGGACCAGGCCAAGGCAATGCGAGCCGCAGCAGAAAGTTGAAACAAACAGTGAGCCGCGTGCGTTGCTGCTGGGACTTCGTGGGGCAACGCGGGAAGCCTAGCGACGATGTGGGACGTGGAGGCTCGTTTAGCGCAGGGGCTACCGTTCTTCCGACGGCATCGGCACGATGCCGAGTATCCGCATGCCATGGAGCAAATCGGGCAACCAGCAGCTGGATCTGCTGGATGCCCCTGCCGCACCTGAAGTGGCGCCCGCGCTCCCGGCACCGCGCAGCGCGTCCGCAAGATCGGCCTCGATGGTGCCGACGGCCAGCCTCTTTGAGGACCCCTACAACCCGCGCACCGAGATCCCCGACGCCGAGCTCGACGAACTCGCGGACGACGTCCGCCAGCACGGCATCCTGCAGCCCATCATCGTTCATCCGGCCGACGCTGAAGGGCGGCACCAGATTTACTTCGGTGCCAAGCGCACGCCCAGGAGCGAACTGGAGCCCTACCGTGCCAGCATCCGGTCGCTCGCCGGCGATGTTCGTTGGCACCTCGCATCCGCCGCGGCGCTGGTGGCCGCGCTCAGGGCGACGAGAGGCCGGTGATGAGCACGACCGTCGACGGCGTGCTCGTGCAATGGGGCCAGCGGCTCTTCTACCCCTCCAACCGAATCGTCAAACCCGCGCCGACACCGCGCTTGGACACGATGACCCGGCGCAAGGCCGCGGTGATCCGCCGGCGCATCGAGGCCACGGTCACAGGGCGGGCGCCCCAGGTGATGGTCAAGGTCACGGGTGGCGGCCGGGGCATGGCGGCCATTGCGGCGCACTTCCGCTACATCAGCAAGAACGGGCGGCTCGACATCGAAGACGATCGAGGCGTCGTGCGCGAAGGCAAGGAAGCGGTGCACGACGTGACCGAACAGTGGCGCTACGGCGGATCGCTCATCGACGACGTTGGCCATCGGCGCGAGGCTTTCAACATCATGCTGTCGATGCCGCACGGCACCGATGCGCCGATGCGCGGGTGGTGCAGAAGGCGGCGCGTGAGTTCGCACAGGCCGAGCTGCCGGGGCATCGCTATGTGATGGTCCTGCACGAGCACCAGGCCAACCCGCATTGAAGAGCACGCAGCCTTCGCGCGAAAATGGCGCGTGCGCGCTGCCCGGCGGATTGCGCAGGTAGGTGCCTGCGGGATGGTCGCCGGTCTCGTCGCTGAAAGTGCCTTCCAGCACCAGGATTTCCTCGCCGCCACCGTGCGCGTGGCGTTCGAAGTGCGAGCCCGGGGCGTAGCGCACGATGCTCGTGGCACGCGCCACCTCGCCGCCCACGCGGTCGAGTGGGCGGCGGTCGACGCCACGCATCGGCGACGGCTGCCACGGCAGGTCGGCCGTGTGCACCAACGCGCGCTGGTCGAAGTCGTCGTTGAGGTTCGAGGGCGGCACGGGCCGTTCCGGCAAGGGGGACATGGTCTTCTCGTTCTGTCGCTACGGCTGCGCATTCTGGTGGCGTTGACCGGCGCGGCGCAGGGGCCTTGGCCCGAGGGGTGGGCCGCGCCGGTGCTTTCAATACACTCGGCGCGCCGCGGCCCCCGTGGCCGGGCCAGCGCCCGCCCGCCTCTCGCCCTTCGCCCCCGGGGTGGGGCCCTGGTGAAGAAAGCTCCAGACCGCGTGTTGCCCGCCCATCCTCCAGCACCCGATGCCGATGCCGATGCCGCAGCCGCCGGCGACGGCCGCTCCTCGGCCTGGCACATCCTGTGGGTTTTCCTGCGCCTGGGCCTCACTTCCTTCGGCGGCCCGGTGGCCCACCTGGGCTATTTCCGCACCGAGTTCGTCGAACGCCGGCGCTGGCTGGACGAACGCAGCTATGCCGACCTCGTGGCGCTGTGCCAGTTCCTGCCGGGCCCGGCCAGCAGCCAGGTGGGCATGGCCATCGGGCTGGCGCGCGGCGGCTGGGTGGGCTCGCTGGCGGCCTGGGCCGGCTTCACGCTGCCGTCGGCGCTGGCGCTGATCGGCTTTGCACTGCTGCTGTCGCACGGGCTGCTGGCCTCGGCCGGCGGTGCGCTGCACGGGCTGAAGGTGGTGGCGGTGGCGGTGGTGGCGCAGGCTGTCTGGGGCATGGCGAAATCGCTCTGCCCCGACCGGCCACGCGCCACGCTGGCCGTGCTCGCCGCGGTGCTGTGCCTGCTGCTGCCCTCGGCCCTGGCGCAGGTCGGCGCCATCGTCGCCTGCGGCTTGCTCGGCCGGGTGCTGCTGCAACTGCCCGGCCAGGCGGCGGCGCCGCACCGGCCGTATGGGGTCTCGCGCGGTGCGGGCCTGCTGGCGCTGGCGCTCTTTGCGCTGCTGCTGCTGGGCCTGCCGCTGCTGGCGGCGGCCATGGCGTCTCCGCTGCTGGCAACGCTGGACGCCTTCTACCGCGCCGGCGCCCTGGTCTTCGGTGGTGGCCACGTCGTGCTGCCGCTGCTGCAGGCCGCGGTGGTGCCTGGCGGCGCGGTCGGCAACGCCGACTTCCTGGCCGGCTACGGTGCTGCGCAGGCGGTGCCGGGGCCGCTCTTCACCTTCGCCGCCTACCTGGGCGCGGTGATGCGTCCCGAGGTCGCAGGGCTCGGCGGCGTCAGCGGCGGCCTGCTGTGCCTGGTGGCCATCTTCGCGCCGGCCTGGCTGCTGGTGGTGGGCACGCTGCCCTTCTGGGACGCGCTGCGCCAGAGGCCCGCCGTGCAGTCGGCGCTGGCCGGCATCAACGCCGGTGTCGTGGGCCTGCTGCTGGCGGCCCTGTACGACCCGGTGTGGACCAGCGCCATCGCCGGTCGCGCCGACTTCGCGCTGGCGCTGCTCGCCTTCGCGCTGCTGGTCTGGGCGCGCTGGTCGCCGCTGGCGGTGGTGCTGTTGGCCGCGCTGGCGGGCTGGGGTCTGTCGCTGCTGTAGGGCCGGTCGGCGCCGCGGCCGTGCCGGCGCCGCTTGCGGCCCGATTGAGGCAATGCAGCGCACACCGCAGGTGGCCGGCCTGAGGTCGGCTGACTTCGATCGCCGTCGCGGCCGGTCCAGAGCCCGTGCACGAAGTGCCGGCGCAAGAGGCCATCAGCGTGGTGTCCGGACCCTGCGCGGGTGGCGCGCCAGGCGGTGTGCCGTGGCGGGGGCGGCGTGTAGGACTTGCCCCATCCCCACGCCCGCCTCATGGCCCCTGCCCAGCCCGGTCTGACTGCATCCCCTGAGCCGCGAACCCTCGCTTGCGGCGCATGCCTGCGGGCTGCGTCGTGGCGCTGTTGGGCGGTGCTGCTGCTCGTGCTGGGCCTGGCGCTGCCGGCGTGGGCCACCGAGACGGTGCGCGTCGGCGTCTACGAGAACAGCCCGAAGATCGGGTTCGATGCCGAAGGCAAGCCGCAGGGCATCTTCATCGACGTCATCGAGACCATCGCGCGCGAAGAGGGCTGGACGCTGCAGTACGTGCCGGGCACCTTCGGCGAGGGCCTGGCGCGGCTGGCCGCCGGGCAGATCGACCTCATGCCCGACGTGGCGCTGACCAGCGAACGCAGCTTCGTCTACACGTTCCACAAGGAACCGGTGCTGCTGAGCTGGAGCCAGGTCTGCGCGCGGCGCGGCAGCGGCATCCGTTCGCTGCTCGACCTGGACGGCCGGCGCGTGGCCGCGCTCGACGCGTCGGTGCAGGAGGAGTTCGTGCGCCAGATCGTGGCGGGCTTCGACGTGCAGGTCACGCTGGTGCCGCAGCCCGACCTGGCCGCGGCCTTCCGCGCTGTGGCCGCGGGGCAGGCCGACGCCGTTGTCACCAACCGCTTCTACGGCGCGCTTCACGCCGCTGCCAGCGACCTCGAAGACACCGCCATCGTCTTCAGCCCGTCAAAGCTCTACTTCGCTGCGCGGCCCGCCAGCGACCCGGCGCTGCTGGTCGCCATCGACCGCCAGCTGCAGGCGCTGAAGGCCGACTCCAAGTCGGCCTACCACCGGTCGCTGCGGCGCTGGACCACCGGCGACGTCAACACCCTGCTGCCGCCCTGGGCGAAGTGGGGCATGCTGGCGGGCACGGCGCTGCTGCTCTTCACGGCGGCCTGGGGCGTGATGCTGCGGCGCACGGTGAGGCGGCTGCGCGCGAGCGAAAGGCGCCAGCGCGAACTGGCCGTGAGCCTGGCCCAGGCACGCGACGCGGCCGAGGCCGCAGACCGCGTGAAGTCGGCTTTCCTCGCCACCATGAGCCACGAACTGCGCACGCCGCTGAACTCGATCATCGGCTTCACCGGCATCGTGCTGCGCGGCCTGGCCGGTCCGCTCACCGACGAGCAGAACCGCCAGCTGACGATGGTGCGTGGCAGCGCCCACCACCTGCTGGCGCTGATCAACGACGTGCTCGACATCAGCAAGATCGAAGCCGGGCAGGTGCAGATGGAGCGCCGGCCCTATGCGCTGGCCGCGGTGGTCGACAAGGTGATGGGCGTGGTGGCGCCGCTGGCGGCGCACAAGGGGCTGGCGTTGCAGGCCCGGAACTCGGCCGACATCGGCGAGATGGCCGGCGATGCGCGGCGTGTCGAGCAGGTGCTGCTCGACCTGATGGGCAACGCGATCAAGTTCACCGAGCAGGGCAGCGTCACGCTCGAGCTGCAGCGCCGGGACGGCTGGCAGGCCGCGCCCGGCGCGCCGGGGGTCGACGCCGTCGAAGTCAGCATCGTCGACACCGGCATCGGCATCCGGCCAGAGGACCAGGCGCTGCTGTTCCAGCCCTTCCGGCAGGTCGACTCGACGCTGTCACGCAGCCACGAGGGCACCGGGCTGGGCCTGGCCATCAGCCACCGGCTGGTCGGCATGATGGGCGGGCAGATCGAGGTGCAGAGCCACTGGCAGCAGGGCAGCCGCTTCACGGTCACGCTGCCGCGGATGGCGCTGGGCTGATCCTCTGCGCGCCGTCGGCGCGGGGCAGCTCGACCGTTACCGTCGTGCCGTCGGCGAGACTGCTGCGCAGGGTGATCTCGCCTTCCATCTGCTCGACGAGGCGGCGCGTCAGCACCAGGCCGATGCCGACGCCCTCGACGCCCGAGCCTTCGCGCCCGAGCCGGTTGCAGGCCTCGTACAGGTGCGGCAGCGGTTGCGGCGCGATGCCGGTGCCGGTGTCGTCGAAGCGCAGCCGCCAGCGCTCGCCGTGGGCCGTCACCGTGAAGCCGACCTGGCCACTTTCGCGGTTGTACTTGATGGCATTGCCGACCAGGTTACTCAGCACCTGCTTCAGCCGCACCGGGTCGGCGCGCACGGCGGCCTGCGGCGGCACCGCGGCCGTGCGCAGCTGCGCGCCGTGACGGAGGGCCGGCGGCGAGATCAGCGCCGCCAAATCGCTCCACAGGCCGGCCACGTCGACGGCGCCGAGATGAAGGGCGAGCTGGCCGCGCTCGACCCGCGACAGGTCGAGCACGTCGTTGATCATCGCCAGCAGGTGCCATCCGGCCTGCTCGATGTGCGTCACGCAGCTGCGCCGGCTATCGATGTCAGTGTCGCCGAGGCGGCGCGAGAGCAGGTCTTCCGGTTGACAGGGCGCCGCCGCGCGAACGCAGCGCTTGGCGGCGCCCTCGTGCCGTGGATATCGGCCGCGGGGCGCGGGAATCGTGCCCTGTCGTCGCCTCCGACTGCCGCAGCAGGCTTGGGGTTCAGGCCGCGTCGACGGGGGGCGGCGGGACGGTAAATGACGCCCGGGCCTGCACCTGGCGTTCGAACTGGCGCGCAAGCGTGCCGCACACCAGGTCACACAGCGCGTACACGGAGGCGTCGGCGATCGAGTAGTAGGCGCTGTTGCCCCGGCTTTCACGCTGCACCAGGCCGTGCTGCGTCAGCAGGCTGAGGTGGCGCGAGACGTTGGCCGAGCTGAAGCCGCAAAGTTGTGCCAGCTCACCAACGCTGCGCTCGCGCTGGCGCAGCATGTTCAGGATGCGCAGCCGGGTCGGCTCCGACAGCGCCTGAAAGTAAGCCGCCACTTGCGTCAACGCTTCGTCTGGCAGATTTTCCATCGTGCTGCAGCTGGGGGGTGTCGGCTGGGTTGTCATGATGCCTCGTTTCACGACTCGATGCGCAAAATTGTACTTGACTAATTAGCTGTGTGCGCAAATACTATCGATCAATCAACGGCAGACGCCGTGGCGATCTCACCCGGTCGCGCAGCGTCCTTCCCAAGGAAGCTCCGATGCGAACGATGTTCCGCCTTTTTCCGCTACGTTCCTCCCGGCTCCGCCCGGCCCTGCTGGCCGCTTTCGTGCTGGCAGCACCGGCTTGGCTGGCCGCTGCCGAACTGCCCAGCGTAGTGGTCCAGGCCGGCGCGGGCCGCACCACGTTGGGTTTCGACGGTGTCGTCGAGGCGGTGCGCCAGACGGTGGTGGCCTCGCAGGTGGCCGGCGCCATTGTCAAGCTCGAGGTGCAGGTGGGCGACCGCGTGCGTGCCGGCCAGGTGCTGATGCGCATCGACGCCCGTGCCGCCGAGCAAAACGCCGCCGCCAGCGACGCGCAGGTGCGCGCGGCGCGCGCCGGGCTCGACGTGGCGGCCAAGGACTTCCAGCGCCAGCAGCAGCTCTTCCAGCAGAACTACATCAGCGCCGCCGCGCTCGACCGCGCCGATGCCTCGTTCAAGGCCACGCAGGCCCAGATGCAGGCGCAGGTGGCGCAGGCCGGCGCGGCGCGCACGCAGAGTGGCCTGCACGTCGTGACGGCGCCCTTCGACGGTGTGCTCAGCGAGCTGCCGGTGCAACTGGGTGACATGGCCTTGCCCGGCCGCGCGCTGGCCACGGTCTACGATCCCGGCGCGCTGCGCATCACCGTGGCCGTGCCGCAAAGCGTGGCGCAGCAGATGGTGGCGGGCCAGATGCCACGCGCCGAGC
>JBBRBW010000075.1:0-20570 GCA_038205425.1 Burkholderiales bacterium | reverse complement strand
CCAGGTCAGCGTGCTGGGTCAGGTCAACCGGCCGGGGCGCTACCCGCTTGAAACAGCCGACATGCGTCTGACCGATGTGCTGGCCACCGCTGGCGGCGCATCTCCGGCGGGCGCCGATGTCGTGGTGCTGAGCGGCCAGCGCGATGGCAAGCCCTTCCGCCTGGAAGTGGACCTGCCCACGCTGTTCGGCGACGGCAGCCGCGCGAAAGACCCGGTGGTGCTGAACGGCGACACCGTGTGGGTCGACCGCCAACCCATCGTCTACATCTACGGCGAAGTGCAGCGCCCGGGCCCGATGCGGCTGGAGCGCGAGCTGACGCTTTTGCAAGCGTTGGCAACTGGCGGCGGCCTGACAGCGCGCGGCACCGAAAAGGGTGTGCGCGTGCATCGCAAGGCCGCAGATGGCAGCGTGACGGTAATAACCCCCGATATGACCGACAGGCTGCGCGAGGGCGATGTCGTCTTCGTGCGCGAGAGCCTCTTCTAGAGGGAATGAGCAGATGAGCTTCGGGCAGTTCCTTTCCATCCTCCGTGCACGCTGGCTGGTGGCGGTGCTGCTGCTCGGGCTGACCGTGGCCACCACGCTCGTCGTGAGCCTGCTGCTGCCGAAGAGCTACCGTGCCACGGCGTCGGTCGTCGTCGACTTCAAGCCCGACCCGATCAGCGCCGCCTTCTACGGCGCGGCCACGCCGCCGGCGGTGATGGCCACGCAGGCCGACGTCATCAAGAGCGAGCGCGTGGCGCTGCGCGTGGTGCGCAACCTGAAATTGTCCGAGAGCCCGCAGGTGCGCACGCAGTGGGAGCAGGAAACCAAGGGCGAAGGCACTGTCGAGCAATGGCTGGTCGACCTGTTCCAGCGCAACATGGACGTGCTGCCCTCGCGCGAGAGCAGCGTCATCACCATCTCGTACAAGGCACAGGACCCGCGTTTTGCCGCGGCCCTGGCCAACGCCTTCGTGCAGGCCTACATCGAAACCACGCTGGAACTGCGCGTCGACCCGGCGCGTCAGTACGCCGGCTTCTTCGACGTGCGCGCCAAGGAAGCGCGCGAGGCGCTGGAGAAGTCGCAAAGCCGCCTGTCGGCCTTCCAGAAAGAGAACTCGATCTTCGCCACCGACGAGCGTTTCGACGTCGAGAACTCGCGGCTCAACGAGCTGTCGTCGCAGCTCGTTCAGCTGCAGGCGGTGGCCTCCGATTCGACCAGCCGCCAGGTGCAGGCCAACTCGACGCAGGGCGACCGCATCCAGGAAGTGCTGGGCAACCCGGTGATCGGTGCGCTGAAGGCCGATCTCAGCCGTGCCGAGGGCCAGCTGCAGGGCCTGAGCGCCCGCCTGGGTGACGCCCATCCGCAGGTCGGCGAGGTCAAGGCCAACATCGCCGAACTGCGGCGCAGGGTCGATGCCGAGACTGCCAAGGTGACCTCGGGCGTCGGCGTCAGCAACAGCATCAACCGCCAGCGCGAAGGGCAGACCCGGGCCCAGTTCGAGGCCCAGCGCGCCAAGGTGCTGCGCATGAAGGCCGTGCGCGATGAAGGCACGGTGATCCAGCGCGACGTCGAGAACGCGCAGCGCGCCTACGACGCGATCTTCGCGCGCCTGAACCAGACCAGCCTGGAAAGCCAGACCACGCAGAGCAACGTCAACGTGCTGACGCAGGCCACGGCGCCTCTCGAGCACGCTTTCCCCAAGGTCTGGCTGAACCTGCTGCTGTCGGTCTTCGTCGGTGCGCTGCTCGCCGCCGGTGTGGTGCTCGGGCTCGAGCTGCGCGACCGCCGCGTGCGCGCGCTCGACGACGTCGTCGCTGCGCTTGGCTTGCCGGTCATCGGCGTGCTGCCGCGCCCGGGTGCCAAGCGCCTGGGCGGGCGTGCGGCGCAGCCGATGCGGCAGCGCCTGCTGGCGACCCTGCCCGAACCCAAGGAAGCCTGATGGCGAAGTTCCGAGATTCCGAGCTCGACGCGGCGAGCGTCCTCGACGCCGCACCGGAGCAAGCGGTGCCGGCCGCCGCGCGAGGTGAACTCGACGAGACCGCGGCGCAGGACCGCTCCATCGGCGACATCATCCGCGAGCTGCGCAACCTGTCGGCCGAACAGGTCGAGAGCGTGCTGGCCTACCAGCGCGAGAAGAGCGTGCGCTTCGGCGAGGCCGCCGTGGCGCTGAAGCTCGTCACCACCGACGACGTGCTGTACGCGCTGTCGCAGCAGTTCCACTATCCCTACGCGCCCGAAGAGAACCGCAAGGACTGCCCCGAACTGGTGGCGCTGAACCAGCCCTTCTCGACCCAGGCCGAGGCCTTCCGCGCGCTGCGCAGCCAGGTGATCATGCGCGTGTGGGCCGAGCACGCGCCGCGCAAGGCGCTGGCCGTGATCAGCGCAGACCATGGCGACGGCAAGACCTTCTTCGCCGCCAACCTGGCGGTCAGCCTGGCGCAGCTGGGTGGCGGGCGCACGCTGCTGGTCGACGCCAACCTGCGCAGCCCGCGCCAGCACGAGGTCTTCGGCCTCGACAACCACAGCGGCCTGTCCGGCATCCTGTCCGGGCGCTCCGACAAGGACGTCATCCAGCCCGTGCCCGGCGTGCCCGGGCTCTTCGTGCTGTGTTCCGGCACGACGCCGCCGAACCCGCTCGAACTGGTCGAGCGACCGGCCTTCGGCCTGCTGATGCGCGAGCTGGCGTCGAAGTTCGACCATGTCGTCGTCGACACGCCGGCAGCCGGCAGCGGCGCCGACGCCTCGGTGATCTCGGCGCGCTGCGGTGCGGCCATCGTGCTGGCCCGCAAGCACCAGTCGCGTGTGGCAGCACTGCAGGACCTGATGGCGTCGATGGACGGTACCGCCGTGCGGCTGGCCGGCGTCGTCGTCAACGAGTTCTAGGCCGCGGCAAGGCACCAGAACCATGGCGGCCGTGCAGCCCTCGAGCGTTGAGCCTGCCTTGCCCCGCGGCCGCGAGCCCCTGTGGCCGGCGGGCTTCGATGCCGTCACCTTCGGCCTGCTGGTGCTGGGCTTCGCGCTGCTCTATGTGCCGACCTACCTCGAGCTCAGCCGCACCATCTGGGCGTCGGACGAGCAGGGCCACGGCCCCATCATCCTGGCCGTCAGCGCCTGGCTGCTGTATGCCAAGCGGCATGTCGTTGCCGCACTCGAAGCGCGACCGCAGCCGGTGCTGGGCTGGGGCCTGTTGCTGCTGGCGATGGCGATGTTCGCGTTCGGCATCAGCCAGCACATCATCTCGTCGCAGGTCAGCTCGCAGATCGTGCTGATCGCCGCGTTTCTGCTCATCTTCCGCGGCCCGGCCGCGCTGAAGGCGGTGTGGTTCCCGCTCTTCTTCCTGGTCTTCATGATCCCGCTGCCCGAGGCGCTGGTGGCGGCTGTCACCGCGCCGCTGAAGTCGGCCGTGTCGGCGGTGGCCAGCCAGCTGCTCTACCTGATCGGCTACCCGGTCGGGCGCTCGGGCGTGCTGCTCACCGTCGGGCCCTACCAGCTGATGGTGGCCGACGCCTGCGCCGGCCTGAACAGCATGTTCACGCTCGAGGCACTGGGCATGCTGTACATGAACCTCATGAACTACACCAGCGTGCGCCGCAACGTCGCGCTGGCGGTGCTGCTGATTCCCATCGCCTTCTGCGCCAACATCGTGCGCGTGATGATCCTGGTGCTCGTCACCTACCACTACGGCGACGCCGCCGGGCAGGGTTTCGTGCATGGCTTTGCCGGCATCGTGCTGTTCATGGTGGCGCTGATACTGATGCTCGTCACCGACAAGCTGCTGGGACTGTTCATCCCCGCGCAGGGCAGGGCCGCGGCGTGATGAGCGCCGCGCGCGTGAAGGCGCTGGTGGCGCTGCTGCTGATGGTCGTCGCCTTCGTCGCCGGCGAGGCCTGGCGGCCGACCAAGCACCTGTCGGACACGCAGGCCAAGGTCGACCTCGAGGCGATGTTCCCCAAGACCTTCGGCGACTGGGCGGTCGACACCCGCCAGCCGGTGCAGCTGGTTTCGCCCGACACGCAGGCGCTGCTCGACAAGCTCTACAACCAGGTGCTCACGCGCACCTACGTCAACCAGCGCAACGGCCAGCGCATCATGCTGTCGGTGGCCTACGGCGGCGACCAGAGCGACGGCACACGCGCCCACCGGCCCGAGGTCTGCTACCCGGCGCAGGGTTTCGAGGTCGTCGCCAACCACGAGGCGCGCCTGCAGGCCGCCGACCAGGCCGTGCGCGTACGCCAGCTGGTGGCGCGCCAGGGTGGCCGCATCGAGCCCATCAGCTACTGGGTCACGGTGGGCGACCGCATCGCGCTCGGGCCGGGCGAACAGAAGCTGGCACAGCTGCGTTTCGGCATTGCCGGCTACATCGCCGACGGCATGCTGGTGCGCATCTCCAACATCGACCGCGACGCCGAGAAATCCTGGGCACTGCACCAGGACTTCTTCAGCGGCATGACACGGGCGATGTCGCCGCCGGTGCTGGCGCGTGTCATCGGCGTGCCCGGTGACTGAGCTCCGCACCCGGCCCGACTTCCGTGTGCTGCCGACCATGCGCTCGCTGCCGGGCCTGCCGCCAAGACACCTGCGCGCCGGCGAGGGGGCTTGATGGCGGGGCGCTCGCGTCTGCTGTCGAACACGGCCTGGAACGTCGCAGGCCAGTTGGCGCCGCTGGTCGTGGGCGTGCTCACGCTGCCGCTGCTGATCCGGCTCGTCGGCCTGGATCGCTTCGGCTTCATCACGCTGGTGTGGGTGTTGGTGGGCTACGCCAGCATCTTCGACTTCGGCATCGGCCGCGCGCTGGTGCGCACGGTGGCCGCGCATCTGGCCGCGGGCGACACGCCGCGTGCCCAGGCCAGCGCGCACGCAGCCCTCTTCTTCCTCACGCTGTTCGGCCTGGCGCTGGCCGCGCTGCTGGCACCAGCCAGCGCCTGGCTCGTGAACTCGGCGCTGCACCTGCCGCCAGAACTGGTGCCCGAGGCCGTGCCGGCGACGATGCTGCTGGCGGCTTCGCTGCCGTTTGTCATGCTCACCACGGGCTTCGGCGGTCTGTTGAGCGCGCACCAGCACTTCAAGGCCCTGAACCTCATCCGCATCGCGCTGGGTGTGGCGGGCTACCTCGGGCCGGTGCTGGTGGCGATGTGGTCGAACCGGCTGGACGTGGTGGTTGCGGTGGTGCTGGCGTTGCGCGTGCTGGGCACGCTGGCGCATGCGTTGGTGTGCGCCCGACAGTGCGCATGGCGACTGCGGCTGCATCTGCCGACGGCCGAAGCCACGCGCGAGCTCTTCAGGCTGGGCGGCTGGATCGCCGTCTCCAACATCATCGGCCCCATGCTCAGCTATCTGGATCGGCTGCTGCTGGGCGTGCTGGTGCCGATGCGGGCGGTCGCGATCTACGCCACGCCCTATGACGTGGTCAGCAAGTCGATGATGATTCCTGCGGCGATCATCGCCACGCTGTTCCCGCTGGCCTCGGGCGTGGACCGCGGCTCGGCCCAGGCGCAAAGCCTGATGGGAAACTCGGTGCGCGTCCTGTTCGTGCTGATGGTTCCCGTGATCTTCCTGTTCGTCGTGCTGGCGCGGCCGGGTCTGGAGCTGTGGCTGGGCCACGAGATCGCCGAGCAGGGCGCCACCGTGATGCAGATACTCGCCGTTGGTGTGCTGCTCAATGCGCTGGCCCAGGGCCCGGCCATGCTGATCCAGGCGGCCGGCGAGCCACGTTGGATGGCCAAGCTGCACATGGTCGAGCTGCCGCTGTTCATCGCCATCCTGTGGCTTCTGACCTCGCGCTTCGGCATCGTGGGCACCGCTTTCGCAGCCTTCTTGCGCAACGCCATCGATGCCGCTGTGGTGTTCTGGCTGGCCTACCGTTGGGTGACGTTCAGCAAGATGGACTGGCAGGCCGCACTGCCCCCGGCATTGCTGGCGGCCGCGCTGCTGGCCGCAGGCGCCTGGCCCTCGACCTGGGCTCAAGCCCTGCCCGTGGCCGTGGTCGGCGTCGTGGCGTTTTCCGCCTACGCCTGGACACGTTTGCTGTCACCGTTGGAGCGCACGCAACTGCTGGGTCTGCGGCGTGCAGGACTGGGCCCGCGATGAACGTTCGGTCCGATTCCGGGTTGAAAGCCGCTGCCGCTCCCTGGGCGGCGGGTGATGATGTTGCGCCCGTGGGCGCTGCCGCCGACGGCTACCACAACAATGCCCGCCCCGAGATGTTGCCTTTCGTGCCGACCGCTGCGCGGCGCGTTCTCGACGTAGGCTGTGGTGCGGGGGCGTTCTCGGCCGCGCTCAAGCGCGAGCGCCCGGCCGTCGAGGTCTGGGGCGTCGAGCCCGACGCGGCGGCCCACGCCACGGCCTCGAAGGTGCTGGACCACGCCTTGCACGGCTTCTTCGATCAAAGCCTCGGCCTGCCAGAGGCCCATTTCGACGCCATCGTCTTCAACGACAGCCTCGAACACTTCCCCGACCATCGGCTCGCGCTGCAACTGGCCCTGCGTCTGCTCGCACCGGCCGGCGTGCTGGTGGCCTCGGTGCCCAATGTCCGCTACTGGCCGCATCTGAAGCACTATCTCTTCGAGGCAGACTGGCGCTACGAGGATGAAGGTATACGCGACCACACCCACCTGCGCTTCTTCACGCAGCGCAGCCTTGTGCGCTCGCTGCAGGAAACCGCTTATGAGGTGGTTACGGCCCAGGGCATCAACCCGTGCTGGCAGGGCCGCCCCTTGCGCCAGCGCCTGGCGCGCTGGGCGCTGCCCAGCGGCATGCAGGACATGCTCTATCTGCAGTTCGCCGTGACGGCGCGCGCCGCTGCTGTGTCGGCGCCTTCCACGAGTGCAGCACGGCAGCCCGCGCAACTCGACGGGGGCCAGCAGCCATGAGTGTCCCTACCGAACAACGCGTCGGCACAGGGGGGGGCCACGCTGATCCAGGCCACCAGCGAGCCGCGCTGGATGGCGCTTTTGCGCCCGGTGCGGCGCTTCTGATGCGCAGGCACCGCGACACATGAACGCCGTAACGATCTTCGCGCAGCGTTTCAGCCTGCCGCCGGTGTCGGCCTGGCCCTTGCGCCGCTGGCTCGGGCAGGGCTTGTTCTGGAGTGCCGCCGGTTTCGTCGCGTTTTTCCTCGGCCTGGTCTGTGTCTTCCTGCCTTGGTGGCTGGTCGTGGGTGCGGCGCTGGCCATCGGCTATCCGCTGCTGCTGTGGTTCGCGCCCTGGGCCGGCATCGGCGCATACGCCTTGGCGCTGATCATCTCGCCCGACTTCAAGATTTCCGACGTGATGACTGCGCTCAGCCTGGCCTTGCTGGTCTTCAGGATGGTCAACGCCGGCACAGGCGTGGTACTGCCGCGCAGCGAACTGCGGCCGTTCGTCGCCTTCATGGCGCTGGTGCTGCTGTCGCTGGCGCTGGCGCTCGGGGTCTTCGGCAACACCGTGCCCTACATCTACCGCGACGGCCGCGCTTTCCTCTACTGGCTGTGGCTGCCGCTGCTGTACTGGCTGGCCATGCGCGAGCCGCCGGGGGGTGCCAGGCTGGCGCGCGTGATGGTGTTCATGGCGGTGGCGGTGTCGATGATCGCGCTGGTGCAGTACTTCTTCGGCATCCAGATCGCGCGCGAAGGGCGCGTCGGCGGACTTGAGACGCTGGGCGTGATCGAGAACGACCAAACCCGCGTGCAGATGCAGGGCTACGCCTTCGTGATGGTCGGGCTGGCCTGGGCGATGGTGACGGCTACCCGCGGCGGCCGCCGGCTCTTCCTGGCGCTGCCGCTGATCCTGCTCTTTTCGGCCGCGCTTTACGTCAACTTCGGCCGCGCGCTGTGGGCTTGGTCGATCCTGGCGGTGCTGATGTGCGGGGTCGTGCTCGGCCTGCGCCGCGCGGCACTGCTGGGCAGTGCGCTGGTGGTGCTGGGCGCGCTGGGCCTGGCCTCGCTGGCGATGGTGCGGCCGGAGGTGATCGAAGCGGTCGTCAGCCGCGTCGTCAGCGTTGCCGACGAGGGCGCCATCCGCACCTCGGGCGGCTGGCGCCGGCTCGAGAACGAGGCTTCGGCGGCGCGCATTGCGCGGTCGCCGCTGTTCGGCATCGGCCTGGGCGGCGAGTACCGGCCCTGGCTGTCCGAGATCCGCACCTTCACCGAACACACGCGCTACGTGCACAACGGCTACGTCTTCGTTGCGTTGAAGCTGGGCATCCCGGCGCTGGCGGTGATGCTGTGGCTGACGCTGCTGCCCTGGTGGCGTGCCTTCCGCCAGCGACATCAGGTGCGCGTGGGGCCGCAGGCCATGTGGCATGCCGTGGTGGCGAGCTGGCTGCCGATGATGGGGCTGTCTTTCACGCAACCCGAGATCGTCACGCCGCAGACGGTGCTGTTGATGTGCATGGGGTTGGTGCTGATGATCCACCGCCCGGCTGCGGCAACTGCGACGCATCGCGGGTGAGGCCATGACGCCGGCGCCGCATTGCACGGCCGTCGTCCTGAACTGGAACGGCTGGCGCGACACCCTGGCCTGCGTGCTGAGCCTGCTGCGGGCCGCACCGGCACCAGGGCGCATCATCGTCTGCGACAACGGTTCGACCGACGGCTCGCTGCCGCAACTGGAAGCGGCGCTGCGCCTGGCCGTGGGTGCCGGCCTGCAATGCACCGATCGCGCCGCCGTCGACGCCACCGACGTCACCGCGGCCAGCTTATGGCTGCTGTCCAACGGCGCCAACCTCGGCTACGCCGGTGGCAACAACGTCGGCTTGCGCCTGGCGCTGCGCGACCCGGGCTGCACGCACGTCTGGATCCTCAACAACGACACCGAGGTGGCGCCGGACGCGCTGGCGCAGGCGTTGGCACGCATGGCGGCGCAGCCGGCGATCGGCCTGTGCGGCTCGACGCTGGTCTACGCCCACGACCGCCGGACCGTGCAGGCCTTCGGCGGTTCGGCCTACGCGCGCTGGACCGGGCGCACGCGGCACCTGGGCGCTTCTTCGCGGTTGGCCGATGTGCCATCGGAGCCCGCGGCGGTGGAAGCGCAGATGGCCTGCCTGGTGGGCGCGGCGATGCTGGCACGCCGGGCGTGGATCGAGACCGTGGGCCCGATGCACGAAGACTACTTCCTGTACTTCGAGGAGATCGATTGGGCCGCGCGCGCGGCCGGTCGCTTCGGGCTGGCATGGGCACCGCGCAGCATCGTCTATCACAAGGAAGGGGCCTCGGCCGGGACCGCCGCCCGGGGTGGGTCGCCGTCGTCGCTGTACTACCTGTTCCGCAACCGACTGCGTTTCGCCTGGCGCTTCCACCGGCTCTACATGCCGACCGTGCTGGTGTCCGCGCTGTGGGACATCGTCAAGCTGGCGCTGCGGGCGCGCTGGTCTCAGGCCGCTGCGGCGCTGCGCGGCGCGCTGCAACTCTCCCTCCCCGCGACGCCCGGCGCATGAAGATCCTGTTCGTGCCCATGGAACTGCCCCTACCGGCCAACAGCGGCGGGCGCATCGACGTCTGGCGCCGCTTGCGCATGCTGAAGGGCGCCGGTCATGAACTGGCTCTGTTGAGCTGGCACAACCTGGCCCGCGACGGCGCGGTGGCACAGGCCATCTGGGACGAACTCGGCGCGACCTGCCGCAGCCACCACGTGGCGTGGATTCGCCGTACGCCCGGCGAGAACATCCGGCGCATGGCCTATCTGCCGCGCTGGCCTTCGCATGTCGCGGCGCGCTGGGTCACGCTGCGGCGGCCGGAAGCACTGGCCTGGGCGCGGGCCTTTGCCCCTGACGTACTGGTGCTCGACGGCCTGTACGGCGTGGCGGCGGTGCGCTGGCTGGCCGCCGAACTGGCCGTGCCCTGGGTCTACCGCTCCCACAACGTCGAGCATGTCTATATGGGCCAGCAGCAGGCGCGCGCCACGGGCTGGGCGTCGCGGCTGGGTCTGGCGGCCAACCGCATCGGGCTGCAGCGCACGGAAAACCGTGCCGTGCGTGACGCAGCGTGTGTTTACGACATCTCGCCGACCGACGCCGAGCATTGGCGTCGCCAGGGGAACGCACGGGTGCACTGGCTGCCCGCCGTTGTCGACGACGGCTTCGAGCGCGAGCTGCAGGCCGCTGCCAGACATGCGCCGGCCTGGGATGTTGTGTACTTCGGCAACCTGAACACACCCAACAACGTCGAAGCCGTCAATTGGTTTGTCAACCGCGTGCTGCCCTTGCTGCCGCAGCCAGACCTGCGCGTGGCCGTCGCGGGTTCGCGCCCGAGCGCACAGGTGCTGCGGCTGGCGGCGCGCGACGTGCGTATCACGTTGCTGGTCGACCCGCCGTCGGTCGCCGCAATTGCCGGTGCGGCGCGCCTGCTCGTCAACCCGGTGCAGTCCGGCAGCGGCGTCAACCTGAAGAGCGTGGAAATGCTGTTCAGCGCCGCGCGGCTCGTCAGCACGCGTGCCGGCGTACAGGGTCTGCCCGCCGACGCGCAGGCCTGTTTCGACGTGCATGACGACGCAGCGACGTTCGCGCAGGCCATCACAGCAGCGTTGGCGGCACCGTCGACTTCGGCGCCCGACGCGCAGCGCGTGGCGGCACGCGCACCCTATGCGCCGGCCGCCGCGGCGCAGTGGCTCGGGGCCTCGCTGCGCCGGGTGGTCGACGGGGTGCCACGATGACCACGGTGCCGCGCAGGCGTCCCGTGGTGGGTGTCGACTTCCACGTCTGGGACGGCATTTTCCAGGGTTCACGCAGCCATCTCGTCGGGTTGTACCGCGCCGCCATCGTGCAGGCGCCGGAGATCGAGTTCGTCTTCTTTCTCGAACAGACCGATGCCCTGCGGCAGGCTCACGCCGAATTCAGAGCGCACAACGTTCGCCTGGTGCCGATGCCCCACCGCCCCGCGCCCTGGCGCCTGGCGGTGCAGTTGCCGCTGCTGCGCCGGCGGCACGGCGTCGACCTGCTGCACATGCAGTATCGGTTGCCGCTGGTGGCGGCGGGCACTTGCGCCTGCACCATGCACGACATCTTGTACGAGACGCACCCGCAGTACTTCACGCGCTTCTTCGTCTGGCAGTCGCGCCTGACCGGCCGCCGCTCGGCGCGCCGTGCGGCGGTGCTGTTCGCCGGCAGCGAATTCTCGCTGCACGAGATGGTGCGGCTGTATGGCGTGGACAAGGAACGCGTGGGTGTCACCTTCAGTGCCGTCGACTTCGAGCGCTTCCAGCCCGGCGCGAAGGGCGCCGACGAGGTGCGGGCGCTGGGCCTGGTGCCTGGGGCTTACCTGCTTACGGTAGGTCGGCTGGAGCCGCGCAAGAACCACCTGACGCTGCTGCGGGCCTACGCACGGCTGGGCGACGATGCGCCACCTTTGGTCATCGTCGGGCAGCGCGACTTCAGCTACGGCAAGGTGTTCGAGGAACTTGAGCGGCTGCAACTCGGTTCGCGTGTCCGCCTGCTCGAGAACATCAGCGACGCTGCGCTGCCCGCGTTGCTGCGCCATGCCAGGCTCTTCGTGTATCCGTCGTTTGCCGAAGGCTTCGGGATGCCCGTGGCCGAAGCGATGGCCAGCGGCGTACCGGTGATCACTTCGAACACCACTTCCTTGCCCGAAGTGGCCGGCGACGGCGCGCTTCTCGTCGATCCGACCTCGGTGGACGAACTGAGCCAGGCGATGGCGCGGATGCTTGCCGACGCCCCCTTGCGCGAGCGCCTGGTCGCGGCCGCAGCGCGGCATGTGCAGCGCTTCGACTGGCAGCGTTCGGCGGCGGTCCTGGTGGCGGCCATGCGGCGGCACTTCGAGCGCGCGCAGCCATGAACACCGGCCGCGGTCGCCCGTTGGCGCGCTGGCTGCTTGCCGTGCTGCTGTGCCTTTGGGCGGCGCTGACCGCGGCGCAACCGAGTGCGCCAGCGGCGCCCCGCGTCGGCGTCTTCTACTATCCCGGCTGGAAGGAAGGCGCCCTCGGCCTGGCCTACCCACGCCCCTGGGAGCCAATCAGGCGCTACCCCGAGCGCGAGCCGCTGCTCGGCTGGTACGCCGAGGGCCAGTTGCCAGTGATGGAGCAGCACCTGTCGTGGATGGCCGAACACGCGATCTCCTTTGTCGTCTTCGATTGGTACTGGGACGGCCGCCGCCCGGTGCTCGACCACGCGCTGCACGCCTATACCGCCAGCAAGGGCAAGGTGCGGGTGCCCTACGCCGTGATGTGGGCCAACCACGGCGAAAAGGTGTTCAGCGAAGCCGAACTGCAGGCCATGGCCGAACACCTGGTGCGTGAGCATCTGGTGCGCCCCGAGTACCTGAAGATCGACCGCCGGCCGCTGGTGTTTCTGATGGCGCCCGAACTCCTGGAGCGCAACGCCGTCGCCCTCGGCCTGCCGCATGCGCGCCTGACTGCGCTGCTGCAGACCGCTGCCCGGGCTGCCGGCCTGCCCGGCGTGCTGCTGCTGGGCGGTGCCGGCGGCGGCAACAACCCGGTGACGCATAACGCGCGCCGCTGGGGCTATGGCGGGCATTTCGTCTACAACTACAGCGCCGGCATGGCGGGCACGCGCGGGCAGCCGCGCGGCACGCACAGCTATGATGAACTCGACGAGGTCTACCGTGAGCACTGGGCCTGGTTCATGAGCAGCAGCGAACTGCCCTACGTGCTGCCATTGAGTTCAGGTTGGGACAGCCGGCCCTGGGGCGGCAGCAAGGACCCGCGGCGCGACCTGTCGGTCTCCACCGTCGAGCAGTTCACGCGCCACCTGCAGGCCGCGCACGAAACCATTCGCCGCAACCCCGCAACGACGCTGGGCCTGGGCGTCGTCTGCTGCTGGAACGAGTTTGGCGAGGGTTCCTACGTGGAACCGACGAAGTCGCAGGGCACGCAGTATCTTGAGGCGATACGGTCTGTCTTTGGCAAGACCACCACCGGTCCGAAGCCATGACGATTTGCCACGCTGCGGCTTGCCCGCGGCCACGCCGCCACGCCGTGCGGCCTGCGCTTGCGTCGCATCGACCGATGAAGCCCGCGCCCGGCCAGAGAGCCCCGAAATGAACGCCATCGAAGCCCTCAAGAGCGTGCTCTTTCGCAGCGCGGTCCTGACCGCCGCGCTGCGCCGCCTGCGCGTGCTGGTGCACCGGCTGCGCGGCAAGCCCCACGAAGCCGACTTCAACTTCCTGCGCGACAGGGCTTTCGCGTCCGGCCTGCTGCTCGACCTGGGCGCCAACATCGGCCAGTCGGCGCTGTCGGTGGCCGCCGTGCAGCCGGGGCTGACGATCCACTCGATCGAGGCCAACCCGGCCTGCGAGCCGGGGTTGAAAACGGCGGCCTGGCTGCTGGGCGCCCGCCTGCGCTACCGCATCGTGGGTGTCGGCGCACAAACGGGCCGGCTCGACTTCCACGTGCCGGTGCGCAGCTCGCGCATGCTGCTGGAAGAGGGCACCTTCGACGCGGCGACGCTGGTGTCACCGAACTCGATCGCTCGCATCGGCGTGCAGGGCCGCGACTACGAACTGCGGGTGATCTCGGTGCCGCTGGTCACCGTCGATTCCCTGGCGCTGGCCCCGCGGGTCGTGAAGATGGACTTGCAGGGCCTGGAACTTGCGGCACTGGCTGGCATGACGCAGACCATAGACCGATCGCATCCCGTGTTCATGATCGAGATCGGCGAGCGCCACGGGCAGATCGTCGACGTGCTCGCGGCACGCGGCTACACGCGCTGGCACTGGGACGGTCGGCGCCTGCAACGCGGCGTGCGGCCCGACACGCTGAACGCCATCTTCATCGCGGCTGGCGACCCGGCGCTGCCGGCCGCGTGAAGTGCAGGCCGTGCCACTTCCCATGACCCGGACCCTGCGCATACTCGGCACCCACGGCGTGCCTGCAGCCTACGGCGGCTTCGAGACCGCAGCCGAGAACATCGCGCTGTTCCTGGTGCGCCAGGGCTGGCGTGTCATCGTCTACTGTCAGGCGGAAGGCAAGGGCCCCATCACCGAGGACATCTGGCAGGGCATCGAACGGGTGCACGTGCCGGTCACGCTGGACGGCTGGAAGGGCACGTCGATGTTCGACTGGCTGTCGATACGCCACGCCTGCCGCCACCATGACCTGTGCCTGACCTTCGGCTACAACACCGCGGTCTTCAACCTGATGCAGAGGCTGCGCGGCATACCGAACGTCATCAACATGGACGGCATCGAGTGGTCACGTGCGCGCTGGGGCATCGCCAAGCAGGCCATCCTCTACGTCAACGAGCGCATCGGCTGTTTTGTCGGCAACCATCTCATTGCAGACCACCCCGAGATCGAGAAGTACCTGCGCACGCGCGCGCCGCAGCGCAAGATCAGCACGCTGACCTACGGCGCCGACCCGGTGCTGGATGCGCCCGTCGCGCCGGTGCTCGCGCTGGGCCTGCAGCCATGCGGCTACCTCACGCTGGTGGCACGGCCGATTCCCGAGAACAGCATCCTCGAGATCGTGCAGGGTTTTTCAGTGAAGCCGCGTGGCAGGCAGCTCGTGCTGCTGGGCGACTACGACCCTGCGACCGACCCCTACCACGCGGCCGTGCGCGCGGCGGCCAGCGCCGAGGTGGTGTTCGCCGGCGCGATCTACGACAAGGCCGTGGTGCAGGCACTGCGTTTCCACGGCCTGGCCTATGCGCACGGCCACACGGTGGGCGGCACCAACCCGTCGCTGGTGGAGGCGATGGCGGCCGCCAACCCCGTCATCGCACACGACAATGCCTACAACCGCTGGGTGGCGCAGGACGCGGCGCTGTACTTCGACAGTGCCGAGAGCTTCTCGGCGCGCCTGGACGAACTGCTGGGCTCGGCCGAACTGCGTGCCCGCCTGCAGCGCGCCAGCGCGGCGCGCCACGCCCAGGAGTTCACCTGGGACCATGTCGCCGGCCAATACGAACAACTGCTGCAACGTTTCCTGCCCCCTGCCGGGCCGGCCGTGGCGGCTGCAAACAACGCATTGAAGAACCGGAGAGAGCAGTGATACGACTCGCCATCGTCGGCCTGGGCAAGATGGGCCTTTCGCACCTGGCCATCCTGCGCGCGCACCCGCAGATCAACCTGGTGGCGGCCTGCGACGCCACCGCCTACGTCACCGACGTGCTGGGCAAGTACGCCGGCCTGAAATGCTACGGCGACTACGACCGCCTGCTGGCCGAAGAGCCCCTGGACGCCGTGCTGATCGCCACGCCGTCCAAGCTGCACGCCGACATGGTGACCAAGACGCTGGACCGTGGCCTGCACGTGTTCTGCGAGAAGCCCTTCGTGCTCGACGTCGCCGACGGCGAACGCCTGGTGGCGCTGGCTGAAAGCCGGCAGCGCGTGACGCAGGTGGGCTACCACTACCGCTTCGTCGGGGCCTTCCAGGAAGCGGCGCGCATCGTGCGTTCGGGCGCCCTGGGCACCGTGCACCACGTGCGTGCCGAGGCCTACGGCCCGGTGGTGCTGCGTGCCAAGGGCGGCACCTGGCGTTCGGCCAGGAGCGAAGGCGGCGGCGCACTCTACGACTACGCCTGCCATGCCATCGACGCCGTGAACTTCATCGCCGGCGTGCCGGGCTCGGTCTCGGGCGTGGTGCGCCACGGCGTGTTTTCGCGCGATGTCGAGGACGAGGTCTACTGTTCCTTGCACTACCCAGACGGCGCCAGCGGCCAGCTGTGCGTGAACTGGAGCGACGAGAGCTTCCGCAAGATGTCGACCAAGGTCACGGTGTGGGGCACCAACGGCCGCGTCACCGCCGACCGCCAGGAGTGCCAGGTCTTCCTCCGCGAAGCCTCACCCGCACTGCCCGACACAAAAGCGGGCTGGACCGTGCGCTACACCACCGAGCTCACCGACGAGGTCTGGTTCTACCTGCGCGGCGAGGAGTACTCGGCGCAGATCGACTACTTCGCCAAGAGCATCGAGGCCGGCCGGCTGGACGGCGAAAACAGCTTCCGTTCGGCGCTGCAGGCCGACCGTGTGGTGGCGATGATCCTGTCCGAAGCCCAGGTTTCGCAGCCCGCGTCGGCCGACCCGGCAGCGCGCAAGGGCGGGCTGGGCAAGGCCCTGTCGAAGTTCTTCAACTGATCCCCCATGAGCGATACCACTTTCCAGCCAATGGACCGCGTGCTCTTCGGCGACAACCAGTTCTTCGGCGTCAACCACATGTCCGAAGAGAAGGCGCGTGCCCAGCAGATGCGCTTCCAGGACTTGCAGGCCGTGATCGACGTGCTCGATGCCGCCTACCAGGAAGGCATACGCACCTTCATGTGCACCACGCACGACCGCGTGGCAGAGATCTGCGACCACTTCCGCGCCCACCCCGAGCGCTACCCCGACTACCGCTTCTACCCGTGCATGCCCTACGCGCACAAGTACGCCAACGCGGTGACCGAGCACGGCATGATCGACGCGCTGCGCAAGTTCCTGCCCGAGGACGGTGCCTTGGGCGCGATGCTCAAGGGCGGTGTGGCGCTGGCCAGCAAGGACATCGACGCGATCATGCGGTTGCTGGTCGACGCCGAGATGAAGATGTTCCACGGCCTGAACACGCCGGTGGTCTTCATCCAGAACGTCATCACCGACCTGCTGCTGGGCCTGGGGCTGAACGGCCTGTTCAAGACCTTCCACAACCATGTGCACGAAGCCTACGGCGCCGAGGCCGGCTTCATCACGATGAACACGCCGCGGCTGCTGGACGTGCTGGAGGCCCAGGGCATAGACAACCCCATCGTCTGCAGCAACATCAACAAGATCGGCTTTCGCATGTGCGGCGGCGTCGGCCTGTACGAGCAGACGATCGCCACGCGCCGCTTCCGCCCGGTGGCGATGTCGGTCCTGGCCTCGGGCGCGATCTCGCCGCGCGAGGCCATCGCCTATGTGTGCGGCCAGCCGCGCGTCGAGTCCATCGTCTTCGGGGCGTCGAGCCGCGCCAACATCCGGCAGACCAAACAGCTGATCGACGAGCTGAGCGCCGCGCCGGCTTGATCTTTCCGTGCTCGGCGCCTGAAAGCCGGCACGCGACCCGCTTTGCGGGTACATTACCGACGTAGATTTGAGCAAGACAGTTTTTGAGACAGTGTTCGGTGTGCCCCGTGTAGCCCTTCGTGGGTCGGCGGGAGTCGGCGGATTTCTTGATCGGTGATTCTTCTTGGCCCGCATCTGCACTGCGCCAGCATGTGCTGCGCAGCAACCGTGAAAGGAATTCAATATGACTACGCAAACCGGCATCGTGAAGTGGTTCGACGACGGCAAGGGCTTCGGCTTCATCACCCCCGACGGTGGTGGCAAGGATCTCTTCGCCCACTTCAGCGAAATTCAATCCACCGGCGGCTTCCGCAGCCTGGCCGAAGGCCAGAAGGTGGAATTCGAGGTGAAGCAAGGCCAGAAGGGCCCGCAAGCCGCGACCATCAAGTCGATCTGATCGACTTCGGCAGCCAGGGACTTCGGTCCCTGCGCCAGAACGAACCGCAGCCTCGGCTGCGGTTTTTTTACGCCTGCGCGGGCAGCAGGGTGTCGGCCAGCAACGGTGCTGCAGCGTCCTTCGGGGCCAGCAGCGGTGCCGTCATGCCGGGCGGCAGCGGCCAGACGATGCCGATGACCGGGTCGTCGTAGCGGATGCTGCCTTCGCAGTCCTTGGCGTAGACGTCGGTGGTCTTGTAGAGGAAATGCGTGTCGTCCTGCAGCGCGATGAAACCGTGCGCAAAACCTTCGGGGATCCACATTTGGCGCTTGTTCTGCGCGGTCAGCTCGGCGCCCGTCCAGCGACCGAAGGTGGGCGAGCCGGAGCGGATGTCGACCGCGACGTCGTAGGCCGCGCCCTGCGTCACACGCACCAGCTTGCCCTGGGCATGAGGCCGGCGCTGGAAGTGCAGGCCGCGCAGCACACCGGCCTTGCTGCACGAGTGGTTGTCCTGCACGAAGGCGCGCGGCACGGGCAAGCCCAGCCCAGCCAGCGCGGCGTGGAAGCGTGGTTCGTTGTAGCTTTCGCTGAACCAGCCGCGGTCGTCAGCAAACACCGCGGGCTCGACGATGACGACGCCGGGCAGGTCGGTCGGGACGAGCATCATGGTCAGAAGGCCTTCTCGCGCAGCACCTGCATCAGGTACTGGCCATAGCTGTTCTTCAGCATCGGCGCGGCCAGCGCCTCGAGCTGCGCGGCGTCGATCCAGCCGGCGCGGTAGGCGATCTCTTCCGGGCAGGCCACCTTCAGGCCCTGCCGCTTTTCGAGCGTGGCGATGAACTGGCCGGCTTCCATCAGGCTGTCGTGGGTGCCGGTGTCGAGCCAGGCGTAACCGCGGCCCATGATTTCGACGTCGAGCTGGCCCTGGCTCAGGTAGGCGGCGTTGACGGTGGTGATTTCGAGCTCGCCGCGCGCGCTGGGTTTGATCGACGCCGCGATGTCGCACACCTGCTCGTCGTAGAAGTACAGGCCCGTCACCGCATAGTTGCTCTTCGGTGCCTTGGGCTTCTCCGCGATGCTGAGCGCACGCTTGTTGGCGTCGAACTCGACCACGCCGTAACGCTCGGGGTCGTTGACGTGATAGGCGAAGACCGTGGCGCCGGTGGTGCGCGAGTCGGCGCGCGACAGCAGCTGCGCGAAGTCGTGGCCGAAGTAGATGTTGTCGCCCAGTACCAGCGCGCTGGGGCCGCCGCCGACGAAGTCACGGCCCAGGATGAAGGCCTGCGCCAGGCCATCGGGGCTGGGTTGCACGCAATAGCTGACCTGCATGCCCCAGCGGCTGCCATCGCCCAGCAGGGCCTGGAAGCGCGGCGTGTCCTGCGGCGTGCTGATGACCAGCACCTCGCGCATGCCGCCCAGCATCAGCGTGCTGAGCGGGTAGTAGACCATCGGCTTGTCGTACACCGGCAGCAGCTGCTTGCTGATGGCCAGCGTGGCCGGGTGCAGGCGCGTGCCGGAGCCGCCGGCCAGGATGATGCCTTTGCGTTGCATGGGGGTCCTTCGGTGTCAGCGCCCGTGGATTTCGGTGAGCATGCGGTCCACGCCGACCTGCCAATGCGGCAGGTGCAGGCCGAAGGCGGCCTGCAGCCGCGCTGTCGACAGGCGGGAGTTGAGGGGCCGTGCCGCGGGTGTCGGGTAGGCGCTGGTGGGGATGGCGTGAATGGCGTCGGGCGCCACCTTGATGGCCTGGCCGTGTGAGCGCGCCCACTCGATGACGTGGCGGGCGTAGCCGTGCCAGTTCGTCTCGCCGCCGGCCACGCAGTGGTAGCTGCCGCCGAGGCTGGGCTGCGCGCGCACGCGGACGGTGGCGTGCGCCGTCACGTCGGCCAGCAGTTCAGCGCCGGTGGGTGCGCCGAACTGGTCGGCAATGACGTTCAGCGTCTCGCGCTCGGCCGCCAGGCGCAGCATGGTGCGCGCGAAGTTGCCGCCGCGTGCGGCGTAGACCCAGCTCGTGCGCAGGATGAGGTGGCTGCAGCCGCTGGCGCGGATGAGCACTTCACCTTCGAGCTTGGTGCGGCCGTAGACGCTCAAAGGGCCGGTAGACGCGTCTTCGTCGCGGGCGTGGCTGCCGCTGCCATCGAAGACATAGTCGGTGCTGTAGTGCACGAGCAGCGCCCCGCGGGCTGCGGCTTCCTGGGCGATCACGCCAGGCGCGGTGGCGTTGAGCGCACGCGCGAAATCGGCTTCGCTCTCGGCTTTGTCGACGGCGGTGTGGGCGGCCGAGTTGACGATGACGTCGGGGGCCACGGTGCGGATCAAGGCGCGCAGCGACTCGGGTTGCGCGAAGTCGGCTCTCAACGCGCCGGGGCTGTCGAAGTCGCAGCCGACCAGTTCACCCAGCGGCGCCAGGGCGCGCTGCAGTTCCCATCCGAGCTGGCCGTTCTGGCCCAGCAGAAGGATCTTCACCGTGCGCTGTAGTTCGTCGACAGCCACTCGCGGTAGCCGCCGCTCTGCACGTTGGCCACCCAGTCGCCGTGGTCTAGGTACCAGCGCACCGTCTTGCGGATGCCGGTGTCGAAGGTCTCGGCCGGGCGCCAGCCGAGTTCACGTTCGATCTTGCGTGCATCGATGGCGTAGCGACGGTCGTGGCCCGGGCGGTCCTTCACGTAGGTGATGAGCCGGGCGTAGGGGCCTTCGGCGCTGGGCCGCAGCTCGTCGAGCAGGGCGCAGACGGTGAGCACGATGTCCTTGTTCGTCTTCTCGTTCCAGCCGCCGATGTTGTAGGTCTCGCCGAGGCGGCCGCGCGCCAGCACCTCGCGGATGGCGCTGCAATGGTCGCCGACGTAGAGCCAGTCGCGCACCTGCTGGCCGTCACCGTAGATCGGCAGCGGCTTGCCCGCCAGGGCGTTGACGATCATCAGCGGAATCAGTTTTTCGGGGAAGTGCAGGGGCCCGTAGTTGTTGCTGCAGTTGGTGGTGACCACCGGCAGGCCGTAGGTGTGGTGCCAGGCGCGCACCAGGTGGTCGCTGGCGGCCTTGCTGGCGCTGTAGGGGCTGTTGGGTTCGTAGGGGTGGGTCTCGGTGAAAGCCGGCGCGTCGGGGGCCTGGCTGCCGTAGACCTCGTCGGTGCTGACGTGATGAAAGCGGAAGGCGGCCTTGGCATCCGCCGCCAGGCCGGACCAGTAACCGCGGGTGGCTTCGAGCAGCGTGAACGTGCCGTCGATGTTGGTCTTCATGAACGCGCCGG
>JBBRBW010000074.1:0-20666 GCA_038205425.1 Burkholderiales bacterium | reverse complement strand
CAAGGCCGCCAACTGGATCCACGTGGGCAAGACCGTCGGCCGGGGCAAGAAGTCTCGCGTCCACGAGCAGATCATCCCCGTCAAGGACATCTGGCTCTACCCACTGAGGCAGAACTTCCGAGCCGTTCTCCGCGCCTGAAGCCTCCGCCTGCGAAATCGGCAAACGGGTTCACCGAATGCTTACCTTTGTGGGCCGTAGTCGTCGTCGCTGATGACTACTCGGCAACTACACCTTGCTCGCTGCCACAGTTGGCGCATACGCGAGCAATCTGGTCGGGCCTGCATGGCAAACGCGTGCCGCACGCGCTTCAACTGCAACAACGACAGGATTGGTTGATCGCCATTGCCTCGGCGCCGTCTTGGCGCTGGACGTGAAGCTTGCAAGGCCCGGTATGTGCTGGCGCACCCGATGGCGTTAGCGGGTGCAGCGCGCGGCGAGGGGGAAGCCGGCGAGTGAACGGCTGGGTCCCGGGGGAGGCGAAGTGCGTGACCACGCCCCGTCCGCGAACGAGACATCTCAACTGCGAGCCATGAACGTGCTTGTCGAGCACAGCGACGCCGTCGTCGGACTTCGGCGATCTGCTGCCGCTGACGGCGGGCTACTCCGCGGCCGATCGTCAGTGTTCGGATATTGACGGCGGTCGTGACTTGCCGGTGCTTCACTGCCATCGTCTGTCCTTTTTGGCGCTACTGGCCGGCCGGTTGTCGGGCACCTGTCGCTTCTCGAGCGGCGCGCTCGCCGGTCTGCAGCCGCCAAAGCGAGGCATAGCTGCCGTCCAGGTTGACCAGTTCGTCGTGGCTACCGCTCTCGATGACCCGGCCGGCTTCCATCACGTGGATGTGGCTGGCATGGCGGATGGTGGACAGTCGGTGCGCGATGATCAGGCTGCTGCGCCCCAGTACCAGGCGGTCGAGCGAACGCTGGATGGCGGCCTCGGTCTCGTTGTCGACCGCCGAGGTGGCTTCGTCGAGGATCAGGACAGGCGGGTCCTTCAGGATCGCGCGCGCCAGCGCCAGACGCTGCCGCTGGCCACCCGAGAGCTTCATGCCGCGCTCGCCGACCGGCGTGTCGTAACCCTGGGGCAAGGCGGCGATGAAGTCATGCGCTTCGGCCGCACGCGCAGCTTCGACGATGCGCGCGCGCAGCGTTTCGTCGTCGCCGGCCGCCATTCCGTAGGCGATGTTCTCGGCCACGGTGCCATCGGTCAGGAAGCTGTCCTGCGACACATAACCGATGGCGCGCCTCAAGTCCTGCAGGTCGATCGACGTGATCGGCTGGCCGTCCAGCCGGATGCTGCCGGGCGCCGTGTCATACAGCCGCAAAAGCAGACGCGCCAGCGTGCTCTTGCCGCTGCCGGTGCTGCCGACCAGCGCCACCGTCTCGCCCGGCGCGATGGTGATGCTGACGCCGTCCACCGCCCGGCGTCCCGCATCGGCGGCGTCGTAGCCGAAGCGCACGTCTTCGAAGACGACCTCGCCGCGCACCTCGGCGCGCGGCAGCGGGCGCCCCGCGTAGGGGATGCCCACCGGCGTCTGCAGCAGGTTCATCACCCGCTCGATCGAGGCCATCGCGCGGTTGTACATGTCGCTCAGTTCGGCCAGCCGGGTCAGTGGCCACAGCAACCGCTGCGTCAGGTAGACCAGCGCCGAGTACACGCCAACGCCGAGTTCGCCGTCCAGCACGAGCAGGCCGCCGTAGAGCATGGTCACGGCAAAGCCAGCCAGGATGGCCACGCGGATCACCGGCGTGATGGCGGCCGACCAGCGGATGGCGTCAGCGTTGCGCGCCCTGTAGTCGTCCGAGGCCTGCCGGATGTGGCCGAGCTCGAATTCCTCGGCCGTGTAGGCCTTGATGGTGGCGATGCCCTGCAGGTTGTTGGACAGGCGCGAGGCCGTCGCGCCGGCCGCTTCGCGCATGGCCGCGTAACGCGGCGCCAGGCGCGACTGGAACCAGAATGCGCCGAACAGGATGAACGGCACAGGGACCAGGGCGAGCGCCGCCAGCTTCCAGGTCAGCGCGAAGAACACCGCGCCCACCATCACCGTGCCCATGAAAACCTGGATCAGGCTGGAGGCGCCGTTGTTGAGGAAACGCTCCATCTGATTGACGTCCTCGTTCAGCACCGACATCAGGTTGCCGCTGCGGTTGCGCTCGAACCACTCCAGCGACAGTGTCTGCACATGCGCATAGGCGTCCAGCCGCACCACATGCTGCAGGTTCTGCGCAAGATTGCGCCACTTCAGTTCCATCAGGTACTCGGTCCAGGACTCCAGCAGCCAGATTACCGAGGTCAGCCCCGTCAGCGTCAGCAGTTGCTGTGTCGGGTCGACGAGGCCGATCCGGGCCAGGAACGACGCCTTCTGGTTCACCACCACGTCCACCGCCACGCCGATCAACAGTTCGGGCAGGACATCGAAGAACTTGTTGGCCACACTGTAGAAACTGGCCAGCCAGACGTCGCGCCGGTAGGCGCTCGAGTAGCCGAGCAGGCGGCGCAGCGGATGCATGGTCTTGGGGTTTTGCGTGGCGGAGGGCGGCGCAGTGTAGGGGTTGGGCGCTATGGCGTGTGCAGCGCGGTCACTCATCAGCCCGCGTGCTGTCGCTGACACGCCGCCAAGACCCTGATCGCACACGACGAAGCCAGGCGCCCGTAAGCTCGGGCGCATGTTCAGACTTTTATTGTTGTTTTTGCTTGCCGTGACAGTTCCCGCGAGCCACGCCGTCGAGGAACCCGACTACGACGTTGTTCAGCAGCTGGGCGAGCAGGTCGAACTGCGCCGCTACGCTGGCTATGTGGTGGCCGAGGTGGTGCTGGATGCCACGGCCGCCGACGCTGGCAACCAGGCCTTCCCCATCCTGGCCGGCTACATCTTCGGCAAGAACAAGGCTCAACGGAAACTCGAGATGACTGCGCCAGTGACACAAAGCACCGACTCCGTGAAGCTGGAGATGACCGCCCCTGTGACGCAAGGCGCCGTGGCCGGGGGCATGCGGGTGCAGTTCGTGCTGCCCAAGGACGTGACGCTGGCGACTGCGCCCGAGCCGCTGGACGCACGGGTGCGCCTGCGCGAAGAACCGGCGGCGCTGCGCGCGGTCATCCGCTACTCCGGCACCTGGTCGCAGGCCAACTACGACGAACATCTGGGCAAGCTGCAGGCGGCACTGCTCGCCGCGGGGATGGCCACCGAAGGCCAGCCCGTGCTCGCGCGTTACAACGGCCCGATGACGCCATGGTTCATGCGCCGCAACGAAATCTGGCTGGCGCTGCGATGAAAAGAACGTTCCTCTGGCTTGGCACCCTGGCCGCGCTGGTGCTGGCGGCCGCTGCCGCGCTGGCGCAGCCCGCCGCCTTCGCCGAGCGGTACAGCGCCGTGCCGGCCAGCGCCGATGGCATAGGCAAACGCTACATGGGGCGCGAGATCTCGGCGGTGATGGGCTGGCAGGGCGCGGCCTGGCTCGAGCGTGAGGAGCGTGAACGCGAGGAGCGCACCGACCTGCTGTTGGCCGCGCTGGCGTTGCAGCCGGGCATGGTGGTGGCCGACATCGGCGCCGGCACCGGGTACCTGTCGCGGCGCATCGCACCCGCGGTGATGCCGGGCGGCAAGGTCTGGGCCGTCGATGTTCAGCCCGAAATGGTGGATCTGCTCCAGGCCGGCGTGAAGCTCAGCGGGCTGACGCAGATCGAGGCGCGGCTCGGCGCGGTCGACGACGTCAGGCTGCCCGCAGGTTCCGTCGACCTGGCGATCATGGTCGACGTCTACCACGAGCTGGACCACCCGTACGAGGTGCTGGCCAGCGTGATGAAGGCACTCAAGCCCGGCGGCCGCATCGTTTTCGTCGAGTACAAGGCCGAAGATGCGCGCGTGCCGATCAAGCCGCTTCACAAGATGAGCGAAGCGCAGATCAAACGCGAGGCGGCCGTGTTCCCGCTGGACTGGGAGCGCACCGTGAGCACGCTGCCCTGGCAGCACGTGGTGGTGTTCCGCAAGCGGAACTGAGGCCGGGTGCCTGGTTGGGTTCGCCGGCGGAAGTGATGGCGTGGCAGCGTGGGCGGCATAGATCCATGCCCGCGTCGACCCCGGTTCGGAGCATTCGAAGGTCTTGGTGGCGCTGGCCACCTCGCAGTGCGCCAGGCAACCACCGGCATAACGTCACCCGCTTCCTGGGTTAACCCGAACTGTCGCTTTTTCAGATAGCCCAGCGCCGTCGGATTGAATGACACAGTCTTCCTCGTGTTCCCTATCCTCCGGTGTCAAGCATCAACCCAGCCCGGAGGATCCATGTCGACAAGCCCGTTCCGTGTCACGCGTCTTTTTGTACCTGCCACCTTGGCCGTCGCCGCCCTGATCGCCCACACAGTGGTCATGGCACAAAAAGCACCGCTGCAAAAAGTCGGCAAGGGCGAAGGCCAGGTCGACATCGTGGCCTGGGCCGGCTACATCGAGCGCGGCGCCACCAGCAAGGACTTCGACTGGGTCACCGAATTCGAGAAGAAGACCGGCTGCAAGGTCAACGTCAAGACTGCGGGCACCAGCGACGAGATGGTGGCTCTGATGAACGAAGGCGGCTTCGACCTCGTCACCGCTTCGGGTGACGCCAGCACGCGCCTGATCCGCGGCAAGAAGATACAGCCGATCAACGTCAACCTGATTCCGTCCTACAAGACCATCGATTCGCGCCTGCAACAGGCACCCTGGCACTTCGACAACGGGCAGCACTACGGCGTGCCTTATGTCTGGGGCTGGAACGTGCTGATGTACAACACCAAGGTCTTCGGCGACAAGCCGCCCACCAGCTGGGACGTGGTATTCAAGGAAATGAACTTGCCCGATGGCAAGAGCAACAAAGGCCGCGTGCAGGCTTTCGACGGCCCCATCCACATCGCCGACGCCGCGCTCTACCTGCGCCACCACAACAAGGCGCTGGGCATCGTCGACCCCTATGAGCTTAACGAGATCCAGTACAAGGCGGCACTCGAGTTGCTGCGCGGCCAGCGCAAGATCGTCGGCAAGTACTGGCACGACGCCTTCGTGCAGATCGACGACTTCACCAACGAAGGCGTGGTCGCCAGCGGTTCATGGCAGTTCATGGCCAACATCCTGAAAAGCAAGAAGCAACCGGTGGCCACCGTGGTGCCGGTTGAAGGCGTCAGCGGCTGGGCCGACACCAGCATGCTGCACATAGACGCCAAGCACCCTAACTGCGCGTACATGTGGATGGAACATACGCTGAGCCCCAAGCTCCAGGGCGACCTCTCCGCCTGGTTCGGTGCGGTGCCTTCGGTGCCCGCGGCCTGCAAGGGCAACAAGCTGCTGGGTGACGACGGCTGCGCGCGCCAGGGCTTCAACGACTTCGACAAGATCTCGTTCTGGCGCACGCCGGTGGCCCAGTGCAAGACACAAAACAACGCCTGCGTGCCGTATCACAAGTGGGTGTCTGACTACATCGCCGTGCTGGGCGGACGGTGACGGCGGCGGTCAGCCTCGACCGCGTCTCCTGCACTTTCGGCACTGGGGCGCAGGCCGTGCGCGCGGTCGACTCTGTCGACCTCAACATCGACGCCGGCGAGTTCTTCACCTTGCTCGGGCCTTCGGGCTCGGGCAAGACCACGGTGCTGCGCATGATCGGCGGCTTCACGCTGCCCAGCTCCGGGCGTGTGCTCATCGGCGGCCAGGATGTGTCGCAGCAGCCGCCCTATGCGCGGCCCGTGAACACCGTGTTTCAGGACTACGCGCTGTTCCCGCACATGAGCGTGCGCGACAACGTGGCCTATCCGCTGATGGTGCGCAAAGCGCCGCGCGCAGAGCGCGAAGCCAAAGCCGACAAGCTGCTGACGCTGGTGCAGTTGCCCGGTGTCGGCAGCCGACGGCCGGCGCAATTGTCTGGCGGGCAGCGGCAACGCGTGGCTCTGGCACGGGCGCTCATCAGTGAGCCGCAAGTGTTGCTGCTGGACGAGCCGCTCGGCGCCCTGGACCTGAAGCTGCGCGAGCAGATGCAAAGCGAGCTCAAGACCTTGCAGCGGCGGCTGGGCATCACCTTTCTGTTCATCACCCACGACCAGCACGAAGCCCTGTCGATGAGTGACCGCATCGGCGTCTTCAACCAGGGTCGGCTGGAGCAGGTGGGCACGCCACAACAGGTCTACGACACGCCGACGACCCGTTTCGTGGCCCAGTTCGTGGGTGCGGCCAACGTGCTGCAAGGCGATGCGGCGCAACGCCTTACCGGAGCGGCTTGCGCCATGCTGCGGCCCGAGCGCATCACGCTGGGGCCACAGGCCGGCGCCAAGGCTGAAGGCCAGGTCAGCGAGGTGCAGTACTTCGGCAGCTTCACGCGGCTGAAGGTGTCGACCTGGGGTACTTCAGTGCAGGCCGACCTGCCCACCGGGTCTGCCCACGTCGCGCCACCGCTCGGCGCCACCGTGCACCTGCACTGGGATGCCGGCGCTGTGCATGCCTTGGCTGCGAACTGAGCGCAGCGCCGCCGCAACGCCATGGCCGGCACCGTGAGCACGCCTGCATCGCCCTCGGCGCACATTGACGTTCCGATGGGCCTGTCGCGCCGCCTGTCCGACCTGCTCTACACGCGCCGCGGCCTGCTGCTGCTGGCCTTGCTGGGGCCGGTGCTGCTGTGGTTCGGCGTCATCTACCTCGGCAGCCTGTTCGCGCTGCTGGCGAACGCGTTTTTCAGGCTGGACGATTTCACCGGCCAAGTCGTGCGCGAGTTCGGATTCAGCAATTTCGTCGCCCTGCTGGAGCCGGCCAACCTGGACTCGGCGCGGCGCACCGTCGTCATGGCCATCGCCGTCACGCTGGCCTGCACGGTGCTGGCCTTCCCGCTGGCCTACTACATGGCGCGCCATGCCCGCGGCGCACAGAAAGCGGCGCTGTACATCGCCGTGATGCTGCCGCTGTGGAGCAGCTACCTGGTGCGCCTGTACGCCTGGAAGCTGCTGCTGGCCAAGGAAGGCGCCATCTCCTGGCTGGCGCAGCAACTGCACGCGCAGTGGCTGCTCGACACGCTGCTGGCCACGCCCGCCATCGGCGGGCCGAGCCTGAGCTTTTCCACCATGGGCACCTTCATCGTGTTTGTCTACATGTGGCTGCCCTTCATGGTGCTGCCCATCATGGCGGCCATCGAACGCATCCCGGTCTCGACGCTGGAAGCCAGCGCCGACCTGGGCGCCCGCCCGGCGCAGACCTTCCGCAGCGTGATCCTGCCGCTGGCCCTGCCCGGTGTGGCAGCGGGTTCGATCTTCACCTTCAGCCTGACGCTGGGCGACTACATCATCCCGCAGGTCATCGGCGACAGCACGCTGTACATCGGCCAGATCGTCTACCGCCAGCAGGGCGTGGCCGGCAACATCCCCTTTGCCGCGGCGTTTTCGCTGGTGCCGATCGTGGTCATCGGCATCTACCTGTGGCTGGCCAAACGCAAAGGGGCTTTCGATGCCCTGTAGTGTGGTGCTGCACGCTGTTCGGTACATAAAACCGCGTCTTCGGCCCTGTGGCGTCGTTGCAAATCCTCGCGATACCTACACGCATCGCTGCGGTTTGCGCCTAGCCACAGGCCCAAATCCATCGGTTTTCTTAAGTGCCTCATAGCATGCAACACCACACTAGATGGTTGCGAATCAGCGCCTGGGCGGTGGTGCTCTTCCTGCACATTCCGCTGGCCCTCATCGTGCTCTATGCCTTCAGCGCGGAAGACAAGAGTTATGTCTTTCCCCCGCCGGCCCTGACCACGCGCTGGTTCGCCGTGGCCTGGGAACGCCAGGACGTCTGGGACGCCATCAAGCTCAGCTTCCAGGTTGCCGCCTGGAGCACGGCCGTGGCGCTGGTGCTGGGCACACTGGCTGCCGCGGCGCTGGCGCGCGCAAAGTTCTTCGGCCGCGACGTGATCTCGCTGCTGCTGATCCTGCCCATCGCGCTGCCCGGCATCATCACCGGCATCGCGCTGCGCTCGGGCTTTCACACGCTGGAGATTCCGTTCAGCTTCTGGACCATCGTGATCGGCCACGCCACCTTTTGCGTGGTGGTGGTCTTCAACAACGCCGTGGCCCGGCTGCGGCGGCTCAATCCCAACCTCATCGAGGCCAGCATGGACCTCGGCGCCGACGGTTTCCAGACCGTGCGCTACATCATCCTGCCGCAACTGGGCAGCGCCTTGCTGGCCGGCGCGCTGCTGGCTTTCGCGCTGAGTTTCGATGAGGTCATCGTCACCACCTTCACGGCCGGGCAGCAGACCACGCTGCCGATCTGGATGCTGCAGGAACTGATTCGGCCGCGCCAGCGCCCGGTCACCAACGTGGTGGCCGTGGTGATCATCGCCTTGACCTTCGTGCCCATTCTTGTCGCCTACCTGCTGACCCGTGCCGACGAACCCGGCCATCGCTGAAAAAAGGAGCTGCCGCCATGACCCACCCGACCTTGCCCGCTGATTTGCCGAATCTGCCCACCGACCTCTTCATCGACGGTGCCTTCGTGCCCGGCGAGGGAGAAGCCGAACGCGTGCTCAACCCCGCCACCGGTGAATTGCTGGTGCTGGTGCCCGAGGCCAGCCCCGAGCAGGTGCACAAGGCCGTGTCGGCCGCGCACCGCGCCTTCGACGGCTGGAGCGAAACCACGCCGATGGAACGTAGCAGGCTGCTGCTCAGGCTGGCGGACGCCATCGAAGCCCGAGGCGAAGAGTTCGCGCGCCTGGAAAGCCTGAACTGCGGCAAGCCCTATGCGCGTGCGCTGGCCGACGAGATCCCGGCCATTGCCGACTGCTTCCGCTACTTTGCCGGCGCCGCACGCTGCATGGGCGGCCCGTTGGCCGGCGAATACCTGGCCGGCCACACCAGCATGGTCCGCCGCGACGCGGTGGGCGTGGTGGCCAGCATCGCGCCCTGGAACTACCCGCTGCTGATGGCGGCGTGGAAAACGGCGCCTGCGCTGGCCGCTGGCAACACGGTGGTCATCAAGCCCAGTGAACAGACGCCGCTGACGACCTTGCTGCTGGCCCGCGTGGCCGCCGACATCTTCCCCAAGGGCGTGTTCAACGCCATTTGCGGGCGCGGCGCCACGGTGGGCCAGCCCCTGGTCGAACACCCCAAGGTGGCGATGGTCAGCGTGACTGGCGATGTGTCGACCGGCCGCAAGATCCTGCAGGCAGCCAGCGGCACGCTTAAGCGCACCCACCTCGAACTGGGTGGCAAAGCGCCCGTGCTGGTGTTCGACGACGCCGACCTGACCGCCGTGGTCGAGGGCCTGCGCACCTTCGGCTACTACAACGCCGGCCAGGACTGCACCGCAGCCTGCCGCATCTACGCCGGCGGCAAGATTTACGACAAGCTGGTGGCCGACCTCTCCAGCGCCGTCAAGAGCATCCGCATGGGCATGCAGGACGAGCCCGATGTCGAGATCGGCCCGCTCATCAGCGACCGTCAACGCAGCCGGGTTGCCAGCTTCGTGGAACGTGCGCAGATGGCCGGCCACATGGAAGTCACTGCGGGCGGCAAGGTGCGCAGCGGCAGTGGTTTCTTCTACGAACCCACGGTGGTGGCCGGGGCGCTTCAGGAAGACGAGATCGTCAAGCGCGAGGTCTTCGGCCCTGTGGTCAGCGTGACGCGCTTCACCGACCCCGAACAGGCCGTCAACTGGGCCAACGACAGCGAGTACGGCCTGGCCAGCAGCGTCTGGACCCAGGACGTGGGCCGCGCCATGCGTGTGGCCAGGAAGCTGCGCTACGGCTGCACCTGGATCAACACGCACTTCATGCTGGCCAACGAGATGCCGCACGGCGGCCTGAAGAGCAGCGGCTATGGCAAGGACATGAGCATGTACGCTCTGGAGGACTACACCGTGCCACGGCACGTCATGATCAAGCTGTAGCGGTTCAGGCCCGGCGCGCGCGTGAGCCTTCACGCGCCAGCTCGATGAACTCGGCGGCGACCGGCTTCAGCCCGCTGCCGCGCCGCCACACCAGGCCCACGTCCACGGTGGGCAGCGCGTCGCGCAGTGGCCGCACCTCGACATGCTCGGCATCCAGGGTCCAGGGCCGGTACAGGAAATCCGGCAACACGGCGATGCCGGCACCGGCGCCCACCAGCGAGCGCACGGCCTCCAGCGAACTGGTGCGCAGAATGGTGCGTGTCTTCAGCTGCTGCCGCGCCCACACCGCGCGCATCAGCTCGTCGATTCGGTCGGCCTCCAGAACGATCTGGTCACAGCGGGCACATTCGGCCAGCGTCAACTCGTCCTGCGCACACAGCGGGTGGTTCGACGGCAGCCAGACGCGGCTGGGGCTGCGCGTCAGCGTTTCAGCCACCAGGGCCTGCGGCTCGCTCAAGGCACTGCTGAGCATGATGGCCACGTCGAGTTCGCCGTTGATGAGCAGGTGCTCCAGGAAGCGCGGCGTGTCTTCGGTGACAAAAACCTGCACCCGTGGGCAGCTGCGGCGGTAGCGGCTGAACAGGTCGCTCAGGTAATAACCGGCGACGAGGGTGGTCACGCCGACGGCCAAGGTGCCGCTCAGGCCTGCCGCGCTCTCGTCGTCGCTGCGTGGCCGCGTCGCCTCGGCCACCGTGGCGAGCACCGTGCGGGCGCTGGCCAGAAAGCGGTGGCCTTGCGGCGTGAGCTGCATGCCGCGCGAACTGCGCGCGAACAGCGTGCGGCCCAGGTCGTCTTCCAGTTCCTGCATGCTCTTGGTGACCGCACTCTGCGCGATGTTGAGCATGCGCGAAGCCGCGGCCACGCTGCCGCTTTCGGCCACGGCGATGAAGTAGCGGAACTGGCGCAAGGTGATGTGCGTCGACATGGCGCAATTGTCGGCGAGTCGCCTGTTCACCTCGGGCTCACCACCCGGCCAGGCTGCGTTACGCCGGCGGCGCCAGCAGGAAGTTGGCTGTCGGGTCGACAGTGAAGGTGATCGTGCCGGTGGCCAAAGCTATTTGGGAGTTGTCGCTGTCGTCCTTCAAGTCCACACCGCTGAGCTGACGAGTGCGCGCGGCCGACAGCAACTGGTGCAGCCTGGCCGCCGCCGCCGGCACCTGCAGCCCGGCCGGCCTGACGTTGGAAATACAGTTGCGGCTGGCGTCCGTGAGGCCGGGCCGCGGTGCCCAGGTGAGATAGACGCCCAGGCTGTCGGGAGAGCTCAGCCCCGGCCGCTCGCCGATCAGCACGACCACCGCGCGCGCCCGCAGGCCGTGGCCGGCCTCGTCGCCCACCGCCACGCGGCCCTGCTCGACCACCGCCACCGGCGCGACCGACCAGGCCAAGGCGCGGTCGGCGCGCAGCTGTTCGAGCAGCGCCGCAACCAGCGCCACCGCGTTCTGGTGCACGGCCAGCGCCGACAGGCCGTCGGCGATGACGATGGCGAGGTCGAAGCCGCTTTCCGCGCTTTCCACGCCCTCTTCGGTTTGCCCGGCCTGCCACGCCGCCAGCGCCTGCAGCGAGGCGTCGGCCAGCCGGCGGCCGAGGTCGGGCCGCTGCAGGTAAGTGGCGCGGTCGGCGGCGGCGCTTTGCAGCATCAGCGTGGTCAGCCCCAGGCCTTGCAGCGCCGCCGCCACGCCGTCGGCGTCGAAGGGCAGGTGCACGGCGTCGCGCGCCTGCGCGTGGGCCAGCTGAAAGGCCAGGTGCGGCGCGGTGGGCAGGCTGTGGCCGGCCCGGCCGAGTGCGATGCGCGCGTCGGTGAAGCGGCGCAAGCTGCTCCACGCTGCGGCGGTGACGGCCGGCGGCGAGTTCTTCGTCACGGCGCCTCCAGCCGCTGCAGCACCGCGGCAAACGGCGCCGGCAGCGCACCCGCCAGCCGCGAACCGATGCCGGGCTCGAAGATGCCGGTCTGCTGCAACCAGGCCTCGAACTCGGGCGCCGGCCGCAGCCCCATCACCTGCCGCATCACCATCGCGTCGTGGAACGAGGTGCTCTGGTAGTTGAGCATGATGTCGTCGGCGCCCGGGATGCCCATCACGAAGTTGCATCCCGCCGCGCACAGCAGCACCAGCAGTGCGTCCATGTCGTCGCTGTCGGCCTCGGCGTGGTTGGTGTAGCAGACGTCGACACCCATCGGCACGCCGAGCAGCTTGCCGCAGAAGTGGTCTTCCAGCCCTGCGCGGATGATCTGCTTGCTGTCGTACAGGTACTCCGGGCCGATGAAGCCGACGACCGTGTTGACGAGCAGGGGCTTGAACTGGCGCGCCACAGCGTAGGCGCGCGCCTCGCAGGTCTGCTGGTCGACGCCATGGTGCGCGTTGGCGGACAGCGCGCTGCCCTGGCCGGTTTCGAAATACATCACGTTGTCGCCCACCGTGCCGCGCTGCTGCGCGAGCGCCGCCTCGCGTGCCTCCTGCAGCAAGGCGAGGCTCACGCCAAAGCTGGCGTTGGCCGCCTCGGTGCCGGCGATCGACTGGAACACGAGGTCGACCGGCACGCCGCGGCGGATGGCCTCGATGGAAGTCGTCACGTGCGTCAGCACGCAAGCCTGCGTGGGGATGGCATAACGCTGGATGACCGCGTCGAGCATCTCCAGCAGGTTGCAGATGGCGGCCGTGCTGTCGGACACGGGGTTGATGCCGATCACCGCGTCGCCGCTGCCGTACATGAGCCCGTCGAGCAGGCTGGCGGCGATGCCGGCGGGGTCATCGGTCGGATGGTTCGGCTGCAGCCGCGTCGACATGCGCCCACGCAGGCCGATGGTGTTGCGAAAGCGCGTGACCACGCGAATCTTCTGCGCGACGAGGATCAGGTCCTGCACGCGCATCAGCTTGGATACCGCTGCGGCCATCTCGGGCGTGAGGCCCGGTGCGAGCGCGACCAGCACAGCTTCGTCCGCCGCGTCGCTCAGCAGCCAGTTGCGGAAGTCGCCGACGGTGAGGTGGCTGACGGGTGCAAACGCTGCTGCGTCGTGCGTATCGACGATCAGGCGCGTGACCTCGTCCGCCTCGTACGGGATGACGGCTTCGTTGAGGAAGTGCTTGAGCGGGATGTCGGCCAGCGCCATCTGCGCGGCCACGCGTTGGGCCGCGTTGTTGGCGGCCACGCCGGCCAGGGCGTCGCCAGAGCGGGCCGGGCTGGCTTTGGCCAGCACGTCTTTCAGGCTGTCGAAGCGGTAAACCTCACCGCCCAGGGTGTGCGAGAAACGGGTCATGTCGGGGCCCTCTCAGTGCAAACCGGCTTCCGCCTGCTGGATGGCGGCAAACTCTTCTTCGGGCGTGCCGGACACCAGGTGATGGCGGCTGACCAGCGCGAAGTACATGATCAGCACCGCATACACCGCCGCCGCGCCCACCACCACGCGCGGGTCCACCACAAAGCCGGCGACCAGCGCCACACAGGCCAGCACCAGCGCGATGCCCGATGTCACGATACCACCGGGCGTGCGGTACGGCCGCGCCATCTGGGGCCGGCGCACGCGCAGGGTGATGTGCGCGGCCATCATCAGCACGTAGGACAGCGTGGCCCCAAACACCGCCACCAGGATCAGCAGATCGCCCTGCCCCGTGAGCGACAGGCCAAAGCCGATGATGCCGGGCACCACCAGCGCCGCCACCGGCGCCTGGTTGCGGTTGGTACGCGACAGCCCGCGCGGCAGGTAGCCCGCGCGCGACAGCGCAAAGATCTGGCGCGAATACGCATAGATGATCGAGAAGAAGCTGGCGATGAGCCCCGCCAGGCCGACCAGGTTGACGCACTGGCTCATCCACGTCGGGCCGCCATGCGCGCGCTGCAGCGCTTGCACCAGCGGGTCGCCCGAGGCCATCAGCGCACGGGCGCCCGCGCCGCCGGGGCCGATCAGCAGGATCAGCAGCGCAAACACCAGCAGCACGCATACCGCCCCGATCAGCCCGCGCGGCAGGTCGCGCTGCGGGTTGCGCGTTTCCTCTGCCGCCAGCGGCACGCCTTCCACGGCCAGGAAGAACCAGATCGCATACGGGATCGCCGCCCAGACGCCGACATAGCCGAACGGCAGGACAACGTTGGCGCCCGCCGCCGACGTGGGGGCGATGTCAAACAGGTTCGCCCACTGGAACGACGGCACCATACCCACCAGGAACACCACCAGCGCCACCACCGCCACGGCCGTAATGCCGAACATCAGCTTGAGCGCCTCGCCCGCGCCCAGCACGTGCACGCCGATGAAGACCACGTAGAAGGCCAGATAGACGCGCCACCCGCCCACGCCGAACAGCGACTCGCAATACGCGCCGATAAAGCAGGCGATGGCGGCCGGCGCGATGGCGTATTCGATCAGGATGGCGGTGCCCGTGAGAAAGCCGCCCCACGGCCCGAACGCCGTGCGCGCAAAGCCGTAGCCGCCGCCAGCGGTGGGGATCATCGAGGCCAGCTCGGCCAGTGAGAGGCACATGCACAGGTACATCGCCGCCATCAGCAGCGTGGCGATGAACATGCCACCCCAGCCGCCTTGCGCGAGACCGAAGTTCCAGCCGGCGTAGTCGCCGGAGATCACGTAGGCGACGCCCAGGCCGACCAACAGCACCCAGCCGGCCGCGCCGCGCTTGAGTTGGCGTTGCTCGAAGTAGCGGGCGTCGACGCGTTCGAATTCGACGGCGGAGGCGGCGCCGGGGCCAGCGCTGGAGGGGGGCGTTTGTGTCGACATGTGATTTTTCTCGGTCTTAGAAATGACAATGCGAGAACAGGTCGCCCCGTTCTCGCATGCAACAACGCCCGGCGTGGCCGGGCCAGCCGGATCAGAAGAACCCGAGCGGCTGCGTGTCGTAGCTCACCAGCAGGTTCTTGGTCTGCTGGTAGTGGTCGAGCATCATCTTGTGGGTCTCGCGGCCCACGCCCGACTTCTTGTAGCCGCCAAACGCCGCGTGCGCCGGATACAGGTGGTAGCAGTTGGTCCACACGCGCCCGGCCTTGATGGCGCGGCCGACGCGGTAGGCGCGGTTGATGTCGCGCGTCCACAGGCCGGCGCCCAGGCCGTACTCGGTGTCGTTGGCGATCTGCAGCGCCTGCGCCTCGTCCTTGAAGGTCGTCACGGCGATCACCGGGCCGAAGATCTCTTCCTGGAACACGCGCATGCTGTTGTCGCCCTTGAGCAGCGTCGGCTTGATGTAGTAGCCCTTGGAAAGCTTGCCCGGCAGCACCTCGACGTCGCCGCCGACCAGGCATTCGGCGCCTTCTTCCTGCGCGATCTCCAGGTACGAGCGGATCTTGTAGAACTGCTGCTCCGAGGCCTGCGCGCCGACCATGGTGTCGGTGTCGAGCGGGTCGCCGCGCTTGATGGCGGCCACCTTGGCCATCACCACATCCATGAAGCGGCCGTAGATCGATTCCTGCACCAGCGCGCGCGACGGGCACGTGCACACCTCGCCCTGGTTGAAGAAGCCCAGCACCAGGCCTTCGGCCGCCTTCTCGATGAAGCTCGGCTCGGCGTGCATGATGTCTTCGAAGTAGATATTGGGCGACTTGCCGCCCAGCTCCACCGTCGACGGGATGATGTTCTCGGCCGCGCACTTCATGATGTGCGAGCCCACCGGCGTCGAACCCGTGAAGGCGATCTTGGCGATGCGCTTGCTGGTGGCCAGCGCCTCGCCGGCTTCCTTGCCGAAGCCGTGCACCACGTTGAGCACGCCCGGCGGCAGCAGGTCGCCAATCAGCTCCATCAGCACGTTGATGCCCAGCGGCGTCTGCTCGGCCGGCTTGAGCACGATGCAGTTGCCGGCGGCCAGCGCGGGCGCCAGCTTCCAGGCGGCCATCAGCAGCGGGAAGTTCCACGGGATGATCTGGCCCACGACGCCCAGCGGCTCGTGGATGTGATACGCGACGGTGTGCTCGTTGATCTCCGCCGCCGAGCCCTCCTGCGCGCGGATGCAACCGGCGAAGTAGCGGAAGTGATCGACCGCCAGTGGAATGTCGGCATTCAGCGTTTCGCGCACCGGCTTGCCGTTGTCCCAGGTCTCGGTCACGGCCAGCAGTTCGAGGTTCTGCTCGATGCGGTCGGCAATCTTGAGCAGGATCAGCGAGCGGTCCTGCACCGCGGTGCGGCCCCAGGCGTCCGCCGCTGCGTGGGCGGCGTCGAGCGCGCGGTCGATGTCCTCGGCGCTCGAGCGCGGGAACTCGGCAATGACCTCGCCCGTCACCGGCGTGGTGTTGGTGAAGTACTGGCCTTTGACCGGCTCCACGAACTGGCCGCCGATGAAGTTGCCGTAGCGCGACTTGAACGAAACGATGGCGCCGGGGGTGCCGGGATGGGCGTAACGCATGGTTGTCTCCTGATGTGATATGGGCGGCGCTAGCGTCCTGATTGCGCCGGCGTCCGGTGGGGCATTGCAAAGCCCGGGCCATGTCCGCGCGATGGACGGCAAACCACGTCGTGGCGCGCTTGGGCGGTCATCCCATCGTTGCGCTGGGTCAAGGGGGTGTGCCGGGGTTGGTACAGGACCCTGTGACACCTGTACCATTTCGGGACACCCGATCCGCCGACGAACGGTGGGCGAAGGAGACAAAGCCATGCTGCTGGACCACCGCATGTCGCAACACACCGGCCAGGTGCTGACGCTCGCGCAGCACGACGCGCCCGTGAGCGGCCCCGCCGCCGACCCCTCCATCGCCCGCTCCTGGCGGCGCTGCCTGCAGCAGCACCAGTTGGACCCCGCCCATGCCGGCGCACCGGCCGTGCTCGAAGCCGCCCGCCTGCGCGAACGCCGCGAGCGCCTGCAGCCGATGCTCAACATCGCCGGCAGCGAGCTCGCCAGCCTGCATCGCCAACTGGCCGGCGATGGCCATGTGGTGGTGCTGACCGACGCCGACGGCGTGATCCTCGACTGCATTGCCGACCACGCCGAGCGCGTGCTGTTCCAGCAAGCCGGCCTGTGGTCCGGCTCCGACTGGAGCGAGGCCAGCGAAGGCACCAATGGCATCGGCACCTGCGTGGTCGAGCAGCGGGCGCTCACCATCTTCCAGGACGAACACTTCCGCAGCCGGCACATCGACCTGTCGTGCTCCGCGAGCCCGGTGTTCGACCCGCACGGCAACCTGCTGGCGGTGCTGGACGTGTCATCCATCCCGCGCGAGCTGTCACGCCAGGGGCAGTTCCACACCACGGCGCTGGTCAACCTGTCGGCCAAGGTGATCGAGGGCGGCACCTTCCTGCAGCATTTCGCGCACGACTGGCTGCTGCGCTTCCACGCGCAGCCGGAATATGTCGGCCTGTTCAGCGAAGGGCTGCTGGCGGTGGGCGGCGACGGGCGCATCCACGCGGCCAACCAGAGCGCGCTGAACCTGCTGGGGGCATCGCGGCAGGCGCTGCTCGGGCAGCCGGTCGATGCGGTGTTCGATCTGTCGGCCGATGCCTTCCTGGCGCGCGCGACCGACGCCTCCGGCGTAGCCTGGCCGCTCACCACGCACCGGGGCCGCACGCTGTTCGGCCTGCTGCGTGCACCGCGTCCGCGCCCGGCGGCGAATACCTCGCTCACGTCCCAGCCAAGGCAGGCCACACCCGGCCTCTGTCTGCAAACCGACGGCCTGCGCACCGATTTCCACCGCGCCCTGCGCGTCTATGAACACGACGTACCGCTGTTGCTGCACGGCGAGACCGGCACCGGCAAGGAAGCGTTTGCCAAGGCGGTGCACCAAGCCAGCACGCGCGCCACGCAACCCTTCATCGCCATCAACTGCGCGGCGATCCCCGAGACGCTGATCGAGAGCGAGCTGTTCGGCTACCGCGGCGGCAGCTTCACCGGCGCGCGCCGCGAAGGCATGCGCGGCAAGCTGCAGCAGGCCGACGGCGGCACGCTGTTCCTCGACGAGATCGGTGACATGTCGCTGATGCTGCAAACCCGCCTGCTGCGCGTACTGGAAGAGCGCACCGTGGTGCCCATCGGCGGCGAGGCGCAGGCGGTGGATGTGCGCGTCATCAGCGCCAGCCACCGCGATCTGGAAGCGCGCGTGCATGAAGGCACGTTCCGCGAAGACCTGTACTACCGCCTGAACGGCCTGCAGATCACCCTGCCGCCGCTGCGCGAGCGTGCCGACAAGGCCGCGCTGCTCACACACGTGCTGGCCGAGGAAGCCCGCGGGCGGGCGATCCGCCTGGACGACGACGCGCGCGACACGCTGCTTGCCCAGCCCTGGCCCGGCAACGTGCGCCAGTTGCGCAACGTGCTGCGCACGCTGGTGGCGCTGTCCGACGACGACCGCATCCGCCTGTGCGACCTGCCGGCGCCGCTGCGCCCGGCTCCCGACGAGGCCACCGAACCCGCCACGCCGCTCGACCATGCCGAGAAGACCGCACTGCTCGCCGCACTGGCCGCACACCAGTGGCGCATGGCACCGGCCGCCGAGCAGCTGGGCATCAGCCGCAACACGCTGTATCGCAAGCTGCGCAAGCACGGCATCGCCCGCCCTGGCGGTTGACTCACGTCAACCCGGCGAGGCAGGCCATCGACAAGACTGGAGGCTCCTGTCCCCCGGAGACCCTGTCATGGCCCAGTCGATGAAAGCCGCCGTCGTCCACGCGTTTTGCGAACCCCTGCGCATTGAGGAAGTGCCCGTGCCGACACCCGGGCGCGGCCAGATCCTCGTCAAAGTCGAAGCCTCGGGGGTCTGCCATACCGACCTGCACGCCGCCGACGGCGACTGGCCCGTCAAGCCGCGCCTGCCCTTCATCCCCGGGCACGAAGGCGTCGGCTTCGTGGCGGCGGTGGGCGAAGGCGTGACGGCCGTCAAGGAAGGCGACCGCGTGGGCGTGCCCTGGCTCTACACCGCCTGCGGCCACTGCGAGCACTGCCTGAGCGGCTGGGAAACCCTCTGCCACGACCAGCAGAACACCGGCTACTCCGTCAACGGCGGCTATGCCGAATACGTGCTGGCCGATCCGAACTACGTCGGTCACCTGCCCGCGCAGGTCGGCTTTGAAGAGATCGCGCCCATCCTCTGCGCGGGCGTGACGGTCTACAAGGGCATCCGCATGACCGACACCCGGCCCGGGCAGTGGATCGCCATCTCGGGCATCGGCGGGCTGGGCCACGTGGCGGTGCAGTACGCGATCGCCATGGGGCTGCACGTGGTGGCGGTGGACGTAGCGCCCGAGAAGCTGGCGCTGGCGCGCGAGCTGGGCGCCAAGCTGGCCGTCGATGCGTCGCAGCAGGACCCGGCCGCCGTCATCCAGAAGGAGATCGGCGGCGTGCACGGCGTGCTGGTGACAGCCGTGTCGCGCAGCGCCTTTGCACAGGCGCTGGGCATGGTGCGGCGTGGCGGCACGATCTCGCTGAACGGCTTGCCGCCGGGGGATTTTCCGCTGCCGATCTTCTCGACCGTGCTCAACGGCATCACGGTGCGCGGCTCCATCGTCGGCACGCGGCGCGACCTGCAGGAATCGCTGGAGTTTGCCGCCGAGGGGCGGGTGCGCGCGCATATCCACCGCGACAAGCTCGACAACATCAACCAGGTCCTCGCCGATCTGAAAGCCGGCAAGGTCGACGGCCGCATCGTGCTGACGCTCTAGACACGCCCGCGCCTGGCGGTGCGGGTAAGCTGCGCACACACCACTCAATCGCCCCACCGCCATGCGCATCCTCTTCTTCAGCAGCCACCGTTACGACGAAGACAGCTTCCGCGCCGCCCAGTCGCGCGGTAACCGCGGCTTCGATCTCGTGTTCCAGCGCGCCCACCTGGATGCACAGACTGCACCGCTCGCGGCGGGCTTCGAGGTGGTCTGCCCATTCGTCAACGACAGCCTGAGCGCAGAGGTGCTGGCTGTGCTCGCGGCCGGTGGCACGCGCCTGATCGCGCTACGCTCGGCCGGCTTCAACCATGTCGACCTGGCGGCAGCGCAACGCTTGGGGCTGACGGTGGTGCGGGTGCCGGCCTACTCGCCACATGCTGTGGCCGAGCATGCGGTCGGCATGATCCTCACGCTCAACCGGCGCCTGCACCGCGCCTGCAACCGCACGCGGGAGGGGGATTTCTCGCTGGATGGCCTGCTGGGCTTCGACCTGGCTGGCAAGACCGTGGGCGTGGTCGGCACCGGGCAGATCGGGCAGGTGTTCGCGCGCATCATGGCCGGCTTCGGCTGCCGGCTGCTGGCGTTCGATCCGTTTCCGCAGGCATCGTTGGCGGCGCTGGGCGTCGCCTACGTGCCGCTGCCCGAGCTGCTGGCGCAGTCCGACGTCGTCAGCCTGCACTGCCCGCTCACGGCGGACACGCACCACCTGATCGATGCCGGCGCGCTGGCCAGCATGAAGACGGGCGCGATGCTCATCAACACCAGCCGCGGCGGCCTGGTCGACAGCCCGGCGCTCGTCGACGCGCTCAAGAGCGGCCAGCTCGGCCACCTGGGGCTGGACGTGTACGAGGAGGAAGCCGACCTCTTCTTCGAGGACCGCTCGGCCGACGTGCTGCAGGACGACGTGCTGGCGCGGCTGCTGAGCTTTCCCAACGTCATCGTCACCGCGCACCAGGCGTTCTTCACGCGCGAGGCATTGGCGGGCATCGCCGACACCACGCTCGCCAACGTGGCGGCGTGGGCGGCAGGTGCACCCGTCAATGTGGTGAAGGCTTAGGCCGGCCGATCAAGCTGCCGCGGCTTTCGGCTGCGACAGTTCGCTTTCGCCTTCCTTCACGTAGATGGAGTTGCGTGGCTTGGCCAGCACGCGTCGCACCATCGGCTCGAAGAACGAGAGCGGCAGGTTGTCGTAGTCGGGCATGAAGGCCGCGGC
>JBBRBW010000073.1:0-21224 GCA_038205425.1 Burkholderiales bacterium | reverse complement strand
GAGCACACCTACCGCGTGAGCTACGCCGCGCCCGGCGCGCCTGCGCTGGCCCAGCGCATCCAGGACCTGCTGCAGGGCGCCGGCATCGATGCCGGCCAGGACAGCACGCAGGGCTACGACCACGGCACCTTCGCGCCGCTGGCGGTGATGTACCCGCAGGCCGACGTACCCCTGCTGCAGCTGTCGCTGAAACACGGCTACGACGTCGCCGAGCACCTGGCCGTGGGCCGCGCGCTGGCGCCGCTGCGCGACGAAGGCGTGCTGATCCTGGGCAGCGGCCTGAGCTTCCATAACCTGCGCCTGCGCGGCCCGGCGGCGAAGGCGCCGTCGAAGGCCTTCGACGACTGGCTGCACGCCACGTTGGAAGGCAGCAGCCCTGCCGACCGCAGGGCACGGCTGCTGCAGTGGGACCAGGCACCCGCCGCTCGTGTTGCGCACCCGCGCGAAGACCACCTGCTGCCGCTGATGGTGGCCCTGGGCGCGGCCGAGAACGAGGTGGCGAGCACCGTGCACCACGAAGAAAACGCGTGGCCGGGGTGGACGGTGTCGAGCTGGCGCTTCGGGGCCTTGCCTGCGGCCTGATGCGGGAGCGGTGTCGGCTGTCGGCCCTTTGCGGACGTTCGACGGTGCCTGCTTCCGTGGTTCGCGCGTGCTTCGTGATGGGCAGGCCGAGGGCGTCGGGCGGCCTGATCTCGCGCGACGACAAGCACGCCCTCAGCAACGCAAACGCGAAAGTCCGCACAGGGCCGCAGGCAGGCGCTGCCCCCAAGAGCCGCGTGACGCACCCGCAGGCTCGCAGGCCCGCCGAAGTGGACGAAGGCCGCACGCCCGTCGGGTGTGCGGCCTTCGTGGTGGCGCTTGAGCGCCCGCGAGCCTAGAACCCCAGGCTGGCCAGCAGGTCGTCGACCTCGCCCTGGTTGGTGACGACGTCGGTGCGGCCTTCGGCGTTGACCACCGGGCCGTGCAGTACGCTGGCGTCGACCTTCTCGCGTTGCTCGGGCGGCACCACGCTCACCAGCAGCTTGACCAGGCTGTCCTCGAGATCGTTGGCCAGCGTCACGACCTTGGCCACCACCTGGCCAGTGAGGTCGTGGAAGTCCTGGGCCATCATGATGTCGGTGAGGTGGGCATCGACACGCCCCGTGAGCTGCTCGACGTCCTGCACGAAGTTGAGCACCGCGCCGCTGGCCACGGCCTTCACCGGGTTGGCGACGATGGCCTCGGCCATGGTGCGAGTGGCGGCGTTCAGCGCGGCGTGGTCGGCCTTGGCCGCGTCGACAGAGTTGAGTACCTTGTTGGCAGCGTCGGCGGTTTTCTGCGCGATGTAGGTCAGGCGGCTGCGTGCATCGGGCAGGCCGTCGGTGGCAAGCTGCAGTTTGGGCATCACGCCCAGCTGGTGCATGGTGTCGTGCAGCAGCCGCGTGATCGAGCCGATCTGCTGGAACACCTCAGGTGAGACGACCAGGCTTGGGGCGGGCTGCAACGTGGCGGTGTCATCCATCTTCATGTTCTTCTCCCTGTGCAGTTTCAGGCGGTGGCGGCGATCTTCTGCAGGATCTTCTGCACTTTTTCTTCCAGCGTGGCCTTCGTGAAGGGTTTGACGATGTAGCCCGCAGCGCCGCTCTGCGCCGCCATCACGATGTCCTCCTTGCGCGCCTCGGCGGTGACCATCAGCACCGGGATGTGGCGCAGCCCGTCCTCGGCCTTGATGGCCTTGAGCAGTTCGAAGCCGTTCATGTTCGGCATGTTGATGTCGCTGACGACGAAGTCGTACTTCTGCATCTTCATCATGCTCAGCGCGACGACACCGTCCTCGGCCTCGTCGGCGTTGTTGCAGCCCATCTCCTTGAGCAGGCCGCGCACGATGCGGCGCATGGTGGAGAAGTCGTCGACGATGAGGAACTTCAGATCGGTGGGCGTGCTCATGGAACGGAACCTCGGTTTGGCAACTGGTGGATTTATCGGTGCGCGGGCGCGGGACTTGAATTTGTCGGCAGACCCACGCTAGGCGTGGAGGCGGCCGCCGCGGGAGGCTCCGTCTGCGCGAGTTCTTCCTCGGTCAGCGCCGGTGTCGTGCGGAACAGCGCTTCCTCGGCCTCGCGCGTCATCACGACGATGCTGATGCGGCGGTTGGTGGGCGCGGCCGGGTCGCGGCGATCGAAGGGGTTGCTGGCGGCCAGGCCCTGCACCCGCAGCACCTGCTCCTCGGGCAGGCCGCCGGTGATGAGTTCGCGGCGCGAAGCGTTGGCGCGGTCGGCACTGAGCTCCCAGTTGCTGTAGCCGCGCTCGCCGCTGCCGAAGGGCAAGGCGTCGGTGTGCCCCTCCAGCGTCAGCCGGTTCGGCACCTCGCCGAGCACGCTGCCAAGTTCTCGCAGCACCTCGCGCATCGCGGGCTGCACGGTTGCGCTGCCGCTGCTGAACATCGGCCGGCCCTCGCCGTCGACGATCTGGATGCGCAGGCCGTCGCGCGTCATCTCCATTAGGATCTGCGACGACAGGCCGGCGATCTTCGGGTTCGCGGCGATCTTCTCTTCGACCTTCTTCTTGATGTCCTTCAGCCGCGCCACCTCGGCGCGCAACTGCTCGGCCTTGAGCTGGTGCACGTTGATGGTGGACTTGGTGGCATCCATGTCGCCGCGCCTGACCTGACCGGTCGAACGCGTCAGGTCCTCTCCGCCGCCCTTGACCACGTGCGACGAGTCGCCCGAGCCGCTGCCGCCGTTCAGCAGCGCCAGCTTCAGCGGCGTGCCGAAGTAGTCGGCGATGCCCTTCTTGTCACCCTCGGTGGTGCTGCCCAGCAGCCACATCAGCAGGAAGAAAGCCATCATGGCTGTCACGAAGTCGGCGTAAGCGATCTTCCAGGCGCCCCCATGAACGGCATGTCCGCCCGTCTTGACGCGCTTGATGATGATCGGCTGCAGCTTCTTGGCGTCGCCAGCCATGGTCAGGTGCCCCCAGGCTTGTCGCTACGCGCCTTCGCCACCCCCCAAGGGGGGCGAGACGGACGAAGAACAGTCCCTGCGGACTGTTCTTCGCCTTCGAGCGCCGGCGGCGTCCTCGCCGCCGGCTCATGCAGCGGGCCGGCAGAACCGGACCCGCGCATGTCCTTGGTCGTGATGGCCTTCGCGCTCAGGCCGACAGCCGCGCGCGGCGTCACCGGGTGCGCAGGGCCCCAGGGCAGGCAGCGCTGGAGGCTCAGGGCGTCGAGCGCGCCGGGTCGGGTGGCACCTTGCAGCACGCTCATTTCTTGCCCTTCACATGGCCTTCCAGCTCGACGAAGCTCGGGCGGTCGCCCGAATACAGCACCTTGCGGCCGAACTCGATGGCCACCTGCGGCGCGTAGCCCTGCATGCTGGCCAGCAGCGTGGTCTTGATGCACTGCAGTTCCTTGGTTGCGTCCTCGACCTTCTGCTCAAGCAGGCCGCCCAGCGGCTCGGCGAAACCGTAGGCCAGGAAGATGCCCAGGAAGGTGCCGACCAGGGCCGAGCCGATCATGCCGCCCAGCACCGCCGGCGGCTGGCCGACCGAGCCCATGGTGTTGACCACGCCCAGCACGGCAGCCACGATGCCGAAGGCCGGCAGCGCGCCGGCCATGCGCTGGATGGCGGCCACCGCCGCGTGCTCTTCCTGGTGGTGCGTCTCGATCTCGCTGTCCATCAGGCTCTCGATCTCGTGCGCGTTGAGGTTGCCAGAGACCATCATGCGCAGGTAGTCGGTGATGAACTCGCAGACGTGGTGGTCGTTGCCGACGTTGGGGTACTTCTGGAACAGCGGGCTGCTGTGCGGGTCCTCGACGTCCTTCTCGATCGACATCAGGCCTTCCTTGCGCGCCTTCTGCAGGATGTCGAAGAGCAGCGCCAGCAGCTCCATGTAGCGCGCCTTGCTGTACTTGCTGCCCTTGAAGCAGCGGCCGATGCCCGACAACGTGGCCTTCACCACCTTCATCTGGTTGTTGGCCAGGAAGGCGCCGATGGCGGCACCGAAGATGGTGATCATCTCGAACGGCAGGGCCTTCAGGATGACGGAGATGTTGCCGCCGTGGACGATGAAGACCCCGAAGACGCAGCCCAGCGCCATGACCCAGCCGATGATGACGAACATGTGGATTGATCCGCGTAGTGAGCCCGGCAACAGGAAATACCTGCACCGGGTTTGTGTGGGTTATCGGCCTCGCGCCGCGGGGATTGAGGCCGCGGCCGGGCCGGCGGGCTGGTAGACCCACACCGGCTTGCGGCCGCCTCCCTGCAGGCAGGCCACCGGCGCCACGCCGGGCACGGCAAATTCCAGGCTCACGAGCCAGGCGCCGGGCGCCAGTTCACGCGCCGCCTTGGTATGCGCGCGCGCCATGCTCTCGGGGCGCTGGAAGAGGTAGACGAGGTCGAAGCGGCCCCAGGGCACGGCCCACATGTCGCCGCGTTGCACCTCAACCTGGCGGCAGCGCCAGCGTGTGGCCCAGGCCAGCAGCGGGCTCCACTCGCTGCCGCTGAACGCCGCCTGCGGCCACAGCCGCTGCAGCGCGGCCAGCCCGTGGCCAAGGCCGCAGCCCGCGTCGTGTACCCGTTGCGGCTGGCCGACGACGGCGTCGAGCCCGGCCAGCGCCCCGGTCGGAGTCGGAAACAGCGGTGCGTCGCGCCAGGCGCGCAACGGGTACAACGCCAGCACCGGCAGCAAGAGCAGCAGCCAGACCCAGGGCGGCAGCGCGCCGGCACTGCCCAGCGCCAGCGCTGACAGCGGGAATCCGGCGGCCGCGATGCCCCTGCGCCAGCGGCCGCGACAGGCCAGCGCAGCCAGCGTGGCCCCGGCCAGCGCCGCGCCGAAGGCGACGGCCGGCGCGGCCCCGGCGGCCGTCCCCAGCGCCCAGAGCAGCCAGCCCGCCGCCCAGACCAGCAGCGCGGGCAGCGGCCATGGCAGGCGCCGCCACGGCAGGGCCGGCGCAGGAGAGGTCGAGGGCAGGTTCATCTTGCCGACCAGTGTGTGACCTGGCACGGCCGTGCAGCCGCGAAAAAAGCCGGGCTGCAAGGGCCCTGATCGCAACGCCAGCCGGCCGCGCCGCCTCAACCCAGCGCCAGCAGGCGCTCGTGGGGCGGGCGCACCTTCACGCTCGAAGGGGTCACCGCGCTGCGCACGGCGTATCGCTCGAGGTTGGTGTCGCGCATCAGCGGCTCGCCCAGCGGGCTGCCGCGGGGCGACACCAGCGCCGCCACCTGCGGCACGTTGGCGCGTTCACCTCGCGCCACGACGATGGCCAGTTCACCGTTGGCCAGCGCGACGAAGCAGCCGGGCGGGTAGAGGCCTACGGCCTTGAGCATGGCGCCACCGATCTCATCGGGCATGCCGTTGGCGCCCAGGAAGGCTTCGCGCGCCGCGCGCACCGGCGACATCGGGCTGCGCGTGGCGCGGCGGCTGATCTTGGCGGTGAAGATGTCGACGCGGCGCAGCAGCCGGGCCAGCTGGCGCTCGGGCGGCTGCTCGGCCAGCGGCTGCTCTTCACCGTCGGCTTCGTGGTGCAGGCGCACCACGTCCAGGCAGAGCGGGTCGCCGAAGCCGGCCGTTTCCAGCAGCGCAGCGCCGGCCGCGGGGTGGGCGGCGATCTCGGCGCGCACCGCCGCATTCGGCCTCTTTTGCGCCGTGGCCAGCTGGTCCTGCACGGTGCGCATGGCCACATTCATGGTCAGCGCGGCGCGCCCGAGGCTGTCTATCCAGGCCTGCGACCAGCCCAGCTTGGCCGCCGCGTGCTCGCTGACCACCAGCGACAGCAGCGCATGCTGGCAGCTGTACTTGCGCATCGAGTGCCCGGCCTCGTAGACATGGTGGTACAGCGAAGCGTCGGGGCGGCGCTCGAACAGCGCCCGCGCGCGCCCATGCACCGCGAACAGGCGTGCACGCCAGTCACTGCCGGCGCGCAGGTCGTGCAGCGCGTCGTCGAGCTGCTCCACCAGGTCCTGCCACTGCTGCGACAGCGCCGGCAGCGCGGGCAGCAGGTCGGTCGACGCAAGCCGCCGGCGCATCCAGGCCGCCATTTCGGCTTCATCGGCCAGCAGTGGCTGGCGCGTCAGCTCGTCGAGCTGGACCGGGTATTCGACCGCCTGGCCCGCCGCCAGCATGACCCGACCGCCCGCATCGCACAGGTCGAACGGCAGCGGTTCACCGAGGCGCAGGAAATGGGCGGGAAACGGTACGGGCTTCAAGGTGGCGTGGCGCGGCGGGGCCGCGGCAGTGCGTGGGCGTCCGTTTCATATCGGCGCGCCGCACACACAACTGGAGTCCTTCGTGTGCACCTCGACCCGCACCGGCAAAAAAACGGGCCCCGAGGGACCCGCTGAAAGCACAGAGATCTGTGCCAGGAGGAGACGAACAACGAAACATGAACCTGGAGGGGATATCGGCCGCCGCGCCGGAGACTTGAGGCCACTGGGCGGCGCGACCTGCGATCAATGCGCAGCGTGTGCTTGTGCCTGCGCGTGGGCATGCGCGGCCAGCGGTTCGGCGCCCAGCGAGCCGGCGAGCTTGCCCTTGCCGGCTCGCGCAGGCGGGTTGCACAGGCCGCAGACATAGTGACGTGCGATCTCGTGCGGGTGGGTGACGAAGTGGCCGCCACACTTGCTGCAGGCGGTCATCGTGAGCATGCCGTTGTCGACGAACTTCACCAGGCGCCAGGCACGCGTGACGCTCAGCAGCGGCTCCAGGCCCTGCGACTGCATCTGCTCCAGGTAGAGCTGGTAGGCCTTGATCACGGTATCGATCTCGTCGATGGCCGCGGTCTTGTTGAGGTACTCGTGGATGTTCAGGAACAGGCTGCTGTGGATGTTCGGCTGCCAGGTCATGAACCAGTCGGTGGAGAACGGCAGCTGACCCTTGCTCGGGCTCTTGCCCGCGACTTCCTTGTACAGGCGCAGCAGGCGCTCGTAGCTGAGGTCCGTCTCGCTTTCCAGCACCTGCAGGCGGGCGCCCAGGTTGATCAGCGTCACGGCACGCTCGATCTGGCGGGCTTCGGTCAGGATGCTCTTGTTGCGGGCCATGGTGTCTTCCGTCCTGTGAATTTCTTGATCAAGGTCCTTGCGCGGATCCGGCTCTGCCGGGCCGCTGCAAGAGCCCCCTCGGGGGGCAGCGAACGCAAGTGAGCGTGGGGGCCTATTTCAGGCGGCTTCCTGATGGCGGCCGGCCATCAGGATCGACGCGTGCAGGCGGCTCATGCCGTCGTTGGCAGCGCCCTTGCCGTGGCTGGTCAGCAGGTTCCAGACCATGTCGTCGTCCATGCGGAAGCGGCACAGCAGCGTGTTGCCGCTGGCCACCTTCATCATCTGCGCCGGCGTCAGCGCGCCGATCAGCGTGGCGGTCTCTTCGTTGACGCCGAGGCGGAACAGCGCCTGTTCCTTGTCGATGCGCACCAGGCTCTGGGCGAGCATCAGGTAGGACAGGTTGGCTTCGCGGATCTCGGCGAGGATCTGGTCGGTGTTCATGTGTGCGGCTCCGTGGGGGACTGTCGGGTTGCTGTGGCGTGGGGTGGGTGCTGGGCACCACTCGATGTGATGAACTGTAGAGAGATGAAATGGGCTGTCACATCAGTCCATCTCCGTCGCTGGAGTCCACCTTCTTCCAGCCGGGCTGTAGGGCAGATTCCTACAAGTGCAAGCAGACGTGACGCTTGTCACGCCCCTTTCGGCCAGACGTGAAAAACCCCCGGAGGCGCGGTCGTCGCGCCCGTCGAGGGTCTGGTGCGGTGCGGCGCAGGGAAATCAGTTCCGCTCGATGCGCGCGCAGGCAGAGTGGTTGTGGCCGTGGCCGATGTCCGGAGGACATAGGCGGGGCAGCAATCCTCCCCGCGCCTGCGGCGCGCCCGCCTGTCGGCGGGGCCTATGCGCGCTCTATGCGCGCATAGGCGGAGTGATTGTGACCGTGGCCGATGTCCGGGGGACATCGGCGGGGCCGCAATCCGCCCCGCGCCTGCGGCGCGCCCGCCTGTCGGCGGGGCCTATGCGCGCTCTATGCGCGCATAGGCGGAGTGATTGTGAATCGACTCGAAGTTCTCGACGTCGACCCGGTAGCGCCCGATACGCGTGTCGGCGTTGAGGCCCAGTGCGACGTCACGCACCAGGTCTTCGACGAATTTCGGATTCTCGTAGGCGCGCTCGGTGACCCACTTCTCGTCGGGGCGCTTGAGCATGGGCCAGATCTCGCTGCTGGCCTCGTCCTCGGCAAAACGCACGAGTTCATGCCAGGCCACGTCCTGCAGCAGTTCGACGCGCAGCGTCACCAGCGCGCGCTGGTTGTGCGCGCCGTAGTCCGAAATCTCCTTGCTGCACGGGCACAGGCTCTTCACCGGTACCGCCACTTCGGCGTGCACCGAGCTCACGCCGGCGCGAGTCTCGGCGATCAGGCGGCCCTGGTAGTCCAGCAGGCTCTGCAGCCCCGAGACCGGCGCGCGCTTGCGCAGGAAAAAGCTGAAGGCGGCCTCGATGCGGCCTTCGTCGGCACCCAGCTTGTTGAGCATCGCGGCGTGCTTCTCGCGCAGCGCGGCTGCGTCCAGCACCTCGCCCGACAGCGCCAGCGCGTCGAGCCAGGCGATGAAGCGCGACATGTGCGTGCCCTTCTTCTCGGCCGGCAGCGCCACGTCCAGCGACCACAGCGCCGCCGTCTGCTGCACGGCGCCCGCCACCTTGATCTGTAGTGGGTAACGCACGTCCTTCACGCCCACGCGCTGGATCGCCAGGTGACGGTCGTCACGCGCGCTTTGTGTGTCGGGTATGTGCAGGGCGTCGGTGAGATGGGTCATGGTCAGCGCCCGCCCGACCGCGCGAAGGGCGCTGAGCGCCCCCTCGGTGGGCAGCGAACGAAGTGAGCGTGGGGTTTCATCTTGTAGAGGATGCCAGCTTTTGCCGGCCCGCAGCGTCACGCGGTTGCTACGCAGCGTTCGGCTGCAGCGAACCCGCGCGCCGTCAGCGGTTGACGGCAGCCAGTGTCGGCCGGCTGCCGCCGAAACGTTGCACGATGGACTTTTCGATGCCCGCGGCGTCCAGCCCGCACATCGAAAGGATTTTCGCCGGGTCGCCATGCTCGGTGAAGATGTCGGGCAGGCCCAGCACCAGCACCGGCACCATAACGCCGGCCGCGGCCAGGCATTCGAGCACCGCACTGCCGGCGCCGCCCATGGTGCAGCCCTCTTCCACCGTCACCAGCCCGTCGTGGCTGCGCGCCAGTTCCAGCACCAGATCGGCGTCCAGCGGCTTCACGAAACGCATGTCGGCCACCGTCGCACCCAGGCTCTCGGCCGCGGCCAGCGCCGCGTGCAGCAGCGTGCCGAAGGCCAGGATGGCCAGGCGCTTGCCGCCGCGCGCCTCGGCACGCACCGGCGATTCGCGGCGCAGCACACCCTTGCCCCAGGGCCAGGCGGTGAGCGCGGGGTCGATGGCCACGCCGGCGCCGGCGCCGCGGGGGTAGCGCACCGCCGCCGGGCCGTCGTGGCGGAAGGCGGTGGTCAGCGCCTGGCGGCACTCGTTTTCGTCGCTGGGCGTCAGCATCGCGCAGTTGGGAATGCAGCGCACGAAGGCGATGTCGTAGGCGCCGGCGTGCGTGGGGCCGTCGGCGCCGACGATGCCGGCACGGTCGAGCGCAAACATCACCGGCAGGTTCTGCAGCGCCACGTCGTGGATGAGTTGGTCATAACCGCGCTGCAGGAAGGTGCTGTAGATGGCCACCACGGGCTTCAGGCCCTCGCAGGCCATGCCGGCGGCAAAGGTCACGGCGTGCTGCTCGGCGATGCCCACGTCGTGGTAGCGGCCCGGAAAGCGCTTGTGGAAATCGACCATGCCCGAGCCCTCGCGCATCGCCGGCGTGATGCCCACCAGCCGCTCGTCGGCGGCCGCCATGTCGCACAGCCACTGGCCGAAGACCTGCGTGAAGGTCGGCTTGCTGGGCACGCTCTTCGGGAAACCCTGCGCCGGGTCGAACTTGCCGCTGGCGGCGTGGTACTTCACCGGGTCGGCCTCGGCCAGTTCGTAGCCGTAGCCCTTCTTGGTGACGACGTGCAGGAACTGCGGGCCGCGCTTGGCGCGCAGGTTCTCCAGCGTCGGGATCAGCGATTCCAGGTCGTGGCCGTCGATGGGGCCGACGTAGTTGAAGCCGAATTCCTCGAAGATGGTGCCGGGCACGACCATGCCCTTGGCGTGCTCCTCGAAACGCCGCGCCAGCTCGAACAGCGGCGGCGCGTTCTTCAGCACCGCCTTGGCGCTTTCGCGTGCGGCTTCGTAGAAGTTGCCGCTCATCAGGCGCGCCAGGTACTTGTTCAGCGCGCCCACGGGCGGGCTGATCGACATGTCGTTGTCGTTCAGCACCACCAGCAGGTCGGCGTTCACGCCGGCATGGCTGACCCCGGCGTTGTTCAGCGCCTCGAAGGCCATGCCGGCGGTCATGGCGCCGTCGCCGATCACGGCCACGGCGTGACGGTCCTCATGCTTGAGCTTGGCTGCCAGCGCCATGCCCAGGGCGGCGCTGATGCTGGTGCTGCTGTGCGCGGTGCCGAAGGTGTCGTACTCGCTCTCGTCGCGGCGCGGGAAACCGGCCACGCCGCCGAACTGGCGCAGCGTGTGCATGCGGTCGCGGCGGCCGGTGAGGATCTTGTGCGGGTAGGTCTGGTGGCCGACGTCCCAGACGATGCGGTCGTAGGGCGTGTTGAAGACGTAATGCAGTGCCACCGTGAGCTCGACGGTGCCCAGGTTGCTGCCCAGGTGACCGCCGGTCTGGCTGACGGTCTGCAGCACGAACTCGCGCAATTCCTTGGCCAGCGCAGGCAGTTCGGCGCGACTGAGCTTGCGCAGGTCGGCGGGGGCGTTGATCTTGCTGAGCACGGACTGCTGCTTCATTTCAGTTTTCTCGTTCAACGACCTTGTCGGCCAGCACGGCCAGCACGCTGGCCGCCGCACCCAGGCCGCTGCGCGCCAGCGCGGCATGCGCCTGCAGACGCAGTTCCTCGGCATGGCGCCGCGCTGCGGTCAGGCCCAGCAGCGAGACGTAAGTGGGCTTGTTGTGATGCTGGTCCTTGCCGGCGGTCTTGCCCAGGGTTTCGGAGGCCTGCGTGACGTCGAGGATGTCGTCAACCACCTGGAAGGCCAGGCCGATGGCCGCGCCGTAGTCGGACAGGGCCTGCCAGGCGCCGTCGCTGCAGGCACCGCAGGCCGCGCCCATCTGCACGCTGGCCTGCAGCAGCGCGCCGGTCTTGCGGCGGTGCATGTCGCGCAGCGCCGCCTCGTCGAGCGCGTGGCCGATGCTGGCCAGGTCGATGGCCTGGCCGCCGGCCATGCCCGCATGGCCCGCAGCGCGTGCCAGCAGCCCGCACAGACGCGCCTGCAAGGCGGCGGGCAGCGCGCCCACCGCCGCGATTTCGCCCGCCTGGGGCGTCAGCACTTCGAAGGCCAGGGCCTGCATCGCATCGCCAGCCAGCATGGCCTGGGCCTGGCCGTAGTTGACGTGCACCGTGGGCTTGCCGCGGCGCAGCACGTCGTTGTCCATGCACGGCATGTCGTCGTGCACCAACGAGTAGGCATGGATGAGCTCGACCGCCACCGCCGCGCGCATCGCGGCCGCGGCCTGGCCGTCGACGGCCTGGCAGGCCGCCATCGCCAGCAGCGGCCGCAGCCGCTTGCCGCCATCGAGCACACCGTAGCGCATGGCCTCGCCCAGGCCCGCCGGCGCGGCCAGCGGCACCCAGGCCTCGAGCGCGTGCTCGACATCGACGAGTTGCTGCCGCGCCCAGCCCTCGAAGTCGGCCGCCTTCATGGCGTGGCCCAGTGCTTGAGCTGGCCGTCTTCCAGCACCTTGACCTGTTCCTCCACCGCCTGCAGCCGGCTGCGGCAGTAGTTCAGCAGTTCGGCGCCGCGTCGGTAGCTGTCCAGCAACTCGTCCAGTGGCAGCTGGCCGCCTTCCATCTGCACCACCAGGCGGTCGAGTTCGGCGAGCGCCTGCTCGTAGGTGGCGGGTTCCTTGGGGGTGTGGGCAGCGCTGCGGGGCATTTCGGGTCATGAAATTGACTTCGGCATTCTAGACAAGCCTGCCCCTGCCCCCGCGGTGAGCATCGAACCCTTGCGGCCTGTCAGCCGTGCGCGGCAGGGGCCCGGCTAGAATCGCCCCCCGGTCCAGCCCGGCACGGCGACAGCCCACCGCCGGCCTGGATCTCTTTCTCTCATGTTTTTCTCTCATGTTTTTCTCTCATGTCGCCCGCGGGGCCACCGGGCGGCGGGGTCGATGTCCTACCACAGGAGGATCCCCTCGGATCATGTCGGACCTGAGCGTCAGTCTCGAAGCTCTTGAGCGCAGTCGCACTCAACTCCCAGTCTCCAGCTATTTCGACGAGGGCCTGTTCCGCAGCGAACAAGCACTCATCTTCGAGCATGCACCGCGTTACCTGGGGCACGAGCTTGCCTTGGCCGAGGTCGGCGACCACCTGGCGCTGGTGCAGGAGAGCGAGGGCCGCGCGCTGGTACGCACGGCCGACGGCATCGAGCTGGTCTCGAACGTCTGCCGCCACCGCCAGGCCATCATGCTCAAGGGCCGCGGCCACACCGGGCGGCAGATCGTCTGCCCGCTGCACCGCTGGACCTACGACCTGCACGGCGCGCTGGTCGGCGCACCGCATTTCGACCAGGACCCGTGCCTGAACCTGCGCAATTACCCGCTGCAGAACTGGCAGGGCCTGTTGTTCGAGCACAACGGGCGCAGCGTGGCCACCGACCTGGCGCAACTCGGCGCCGCGGCGCAACTCGACTTCTCGGGCTACGTCTTCGACCGCGCCCAGGTCCACCAGTGCGACTACAACTGGAAGACCTTCATCGAGGTCTACCTCGAGGATTACCACGTCGGCCCTTTCCACCCCGGCCTGGGCCGTTTTGTCACCTGCGAAGACCTGAGCTGGGAGTTCGGCCGCCACCACTCGGTGCAGACGGTGGGTGTGAACAAAGCACTGGCCAAGGCGGGCTCGCCGGTCTACGAGCGCTGGCACCAGGCGGTGCTGAAGTACCGCAACGGCGAAGCGCCGACCCAGGGCGCGATCTGGCTGACCTACTACCCGACCGTGATGGTCGAGTGGTATCCGCACGTGCTGGTGGTCAGCACGCTGTTTCCGCAGGGGCCGCAGAAGACGATGAACCTGGTCGAGTTCTTCTACCCGGAGGAGATCGCCGCCTTCGAGCGGGAGTTCGTCGACGCCCAGCAGGCCGCCTACATGGAAACCTGCATCGAGGACGACGAAATCGCGCTGCGCATGGACGCCGGCCGCAAGGCGCTGATGGAGCGCGGCGACGACGACGCCGGCCCTTACCAGAGCCCGATGGAAGACGGCATGCAGCACTTCCATGAGTGGTACCGGCGCGAGATGGGCCTGGCACCCGGCCGGCCGTGAGCCTGGCCGGCGCGGCGGCGCACGACCGCCGCTTCACGCTCTCGGCACCCTGGCTGATGGTGCTGGCCTCACTGCTGTTTGCGCTGATGGGCGTGTGCGTGAAGTTCGCGTCGGTGCAGTACAGCGCAGGCGAGATCGTCCTTTACCGCTCGCTGATGGGCCTGGCGCTGATGGCCGGCGCGCTGCGCGTGCGCTCCATGTCCTGGCGCACGCCGGTGCCGGCGATGCACTTCTGGCGCAGCGCCTGCGGCACCACGGCGCTGTGCCTGTGGTTCTACGCCATCGGCGTGCTGCCGTTGGCCACGGCGATGACGCTGAACTACACCGCGCCGGTCTGGATCACGCTCTTCCTGATGGGCGGCACGGTGCTGCTGGGGCCGGGCAAGACGGGCCTGGACGGGCGCGTGGTGACAGCCGTGATGGCCGGCTTTGCCGGCGTGCTGCTGGTGCTGCGCCCGACGCTGCAGCAGGAACAGCTGTGGGGCGGCCTGATGGGTCTGCTGTCGGGCCTGATCTCGGCCATGGCGTACTTGCAGGTCTCGGCGCTGGGCCGCGCCGGCGAGCCCGGTGAACGTGTCGTCTTCTACTTCTCGCTGACCGGCGTGGTGGCCGGCGCCGGCCTCGCGCTGGCCAGCGGCGGCCTGCACGGCCACACGCTGCGCGGCGCGCTTCTGCTGGTGGCCACCGGCGTGCTGGCCACGGCCGCGCAATGGCTGATGACGCGCGCCTACGCCACCGGCTCGGCGATCAGCATCGCGGCGCTGCAGTACCTGGGCATCGCCTACGCCTTCGGCCTGGGCGTGTGGCTCTTCGACGACCCCGTCACGGCGCAGGCGCTGGTGGGCATGGCGCTCATCGTTGCGGCCGGCGTCGCCGCCACCCAGCTGCGCAGCCGCGCCCCGCGCAGCGATGCGCCACCCACCGAAACCTGAGGCCTGAGGCCGGAGGAACAGATGCCCTACTCGACATTGATCGGCGTGGCCGAACTGCAGGCGCTGCAGGCTGCCGGCGCACCGCTGGCGCTGCTGGACTGCGGCTTCGAACTGAGCGACACCGATGCCGGTGCCCGCGCCTTCCATGCCGGCCACCTGCCCGGCGCGCTCTACGCCCACCTCGACGCCGACCTATCGGGCCCGAAGACCGGCCGCAACGGCCGCCACCCGCTGCCAACGCGCGAGGCGCTGGCTGCCAGCGCCGGCCGCTGGGGCATCGCGCCCGGCGTGCCGGTGGTCACCTACGACGCCCAGGGTGCGCCCTATGCGTCGCGGGCCTGGTGGCTGCTGCGCTGGCTGGGCCACGACACAGTAACAGTGCTCGACGGCGGCAAGGCGGCCTGGCTGGCCGCGGGCGGCGCGCTGTCGACGGCAGCGCCCAGCGTGGCGGCAATGCCGCCCTACCCTGCACACGCGCCGGCGATGCCGACGATCGACGCCGACTCCCTGCTGGCGCGGCTGGCCGAGCTGCAGGTCCTCGACGCACGCGCCGGCGAGCGTTACCGCGGGGAGGTCGAACCGCTGGACGCCGTGGCCGGCCACATTCCGGGCGCCACGCTGCGCTTCTTCAAGGACAACCTCGGCGCCGACGGCCGTTTCAAGCCCGCGGCCCAACTGCGCGCCGAATTCGAAGCGCTGGCCGTGCCGGGGCGACCGGCCGTGCAGCAGTGCGGCTCGGGTGTCACCGCCTGCCACAACCTGCTGGCAATGGCGCATGCGGGGCTCGGCCTCAGCACGCTCTACCCTGGCTCGTGGAGCGAGTGGTGCAGCGACCCGCAGCGCCCCGTGGCGCGCGGCTGAGGACCGCCGACGGTGGCGAGCCGGCAGCGAAGTCCCCGCGCTTGACCCGGGTCAAGCCAGGTGCCCGATGGGGGGGCACACTGGCGTCACGGACTTGCGAGCACACTACGCGCCGCGGTCGTACCGGCCCGCAGACATAAAACAAGGAGCACGTATGTACAAGCGCATCCTCTTCCCCACCGACGGTTCCGAGATCACCGCCAAGGCCGTGCAGACCGCATTGGGCATGGCCAAGATGACCGGCGGCGAACTGAACGTGCTGGCGGTGAAGGAGCCCTTCCCCTACAGCGCCATCTCGGAAATGCAGCCGGTGCCGCCGCAGGAGTTCTTCGACGCCCAGGAACGTGTGGCGTCGGCACGTGTCACCGCCGTCACCGACGCGGCGACCGCCGCTGGCGTGCCCTGCGTCGGCCACACGGTCGAGGCGCTGCACCCCTGGGAAGCCATCCTCGACCACGCCAAGACGCAGGGCTGTGACCTCATCGTGATGGCCTCGCACGGTCGCCGCGGCATGAGCGCGCTGCTGCTGGGCAGCGAGACGCAGAAGGTGCTGACGCACAGCACGCTGCCTGTGCTGGTCGTTCGCATCTGACTCGCGTCTGACTCGCGTCTGACGGCCGCAGCCTGCCGGCCGGCGCAGGGCGTGTTGCTTCAGTGCGCGTCGTGCAGGCCGCTGGTGGCCATCAGCACCAGCGCCAGACCTGCGCCCAGCCACGCCACCTGCACCAGCGTGTCACGCCAAGACAGCCGCTGCTGCAACTGCGGCAGCAGATCGGCCACCGCCACGTATATGAAGCTGCTCGAGGCCACCACCAGCAGGTAGGGCATGGCCGACTCGAAGGGCCCGACCAGGTAGTAGCCCAGAACGCCGCCCACCACCGCAGCCAGGCCCGACAGTGCGTTGTAGAGCAACGCCTTGCCGCGTGAGAAGCCTGCATTGAGCAGCACGATGTAGTCGCCCGCCTCCTGCGGGATCTCGTGCGCCAGGATGGCCATCGCCGTCACCCAGCCCAGCGACGGGTTGGCCAGGAAGGCGGTGGCAATGATCACGCCGTCGCAGAAGTTGTGCACCGTGTCGCCGACGAGCACGCTGTAGCCGCCGCGGCCGGCGCGCTCGGCGTCGCTGTGCGCGTGGTGATCGTGGCCGTCGCCTTCGTGGTGGTGGTCGTGGCGGTAGAGCTCGGCCTTCTCCAGCAGCCAGAAGAACAGCAGCCCGCCCAGCAGCGTGGCGAACAGGGCCTGCGGGTCGTGGCCCTCGAAGGCCTCGGGCAGCACGTGCAGCAGCGCCGTGCCCAGAAGCACGCCGGCCGACAGGCTGACCAGGCTCTTGACGACGCGCCCGAGCACGGCCACCGTGAGCGAGGCCGCGATCAACACCGAGAGCACGCCGCCGGCCGTGGTCGCCAGCACGATGTAGAAGAGAGTCATCAAGAAAACGGGCCGGCAAAGAGCCGACCCCGTTCGCTCGATCTTATCGAGCCTGTCAAGCGCCCCCTGCTGCCACGCCGCGCGCTGGACTGGTTCAGGGCGCAGCGGCCGTTCAGACCACGCCGTGCGCCTTGAACCAGGCCAGCGCGCGGCGCCAGCCGTCTTCGGCTGCCTCCTTGCGGTAGCTGGGCCGGTAGTCGGCGTGGAAGGCATGTGGCGCGTCGGGGTAGACCACGAACTCGCTCTTCTTCGCGGCGGCACTGCCTGCGGCCAGCGCCGCCTTCATCCTGTCCACGGTGTCGAGCGGGATGCCAGGGTCCTGGCCGCCGTACAGGCCGAGCACGGGGCCGGCGAGCTTGCCCGCCACGTCCACCGGGTGGCTGGGGTTGAGTGCACTGGCCGCGCCCACCAGCCGGCCGTACCAGGCCACGCCGGCCTTCACCGCCGGGTTGTGGGCGGTGTAGAGCCAGGTGACGCGGCCGCCCCAGCAGAAGCCGGTGATGCCGGTCTTCGTGGTGTCGGCACCCTCGGCCTTCGCCCAGGCGACGGTGGCGTCGAGGTCGCCCATGACCTGCGCGTCGGGCACCTTGCTGATGACCTCGGCGACGAGCTTGCCGATCTCGCCGTAGCTGGCGGCGTCACCCTGGCGCACGAAGAGCTCGGGCGCGACGGCGAAGTAGCCGGCGCGCGCAAAGCGGTTGGCGACGTCGGCGATGTGCTCGTGCACGCCGAAGATCTCGCTGATCACCAGCACCACCGGGGCCCGGGTCTTGCCGGCGGGCGCGGCGCGGTAGGCGGGCATCTTGAAGTTGCCCACCGGGATCGTGACCTCGCCGGTGACGAGGCCGTCGGTCGGTGTCTTGATGGTCTGCGCCGACACCGGCAGCACCGCGGCGGCAAAGCCCGTGCCGACGCTGCGGCCGACGAACTGGCGCCGGCTCAGCGTGTCCAGCGGCGAGGTGGCGGGCACCAGGGTGTCGAAGTCTTCCATCAGCATGGCGTTTCCTCTTCGGGGGTCGCAAGCGCGGCATTCTGGCGCAAGGGCGGCGGGTACGATCAAGCCCATGGAATCCAATGTCAATCCGGCGGGGCCGCTGGCCGCCGTCGACATCGGCTCGAACAGCTTTCGGCTCGAGATCGGGCAACTGCCGCAGGCGCGCTACAGACGGCTGGACTACTTCAAGGAAACCGTGCGCCTGGGCGCCGGCCTCGACAGCAACGGCATGCTCACCGAGGAAGCCGTGCAGCGTGGCCTGGCCTGCCTGCGGCGCTTCTCCGCGCGGCTGACCGGCTTCCAGCCCGGCCAGGTGCGCGCCGTGGCGACGCAGACGCTGCGCGAGGCGCGCAACCGCAACGCCTTCCTGCTGCGTGCGCAGGAGGCCCTGGGCTACCCGATCGAGGTCATCTCGGGCCGCGAGGAAGCGCGCCTCATCTACACCGGCGTGGCACGGCTGCAGCCGGCGCAGGGACCGCGGCTGGTGGTCGACATCGGCGGCCGCAGCACTGAACTGATCCTGGGCCAGGGCGCCACGCCGCTGGTGGCCGAGAGCTTCGGTGTCGGCTGCGTCAGCCTGTCGCTGCGCTTCTTCGAAAACGGGCGCCTGACGCCGGCAGCCTTCCGCGCCGCCCAGGTGGCCGCGGGCGCTGAACTGGAAGAGGGCCTGCAGCCCTTTGCGCGCCACCGCTGGGTGCAGGCGCTGGGCTCGTCGGGCACCGCCGGCGCGGTGTCGCAGGCCTTGCAGGCCTCGGGCCAGACCGACGGCTGCATCACGCCAGCGGCGCTGCGCTGGTTCATCGAACGCTGCATCGCGGCCGGGCACATCGACCGCATCGAAGTCGCCGGCCTCAAGCCCGACCGCCGTGCCGTGCTGCCTGGCGGCCTGGCCATCCTGTACACGCTGGCCGCGCACTTCCAGATCGACACACTGTGGCCGGCCAAGGGCGCACTGCGCCAGGGCGTGATCTTCGACCAGCAGGAACGCCTGCTGGCACTGCGCGGCGAGCCCCGCGACGTGCGCGACGCCACCGTCGTTGACCTGCAGCGCCGCTTCGGCGTCGAGACGGCGCAGGCCGCCCGAATGGCGCAGATCGCGCTGGCCCTCTTCGACGCCGCGATACCCGACGCCGAGCCCGAGACGCGGCGTGAACTCGGCTGGGCTTGCGCGCTGCACGAGATAGGGCTGATGGTCTCGCACCACGACCACCACCGCCACAGCGCCTACCTGCTGGCGCATGCCGACGCCGCCGGGTTCTCGCAGAGCCAGCAGCGCCGCGTCGGCGACCTCGTGCTGGGCCAGCGCGGCGGGCTGCGCAAGATCGAGCCGCAGATGGCCAACGAAACCTTCGCCTGGCAGGTGATGTGCATGCGCCTGGCCGTCATCAAGTGCCACGCGCGGGGTGACGTCAGCGCCCAGGCGTTGACGCTGCGCGCGCGCGGCCGCGACGCCATCGTCGACTACGGCAGTGCCTGGGCCGAGAACCATCCGCGCACCGCCTACCTGCTGCGCGAAGAGGCCATCGCCTGGGGCCGCAGCGGGCCGCTGCGCCTGGTGCTGCCCGCCTGAACCGGCCCCTTCGGCGCCCTCGGGGCTCGGTCCGTCCCCTGGGCTGAGTGCCACGGCGGCCCGGCGGCGGACCGGTCAGACGAGTTCGGGCGACACCACGGCGTGCAGCACGACCTGCAGCACGCCTTCACGTTCGCGCGCGCGCAGCCACCACAGCGCGCCCTTGCGCACCGCCCAGGGCTGCGGCTGGCCGGCCAGCAGGTAGGCGGCGGCCAGGCCGAGCATGGGCTGATGGCCGACCACCAGCACCGGCTCGCGCGCGTCGGGCCAGCGCACGGCGTTCAGCAGGCCTTCGACCGTGCCGTCGGGCGCCAGCGCGGGCACCGTCTTGGCCTTGCGCTCCAGCGCGGCGGCCGTCTGCAGGCAGCGCCGCGCCGGGCTGGCCAGCACGCGGGTGCTCGAAGGCAGCTGGCGGTTGAGCCAGGTCGCCATGCGCTGAGCCTGGCGTTCGCCCTTGGGCGTGAGCGCGCGGTCGAGGTCTTCCTGCACCTCGCGCATCTCCAGGGCTTCGGCGTGGCGCCAGAGGATGAGGTCCATGCGCGGTATCAACCCAGGCGCTGCATGAGGGCCCGCTGGGCGCTGGCGCCCAGCTCGGACACGCGCTTGTAGCGCCCGCCGCTGTCCAGCGTCCAGGCGTCTCGGCAGTCGTGCAGGTAGGGCACCAGCGCCTCGTCGATGATGCGTTGGCGCAGCGCCACGTCGCGCACCGGCCAGGCCAGCTCGATGCGGCGGAACATGTTGCGGCTCATCCAGTCGGCGCTGCTCAGGTAGAGCACCTCGTCGTCGGCAGCCTCGCCCCAGCGAAAGTACAGCACCCGCGTGTGTTCGAGGAAACGGCCGATGACCGAACGCACGCGGATGTTCGCGGTGCGGCCCGGCACGCCAGGCGGCAGCATGCAGGCGCCGCGCACGATGAGGTCGATGCTGGCGCCGGCCACGCTGGCCTCGATCAGGGCCTCCATCAGCCCCGGGTCGGTGAGCGCGTTGATCTTGACGACCACACGCGCCGGCTTGCCAGCGCGCGCTGCGTCGGCCACCTGGCGCAGATGCTTGACCATGCGCTTGTGGAGCCCGAACGGCGCGGTCACCAGGTGCCGCGGCGGCTTCACCTGCGTCTGGCTGGCCAGTTGCAGGAACACGGCGTCGACGTCGACGGTAAGCGCGGGGTCTGCCGTCAGGTAGCCCAGGTCGGTGTACATGCGCGCCGTGCGCGGGTTGTAATTGCCGGTCGACAGATGGGCGTAGCGCCGCAGCCGCGTCTGCGCCGGGCGCTTGCCCTTGGCCGGCACGACCGTCTCGCGCCGCGTCACCAGCAGCATCTTGGCGTGCGTCTTCAGGCCGACGATGCCGTAGACCACCTGCGCGCCTACGGCCTCCAGGCGTTCGGCCCAGTTGATGTTGGCCTCTTCGTCGAAGCGCGCCTTCAGCTCCACCACCACCAGCACTTCCTTGCCCCGGCGCGCGCCCTCGATCAGCAGGTCCATCAGCACGCTCTGTGCGCCGGTGCGGTAGATGGTCTGCTTGATCGCCAGCACGTCGGGGTCGTGCACTGCCTCGCGCAGGAACTGCACCACGGGCTCGAAGCTCTCGAAGGGGTGGTGCAGCAGCACGTCGCGCTGGCGCAGTTGTTCGAAGATCGACCGGCCCTGCGGCAGAGCCGCGGGCCAGCGCGGCTCGAAGGGCGTAAAGCGCAGGTGGTCGGCATCGGCCTGGTCGATGAGCTGGTTCAGCCGCACCAGGTTGACCGGCCCGTTGACTTTGTACAGCGCCACTTCAGGCAGGTCGAACTGTTCCAGCAGAAAGCGCGTCAGCCCCTCGGGGCAGGTGGACACCACCTCCAGCCGGATGGCCTGGCCGAAGTGGCGTGTCGTCAGCCCGCTGCGCAGCGCTTGGCGCAGATTGGTGAAGTCGTCCGCGTCGACCTCGAGATCGCTGTCGCGGGTGACGCGGAACTGCGAGAACGACTCCACCGTGCGCCCCGGGAACAATTCGCCGAGATGCGCCCGGATGACGCTCGTCAGCAGCACGAAACCCTGCTGCCCTGGCGTC
>JBBRBW010000072.1:0-21831 GCA_038205425.1 Burkholderiales bacterium | reverse complement strand
GTCGACGCCGCCAACCCCTTGCCGCGCCTGGTGGCGGTGCTGGCGCATGCGCCGGGCGCCAAGCCGCAGGCGCGGGTGCAGCTGCGCTCGCGCACGCACGCGGTGTGCAATGGCGACGTGCACCCGGCGCTGCAGTTCACCGGTAGCCATGGCCAGTGGCGCTGGGTCGGTCACGAGACCCGCGCCGTGAGCTGGCCCGTGAGCACGCTGGACCAGCCGGGGCCCGTCGCCGGCCCTGGCACGGCGGTGGCCGAGGAGACCTCGCCCGAACTCTGCAAGCTCGAACTGCAGGTCTGCGGCCTGCGCGACGAGGGTGACGCGCAGGGCCCGCAGGCCACCACGCTGTGGGCCTGGCCGGCTGCGCAGTGGTGGCTGGAACTGCAGCGCCAGGCCGCCGCCGCGCAGCCCGTGGTGGCCGGGCGCGCCCCGGCGCTGCGTGGCAGCACACGCTGCCGTGTCGAGAGCGACGGCGCCGAGCGCGACGCCGCGCCGCTGCGCCGCGCCTTCGAGCAGGGCCTGGAGCCGGCCACCGACGCCGCGCTGCAGAAGCTGCTGGCCGCCGTGGTGGCGGTCGAAGGCCTGTCGGCGCCGCGGCTCGACGGCGTGCTGGCGCTGCTGACCGGCCGCGCTGCGCTGTCCTGGGGCTGGTGCCTGGGCCCGGCGGGCCTGGCCGGCCGCGCTTTCATGCGTGTGCTGGGGGCGCTCGAGCTGCAGGCCTGCCAGGCCGAACTGCAGGCCGAGGGTGAACTCGCGCTGGCCGGCGGTCGCGCCCGCCTGCTGCTGCGCTGCACGGCCGCCGCACCGCTGGCACTGCAACTGCGCCGCGAGGCCGTGGAACCACCACTGCTGCCGACGCTGCTGCCGGCGCGCCAGCGTTTCAGCCTGCCGTTCAGCGCCGAGCTCACGCCGCTGGCCACCGACAGCGGCAGCCTGCTGCAGGCCGCCGGGCCGTGCAGCGGCGCGCTGGTCGGCGAAGCCGGGCTGCGTCCGCGCACTTCGGGTGGCAGCGGCTGGGAGTGGTTCGCCACGCTGCGGCTGGAAGCCGCCAGCGTGCCGCTGGCCCTGGTCGATCCGGCGCTGGGCGTGCAACGGTTCAGCCACCGGCTGTGGGACGAACAGGCCTTGCTCGACTGGAGCCTGGCCTGATGGAACGCCTGCTCGTGCTGCGGCTGGACAGCGTCGGCGTCATCGCCGAGGCCTGGCTCAACGGTGTGCCGCTGGCGCGCAGCGGCCCGGTCGCCGGTGCCGTCACGGTGGCCATCCACGAATACACGCTGGCCGGCGCCAACGAACTGCAGCTCGTCATCCAGCCGCCACCGCCGGGCGCGGCCGCCGCGCCCGAGCCTTTGCTCAGCGACGGCCAGCGCGGCGCCAGTCTGCGCCTGCTGCTGCCGCGCATCGGCCAGCTGGCACACCCGGAAAACGCGCGCACGCTGGCGCAGATCGACTGGGCGCCGGTGGCCGGCGACGTCACCGAGGTGCCTGCCACGCTGCGCCAGACCGTCGAGCTGCCGATTGCCTTCCCGCGCTGGCGCTGGTTCGACGCGCCCGTGGTGGCCGAGCCCCGTGAACTGCAGGCCGCCGCGGCCACCTACCTGCAGGGCATCGCGCTCGGGCTGGCCCGCGGCGATCCCGAGCCTCTGGTGCTGGCCGCACGCCTGCGCTTCGAGGAACTGGCGCTGGCTTACCAGCGCAGCGTGGCCGACGACGTCGGCCGGCTGCGGCTGCAGGTGCAGCAGGCGCATGCCCGGGCGCCGCTGCACCCCGTGATGCCCAAGGCCGATGCGCTGCTGCTGCGCCCGGTGGCCGGCGGTCGGCTGCTGGAGTGTCTGACACCCGAAGGTCAGCCGGCGCTGCACAGCCCGCTGGCCGGCGGCGGGCGTCTGGCCTGGCCGGTGCGGCTGGCGGCCATAGACGGGCGCTTCTATGTCATGCGCTGAAGTGCCGGCCCGCCCGCGCGTGGCGGCTATGCTGGGCGCCTTGTCAGGTCAACCTGGAGTCGCCGCATGATCCTGCTGAGGGCGCTCAGCTACAACGGGGCGCCGGTCGACGGCCTGTCGGCCCAGTTCGACGAAATCGGCGGCACGGTCGGCCGTGCCGACAGCAACCAGCTGGTGCTGCCCGACCCCGAGCGCACGATCTCGCGTGTGCATGCCCGCATCGTTTTCCGTGCCGGCGGTTATGCCGTGGTCGACAACGGCAGCAACCCGATCAGCGTCAACGGCCAGGTTGTGGGCGCCGGGCGCGAACATCCGCTGAAGCCGGGCGACGAGCTGCAGATCGGCGGCTACGTGCTGCAGGCCGCCGACGCCGCGGCGCCGCGCAGCGCCGACCCCTTTGCCGACCTCTTCGGCGACGCGCCGATGGGCCTGGCCGCCCCGGCCACGCCACCCGTGCCAGCGCGCGCACCGCCGCCTGCGCCGGTGCGCAACGGCCAGGGCCTGCCGAACACCGCGATGTGGCCTGCGCCGGCTGCGGCACCAGCGCCCTGGGGCGCGCCGCCGCCGGCTGCTGCACCCGTCTACGCCCCGGGGCCTGCCGCGGCGCCGGCCCCGGCGCCGGGCAAGGCGGCGATTCCCGACGACTGGGACCCGTTTGCGCCGGAACCGGAAACACCAGCTGCGGCACCCGCGGCGCCGAAGCGCGACGCTTTCGCGGACCTGCCTGCCGGCGGCGGCAACAGCCTGGACGATCTGTTCGGCCTCTCGGGCGCGGCCACCGGCGGCGACCCGCTGGGCGGCAGCCCGGCGCAGGCGGCGGGCGCCTTGCCCAACACCGCACAAGGCGACGATGCGCTGCAGTCGCTGGCGCGCACCGCGACGCTGATGCCGCCGAGCCGCGCCGACCACGCGTCGGAGCTGAATACGCCGATGCCGCTGCCGGCGGTGCACGCGGTGCCGGCGCCGGCGCCCTTGCCGGATGGCGCGGTGTTCTCGTGGAACGACCCGCCGCGCGACGGCCGCGTCGTCACGCTGCCCGGTGTGCGGCACGCCGAGGAGGCGGGCGCCGCTGCGCCGCCGCCACCCGCGCCGGTGCCGCTGCCAGTGCCAGTGCCGGTGCCGGTGCCGGTGCCGGTGCCGGTGCCGCTGCCGGTGCCAGTGCCAGTCGCCCCAACGCCCGCACCGCAAGCGCTGGCGGTGCCGGCCCGCACCGAGATGTCGCCGCGGCCCGCCGCGCCGGCGCCCGCGGCCGACGGCACGGCCGCCACCGAGCTGCTGGCCGCGCTGCTTGACGGCCTGGCCACACCCGGCCTGCGCCTGGAGACGCTGACGCCCGAGAGCATGCTGCTGCTGGGCCAGCTGTTGCGTGAGTCGACCCGCGGCGCCGTCGAGTTGCTGGTGGCGCGTGCCGCGCTGAAGCGCGAGATGCGCGCCGAGATGACGATGATCGTCTCGCGTGAGAACAACCCGCTGAAGTTCTCGCCCAGCGTCGAGGTTGCGCTGCAGCACCTGCTGGGCCCGCCGGCGCCCGGTTTCATGCCGCCGGCGGCCGCGGTGCGCGACGCTTTCGACGACCTGCGTGCGCACCAGCTGGGCGTGATGGCCGGCATGCGCGCCGCGCTGGAGGGTGTGCTGCAGCGCTTCGATCCGAAGCAGCTCGAAGGCAAGCTGACGAAACGCTCGGCGATCGACAGCCTGATCCCGGCGACGCGCAAGGCACGCCTGTGGGAGAGCTTCACCGAGCTCTTCGCGCAGTTGCAAGCCGAGGCCCAGGACGACTTCGACGAGCTCTTCGGCAAGGCCTTCCTGAAGGCCTACGAGGACCAGCTCGACCGCCTGCACGGCGAACCCGGGCCGCGCTAGGATGAACCCGAGGGATCAGGAGCTGCACATGCTGGCCTTGGAAGTCGCGCTGATGTCGGACCGTGGCGGCCGCAAGTACAACGAGGACGCCTGCGGCCACTGGCACTCCAGGCGCCACCTGTGCTGCGTGCTGGCCGATGGTGCCGGCGGGCACGGCGGCGGCGACATCGCTTCGCGGCTGGCGGTGCAGGAGCTGATCGGCCGCTTCTCGCTGCAGCCGTCAGAGCGGGCGTCGGAGCTCGAGGGCCTGCTGCGTACCACCAACGATGTGCTGATCAGCGAACGGGTGCCCGGCACGCCCCGGCAGGACATGCACAGCACCGTGGTCTGCCTGGTCGTCGACTTCGTTCATCACCGTGCGCACTGGGCGCATTCGGGCGACTCGCGCATGTACTGGTTTCGCGGCGGGCGGGTGCTCGACCGCACACGCGACCACAGCCTGGTGCAGGGCCTGGTCGACAGCGGCGTGCTGACCGCCGACCAGGTGCGCGTCCACCCCAAGCGCAGCGAACTGCGTTCGGCGCTGGGCATCGCGCCCGAAGTGCTGGAGGTCAGCGCCCGCGAGGGCCAGGACAACGTGCAGCCGGGCGACGTCTTCCTGCTCTGCACCGACGGCCTGTGGGAGTACCTCGACGACGCCGTGCTGGAACGCACGCTGAGCGCCGCCACCAACCCCGGCGCCTGGATGGGCGAACTCGCCGCCGAGGTGCGCACTGCGGCCAGCCACAAGACCAGCCACGACAATTTCAGCGCGCTGACGGTCTGGACGCGCGCCGCGCCGCCGGCCTGAACTCAGCCGGCCCCGAAGGAGACGACGATGGCGATGCAAGTCTGCATGGGGGCGATGATGCAGTGCTCACAGGGCGTGGCGCCGAGCACGCTGGTGCCGACGCCGAAGACCGTGATGACCAGCAACATGGTCGCGGCGAACATCCTCGACCACATCCCGATCGTCAACATCCCGCCCTTCGGCATGTGCCGCAGCCCGGCCAACCCGATGGTGGCCGCAGCCACTGCGGCGGCACTGGGCGTGTTGACGCCCATGCCCTGCATACCGGCCACGCCGGCGCCCTGGATGCCGGGCGCGCCGACCGTGCTGCTGTGCGGCGCGCCGGCGCTCAACGACAGCTCGAAGCTGATGTGCATCTGGGCCGGCACCATCAGCATCAACATGGCCGGCCAGGTCACACACCAGATTCCCTGAGCCCGCGCGTGCAAGCCCGGAAGGGCTTGCACGGCTGGCGAAGGCCGAGCGGCGATTTCACGCCGCTCGGCTGAACGCCGCGCCCCGTGCGGCGCGGCGTGGGCTCAGGGCGGCGGCGTGGCGCGGCCGATCTCGACGCGCCGGTTTTCGGCGGCGAAGGGGTCCTTGGTGTTCTTGGGCGCGTTGGCGCCCACGCCCACGGGCAGGATCATTTCCTTGTCGGTGCCCAGTTCGACGAGGAAGTCGCGCACCGCCTCGGCACGCTTCTGCGACAGCTGCAAGTTGAAGGCGGCGGCGCCGGAAGCGTCGGCATGGCCCTCGATGCGCACCGCCTTGCTGGCGCCACGCTTGGACTTCAGCACCTCGGCGAAGATCTCGAGCTGCTTCTTCAGCATGTCGGGCAGTTCGGCCGAGCCGAGCTTGAACGACGAGGCCGGCAGCGAGTAACGCACCGCGGGCTTGAAGCCCATGCACTTGAAGCCGGCAGCCTTCAGCTGTTCGCAGGCGTCCTCGGGAAAGAGGCCTTCGGCGACGGCCTTGGCGTCGGGCACGGTTTGCCCCATGTCGATGGCCTCGTCGGCCGCGGCGGGCAGGGCTGCGGCCACGGCCAGGGCCAGGGCCAGCACGCAGCGCGCAAGAACGGGCAGGGATTTCATCGTCGAGCTCCTTGAGCGGATGGGGCCTGTGCCGGCGGCGCCGGCGGCCCCTGCGCAGCCGTGAAAATCATACCCCGCAGCCCGTGGGCGCACCCATCCCCTGCCTGGGTTGCGGACGCGCCGCGGCAACGGCCTCGGCCCGGTGACGGGCGCGAGGGTGACGGCCCGCAGCCGGCCGTGTATCGTTGGGCGAGAGCCCCGCACCGCGGCGTGGTCGGCCCCCACCCCATCGACCCCCACAGCGACGCCGGAACAAGACGCATGAAACGCAGCTCCCGATGACTTGGCACAACAAGGTGATGTGGACGGAGGGCATGTTCCTCCAGCCCCAGCACTTCCAACAGCAGGACCGTTTTGCCGGACGCCAGCTCGATGGCCGCATCGCCGCCACGGTGCCGTGGCCATGGGGCTTCGTGGCGCTGCAGATCGACGACGCGGCGCTGCTGCAGGGGCGAATCATGGTCTCGGTGGCGCGTGGTGTGCTGCCGGACGGCCTGGCCTTTTCGGTGCCCGCCGACGACCCGGCCCCTGCCGCCTTCGAAGTGCCCGCCGACGCACGCGACCAGCTCGTCGTGCTGGCCGTGCCGCAGTCGCGCCCGGGTGTCACTGAAAGCGACGTCGAGGCCGGTGAGGGTTCGATGCCGCCGCGCTGGCATGTCGCCGACATCGGCGTCGCCGACATCCACGCCAGCAGCCTGCGCGAAGCGCCGCTGCAGGTTGGGCGCCTGAACCTGCGCCTGATGCTCGAACGCGATACGCACGAGGGCTACGTCACGTTGGGCGTCGTGCGTGTCATCGAACGCCGTGCCGACGGCCGCGTCGTGCTCGACACCCCCTACGTGCCGCCGATGCTGCACGCGCCGGCCCAGCCGGTGCTCGACGGCTATGTGCGCGAGGTCCACGGCATGCTCTACCAGCGTGGCGAGGCGCTGGGCGCGCGGCTGGCGCAGCCGGGCCGGGCCGGAACTGGCGAGATCGTCGACTTCCTGCTGCTGCAGCTCATCAACCGCTTCCAGCCGCTGTTTGCGCACCTGCAGCGCCTGCCGGTGCTGCACCCCGAGCGCCTGTACGACCTGTGCCTGGGGCTGGCCGGCGAACTGTCGACCTTCCGCGAGGCGAGGCGCCCGGTGGCCTACCCGGAATACCGCCACGACGACCTCGCCACCTGCTTCCGTGCCGTGATGGCCGATCTGCGGCAGTCGCTGTCGCAGGTGCTCGAGCAGACGGCCATCCCGATCGACCTGCAGGAACGCAAACACGGCATCCGTGTCGCCGTCATCGGCGACGGCGAGCTGCTGCGCACGGCGATGTTCGTGCTGGCCGTCAACGCGCAGATGCCCGGCGAGGCGCTGCGCATGCGTTTCCCGACGCAGGTCAAGATCGGTCCGGCCGAGCGCATCCGCGACCTCGTCAACCTGCAACTGCCCGGCGTCACGCTGCGCGCGCTGCCGGTGGCACCGCGGCAGATTCCCTACCACGCCGGCTACACCTATTTCGAGCTCGAGACCCGTGGCAACGAACTGTGGAAGCAGCTCGAAACCTCGGGTGGCCTGGCGATGCACATCGCCGGCGACTTTCCGGGTCTGGCGCTCGAGTTCTGGGCCATCCGCGCCTAGCCGGCGGTACGGCGGGCGGTCTTGCATGAGGGGCATCGGATGAGTGACAAGGACCCGCCGCACGACCCCTTCGCCGCTTTCGAGTCCGACCGCACGGTCATCAAGCCGAGCGCCGGCCGCGGCGCGCGGCCTGGGGCTGCCGCGCCAGCGACCGCGCCCGCCGCACCACGTCCTGCGGTCGCGGCGCCGCCGCTGCCCGACCTGCCCGCCTACGCCAGCCTGAACCCGCTGGTGCAGGCCGCGGCGCCGCTGCTCAGCGCCGCGCCGCGGCTGCGCGCCACGCTGCGCCACGCCGACCCGGTGGCGCTGCGCGAGCAGCTGGTCGAATCGGTCAAGCGTTTCGAGTCGGTGGCACGCGCGCAGGGCCTGCCCAACGAGCAGGTGGTGGCGGCGCGCTACATCCTGTGCACGCTGCTCGACGAGTCGGCTTCCAGCACACCCTGGGGCGGCTCGGGCGCGTGGTCGTCGCAGAGCCTGCTGGTGCACTTCCATAACGAGGCCTGGGGCGGCGAGAAGGTCTTCCAGCTGCTGTCACGCCTGGCCGAGAACCCGACCCAGCACCGCAACCTGCTCGAGCTGGTGTACGCGGCGCTGTCGCTGGGTTTCGAGGGCCGCTACAAGGTGATGACCGACGGCAAGGCGCAGCTCGACAGCGTGCGCGAGCGCCTGGCGGGCAAGCTGCGTGAACTGGCCGGGCCGGCCGAACGCGCGCTGTCGACGCAGTGGCAGGGTGTGGCGGCGGCGCCGGCGCGGCTGAGCGACGGCGTGCCGCTGTGGGCGGTGGCCGCGGTGCTCGGTTTCCTGCTGCTGGCGCTGTTCCTGGTGCTGCGGCTGACCCTCAACGCCCAGACCGACGCCACCTTCACCTCGCTGCAGACCATCGACACCAAGGTCGTGGCCGCACCCCCCGCGCCAGCGCCGGCTGTGCCCGCCGCCGCGCCGCCGCCGCGCCTGGCCCAGCTCCTCAAGACCGACATCGACGCCGGCGCGGTGCAGGTGCAGGACCTGGCCGACCGCTCGGTCGTCACGCTGCGCGGCGATGGGGTTTTCGACCCCGGCAGCGCCGAGGTCGCCGCCAAGGCGCGGCAGATGTTCGAACGCATCGGCGCGGCGTTGAACCAGGTGCCGGGGCCGGTGCTGATCGCCGGCCACACCGACAACCAGCCCATACGCTCGCTGCGTTTCCCGTCGAACTGGCACCTTTCGAAAGACCGCGCGGCCAGCGCCAGGGCGCTGCTCGGCAGCTTCGTCAAGCCCGAGCGCATCAGCGCCGAGGGCCGTGCCGACACCGAGCCGCTGGCCGACAACGCCACCGCCGAAGGGCGCGCGAAGAACCGCCGCGTCGAAGTCACGCTCTTCGCCACGGCGCCGAATTGAGATGAAGAAGCTGCTGCAAACCTTGCTCAGCCCGCTCGTCCTGGGCACGCTCGGCGTGCTGGCGCTGTCGGCGCTGGTGTGGTGGGTCGGGCCGCTGATCGCCATCGGCGAGTCACGCCCCTTCGAGCCGCTGTGGGTGCGGCTGACCCTCGTGCTGCTGATGTGGGCGCTGTGGACAGGCCTGCAGGCCTGGAAGGCACACCAGCGCCGCCGCACGAACGCGGCCTTGCTGCAGGGTCTGGGTGCCGGCCCGTCGGCTGCGACCAAGGAAGCCCAGGTGCTGGCCACGCGCTTCAACGAAGCCGTGCAGCGCCTGAAGGTGGCCAAGGGCAGCAAGCTTTTCGGCGGCGGTCAGTACCTCTACGAACTGCCCTGGTACGTGTTCGTCGGCGCGCCGGGCTCGGGCAAGACCACGGCGCTGATGAACGCGGGCCTGCAGTTCCTGCTCGGCGAAGGCAAGGACGGCAAGGGGTCGGTGCAGGGCGTGGGCGGCACGCGCAACTGCGAGTGGTGGTTCACGCAGGACGCCGTGCTCATCGACACCGCCGGCCGCTACGCCACGCAGGAAAGCGACAAGGACGTCGACGCCAGCGCCTGGGACAACTTTCTCGCGCTGCTGAAGAAGACGCGCCCGCGCCAGCCCATCAACGGCGTGCTGCTCACCGTCAACGTGCAGGACCTGCTGCAGCAGGGCAGCACCGAACGTGGCGAACACGCCGCCAAGCTGCGGGCGCGCCTGAACGAATTGCAGACCAAGCTCGGCGTGCGTGCACCCGTCTATGTGCTGGTCACCAAGGCCGACCTCATCGGCGGTTTCAACGAAAGCTTCGAGGGCCTGGCCAAGGAAGAACGCGACCAGGTCTGGGGTTTCACCTTTCCTCTCGTCGGGTCTGCCGACGCGCCGGCGGGCGAAGACCCGATGGCCGCCTTCCCGGCGCTCTACCAGCAGCTGCAGCAACGCCTGGTGTCGCAGCTCGTCGACCGCCTGGAAGCCGAGCGCGACGTGCTGCGCCGCAGCGCCATGTTCGCCTTCCCGCAGGAGTTCGCAGCGCTGCAGCCGGTGCTGGGCGAGTTCCTGCGCCTCGTGTTCTCGGGCGGCGGCGGCGTCGAGACGGTGCCGCGGGTGCGCGGTGTCTACTTCACCAGCGGCACGCAGGAAGGTTCACCCATCGACCGCGTGATGGGTGCGCTGGCGGCGTCGTTCGGCATGGGCGGGCGCAACGCGTCCGTGGCGCCGGGGCGCGGCAAGAGCTTCTTCCTGCACCGGCTGCTGAAGGATCTGGTGTTCGCCGAACGGGGCCTCGGCGCGCACAACCCGGTGGCCGAACGGCGGCGGCATGTGCTGCGCCTGTCGGCGATGGGCGCGATGGCGTTGTGCACGGTGCTGGTGGCGGTGGGCTGGGCGGTGAGCCGGGCGCGCAACCTCGACCACGCCGCGCAGGTGGCCGAACGCCTGCCGGCCCTGCGCCAGGGTGTCGAAGCGCTGCCGCCGGCCACCAGCGCCGACGTTGCGCTGCTGCCCCTGCCGCTGGCCGCCGTGCGCGACGCCGCCAAGCTCGAAGACTTCGCCATCGACGCGCCGCCGCTGCTGCACGGCCTGGGCCTGTACCAGGGCGACAAGCTCGACGCCGGCGCGCAGATTGCCTACCGCCGCCTGCTGGAAAAAGCCTTGATGCCGCGTGTGGCGCGGCGCCTGGAAGAGCGCCTGCGTGCCGCCAACAAGGACAACCTCGAGAACGCCTACGAGGCGCTCAAGTCCTACCTCATGCTGCACCAGCCCGAGCGTTTCGATGCTGCTGCGCTGCAGGCCTGGGTCGGCGTCGACTGGGACGCCAACTACCCGCGCATGGCGCCCGAGCAGCGTGCGCAGCTCGACGCCCACCTGGCGGCGGCGCTGGCGCTCGGTGCGCCGAAAGCCGCACTGGCGCGCGACGACACGCTGGTGGCCAGCGTGCGCGAGATGCTGGCGGCCTACCCGCTGGAGTACCGCGTCTACAGCCGCATCAAGCGCCAGTACCGGCCGGGCAGCATGCCCGACTTCACGCTCGCCGGCGCCGCCGGCCCGAACGGCGCCCAGGCCTTCGAGCGTGCCAGCGGCCTGCCGCTGACCCAGGGTGTCAGTGGCCTCTACACCCGCGACGGTTACCGCAAGCTGGTGCTGCCCGCGGTGCAGCAGGCGACACCGGCGCTGGCCGCCGAAGAAGGCTGGGTGCTGGGCCTGAAGACCGACCCGGCACGCCTGCGCGACGCCACGCTGGGCAGCGCCGTCAGCGACAAGGTGCGGCGCCTGTACTTCGAGGACTACATCAAGACCTGGGACACTTTCCTGGCCGACGTGCGGCTCGTGAAGCTGAACGACCCCGAACGTGCGCTGGCGGTTTCGCGCCTGCTGGCCGCGGTCGATTCACCGCTGGCCGGCTACCTGCGTGGCGTGACCGAGCAGACGAAGCTGGTGCAGGCCCCCGCCGCGGCCAACCCGCTGGAACAGGCGGCGGCCAAGGCCAAGGCCGAAGCGGCGCGCCTGGCCGGTGCCGCGCCCGATGCATCGGGCGGCAGCGGTGGGCCGCTGGAGCGCATGGTCGACGACCACTTCGCCGGCATCCACCGTCTCGTCACCGGCGACCCGCCACCGCTGGCCGGCACGCTGAAGCTCTTCGGCGATCTCTACGCCCAGCTGGCCGCCGTCGACGCGGCGAAGAAGAGCAAGTCGCCCCCGCCCCCGCCCGGCGGCGCCGAGCAGGTGAAGGTGGCCGCTGCAGGCCAGCCCGAGCTTGTGCGCGGCATGGTCGAGCAAATGGCCGACGCCGCTGCCGGCCAGACGCGCGGCGCCGAGCGTGAAGGCCTGACCGCCGAGCTCAAGCCCATCACCGAGATCTGCAACCGCGCCATCACCAACCGCTACCCGTTTGCCAGCGGCAGCCGCGCCGACGTGCTGCCGGAAGACTTCGGCCAGCTCTTCGGCGCCGGCGGGCTCTTCGACGAGTTCTTCCAGCGCCGGCTGCTGGCCATCGTCGACCAGTCGACCCGCGTCTGGACTTACAAGCCCCTCGCCGACGGCTCGCGCCCGGTGTCGCCGGCGGCGCTGGCCGAGTTCCAGCGTGCGCAGCGCATCCGCGAGGTCTTCTTCCGCAGCGGCGGCAAGACGCCTTCCATCCGCATCGAGATGCGGCTGTCCGAGCTGGAGCCTTCACTGAAGGAGCTGGCCTTCGACATCGATGGCCAGGTGCAGAAACTCACGAGCAGCGGGCCGTCGATCTCCATCGCCTGGCCCAGCGCGCGCGTGGCCTCGGTCATCCGCATGAGTACCGGGCTGGGCAACGCCGGTCCGCTGGTCATGACCGAAGGGCCGTGGGCACTGTTCCGGCTGTTCGAGCGCTTCCAGGTCGAGCCGGGCGACATGCCCGAACGCTTCAGCGTGATCATGAACCTCGACGGCAAGCGGGCGCGGCTGGAGGTCATCTCGGCCAGTGTGTTCAACCCCTTCCAGCTGCGCGAGATCAAGCAGTTCCGCTGCCCCGCGGCGCTGTGAGCCGGCCGTGACGGCAGGCGCAGCACCTCCCGGCTGGCACGGCAAGCTGCCGTCGCTCGGCGACTTTGCCTCGCGCCGGCTCGACGCCGATTTCATCGAGGCCTGGGACGGCTGGCTCGCCGCCGGCCTGCTGGCGTTGCGCCAGGCGCGGGCCGAGGGCTGGCTCGACGCCTACCTTGGTTCACCCAGCTGGCGTTTCCTGCTCATGCCCGGCGTGTTGCCCGGCGCGGCAGGCACGCAGGCCTGGTGCGGGGTGCTGATGCCTTCGGTCGACCGTGTCGGTCGCTACTTCCCGTTGACCCTGGCGCTGCCGCTCGGGCCGGGCCCGGCGTCGACCCAGGAAGCGGCCGCCCTCTGGCCCTGGCTGGGCCGGCTGGACGAGTTGGCGCGCGACGCGCTGCACGAGGACTGGACGGCTGAGCGCCTGGACGACGAGCTGGCGCGCATGGCGCTGCCGGCCCTCAGCGCCCCGCCACCCGAGGCCGCCACGCCGGCCGGCGCCGGCGCCGTGATCGAGGCCGCGGCCGACATCGCGCGCGACCCCGCGCTTCACCTCGGCGCCGAGGCGCAGCGCGCCTGGGCACGCCAGGCGCGTGGCCGTGCCTGGTGGCACGCGCGCCCCGACGAGCAAGTGCCGCGCCTGTTGCAGTCGCTGGGCCTGCCCGCCGCAGCATCCATGCACCTGCTGTTCGGCCCGGCTGCGACAATCTGAGCCTCAGCCTCCAGCAGCGCTCCCCCCGCACCGGCCATGACCCCCGACGCCCCCGACGACGACCGCACCGTCATCCGGCCACCCGACCCGGCGGCGCCGATGGGTTTCCAGAAGACCGAGTGGTCGGCGGCGAACGCTGTCACACCGGCCGCCGCCCCGGCGCCAGCCGCCGCCGAGAAGACGCAGATCGTCGCGCCGCCCAAGGACGACGGCGGCCACCTGCCGGTGGCCACCATGCTCGCCGAATTCCGGCTCACCGAACTGATCGGCGAAGGCGGCTTCGGTGTCGTCTACAAGGCCTTCGACACCTCGCTCGAACGCGAGGTGGCGCTGAAGGAGTACATGCCCTCGTCGCTGGCGCAGCGCATCGGCGGCGGCACCCAGGTGCAGGTGAAGAGCGAGCGCTACCGCGAAACCTTCGAGGCCGGCCGCAAGAGTTTCATCGGCGAAGCCAAGCTGCTGGCCAGCTTCGACCACCCGGCGCTCGTCAAGGTCTACCGGTTCTGGGAAGCCAACGGCACCGCCTACATGGTGATGCCGCTGCTCAAGGGCGACACGCTGAAGGACGTACTGCGCGAGATGCGCCGCAAGGGCGAGCCGATCGAGGAGAACTGGCTGCGCAGCGTGCTGGGGCCGCTGACCGAGGCGCTGCTGGTGATTCACGCCGAGCAGGTGTACCACCGCGACATCGCGCCCGACAACGTGATGTACCTGCCCGAGAAGAACCGCTGGCTGCTGCTCGACTTCGGCGCCGCGCGGCGTGTCATCAGCGAGCAGACGCAGGCGCTCACCGTGATCCTGAAGCCGGGTTACGCGCCGGTGGAGCAGTACGCCGAGATCCCGGGCATGAGGCAGGGCCCATGGACGGACGTCTATGCGCTGGCCGCGGTCGTCTACTACGCCATCGTCGGCAAGACGCCGCCGCCGTCGGTCGGGCGGCTGCTCAACGACACCTACAAGACGCTGTCGACCGAGGCCGCCGGCCGCTACAGCGAACGTTTTCTGGCCGCCATCGACCGCGCGCTGGTGGTGCGGCCCGAAGAGCGTACGCAGAGCATCGGCGAACTTCGCCAGGACCTCGGCCTGGGTGAGGTGTCGGGGCTGGAGACCCACTACAGCACGCAGCCGATACCCCCCGGCACCGAGATCCCGCTGCGTTACGGCAGCGAACCGACGCAGGCCTACGGGGGCATGCAGAGGACCGTCGCCGCCGCGCCGGGGGCCGCGCTGCGACCGCTGGCGGCGGCCGCACCGGCGCCTGCCGCAGCAGCCGCGCAGCCCGCAGCCGCACCGGCCGCGCCCAAGGGCAAAGGCGCGATGATCGGCATCGGCGCGGGGGCTGTGGTGGTGGTCGCCGTGGGGCTGTATTTCGCGCTGGGGCCCAAGCCGCGCCCGGCGCCGCCCGCCGAGCAGGCCGCAGCGCCGGCCCCGGCGCCTGCACCCGCGGCCGTGGTGACGCCGCCTGCGCCCGCCCCCGCACCCGCCCCGGCGCTCGCGGCCGTGCCGACCACCTTCGACCCGGCGGCCGAGTTCGACCGTGTCGTGCAGGCGCAGTCCGCCGGCTACGGCGTGCGCCTGTTGACCAACAAGACCCGCTACCGCATCGGCCGCGACTACCTCACGATGACGGTGCAGGCCGAGCGCGAGGGCTACCTCTACCTCTTCGTGCACGGCGCCGACAAGACGCTGATGCAGCTCTACCCCAGCATCACCTCGGGCTCGCTGAAGGCCAAGCCAGGGCAGACGGTGAAGCTGCCGCTGCCCAACGAGACCCCCTTCGAGACCACCGGCCCCGCCGGCCCCACCGACCTGCTGGTGATGGTGTCGCCGCGCCAGCGCGACCACAGCGCGCTGCAGCCGAAGAAGGATGGCACCATCCGCATCTTCCCCACCGGCGCCGAAGCCGCGGCACTGGCCGCCAAATTCGACGGCAAGGGCCCGGTGATGGCCGGCAAGCCGCTGTGCTCGCCCGGCCAGGCCTGCGAGGACGAGTACGGCGCCGCACTGGTGCGGGTCGAGGTGGCGCCCTGAACAAGGCCTTCGTCAAGGAACCCGAGGGTCTTGACGAGGACGACGAGACCCCCGGCCTGCCGCCGCTGCCGGCCGGCACGCGCAACTACCTCACGCCGCAGGGTTACCTGCGCCTGCGCAAGGAGCTGATGACGCTGCTGGACGTCGAGCGCCCGAAGATCGTCGAGGTCGTCTCGTGGGCCGCGAAGAACGGCGACCGTTCCGAGAACGGCGACTACCTCTACGGCAAGAAGCGCCTGCGCGAGATCGACCGCCGCATCCGCTTCCTGACCAAGCGACTGGACATCGCCGAGGTCGCCGACCCTTCGGCCCACCACGGCAAGGATCAGGTCTTCTTCGGCGCCACCGTCACCTACGCCACCGCCTCGGGCGAGGAGCGCACGCTGACCATCAAGGGCATCGACGAATCCGACAGCCTGCACGGCGAGGTGAGCTGGATCTCGCCGATCGCGCGTGCGCTGCTGAAGGCCCGCGAGGGTGACGAGGTGTCGCTGGTGACGCCGGGGGGCGTCGAGAAGATCGAGGTGATCGCGGTAAGTTACCCAGCCCCTTGACGGGGAGAGTGCCGCGGCTCCATGCCCGCCTGCGCGGGTATGGACGGCACGAACGCCGGCCGCGTCTCGCGGCTGGCACGGCGAAGCCGCTACGGGGTGGTCAAGAAATCCTGCTGCGCGAGACCCGCAGCACGACGGGTGAGCGCCGCAGCGTGCGCAGCACCTGGGCCAGGTGCAGGCGGTCGCGCACGCTGATCAGCAGCCGCAGCTCGGTGGTTTCCTCGGTGGCTTCGGCGTCCATGTCGAGGTGCGTGATGTCGGCCTCGGCGCTGCTGACGGCCAGTGCCACCTGCGCCAGCACGCCCTTGCCGTTTTTCACCAGCACGTGGATGTGGGTCTCGAAGATGCGGGTCAGCTGCTCGGCCCAGTCGACGCGCATCCAGCGTTCGCTGTCGCGCTCGAACAGTCGCTTGCCGGTGGGGCAGTCGGCGGTGTGCACCAGCAGGCCCTCGCCACGACCGAGGTAGCCGACGATCTGGTCGCCGGGGATAGGCCGGCAACAGCTGGCGAACTGGATCGACGCCCCTTCGCTGCCGTCCACCAGCACCTCGCCCTGGGTCGGCGTGCTGTCGTCCTGGCCGTAGCGGCCCAGCGTGAGCGTGACGGCGTCAGGCTTGATGCCCTTTTCGCCCATCATCTGCGCCAGGCGCTTGGCCACGATGGAGGCGATCTTCTTGCCCTGGCCGAGGTCGATCAGCAGTTCACCACGGTTGCGGTTGCCGCTCCAACGTGTGAGCTGCTGCCACAGTGCGATGGCGGTGGTGTCGGTGGGGTCGGCGGAAGGCGGCTGCAGGCCCTCGGCGCGCAGCGACTGCGCTAACAACTTGTCGCCCAAAGCGCGCGACTCCTCACTCTCCATGTTCTTCAGGTGGTGGCGTATCTTGCTGCGCGCCCGCCCGGTGCGCACCATGCTCAGCCAGGCCGGGTTGGGGCTGGCGCCGGGTGCGGTGATGATTTCGACCACGTCGCCGCTCTTGAGTTCGGTGCGCAGTGCCACCGGCTCGCCGTTGACCCTGGCCGCCACCGTGTGCTGGCCGACGTCGCTGTGGATGGCGTAGGCGAAGTCCACCGGCGTGGCGCCGCGTGGCAGCGCCAGGATCTTGCTGCGCGGCGTGAAGACGTAGACCGCGTCGGGATGCAGGTCGATCTTCACGTGTTCCAGGAACTCGGCCGCGTCGCGCGTCTCGTTCTGGATGTCGAGCAGGCTCTGCAGCCACATCGTCGACAGGCGCTGTGCGGCGGCGGCGGCGCCCTTCTTGTCGCTGGTCTTGTAGATCCAGTGCGCGGCGATGCCCTTCTCGGCCACCGCGTGCATGGCCTCGGTGCGCACCTGGAACTCGACCGCAGTGCCCAGCGGGCTGACCAGCGTGGTGTGCAGACTCTGGTAGCCGTTGGCCTTGGGGATGGCGATGTAGTCCTTGAAGCGCCCCGGCACCGGCTTGTACAGCTGGTGCAGCACGCCCAGCGCGATGTAGCAGTCGGTGAGCGTGGGCACGACGATGCGGAAGCCGAAGATGTCGCTGACCTGCGCGAAGCCGGCGTGTTTCTCGTGCATCTTCTGGTAGATCGACGAGATCGTCTTCTCTCGCCCGCTCACCTGGACCTTGATCTTCTGCTGCCCGAAGGCGCGCTGCACCTCCTGCTGCACACGCTCGACGATGTCGCGGCGGTTGCCGCGTGCGCGCTGCACGGCCTTGGCCAGGGCTGCATGCCGCCACGGGTTCAGCAGCTCGAAACACAGCTCCTGCAGTTCACGGTAGGTCTGGTTCAGGCCCAGGCGGTGGGCGATGGGGGCGTAGATGTCCTGCGTCTCGCGCGCGATGCGGCGCCGCTTGTCGGCGGCCATCGAGCCCATGGTGCGCATGTTGTGCAGGCGGTCGGCCAGCTTGATGAGGATCACGCGCACGTCACGCGCCATCGCCAGCAGCATCTTGCGGAAACTCTCGGCCTGGCTTTCCTCGCGCGTGGTGAAGGACAGCTTGTCGAGCTTGGTCAGGCCGTCGACAAGATCGGCCGTGGGGGCGCCGAACTTCTCGATCAGCTCGGCCTTGGTGATGCCTTGGTCCTCGATCGTGTCGTGCATCAGCGCGGCCATGATGGCCTGCCCGTCGAGTTTCCAGTCGGCGCACAGGCCGGCCACCGCGATGGGGTGGGTGATGTAGGGCTGGCCGCTGGCGCGGAACTGGCCCAGATGCGCGGCGTCGGCGAACTTGTAGGCCTCGCGCACCAGCTTCAGGTCGGCCTTCGACAGGTAGCCGAGTTTGTCGAGCAGCGCCGCGAAGGACGATACCTCGCTGCTGGGTGCCGGCTGCACCTGGACCAACGGCGCACGCTGCAGCCCATGCAGGGCAGCAGGCAGCAAATCGGCGGCCAGGGATCGCAGGCTCATGGTCCGAATTTAGCGCTTATTGCAAGCGCCAGCCCCGCGCCGGACCAAATGCAAACGGGGCCGCGTCTCGCGACGCGGCCCCGTGGTCGGGCAGGGCCCGGGACAGTTCGTCAAGCAGGCGTCAGACCGGCACCTTGCGCAGCATCTCGATGCCGATCTCACCGGCGGCAATCTCGCGCAGCGCGGTCACGCCGGGCTTGTTCTTGGTCTCGATCTTGGGCGCGTGGCCCTGGCTCAGCATGCGCGCCCGGTAGGTGGCGGCCAGCACGAGCTGGAAGCGGTTGGGGATCTTGACGAGGCAGTCTTCGACGGTGATGCGGGCCATGGGTGCCTTCGGTGAAACGGGTTTGGGGGGTGCGGTCTTCGGCGGCGGCCTCAGATCAGACCCAGCGCAGCAAACACCTGGGAACGGTTGCGTTGCTGCGCGGCGTACTTCAGACGCTGGGAGTGAACGACCGTCTTCAGGTCGAAAAGCGCCGTCTCGAACAAGCTGTTGATGATAACAAAGTCGAAGTGCCGGGCCTGGGCGACCTCGTGGCGGCCGTTGGCCAGGCGCCGGGCGATGACGTCCGGCGGGTCTTCGCCGCGGCGGTTCAGGCGCTGCGCGAGCTCGTCCCAGCTCGGTGGCAGGATGAAGATCAGCACCGCGTGGGCGAACAGTTGCTTGATCTGCAACGCACCCTGCCAGTCGATTTCCAGCACCACGTCGTCGCCGTGGACGAGGCGCGCCTCGATGGCCTTGCGGCTGGTGCCGTAACAGTTGCCATGGACCTCGGCGTGTTCGAAGAACTCGCCGCGCTCGACCATGGTGCGGAAGGCGGGTTCGTCGATGAAGTGGTATTCGCGGCCGTCGACCTCCTGCCCGCGCGGCGCGCGCGTGGTGTGCGAGACCGAGACGGCCAGCCGCGAATCCAGCTCGAGCAGGGCCTTGACGAGGCTGGACTTGCCAGTGCCGCTGGGCGCAGCCACGCAAAAGAGGTTGCCGGGGGTTTCCATCGGCGGATTTTCCACCAAGTGCGCGCAGTACCTACTGCCGGCCGTGGCGGCGCACGTACCCGGCAGGAAAGACAGGAATGCGCTTGCCATCAGCACCGAGAGCACGTTGCTGAAGTTCGAGCTCGCCGCCATGCGGATGTGCTTGAGCGTGTTGCAGAAGGTGCGGCTGCCCCCTATCACGCGGCTGTCGAGCACGAGCGAGCTCTTCTCGAACAGGATGATGTCGGCGGCTTCCTTCGCGATGACCGCCGCCGTGTTGATCGGCCCCAAGCGGGTTTCCCACTAGCCGATCCGGCCTCGGCCCGGGCAACGAGCACGGACGAACCGCTATGCTCATCCGTACCATCTGGTGAATCGAATTGCCCTGCTCTTTGGCGGGTAGGTCGAGCCGAAGTTCAGCAGTTTTGAAGCTCTCTGGAGGCCTCCATGAACCGAAAGAAGGCGCTGGCCGCGCTGATGGTGTCAGCCCTGCTCGGCCCGTCGATGCATTCCGGCGCCTTCGCGCAGGATAAATACCCCAACCATCCGATCCAGATGGTGGTGCCGTTCCCGCCCGGCGGCGTGGCCGACATCGTCGCACGGGCTATTGCCCCGGCGCTCGAAAGAGGCTTGGGCCAGTCGGTGGTGGTGGTCAACAAGGCCGGCGCGGGCGGCGCCCTGGGTACCGGCGTGGTAGCCACCGCCAAGCCGGACGGCTACACGTTGCTGATGGCGCTGGCCAGCGTTTCGACCAACCCCGAGCAGGAGCGTTTGAACAAGCGGCCCTCGCCGTTCCAGCTCAATCAGCTGACGCCTATCGCGCGGATCTCGATGGACGAGATGATGCTGGCGGTGCGCACCGAGAGCAAATACCAGACGGTGGCCGACGTGGTCAGCGAGGCGCGCAAGCGCCCCGGCGCGGTGTCCTACTCGTCGTCGGGCATCTACGGCGTCTATCACGTGGCGATGAACATGTTCACCGACGCCGCCCACATCAAGATGAACCACATCCCCTACGCGGGCGGCGCGCCGGCGTTGATGGCGCTGCTCAGTGGTGAGGTCGACGTGGCGCTGGTGACCCGTTCGGTGGGCGCCGCGCACCTGAAGTCCGGCAAGCTGCGGCCGCTGGCGGCCTGGGGCAGCGAGAAGTGGAGCGACTATCCGCAAGTGCCGACGATCAAGGCCGAGGGCTTCGACGTCGATTACCAGCTCTGGTCCGGCATGTTCGCCCCGGCCGGCACGCCGCCCGAAGTGCTGGCTGCGCTGCGTTCCGCGGTGAAGGCCGCGGTGCAGGACCCGCAGTTCAAGGCCACGCTCGCCAAGCAGGGCACGGCCATCGCGTACATGGACAGCCCCGAGTTCCAGCGTTACTGGGACGCGGACGCGCAGCGCCTGATCGGCGCGATGCAGAAAATCGGCAACATCGACTGAAAGACCACCAGGTGACACGCATTTCCGCTCTGCCGCCGGGCGACAGCCCCGAACTGAAGGACGCCTTCGCGGTCTACGAACGCTCGCTCGGCTTCATTCCCAACAGCGTCCTGATCATGCAGCGGCGCCCGAAGATGGTGGCCGCGCTGTCGCAGCTGGCCGCCGCGGTCTGGGACCGCAACAGCACCGTCGACGTCGGGTTCAAGCGGCTGCTGGCGCACATGGCCAGCCGGGCCCACGGCTGCCAGTACTGCATGGCCCACACCGCGGGCGCGGCGATGCGGCTGGGCGTCGAGCCGGACAAACTGGATCAGCTCTGGAGCTACCGGACCAGCCCGCTGTACACGCCGGCCGAGCGGGTGGCGCTGGACTTCGCGCTGGCCGCCGGCTCGGTGCCCAATGCCGTCGACGACGAACTGTTCGACAAGATGAAGCAGCTCTGGTCTGAGGACGACATCGTCGAGATCACCGGCGTCATCGCGCTGTTCGGCTTCATGAACCGCTGGAATGACACCATGGCCACGCCGCTGGAGCAGGAGCCGCTGGAAGTGGGCGAGAAACACCTGACCAAGGACGGCTGGAGCCCCGGCAAGCACGTTTGAGGGTCTGGCTGGCCGGCGCAGGCTCCTGTCAAGCAGGGCCGCCTCGCCTGACGTCGACAGATCGGCGCGGTCCTAACTGGCCGCGTGGCGGCGCATGAAGTCGCAGAACTTGGCGGTCAGCGCCGGCAGGTGCGCGTGCCATTGAGGAAATGCAATCTGGTCGACATCCTGGTCCTGCAACGGCAGCGGCGACAGTTCGCTTTCGGGTATCAGGTCGGCTGCGCCGCGCCCGTTCACCGACGAGTGGGTCTTGTCGTTGCCCGGCACCACGATCACCGGCAGCCGGTAGGCCCTCAACTCGGCTTCCGGCACGCCCATCACCGGACTGATCGGCCCGCTGGTGAAGCGGCCGCACCAGTGCGTCATGACGTCGAGGTAATCCTGGGCATCCATGGCCAGCAAACGCTTGCGGCTGTCCGGGTTGAGGGCCAGACGCTCGCGGTAAGCCTCGGTCTCGCACACTGCCGCCATGCCCCCCTCGCGGGCTGCATCGATGAACTGGCGGTAATACATGTGCGGCAGCCGCCCGGCGGCGAACTCGCCTCCGGTCACCCGCATCAACAGCAAACCGCGCACCGCCTGGGGATGGCGCCGCTTGAGCATCATCGACAGGCGCGCTCCCGCCGACGACCCCCCGACAAAGGCCGGCAAGGCGTCGTAGTGGGTCAGCAGCGCGTGCAGGTCGTCGGCCCAGATCTCCTCTTCGCTCTCGTCGCCCGCAATCAGGATGTCGGAGGCTCCGGTGTTGCGCCGGTCATGCACCAGCACGCGAAAACCCTGCGCGGCGATCGCCTGCGCCAGCGGCGCCATTTCAAGGTAGCGGTGGCGCCCGCCCGAGTTGAGGGCGAGCCAGGGACCGCGCTCCCCGTAAACCTCATGGAACAACTTGACGCCACGGACATCCAGATAGGGCATGGCTCGCTCAGTCCATCGAAATCTTGGCGCGCTTGCC
>JBBRBW010000071.1:0-23105 GCA_038205425.1 Burkholderiales bacterium | reverse complement strand
GCTGATCCTGATTTACCTGCTGGTGGTGGCGCAGTTCGGCTCTTACCTAACGCCGCTCATCATCATGGCGCCAATCCCGCTGACCATCATCGGCGTGATGCCGGGCCACGCGCTGATGGGCGCGCAGTACACCGCCACCAGCATGATCGGCATGATTGCGCTGGCCGGCATCATCGTGCGCAACTCCATCCTGCTGGTCGACTTCATCAACCTGCAGGTGCGCGAGGGTATCGCGTTCCGGCGCGCCATCGTGCATTCGGCCGTCACGCGCGCGCAGCCCATCGTGCTGACCGGCCTGGCCGCCATGCTCGGGGCGTTTTTCATCCTCGACGACCCCATCTTCAACGGCCTGGCCATCTCGCTGATCTTCGGCATCTTCGTCAGCACGCTGCTGACGCTGATCGTGATCCCGGTGCTTTACTACGCCGCCTACCGCAACCGGCTGCACGCCCTTACCGGCGAAGACGACGGCGAAGCCGCCGCCGCCTGAGCCCCGCCCCCGTCCCCGTCCCCATCCTGTTCAGACCTTCAAGGAGAAACACCATGACTTCCTGGCAACTCGTGCGCGTCATCGCCGGCGCTTTCATCCTGCTGTCGCTGGCCCTGGGCATCCCCGGCAGCCCGATATTCGTCAGCCCATGGTGGCTGGCCTTCACCGCCTTCGTCGGCGTCAACCTGCTGCAGAGCGGGCTGACGAAGTGGTGCCTGATGGAAACCCTGCTGCGCAAGCTGGGCCTGGGCCCGGGCAACTGAAGCGCGGTAGAAGCGCGGTAGAAGCGCAGCATGAGCACGCCCACCTTCCAAGACGCCGCCGCCACCTGGAACCAGCGCTACGCGGGTGAGGACTACCACTTCGGCCGTGAACCCAACGCCTACCTGCACGTTCAGGCCGCCAGGCTGCCGACACGCGGCCAGGCGCTGTGCGTGGCCGACGGGGAAGGGCGCAACAGCGTCTGGCTGGCACAGCAGGGCTTGCGCGTGCAAGCCTTCGACCTCAGCGACGTGGCGGTGGCCAAGGCGCGCCGGCTGGCAGCCGAGGCTGGTGTCGACGTCGACTTTCACGTCGCCCGCTGCGACGACTGGAACTGGGCCGCCGAGTCCCATGAGCTGGTCGTCGGCATCTTCATCCAGTTCGCCGACCCGGCGGCGCGTGAACGCCAGTTCGCGGCCATGCGCAGCGCGCTGAAGCCTGGCGGCCTGCTGGTGCTGCAGGGCTACACGCCGCGCCAGCTGGAACTGAAGACCGGTGGCCCGGGCATCCTGTCGCACCTGTACACGGCGCCGATGCTGCGCGAGGCCTTTGCCGGCCTGGAGATCGTCGAACTCGTCGAGTACGAGGCCGCCCTGAGCGAAGGCGCGCGACACCAGGGCCTGTCGGCGCTGGCCGGCCTGGTGGCGCGCAAGCCGTGAAAGGGAAAACCCTGAACCCGCCGCTGCGGACTCGGTTTAATATAAGTACAGCCGCATATCCGGAATTATTCTCTTCAAGGACCGGCAAGGAGCCCCTTTGAGCCCAGATACCCCCCGTTCCGGTCGCCTGATCAAAGCCCCCGAGAACTTCATCGACAGCGCAGGCGTGCGCACCGTCTTCCGCGAGGGCAAGGCCGGCCGGCGTGACTTCGTGCGCGGCGCCTTCGCCGCGGCCGTGGCCGGTGCCGCGGCGCCCGCGGTGCTGGCCCAGGGCAACCCGGTGCCGGCCTCTGGCGGCGACCCCCACATCCTGCAACTGCCCGCCCACACCAAGGGCCTCGGCCTGGCCGTGGCCACCGACGGCTACGGCAAGCCCTCGCAATACGAGGCCAACGTGCAGCGCCGTCCCAGCCCGGGCCTGACCCAGACGGCACAGTCCTCGGTGTCGTTTGCCCCGCTGCAGAGCCTGTTCGGCATCGTCACGCCCAGCGGCCTTCACTTCGAGCGCCACCACCAGGGCTGGTGGGACGTCGACCCCAGCAAGCACCGCCTGATGCTCAACGGCAGCGACGACACGCTGATGAAAAAGCCGCTCGTCTTCACCGTCGACGAGATCATGCGCCTGCCCTCGGTGAGCCGCTTCCACTTCATCGAGTGCGGCGCCAATACCGGCATGGAGTGGGGCAACGTCGCGGTGCCCACCTGCCAGTACTCGCACGGCATGCTGAGTTGCAGCGAATTCACCGGCGTGCCGCTGAAGATCCTGCTCGACATGGCTGGCGCCGACTACAAGCGCGGCCGCTTCGTGCTGGCCGAGGGCGCCGACGGTTCCAGCCTGACGCGCACCATCCCGATGGAGATGGTTGAGAGCGGCGAGGTGCTGGTGGCCTACGGCCAGAACGGCGAGATGCTGCGGCCCGAGAACGGCTACCCGCTGCGCCTGGTGGTGCCGGGTGTGCAGGGCGTGAGCTGGGTCAAGTACCTGCGCCGTATCGAGGTCGGTGACAAACCCTACGCGACCAAGGACGAGGCGATCCACTACATCGACCTCATGCCCGGCGGCCTGCACCGCCAATACAGCAGCACGCAGGAGGTCAAGAGCGTGATCACCACGCCCTCGGGCGGGCAGGTGCTGCTCGACAAGGGCTACTACCAGATCAGCGGCCTGGCCTGGAGCGGGCGCGGCAAGGTCAAGCGCGTCGACGTCTCGGTCGACGGCGGCCGCAACTGGAAGTCGGCGCGCCTGCAGGGGCCGGTGATGGACAAGTGCCTGACGCGCTTTTCACTGGACTGGGCCTGGGACGGCAAGCCGACGATCATGCAAAGCCGCGCGATGGACGACGGCGGCCAGGTGCAGCCCAACTACAAGCAGCTGCGTGCGGTGCGCGGCTCGCGTTCGATTTACCACAACAATTCGATCCAGTCGTGGCTCGTGCAGGAAAGTGGCGAGGTGAAGAATGTCCAGCTGTCATAACACCGGCGCGCGCCACGTCGCGCGCTTGGCCGCTGCGGTGCTGGCGTCTCTGGCCGCCACCGTGGTGATGGCGCAGACCGCCTACCCCGGCGTGGGCCGCGGCGCCACGGCGGCCGAACTGAAGGCCTGGGACATCGACGTGCGCCCTGACTTCAAGGGCCTTCCCAAGGGCTCGGGCTCGGTCGCCCAGGGCCAGGACGTGTGGGAAGGCAAGTGCGCTTCATGCCACGGCATCTTCGGTGAGAGCAACCAGGTCTTCTCGCCGCTGGTGGGTGGCACCACGGCAGACGACGTCAAGACCGGGCACGTGGCGCGCCTGAACGACGCCAGCTTCCCGGGCCGCACGACGCTGATGAAGGTGTCCACCGTCTCGACGCTGTGGGACTACATCAACCGCGCCATGCCCTGGAACGCGCCCAAGTCGCTGAGCACCGACGAGGTCTACGCCGTCACGGCCTACCTGCTGAACATGGGCAGCGTCCTGCCCGACAGCTTCGTGCTCAGCGACAGATCCATGGCCGAAGCGCAGGGCCGCCTGCCCAACCGCAACGGCATGACCACCAACCATGGCCTCTGGCCCGGCAGGGGCATGGGCAATGGCGGCAAGCCCGACGTGAAGGTCGCGGCCTGCATGACGAACTGCGTGGCCGAGCCCAAGGTGGCCTCCTTCCTGCCCGACTTCGCGCGCAACAACATGGGCAACCTCGCCGAGCAGCAGCGCATGGTGGGCCCGCAACGCGGCGCCGACACCACCCGCCCGGCCCCCGCCGACGCAGCAGCGGCAGCGACCACGGTGGCGGCGGCCACCGCGGCGCCGCGTCCGGCCGCTGCGGCGGCCAGCCCCGGTGCCGTCGCGCTGGCCTTGGCGGCGAAGTACACCTGCACGGCCTGCCATGGCGTCGAGAACAAGATCGTCGGCCCGGGCTTCAAGGAGATTGCGGCCAAGCACGGCAGCCGTGCCGACGCCGAGGCCTATCTCGTCGGCAAGATAAGGTCCGGCGGCCAGGGCATCTGGGGCCCCATACCGATGCCGCCGCAGACCCTTCCCGAGGCCGATGCCAAGACCCTGGCCGCATGGCTGGCGGCCGGCGCCAAGAAGTAGAAGTACCCCCTGGGGTTCACCCGCTCTCGGCGGCCGCCCTTCATCCATTACCGTTCGCTTATCAAGGAGACTCCCACCATGCTCAACCGCCGCGAAGTCCTGTCCCACTCGGCCACGGTCGCCGGCCTGCTGGCCACTGCCGGGCTGTTGCCCACCCAGGCCCAGGCGGCTTTCAACGCCCCCGCCTTCGAGGTCAAGACGATGGCCGAACTGGTCAAGATGCTCGGCGGCAGCGCGCCTGTCGAGAGCAAGGACGTGGTCATCACCGGCCCCGACATCGCCGAAAACGGCGCCGTCGTCCCGATCGGCGTGTCGACCGCACTGCCAGGCGCCAAGCGCCTGTTGCTGCTGGTCGAAAAGAACCCCAGCGTGCTGTCGGCGATGTTCAATGTCACCGATGCGGTCGACGCCAACTTCTCGACCCGCGTCAAGATGGGCCAGTCGTCCAACGTCTACGCCGTGGCCATGATGGCCGATGGCAAAGTCTTGTTCGCCGGCAAGGAAGTCAAGGTCACGCTCGGGGGCTGCGGCGGCTGATCGGCCACACGTCCCATTCCCCGCACCGCACAGCAACATCTAGGAGAAACACCATGGCAGACCCGATGCGCATCCGCGCCCAAGCCGCCGGCGACAAGACCACCGTCCGCGTTCTGATGAGCCACGAGATGGAGACCGGCCAGCGCAAGGACTCTTCCGGCAAGGTCATCCCGGCCTGGTTCATCCAGGAAGTCAGCGCCGCCCACAACGGCAAGCCCGTGATGACGGCCGAGTGGGGCCCTTCGGTCTCGAAGAACCCCTTCCTGCAGTTCAACGTCAAGGGCGCGAAGGCGGGCGACAAGATCGCCATTACCTGGAAGGACAACAAGGGCGACAGCCGCACCGACGAAGCGACCGTGTCCTGACCGGCTGCAGAATCGCGAGGGGCGTGTTGGACGCCCCTTTTCCTTGCCCGCGACGCGGGCCCCTCGAAGAAGGTGGACAGATGAAGTCAATCAGCATGATCGCGGCGGCGCTGGCGCTGGCCGTGTCCTTCGGCGCGCAGGCGCAGAAGTCGGCGGCCGACGGCATTGCCGAGTACCGCAAGATGCTCGAGGACGGCAACCCGGCCGACCTGTTCGAGGCCAAGGGCGAGGACCTCTGGAAGAAGGCGCGCGGGCCGAAGAATGCCACGCTGCAGAAGTGCGACCTGGGTCTGGGCGCAGGCGTCGTGAAGGGCGCCTGGGTGCAGCTGCCGCGCTACTTCCCCGACACCAACAAGGTGCAGGACGTCGAGTCGCGCCTGGTGACCTGCATGGAAACGCTGCAGGGCTTCGATGCGGCCGAGCTGATCAAGACGCCCTTCGGCCGTGGCGAGATGGCCAACATCACTGCGCTGGCGACCTGGATCGCCGCCGAATCGCGTGGCCAGCGCTTTGCGCTGCCGCAGAACCACGCCGAAGAGAAGCGCTTTTACGAGCTCGGCAAGCGCGCGTTCTTCTTCCGCGGCGGGCCGATGGACTTCTCTTGTGCCAGCTGCCACGGCGAGGCCGGCAAGCGCATCCGCCTGCAGGACCTGCCCGAGCTGACCAAGAACCCGGGTGACGGCATCGGCTTCGCCGCCTGGCCGGCCTACCGCGTGAGCAACGGCCAGATGTGGAGCATGCAGTTGCGCCTGAACGACTGCTACCGCCAGCAGCGTTTCCCCTACCCGGGCTTCATCTCCGACGTGACCGTGGCGCTGGGCGTCTACATGGGCGTCAATGCCCAGGGCGCGCAGTCGATCGCCCCGGCCATCAAGCGCTGAACTTCGAGGAAGCGAGTAATCCCATGCAAAGCAAGACCATCTTCCTCACCACCGTGGCCGCCGCCGCTGCGGCCCTGCTGGCCGGCTGCGCCACGCCGCCGCCTGCGCCCACCGCCGCCGAACTCGACGCCCAGGCCATGGCGATGATGAAGGCCTCGTTCCGTGAGCAGGGCATTGCCAAGCTCGACCGCATCCAGCAGGACCTGGGTCAGGCCGCCTGCTCCAGCGACAAACCGCCGGCCGAAGCCGTGGCCAAGCGGGTCGAAGCCGAGGCGCTGGCCACCATCAAATGGCCCACCGGCGGCCAGTACATCGGCGACTGGCGCGCGGTCGAGAAGCTGGCGCAGGACGGCCGCGGCATGGCCTGGAACAACACCAGCATCGACCCGAAGGACAATGGCGGCCAGTGCTACAACTGCCACGAGATCGACCGCAAGGAAATCTCCTTCGGCACCATCGGCCCCAGCCTGTGGAACTACGGCAAGATCCGCGGCGTCAAGGACGTGGCCGACCCCGCTTCGGCGAACATCGTGCAGTACACCTGGGGCAAGCTCTGGAACAGCAAGGCCTACTCGGCTTGCTCCAACATGCCGCGCATGGGCCACATGAAGCTGATGAACGAACAGCAGATCCGCGACGTGATGGCGTTGCTGCTCGACCCGAAGTCGCCGGTCAACCAGTAAGCCGTTTCACGAGCCCGCCCTGTGCGGGCTCTTTTGCCCCGTACATATCGTTGATTGCTGAATCATGAATCTTTCAAAGCGCGACTTCCTCCAGGTTCTGGCTTCGGCCTCTGCTGCAGGCCTGGCCCTGGGCAAGTACGCCGACGCCGACGCCGCCACGGCGCAGGCGGGGCTGTACGACGTGCCGACCTTCGGCAACGTCTCGCTGCTGCACATGACCGACTGCCACGCGCAGTTGAAGCCCATTTATTTCCGTGAACCCAGCGTCAACCTGGGCATTGGCGGCATGCACGGCCAACTGCCGCACCTGGTGGGCGAGCACCTGCTGAAGAAGGCAGGCGTGCGCCCGGGCAGCCCGACGGCGCATGCCTACACCTACATCGACTTCGAGAAGGCCTCGCGCCGCTACGGCAAGGTGGGCGGTTTCGCGCACCTGGCCACGCTGGTGAAGAAGATGAAGGCCAGCCGCCCCGGCGCGCTGCTGCTCGACGGCGGCGACACCTGGCAGGGTTCGGCCACCTCGCTCTGGACCAACGCGCAGGACATGGTCGACGCCTGCAAGCTGCTGGGCGTGGACGTGATGACCGGCCACTGGGAGTTCACCTACGGCATGGAGCGCGTGAAGGAAATCATCGAGAAGGACTTCGCCGGCAAGATCGACTTCGTGGCCCAGAACGTCAAGACCAACGACTTCGGCGACCCGGTGTTCAAGCCTTACACCCTGCGCGAGATCAACGGCGTGTCGGTGGCCATCGTCGGCCAGGCATTTCCGTACACGCCGATCGCGAACCCACGCTACATGGTCGCCGACTGGGCCTTCGGCATCCAGGACGAAAACATGCAGAAGGTGGTCGACGAGGCGCGGGCCAAGGGCGCCAGGCTCGTCGTCGTGCTGTCGCACAACGGCATGGACGTCGACCTGAAGATGGCCAGCCGCGTGCGCGGCATCGATGCCATCTTCGGCGGCCACACGCACGACGGCGTGCCCGTGGCCATTCCCGTGAAGAACGCCGGCGGCACGACACTGGTCACCAACGCCGGCAGCAACAGCAAGTTCCTGGGCGTGATGGATTTCGACGTCAAGGACGGCAAGGTGGCCGACTACCGCTACCGCCTGCTGCCGGTGTTTGCCAATCAACTGCAGGCCGACGCGGAGATGGACGCGCTGATCACGAAGGTGCGCGCGCCCTACCTCGACAAGCTGAACGAGAAGCTGGCCGTCACCGACGGGCTGCTCTACCGCCGCGGCAACTTCAACGGCAGCTGGGACCAGCTGCTGTGCGATGCGCTGATGGACACGCAGGGCGCCGACATGGCTTTCAGCCCGGGCTTCCGCTGGGGCACCAGCCTGCTGCCGGGCGACGTCATCACGCGTGAACTGATGATGGACCAGGTGGCTATCACCTACCCCTACGCCACGCTCACCGAGATGAGCGGCGAGACCATCAAGACGGTGCTGGAAGACGTGGCCGACAACCTCTTCAACCCGGACCCCTACTACCAGCAGGGCGGCGACATGGTGCGCGTGGGCGGAATGACCTACACGATGACGCCGGGCGGCAGGATGGGCGGCCGCATCAGCGACATGCGCCTGAAGGGCAAGCCCATCGAGTCCGGCAAGAAGTACAAGGTGGCGGGCTGGGCGCCGGTGTCGGAAGAAGCCAAGAGCCTGCCCGGCGTGAAGCCGGTGTGGGAGCACGTCGAGACCTGGCTGAAGGCGCAGGGCGGCCACGTGAAGGCCCGCCGCATCAACGCGCCCACGCTGATGGGCACGCAGGGCAACCCGGGCATCGCCCGGGCCTGACAACCAGGGTTGACCTTTCTTGCAGGCTTGGAGCTGCTGGCCCACGATATCGCTCTGCCTGCCGCCGTTGCGCGCGGGCCCTCCTCACCACCACGACCTCCGGAGACAGCCATGCGCATTGCCCGTTTCATCGCCATCACCACTCTCGTGCTTGCCGCCGGCGCCACCTGGGCGCAGGACAAGGTCGTCTACCACTTCGACAACGCCGCTGCGCAGGGCCTCAAGGGCCTGCGCAACATGCGCAACCACCTCGACGTCGACCCGGCGGCCAAGCTCACCGCCGTGACGCACGCCGAAGGCGTGGACATGCTGATGGAAGGTGCCAAGGCGGCCAATGGCACCGAGTACGCACCCCTGGTGGGGGCGCTGAAGGCGCGCGGTGTGACGTTCGAGATCTGCGAGATCACGCTGAAGAACCGCAACCTGAAGAAGGAGCAGTTCATCCAGGAAGCCGAGTTCACCCCTTCGGGCGTGGTGCGCGTCGCCAAGCTGCAGAAGCAGGGCGCGGCCTACATCAAGCCCTGACCGTGGTTCTGGGCGCGCTGGTCGAACGCTGGGGCGAGCCGGGCACGCTGGCCGCCGGCGCGCTGTTCATCGGCATCGTCTTCGGCTTCATGGCGCAGCGTTCGCGCTTCTGCCTGCGCTCGGCCGTCATCGAGTTCGCGCGCAACCAGTTGGGCGGCAAGCTGACGGTGTGGCTGTTCGCCTTTGCCACCGCCGTGGGTGCGACGCAGGTGCTGGCGCTGTTGGGCTGGTTCGACGCCAGCAATGCGCGCCAGATCGCCACCCGCGGCAGCCTCTCGGGTGCCGCCTTCGGCGGCGCGCTCTTCGGCATGGGCATGATCCTGGCGCGGGGCTGCTCCAGCCGCCTGCTGGTGCTGGCGGCCCAGGGCAACCTGCGTTCGCTGATCTCGGGCCTGGTGTTCGCGGTGACGGCGCAGGCTTCGCTGACCGGTGCGCTGTCCCCGCTGCGCAATGCCATCTCGTCGTGGTGGACCATCGAGGGTGGCAGCGCACGCGACCTCATAGCGCGTACCGGCATCGGCCACGCCGGTGCGCTGGCCTTCGCGCTGGTATGGCTGGCGGCGGCCATCTTCTGGGCGCGGCGCCAGAAGGTGCCGATCTGGGGCTGGGCCGGGGCGATCGGCGTCGGGCTGGCCATCGCATCGGCCTGGTGGTTCACGTATGCGGTGTCGACCGTATCCTTCGACCCGCACCCCATCCAGGCGCTCAGCTTCACCGGCCCCTCGGCCGAGGTGCTGAGCCGCGTGCTCTTCGTCAGCGACAAACCCTGGACCTTCGACTTCGGCCTCGTGCCCGGCGTCTTCCTTGGTGCCTTCCTCGCCGCAATGCTGTTCGGCGAGCTCAAGCTCGAAGGTTTCCAGGGCGGCGCCAGCATGCGCCGCTACATCGCCGGTGCCATGAGCATGGGCTTCGGTGGCATGCTGGCCGGCGGCTGTGCGGTGGGCGCTGGGCTGTCGGGCGCGGCGGTGTTCACCGCCACGTCGTGGGTCACGCTGTTCGCGATGTGGATCGCCGCCGCCGTGACCGACCGTCTCGTCGACCAGACCCCTGCCGCGGTGCCCGCCGATCAGGCCGTGCCGGCCAGCTTCCGCAGCCCGATCTCGAGGAGTTTTCGCCCGTGAGCCGCATCAGCCGCCTGTCCGCCATCCGCACCTTGCCGGCGCTGGTCCTGGCCGCGCTGCCCTTCGTTGCCCAGGCCGACCCGGCGCGTGCCGAGGAGATCGTCTCGGGCAAGTGTTTCATCTGCCACGGCGCCGACGGCGAAAGCTCTAGCCCGGCCTTCCCGCGGCTGGCGGGGCAGAACGCCGGCTACGTTGTGCGTCAGCTTGGCGACTACAAGGCGGGCAAGCGCAAGAGCACGACGATGCAGCCGATGGTGGAAGGCCTGAGCCCGGCCGACTTCAAGTCGCTCGGCGAATTTTTTGCCAGCCGCCCGACCATGGGCCACACCGTCGAAGACCCGGAACTTGCGCAGGTGGGCCGCTTCATCTACCTGCGTGGCAACCCCTACACCGGCGTGGCCTCGTGCGCCACCTGCCACGGCGCCAACGGTCATGGCAGCGAGACCTTGCCGCGGCTGGCCGGCCAGCATGCGCAGTACACCGAGAACCAGCTCCGGTCCTTCAACCGGCGCGAGCGCACCAACGACAACGCGGTGATGCACGGCATCGCCAGCAAGCTGAGTGAACTTGAGCTGAAGAGCGTGGCCGCCTACCTCAGCGGATTGAAATAGGCCCACCCCCGAAGCGCCTGCGGCGCTCCCCATCAAGGGGGCGAACCCAGCGGCCCGGCGGAGCCGGTTCCGCGGCTTCCGCTTGGGAATGCCGGACCCCCGGCACTCCTGGCCGACTTCAGGCCAGCATGTCGTTCCAGATGTTGTCGGCCCACGACAGGGCGTAGCGGCCCTCGATCTGGTTGGCACCGGCCGAGACGCCACCCGAGCCGGGCACCGCCTTGAAGGTTTTCTCGGTGGCGTCGTACTGGTGCACCGAAGCGACGTGGACCACGTCCTTGGCCGTAACGAAGCTGTAGCAGGTGTTCATCACCACCGGCGTGGCGCTCACCGCCTCGCCCTTCAGCAGCTGAATGATGGCCGCGGCCGCCACCTTGGCGTGCTGGTTGGCCATGTGGCCCGACTTGGGCATCGCCGGCGCCGAGAAGGTGGCGTCACCCAGTACGTGCACGCCGGGCAGCGCGGTGGACTCCATCGTCTGCCAGTTCACGCCGACCCAGCGGTTGTTGATGTTGACCAGCCCCGCGGTGCGCGCCAGGTCGCCGGCGCGCTGCGGCGGCACGACGTTCAGCACGTCGGCCTTGACGTCCTCGAACTCGAGCTTGGCCACGCCGCCCGACACTTCCTTGAGCTCGGCGTTCGGGCGGTACTCGATGATGCCCTTGTAGTGCTGCGCAAAGGCGCGTTCGAATAGCGCTTTCTTCGACTGGATCTCGGGGTTGGCGTCCAGCACCAGCACCTTGGACCGGGGCTTGTTCTCCTTCAGGTAGCTGGCCACCATGCAAACGCGCTCGTAGGGCCCGGGCGGGCAGCGGTAGGGCACCTTGGGGATGCTGAGCGCGTAGACGCCGCCATCGGCCATGTCCACCAGCTTCTTGCGCAGCGCCACGGTCTGCGGGCCGGCCTTCCAGCTGTGCACGACGCTGCCGCTGTCCAGCGCAGCGGCCAGGCCGCCGATCTGCTCGTTCATGAAGTCGATGCCCGGCGACACGATGAGGCGGTCGTAGGCCAGTTCGCCGCCGCTGGCCAGCCGCACCTTCTTCGCCGTCGCGTCAATGGCCACGACTTCGCCCTGCACGAGCTTGACGCCCAGCGCCTTCAGGCCGCCGTAGCCGCGCGTGATGTCGGCCATCTGCTTGTAGCCGCCGACCACCAGGTTGGACATCGGGCAGGAGACGAACTCGGCATTGCGCTCGACCAGCGTGACGTCGACGTTGCCGCCCCACAGGCGCAGGTAGCGCGCCGCAGTGGCGCCGCCGAAGCCGCCGCCGACGACGACGACGCGGCCTATCGAAGGGCCCGAAGCGGTGCTGGCGCAGCCCGCCAGCGCCAGGCCGCCGAGCGCGGCGCCTGCAGCCAGCACGCGGCGACGCGAGAGTTCGAGAGGATGCTTGAGCTTGTTCATGGTGATTTCTCCGTGCTCACTTCGTCGGCTTCTGGGCGGCGAAATAGCCCGCCACCAGCTTGATCTGGTCGTCGGTGTAGCCCTTGGCGATCTGGTGCATGATGGTCGCGGGCTGGTTGCCCGACTTGAAGTCGGCCACCATCGCGACGATCTTCGCCGCCGACACGCCGGCCAGCGGCTTCATGTCGCCCACGGCCTGGCCGTTGGTGCCGTGGCAGTTGGCGCAGGTGGCGGCCAGGTTGCGGGCCAGGTGGGCGTCTTGCGCCAGCGCAGCCGCCGGCGCGGCCACCAGGGCCAGCGTCGCGGCCAACATCGAACGGTTCATCGGTGTAGCTCCTGTGCGTTTGGTGAGTGCTCGTCCGGCCTGGATTCTGCCCTTGGCCTGAAGCGCATTCTGGGCTTATATTGGTGTATGCAAATTCAACGTAATCCCTATGTGAAGCGCGTGCTTCTGCTCTGCTGCGCGCTGCTCGGGCTGGGCCTGGCGCAGGCGGCCCCGCTGCAGCCGCGCGAGGTGGCGCCGGGTGTGTGGTTTGTGCAGGGCGAGGCCGCGCTCGGGTCTGCCGCCAACCGCAACTTCATCTCGAACGCGGCCTTCATCGTCACCGGCGAGGGCGTGGTCGTCATCGATGCGCTGGGCTCGCCAGCGCTGGCCGAGGAACTGCTGCAGGCGATCCGCGGCGTCACGGCGCAGCCGGTGCGGTACGCCATCGTCACCCACTACCACGCCGACCACATCTACGGCCTGCAGGTGCTGAAAGCCGCCGGCGCCACGGTGGTGGCGCACCGCGCGGGGCGCGAATACCTGAACTCCGACACCGCGCAGCGCCGGCTCGAGGCCAGCCGCGAGGAACTCTTCCCCTGGATCGACGACAAGACGGTGTTGGTGCCGGCCGACCGCTGGATCGACGCCGACACCGTGATCGACCTCGGCGGCGAGCGCCTGCACGTCCGCCACGCCGGCCCGGCGCACACGCCCGAGGACCTGGTGGTCTTCGCCGAGCGTGCGCAGGTGCTGTTCGCCGGCGATCTGGTCTTCCGCGGCCGCATCCCCTTCGTCGGTCAGGCCGACAGCCGGGGCTGGATAGCCGCCCTCGGCGGCCTCATTGCGCTGAAGCCCACGCTCATCGTGCCCGGCCACGGGCCCGTCTCCTCCGACCCGCTGCCCGACCTTGCGATGACACGCGATTACCTGGTCTTCCTGCGCAAGAGCATGGGCGAGGCGGCCGCCAACCTGGAGCCCTTCGAGGAAGCCTACATGCGGGCCGACTGGAGCCGCTACGCGCAGCTGCCGCTGTTCCGCGCCGCCAACCGCATGAACGCCTACAACACCTACCTGCTGATGGAGCAGCAGGCCAAGTGAAGACCGACGCCGCCATGCCGACGGGCTGGACACGCCGCCGCTGGCTGCGTGCGCTGCCCGCTGCCGCGGGTGCGGGCTGGGCTGCTGCGGCTACCGCATCGCCGCTGCCCGGTGCCGCCATCGACTGGCCGGCCCTGGTGGCGCCGGACGGCCGTGCCGTCGACCCCGCGGGCTGGAAGGGTGTGCCGCTGGTGGTGGTGTTCTGGGCCACCTACTGCGCCTTCTGCGAGCGCCACAACGGCCGCATCGAGCAGCTCCACCGCACGCTCGACCCGGCGCGTCTGCGCATCCTGAGCGTCGCGCTGGACCGCGACGTGGCCGCGGTGCAGCAGTACCTGCGCCGCCACGGCTACCGATTCCCGGTGGTGCTCGACGGCGGCCAGTTGCGGCCGCGCTTCACGCCGCGCCGCGTCATCCCGATGACCTGCACCGTGGGCGCCGGCGGCCAGCTGCTGCAGTGCATTCCAGGCGAGATGGCCGAGGATGACGTGATGGACCTCGCCCGCCTGGCGCTGAAGCGCTAGACCAGCTGTTCCATGCGCCACGCCTGGTAACGCAGCGCCGCCACGGCACCGGCGACGATGGCGGCCAGCGCCAGCAGGCTGCCCAGCGACAGGGTCGACACACCCGACAGCCCCTGGCCCACGGTGCAGCCCAGCGCGATGACGCCGCCCACGCCCATGCAGCTGGCACCCACGAGGTGGTTGGCCACGTCTTCGACGCCACCGAAACCTTCCCAGCGGAAGCTGCCATCGGCCAGTGCCATGGCCGCTGCCCCCACGGCCACGCCGGCCACGGTGACGATGCCCAGCGTCAGCACCTTGGCCTGGTCGCTGAAAAAGAGCAGCCAGTCCAGCGCATAAGCCACCGGCGCCACCATGCTCAGCGATTCCATGCGCCGGGAGTTGGTGGCCAGGAAGGCCGGCTCGAGCGTGTTCGGGTCTTCGGGCACGAAGCCCAGGTGGCCCGATACCCACCAGGTGGCCGCCACCACGGCGCCGATGCCGATGCCGCCCGCCAGTACCTCGGCGCTGCGGCCCTCGGGTCGTGCCAGCACCCAGGCCAGCAGTGCTGCCGCCACCGCCACGCCCAGCAGCGCCGCCGCCGCCGGCGTGCCCAGGTCGAAAGCGGCCGCGGCCAGCGACGGCAGGTCCTGCCCTGGCGGCAGGTCGACAAAAACCCGCTCGACCGTGTTCACGCGCAGCACCGCGGTGATGCCGCGCAGTGTCGCGAAAGCGGTGACGGCCAGCACCCCCAGCACCACCAGCGACTTCAGGTTGCCGCCGCCCAGGCGCACCAGGTTCTTGCTGCCGCAGCCCGAAGCCAGCACCATGCCGAAGCCGAACAGCGCGCCACCCACCAGCGACGACAGCCACAGCAGGCGCGGCGCGGCGTAGACCGAATTGCGGGCCTCGATCCAGCCCAGCGCGACCATGGCGTTGAAGCCCAGCACCGCCACCGCGATGGCCAGCGCCCACATGCGGGCCCGCGCCCAGTCGCCGATGTTCACGACATCGGCAATAGCGCCCATGGTGCAGAAATGCGTGCGCTGCGCCAGCGCGCCGAACACGACGGCCAGCGCAAACGACGCCCACAGCACGCGCGCTGCCATGCCGCCCAGATCGATGTCACCCATGCGCAGATTGTCGCCGCGTGCCGCGGCGCATCTCGCGTCAGGGGCGGCCGCGCAAGAGCCTGGGGTGCGGGCTTTCCCGGGGTTCAGCATCCGCTGCGACGAATATCATCATTCGCTTATTGAGCGTACGCCCGTTGCCCTGCGCTTTTCCCCGCACTCTTCCCGGCACTCTTCCCAGCACTTTTCCCAGCACTCGTCCCAGCGTTTCTCCCCGTGATGCCCCCCGGAGCCCCCATGAAGCTGTTTCCCCTGCTGTTCACCGTGGCCGCCACTGTCGCCGGCCTGCCCGCCCATGCCAACCTGGCGCTGGCGCAGAAAAGTACCTGCACCGCCTGCCATGCCGTCGACAAGAAGATCGTCGGCCCGTCCTACCATGACGTGGCCAAGAAGTACGCCGGCCAGAAGGACGCGGCCGAGGCCGTGGCCGCCAGCATCAAGGCCGGCGGCGCCGGCAAGTGGGGCCCGGTGCCGATGCCAGCTCAGGCGGCGCTCAGCGACGCCGACATCAAGACCCTGGCCGCCTGGATCCTGGGCGGCGCGAAGTAAACACGGTGGACATCCCACACGCCGCGTTTTCCGGGCCCGGCCGGGCGGCCGTCGCGGCGCTGCTGTGCGCCGGCCTGCTGGCGGCTGGCGCGCTCGCTGCGGCAGCCGAGCCCGCAGGCAGCGCCGCGGCACTGTTCCGCGAGGCCGACCTGGCACAGGGCGAAAAGCTCATCCGCGAGCACAAGTGCGACGAGTGCCACGCGCGCAAGGCCGGTGGCGACGCTTCGGCCCTCTACCGGCCGCGCGGGCGCGTCAACACGCCGTCCGCGCTGCGCGGCATGGTCGAGCAGTGCAACCTGGAACTGAACCTGACCTTGTTTCCCGACGAGGTGACCTCGGTGTCGGCGGTGCTCAACCGCGACCACTACCGTTTCAAATGAGCCGACAAGGCCGCCGGCGGCACATCGGCGCTTGCTGATACAGTGATGCGTCAAGACGAACTTCGCGAGGGTGCCGTGGCCAGTGATCGCGAGCAAGAGGACTCGGTCTTCGAGACCGCCGCCGAGCTCTTCGGCCTGCTGTCGACGCCGGTGCGGCTGAAGATCATCAGCGCCGTGTGCAACGGCGAACGCAATGTGTCCGACCTGCTGGCGCAGATCGACACCACGCAGCCCAACATGTCGCAGCACCTGGCCACGCTCTACCGCGCCGGCGTGCTCGGGCGCCGCCGCGAGGGCACCCAGATCTACTACCGCCTGCAAAGCGAGCGCGTGGCCACGCTGTGCCGTGCCGTGTGTACCCAGGTGGCGATGGAACTCGACGGCGACGACAACGTGCCGGCGGCCGAGCGCCTGCTGCGCACTGGCCCGCGCTGAGGGCGAGGGTCGGCGCCGGCCCGTGCCGCAGCAGGTGCGCGACGCCCTCTGGATGAGGATGGAGCGGGGCGCCGCCGGCGACTTCTGGACTAGCGCGCGGGCGTCGGGTCTGGCGCCGTCACCGCGGGCGCCTTGGTCACGCGCACGCGGCCGCCGGTGCTGACCAGGATCACCGCGTCGCCCGGGTTGAAGGTCTCGGCCGCCTTGGCCTGCACGACGGACCTGCGGTCGCCGTTCTTCAGCTGCAGCAGGATCTCGACCGCGTGCTCGCGTGTCGTGCTGCGTTCGACGGCATTGCCGATCACGCCACCGACCACGGCGCCGATGATGCCGACGACAACGGCTTCGCGGCTGCCGCCGACGCTGGAGCCAGCCATGCCGCCGGCCACGCCGCCAGCCGCCGCGCCGATGCCGCTCTGCTGGCCATCGACGACCACCGGGCGCGAATTCAGCACCACGGCGTCGACGACGGTGGACAGACGCTGCGCCTCGTTGCGGCTGACGACGTCGGGACTGGTGGTGGAGCAGGCGGCCAGCGCCAGCATCGAGGCCAGGGCGGTGCTGCGGACGAGCAGGCGGTTCATGGAAGTCTCCGAAAAGGACAAGGACCGGCACGCAGACGCGCGCATCGAAGTGGGCAGTCAAAGCGGTGGAGCCTGCCGGGGCCGGCGAAGTTCCGGCGCCGGTTTGACGGCGCGCAAGCGAAATTCTGCGCCCGTTCGCCGGCCTCCGCTTCAGCCGTGCAGGCGCGAGCTGCGCGGCACGCTGGCGAGCAGGAAATCCATCTGGTCGACAACGATGCGCCGGCCGCGCAGGATCATGTCCTCGTGCAGGCTGGGCACGTAGGGCAGGTAGAGCAGTGTCATGTGCGCCTCTTCGGGCATGCGGTTGCCCTTGTGGCCGTTGCAGGCGCGGCAGGCGGTGATGCAGTTCATCCAGCTGTCGCTGCCGCCGCGCGAGACGGGCGCGATGTGCTCGCGCGTCAGGTCGTCGAAGGCGAAGCGGTGGCCGCAGTAGGCGCAGATGCCGCGGTCGCGCACAAAAAGTTTGGGGTTGGACAGCGCCGGCGTCTGCCGCCAAGCCCGGCTGGGCACCGCGCCGCGCACGGCGACGATGGGGTGCACCTCGATGCGCGACTGCAGACCCGTGGCGCGCTGCACGCCGCCGCGCAGCACGTGAAAGGCCATCCCCAGCGTCCACGCAACGGCGTCGCTGGCGTACAGCACCGCCGCTTCGCGCGGGCTGATCCACGCTTGGGGGCGGCCCGAGATATCGAGCTGCAGCACGTCCATGGCCTTTAGCGTAAACGATCTGCGGTGAAGCTTCAGTGACGCGCCTGCCGACACCGCCTGCGGCGCAGCGCCGGCGCCCTCGGCAGGGCAGCCGCGCGGGTGGTTTCTAGGACCGTCGCCCTAAAAATCGTGCGTTCTTGAGCCCGCTGGCGCCGCCGAAGTCGGCAAAATAGAACGATCGTTCGATTTCTGCCCGTCTGCATGCCCGTCTGCATGCCCGTCTGCATGCCCGCACTCATGGCCGCCACTTCCGAAAACTCCGCCGCCGTTACGCCCCGCAGTGCCGCCCGCGCCTTGCACAAGGGCCAGCAGACGCGTGCCGCCATCCTGGACGCGGCGCTGAGCCTGGCTTCGCACATGGGCCTGGAGGGCTTGTCGATAGGCGCGCTGGCCGAGGTCATGCAGATGAGCAAGTCGGGCGTGTTCGCCCACTTCGGCTCGCGCGAGGAACTGCAAATCTCGGTCATCCGCGAATATCACGCACGTTTCGAGGAAGAGGTCTTCGTGCCCGCGATCCGCGAGCCGCGCGGCCTGCCCCGGCTGCGCGCACTGTTCGAGCGCTGGATCCGCCGCGTCTCGGTGGAACTCGACTCGGGCTGCATCTACATCAGCGGCGCCGTCGAGTTCGACGACCGCCCGGGCCCGGTGCGCGACGCGCTGGTGTCGATGGTGCGTGCCTGGCATGCGGCGCTGGAACGCGCCATCCGGCTGGCCATGGCCGAAGGCCAGCTGCGTGCCGAGACCGAACCGACGCAGATGCTGTTCGAGCTGCACGGCCTGATCCTGGCGCTGCACCACGACGCGCGCTTCCTGCGCACGCCGGGCGCGCTAGACCGCGCCAGTGCCGGTTTTGAACGCACGCTCTCCCACTACGCACAGGAAGCCGGCGCACCGCCCGCCGCAGCCTCCCCGCCTGCCGCGCGCAAGCGCGGGCGGCGCTGAACGCCCATCCATCCGCACTTGTCCAGGAGCTCACCATGCCCGTCTACAACCCGCCCCTGCGCGACATGCAATTTGTGCTGCACGAGCTGTTCAATGTCGCCGACGAGCTGAAGCTGCTGCCCCGGCACGCCGAGATCGATGTCGACACCATCAATGCCGTGCTCGAAGAAGGCGGCAAGTTCGCTGCCGAGGTGGTGTTTCCACTCAACGTCAGCGGCGACGCCGAGGGCTGCACGCTCGACAAGACCACCCACGAGGTGCAACCGCCCTCCGGTTTCAAGGACGCCTATGCACGCTACGTCGAAGGTGGCTGGCCCGCGCTGAGCACCGACCCGGCCTACGGCGGCCAGGGTCTGCCGCACGTGATGAACCAGTGCCTGTACGAGATGCTGAACAGCGCCAACCAGTCGTGGACGATGTACCCCGGCCTGTCGCACGGCGCCTACGAGTGCCTGCATGCGCACGGCACCGAAGTGCAGAAGACCACCTACCTGCCCAGGCTGAGCAGCGGCGAATGGACGGGCACGATGTGCCTGACCGAACCGCACTGCGGCACCGACCTCGGCATGCTGCGCACCAAGGCCGAACCCGTGGTCGGAGCGCCCGAGGGCACCTATGCGCTGACCGGGCAGAAGATCTTCATCAGCGCCGGTGAACACAACCTGGTGGCCAACATCGCGCACCTGGTGCTGGCCCGTCTTCCCGACGCGCCCGCCGGCAGCAAGGGCATCAGCCTCTTCGTCGTGCCCAAGTTCAAGGTCAAGGCCGACGGCAGCCTGGGCGAGCGCAACCCCATTTTCTGCAGCGGGCTCGAACACAAGATGGGCATCAACGGCAGTGCCACCTGCCAGATGATGCTCGACGGCGCCGAAGGCACGCTGGTCGGCCAGCCGCACAAGGGCCTGGCGGCGATGTTCGTGATGATGAACGCCGCGCGCCTGGGCGTCGGCAACCAGGGCCTGGGGCTGACCGAAGTGGCCTACCAGAACGCCGCGGCCTACGCGAAGGACCGCCGCCAGATGCGCAGCCTGACCGGCCCCAAGCAGCCCGACCAGCCGGCCGACACCATCATCGTGCACCCCGACGTGCGCAAGATGCTGCTGACCGCGCGTGCCTATGCCGAGGGTGGGCGCGCGCTGGCCGTCTACATCGCGCTGCTCATCGACAAGGAGCTGAGCACCGACGACGATGACGAGCGCAAGGCCTGCGCCGACGAGGTGGCGCTGCTGACGCCCATCGTCAAGGCCTTCCTCACCGACAACGCCTGGATCGCCACCAGCCACTGCATGCAGGTTTTCGGCGGCCACGGCTACGTCAAGGAATGGGGCGTCGAGCAGTTCGTGCGCGATGCCCGCATCAACATGATCTACGAGGGCACCAACACCATCCAGTCGCTGGACCTGCTGGGCCGCAAGGTGCTGGGCGACAACGGCGCGAAGCTGAAGGCCTTCGGCCGCCACATCACCGAGTTCGTCGAGGAAGAAGGCACCAACGAAGCGATGCAGGAGTTCGTCAACCCGCTGGCCGACCTGGGCGACAAGGTCACCAAGCTGACCGCCGAACTCGGCATGAAGGCCTTTGCCAACGCCGACGAGGTGGGCGGCGCGGCGGTGGACTACCTGCGCATCTGCGGCCACCTGGTTTTCGCCTATTTCTGGGCCCGCATGGCCAAGCTGGCGCTGGCCAAGCAAGCGGCCCAGGGTGAAGGCGGCGACCCCTTCTACACCGCCAAGCTGCACACTGCGCGCTTCTACTTTGCCAAACTGCTGCCGGAAACGGCCGGCCTCATCCGCACCGCGCGCAGCGGCGTGGCGCCGCTGATGGCGATGGACGAAGCCCTGTTCTGACTTTCCCCGCCGACCCGGGGGCCACAGCGGCCCCGGGCCGAACAACCTCCCTCAAGGAGACACCGTGAATAGATTCCAAGTCCGCAAGGTCGCCGTGCTCGGCGCCGGCGTCATGGGCGCGCAGATTGCCGCCCACCTCGTCAACTGCAAGGTGTCGGTCGTGCTGTTCGACCTGCCCGCCAAGGAAGGGCCCAAGAACGGCATCGTCACGCGTGCGGTGGAAGGGCTGAAGAAGCTCAAGCCCGCGCCGCTGGGCGTGCCGGAAGATGCCGCGCGCATCGAACAGGCCAACTACGAGGAGCATCTGGCCTTGCTGGGTGAATGCGACCTCGTCATCGAGGCCATCGCCGAGCGCATGGACTGGAAGCTCGACCTCTACCAGAAGATCGCCTCGAGCCTGGCGCCGTCGGCCATAGTGGCCAGCAACACCTCGGGGTTGTCGATCACGAAGCTGAGCGAAGTGCTGCCCGACAGCATCAAGCCGCGCTTCTGCGGCATCCACTTCTTCAACCCGCCGCGCTACATGGCGCTGGTGGAGCTGATCAACACGCCGACGACGGCCCCCGACGTGCTCGACGATCTCGAAGCCTTCGTCACCACCGCACTGGGCAAGAGCGTCGTGCGCGCCAAGGACACGCCCAACTTCATCGCCAACCGCGTCGGCATCGCCGGCATGCTGGCGACGATGAAGGAGGCCGAGACCTATGGCCTGTCCTTCGACGTCGTCGACGACCTCACCGGCAAGAAGCTGGGCCGCGCCAGCAGCGGCACCTTCCGCACCGCCGACGTGGTGGGCCTCGACACCATGGCCCACGTCATCAAGACGTTGCAGGACAACCTCGGGGACGGGAATGCTACGCCTGACCCGTTTTTCCCGATCTACGCCACGCCGCCGGTGCTGAAGGCCTTGATCGAGAAGGGCGCCCTGGGCCAGAAGACCGGCGCCGGCTTCTTCAAGAAGGTCGGCAAGGACATCCTGCGGCTGGACCCGACCAAGGCCGATTACGTTCCGGCCGGCGGCAAGGCCGAGGCCATCGTCGAGCGCATGCTCAAGAAGCCCGCGGCCGAGCGCCTGAAGTTGTTGCGTGAATCGACGAACCCGCAGGCGCAGTTCCTGTGGGCCATCTTGCGCGACGCCTTCCACTACGCCGCCGTGCACCTGGAAGACATCGCCGACAGCGCGCGCGACATCGACTTCGCGATGCGCTGGGGCTTCGGCATGAAACAAGGCCCCTTCGAGCTGTGGCAGGAAGCGGGCTGGCAGCAGGTGGCCGGCTGGGTGAAGGAAGACATCGACGCCGGCAAGGCGCTGAGCACGGCGCCGCTGCCGGCCTGGGTCTTCGACGGCCGCACCGGAGTGCACACGCCCGAGGGCAGCTGGAGCCCGACACGCCAGGCCTACGTGCCGCGCAGCGGGCTGCCGGTCTACTGCCGCCAGCACTTCCCGGAAAGTGTCTACGGCGCCGGCGCCAAGGACGCGCTGAAGAGCGGCACCGAGGTCTTCCGCAACGACGAAGTGCGCGTGTGGACGCTGGACGGCGAAATGCTCATCGCCAGCATCACCTGCAAGCTGCACCTCATCAGCGCCACCGTCACCGAGGGCCTCTTGAAGGCCGTCGAACTGGCCGAGACCGGCTACAAGGGCCTGGTGATCTGGTCGCCCGACGACATGTTCTCGGCCGGTGCGAACCTCGAGTCGATGATGCCGATCTTCATGAAGAGCGGCGCCAAGGGCATCAAGCCGGAAGAGAAGAAGCTGCAGGACGCGATGCTGCGCATCCGTTATGCGCAGGTGCCGGTGGTGGCCGCGATGCGCGGCATCGCCCTGGGCGGCGGCTGCGAGATCGCCGTGCATTGCGCGCGCCGCGTGGCCGCGATGGAAACCTATGTCGGCCTGGTGGAAGTGGGCGTGGGCCTGATCCCCGGCGGCGGCGGCCTGGCCTACGTCGCCCGTCGCGCGGCCGAGATGGCCGGCGCCGCGAACGTCACGAACTGGGCCAACGCCGACATCATGAAGTTCGCCACCGAAGGTTTCACCAACGCCGCGATGGCCAAGGTGGGCACGAGTGCGATCGAGTCGAAGAAGCTCGGCTACCTGCTCGACAGCGACATCATCGTGCCGCACAAGGACGAACTGCTCTTCGTCGCGCTGACGCAGGCCCGGGCGATGGCCGACAGCGGCTATCGCCCGCCGCCCAAGGCGCTGTTCGCGGTGGCCGGCCGAAGTGCCATCGCCACCATCAAGGGCCAGCTCGCCAACATGCGCGACGGCGGTTTCATCAGCGCGCACGACTTCCACATCAGCACGCTGATCGCCGAAGTCATCTGCGGCGGTGACGTCGACGCTGGCAGCCTGGTGAATGAGGACTATCTGATGGCGATGGAACGCCAGCGTTTTTGCGCGCTGCTGGAACACCCGAAGTCGCAGGAGCGAATCATGGGCATGCTGTCTACCGGCAAGCCGGTGCGGAACTGATCAGGAGCTGACCATGAGCAAGCAAGTTCAAGACGCCTATATCGTCGCCGCCACCCGCACGCCCATCGGCAAGAGCGGGCGCGGCTACTTCAAGAACACCCGGCCTGACGACCTGCTGGTGGCCGCCGTGCAGAGCGCGCTGCGCCAGGTGCCGACGCTGGACCCGAAGGCCATCGAGGACGCCATCGTCGGCTGCAGCTTCCCCGAGGGCGAGCAGGGCATGAACATGGCGCGTGTGGCCATGGTGCTGGCGGGGCTGCCGCACACGGT
>JBBRBW010000070.1:0-23199 GCA_038205425.1 Burkholderiales bacterium | reverse complement strand
GCGACGACGCCATCCTGTTGGCCCGCGAGCACCGTCCCGAGCTGGCATTGCTCGACATCCGCATGGAGGGCAAGAGCGGTTTCGACGTGGCCGAGTACCTGCGCGATGTCTGCCACATTCCCTTCATGTTCCTGTCGGCCTTTGCCGACGAGCCGACACGCCGCCAGGTCGAGGCGCTGGGGGCGCTGGACTACCTCGTCAAGCCGCTCGGCGTGGGGCAGATCGTGCCCGCCGTCGAGGCCGCGCTGGCGCGTGTGCGCCGCGGCGTCGTGCCGCCGCCGGCGGCAGCACCGGGGCCCGCTGCGCCAGCTGCCGCAGTCGCCGCGGTCGCTGCGGTCGCCGCCGCAGCGGTGGCCGGCGTGCTGGCCGACCCCGTGCCGCTGGCTGTCGGCGTGCTGATGCACCGCTACTCGCTGTCGCGCGCCGACGCCTGGGCGCGCCTGCAGCGCCTGGCCGCCGACCAGAAGCAGGGTGTCGCGGCACAGGCCGAGCGCCTGCTCGGCGCGGTCGAGGAACTGGCGCGTTCCGCGGTCTGAGAGCGTGAGCGGCTTTCGCCCAGGCGCGCTCAGCCGGCCAGCGTGAAGTAGAAGGCCGCGCCGCGGCCAGTTTCGGCTTCGGCCCAGATGTCGCCGCCGTGGCGGCGCACGATGCGCTTCACCGACGCCAGCCCGACCCCGGTGCCCGGGAACTCGCTGGCGCTGTGCAGGCGCTGGAAGAGGCCGAACAGGCGCTCCGAGGCGCGCATGTCGAAGCCCGCGCCGTTGTCGCGCACGACATAGGCGATGCCGCCGTCGTGCGCCACCGCGGCAAAACTGATGCGCGCCCGGGTGCAGCGGGCGCTGTACTTCCAGGCGTTGCCGAGCAGGTTCTCGAGCACCAGGCGCAGCAGTGTCGGGTCGCCGTTGGTGGCCAGGCCGGGTTCGATCTCAACCTCGGCCTCGCGCTCGGGCGCGCCACGGCGCAGTTCGTCGACGACGTAGGCCGCCAGCTGCGACAGGTTGACTGGCTGACGCGTCAGCGGCTGCGTCGACAGCCGCGCCAGCGTCAGCAGCGCGTCGATCATCAGGTTCATGCGCGCCGCGGCGCCGAGTACGCGGTCGAGGTGGTCGTTGGCGACGCGGTCGAGCAGCCGGCCATAGTCCTCCTTGACGATGCGCGTGAAACCCTCGACGACGCGGATCGGCGCCCGCAGGTCGTGCGAGACGGTGAAGCTGAAGCTGTCGCTCTCGGCCATCGTGGCGGCCTGAGCGGCGTCGGTCGCCGCCGGCGCCAGTTGCTGGGCCAGCACCAGCGTGCGCACGCCGCCAGGCAGCGGTGCGCCCGGCAGCACCTGCCAGCCGTCGGCGCGCACGACGGCCGGTGCGGCGCCGCCGAACGCCGCGGCCACGCGCTCGGGCAGGCCGACCATCACGGCAGGCAGCGCTGCGCCATCGTCCAACCCCGGCCACAGCGCACGTGCGGCGCCGTTGGCACGCTGCAGCCGCCAGCCGGTGCCGGGGTCGACGGCCAGCACCGCAGCGCCTGGCAACAGGTCGAGCAGCGGCTGCAGCGCCGCCTCGCCGGCCTGGGCTGCCGTGGCCTCGTCCATCGGTCGGGCGGTGCCGGCGTAACCGCTGAAGGCGCCGAGGTCGTCCTGGCGCGGCACGGCGCGCAGCAACCAGATGCCGCTGCCCTGCCGGCTCTCGGTCAGTGCGACCAGCAGGTCGGTGAAGGCGCGCCGCGAGCGCAGGCGCGCCTGCACTTCGGGGTGGGCGACCAGCATCTCGGCCGGCAGTTCGGCGCCGCCAGGGCCGGTGGCCAACCGGTGCAGCGCGTCGGTCTGCCACGGCTGGCCTTCCAGCAACTGGGCCTGCAGCCGGGCATCGGCGCGCGCCTCGCGCAGCGCGCGTTCGCTGCGCATGCGTGTGCGCGTCGTGCCCAGCAGGTAAGCCACACCGGCAACGGCAGCCAGTGCCAGCAGCGCCGCAGCCACCAGCGCCAGGCTGCCGATGCCGGTTTCGCTGCCCGCGGCGAAGGCTATCCGGGGAAAGCACAGGAACACCGCGCCGCCCGCCATCACACCTGGGATGCCAGGGCCGGCGGCTCGGGGTCGGCTGCCGTGGCACGATATGAGCATGCGGGAATTGTACGGAGCGGTCATGCCGGGTTCTGCTCAAGTTCCAGGGTGCACCGCCGACATCTACGGTCATGAGCTTCCCGCACCGGGCTGGTGAGCCGTATGAGTCGGATCCAGCTGTGAACAACCCTCCCACGCCGATGGCCGCCGCTGTGGTACTCGATGCCGAGGCCCTGGCGCGCCTGCGCGAGCTCGACCCCGACGGCCGCCACGGTGTTGTGCCCAGGGTCTTCAGGGCCTTCGAGAGTTCGCTCGTGCGCATGCTCGAGCAACTCGAGGCGCAACGCGAAGCAGGCGACGCGGTGGTGGTCGCTGGCATCGCGCACACGCTGAAGTCGAGCTCGGCCAGCGTGGGCGCGCTGGTGTTGGCGCAGACCTGCGCCGAGGTCGAGCGCCGCCTGCGTACCGACAGCCTGGGCGCGCTGGGCGGTGATATCGAACGTTTGCTGCAGACCGGCCAGGCTGCATTGGTGGCTGTTAAGGCTATGCTGCGCCAGTGACGCCACCCCTGCCGATGACCGCCACACACCCCTACGCCGACGCCAGCCACACGTCCGAGCCGGAGGTATTGCTCGTCGACGACGACGAGGTCAACCTGCTGCTCACGGCGTTGGCGCTGCGCGAGCGCGGCTTCAAGATCACCGAGGCCAGCGGTGGCGGGCAGGCGCTGGAGCTGCTGCGCGACTGGATGCCCGACCTCATCGTGCTCGACGCGATGATGCCCGGCCTGGACGGCTTCGCCACCTGCCGCCGCCTGCGCCGCACGCCGGGTTTCGAGAACGTGCCGGTGCTGATGCTCACAGGGCTGGAAGACGACGCCTCGATCACGCGCGCCTACCAGGCCGGTGCCACCGACTTTTTCGTCAAGGCCACGCAGTGGAGCCTGCTGGCCGGCCGCCTGCACTACCTGCTGCGTGCGTCGCGCACACGCATCGAACTCGAGCGCAACCGCGCCAAGCTGGCGCGCGCGCAGGACCTCGCGCGCATGGGCAGCTTCGACTGGCGGCGTTCCGAGGGCGGGCTGCTGATGTCGCCCGAAGCGCTGCGTGTTTTCGGCTTCGGACCGCACGAGCGCGTGACGCTGCGCGCGCTGCTGCGCATGGTGCCGCAGGACGACCGCCGCACCTTCCTGCGCCTGCTGCACGAGGTGATGCGCCACGCCTCGGTGCTGGCCACCGACGTGCCGATCGTGCCGTTCGACGGCCGCCAGCGCATCATCCACGTCGAGGCCGAGCCCGAGTTCAACGAACACGGCCAAGGCATCGGCTACAGCGGCATCGTTCAGGACGTCACCGACCGCCGTGCGGCCGAGGACAAGATCCGCCAGCTCGCAAACTTCGACGCGCTCACCGGGCTGCCAAACCGGCGCCAGCTGATCTGGCGCGCCGAACGCGCGTTGGAGCACGCACGCCGCATGCAGCACCAGTGCGCACTGCTGCTCATCGACCTCGACCGCTTCAAGATCATCAACGACACGCTGGGCCATGGCGCAGGCGACGAACTGCTGGTCGAGGTCGGGCGGCGCCTGCGCGCCTGCGTGCGCCACAGCGATCAGATCATGGAAGGCCAGATCGAGACCGCAGGCGCACGTTCGCACCGCGCGCTGGAGGCCGTGGGCCGGCTGGGTGGCGACGAGTTCGTCGCGCTGCTGCCCGAGGTCACCGGCGATGCCGACGCCGAACGTGTGGCCGAACGTGTGCTGATCTCGCTGCGCGACCCCATCTTCGTCAGCGGCCAGGAGTGCTTCGTCACCGCCAGCGTCGGCGTGGCGATCTTCCCGCGCGACGGCAACACCGTCGTCGACCTGCTGCGCAATTCCGACGTCGCGATGTACTCGGTGAAGGCGCAGGGCCGCAACAGCTCGGCCGTCTACAGCCCGCAGCTGGCCGGCCGCGGGCGCGAGAAGCTCGAGCTCGAGACCGCGCTCCACAAGGCCATCGAGCGCGACGAACTGGTGCTGCACTACCAGCCCAAGATCGACGTGCGTGGTGCACGCATGGTCGGTGCCGAGGCGCTGATGCGCTGGCAGCGCGGCGGCAAGCTGGTGCCGCCTGGCGACTTCATCCCGCTGGCCGAGGAAACCGGGCTCATCGTGCCGCTGTCGGAATGGGCGCTGCGCCAGGCCGCCGGCCAGGCACGCGCCTGGCAGGAGAGCTTCGGCTTTGCCGATGCCATCGCCGTCAACCTGCCCAGCCGGCTGTTCGAGCGCAGCGACCTCGTCGAGCACATCCACCAGTGCGTCACTTCGTTCAGCGTGCCGCACCGGGTGATCATGCTCGAGATCACCGAGAACAACCTGATGAAGGACCTGCAGAACGTGATCCCGGCGCTGCACCGTCTGAACGAGATCGGTGTCGAGATCTCGATCGACGACTTCGGCACCGGGTATTCGTCGCTGGCCTACCTGACGACGCTGCCGATCAGCGAACTGAAGATCGACCGCAGCTTCGTGCGCGACCTCGGCATCACGCCGCAGAGCAGCGCGGTGGTCACCGCGATCATCGCGCTGGCGCGTTCGCTGGGCCTGCGTGTTGTGGCCGAGGGCGTGGAGACGCTGCGCCAGATGGAGGTGCTGCACCGCCTGGGCTGCGTGGTGATGCAGGGTTTCCTGTTCAGCCGCGCCGTGCCGCCCGATGACCTGCAGCGCTGGCTCGAGCAGACCGTGCTGCCGCGCAAGGCGCCCTGGATCGGCGACGCCGCCGAGGCCGAGGCCGGCGCGGCGCGGGGCGTCGCGGCCCGGCAGCAGCGCCCGTGAGCATCGCGCGCACGGCGCCGCACCCGGAACGCGACGCGGCTGCAACACCGTCGCCTGCTGCAGGCCCCTCGGCGGCCGCGCTGGCCAAGGGTGCGCTGCGCCGGCTGTCCCAGGCGCAGCAGGAACCGACGCCCGAGAACTACGCCCGCGCCTATGCCGAAGAGGCCGGGCAGCCGGCGCCCACCGCGCGGCCGCGCGACGACGCGACCAAGGACGAGGGCCACGAGGCCGTCAAGGCCCAGCTGCAGGCCTGGGCAACGCTGACCGAGCGCGTCGTGCGCCATCTCGACCGCGGCGGCCGGCAATGGACCGCGGCGCGGCGCAAAGAGAGCCTGAAGCGTGTTTTCGACGGCAGCCGCAGCGACGCGCAGCGCCTGCTGCCGCGCCTGCAGTCGCTACTTACCGCTTGGGAGGCCGACCAGCCCGGCGACCCGGCGCAGACCGGCGTCGACGATCCGCCGCTGGAAGCTGCAGCGCGTGGCGACGGCCAGCCCGGCCTGTGGCCACCGTTGGCTGCCACGCTGCAGGGCACCGTGCGGGCGGCGCTGCCGCCGGCGCTGCCGCTGGCCGAACGCCTGGCGGCCGAACTGGCGCGGCTGGCCGACGAACTGGCCAGCGAAGGCGCTACGCCCGCCCGTGCCGCGGCCATCGAGGCCGTCTGCGTCGAAGCACGGCGCCTGTTCGCCGGCCGCCACCGCCTGCTCGACGAGCTGACGGGGCTGTGCCGCGAACTCACGGCCGGTCTCACCGAACTGGCCGAGGACGACAGCTGGGCCCGTGGCCAGTGCGCCGCGCTGCAGGCAGCGCTGGACGCGGACGAGGGCTGCAACGTGCGCGGCGTGCGCGCCGCCAGCGTGCTGCTGGCCGAGACGCGGCAGCACCAGCAGCGCCTGCGCGGCGAGCGCCAGGCGGCGCGCGACGCGCTCAAGCAGCTTATCCACGACATGCTGCTCGAGGTGGGTGAACTCGGCGACCAGGCCGGCCGCTTCCAGCAGGCCACCGCCGCACATGCCGCGGCGATCGAGCAGGCCGACACGCTGGAGGGCCTGGCCGAGGTCGTGAAGGCGCTGCTGCACGACACCCGCAGCGTGCAGTCGGCCGTGGGCCTGTCGCGGCAGCGCCTGCAGGCCGACCAGGCGCGTGCCGGTGAACTCGAAAGCCGCGTGCGCGAGCTCGAAGGCGAACTGCGCCGCCTGTCCGAAGAGGTGTCGACCGACGCACTGACGCAGGTCGCGAACCGGCGCGGCCTCGACCAGGCCTTCGAGGCCGAGCGTGCCCGCGCCGAACGCGAACGCGGGCAGGGCGGCCCGGGGCTGGCGGTGGGCCTCATCGACATCGACAACTTCAAGAAGCTCAACGACAGCCTGGGCCATGCCGCCGGCGACCTCGCCCTGAAGGCGCTGGCCACAGCGGTGCGCGAACGGCTGCGTCCGGTCGACCACCTGGCGCGCTTCGGCGGCGAGGAATTTGTCGTGCTGCTGCCGGGCATCGACGTCGCCGAGGCCCAGCAGGTGCTGACACGCCTGCAGCGCAGCCTGAGCGAAGCACTCTTCCTGCACGACGGCCGCGAGGTCTTCGTCACCTTTTCGGGCGGCGTCACCGCCTGGCGCGCCGACGAGGCGCTGCAGGCCTCGCTGGAGCGCGCCGACGAGGCCCTCTACGAAGCCAAGCGCACGGGCAAGAACCGCACCTGCATAGGCTGAGGCTGGGCGCCGGGCGGCGCCCCGTGACGCCTTTGGTCACAAGGGCGACTCAATCCCGCCGGAAAATCGCCGAAATCCCGTCGTGTCCGTCTCGATCCGCTTGACGGCCTGCCCCACGGCTGCCGCGCACCGGCATCAACTTCAACATGAGCTCTGCCGTCAAGTCCTCCAGGTCCAGCCTGCTCAAGCGTGTCGGCCAGGGCGTCACCGCCTTCTTCACGCACGACGTCGAGATCAAGCGCGCCCCCGAAGGTGTGCAACTCGTGCTGCAGCATTCGGCGGCCACGGCCAAAACGCCGACGCGCGAGCAGGAAGCGGCCAGGCACGCGAAGCAGGAACTGACGCTGATGCGCCAGCAACTGGCCGAACTGCTGGACGAGCTGCCCGAGACGCGCCAGACGCTGCGCCACCTCGTCTTCGTCGAACACGCCATCGGCAAGCATGGCCTGAAGGCGCTGCACAAGCTGCCGATCGACGTGATGGAACGTGCGCTGTCGCAATTCGAGGGCCTGGTCACGAACTGGTCGCCGGTCGGCCTGGCGAGCCTGCGCTCGAAAATGGCGGTGGCCATCATCGACCGCGACCACCGCAATGCCCACACTGAAGAAGACGTCTACCGCACCGCAGCGGTGATGGACACCCTGCCCGCGGCACCCGCGGTCGAGGTCACCGAGAGTACCGACGACGACGACGCCCTGGCCGCGGCCTATGCCGCGCTGGGCAACCTGGCTCCGGGCGCGGCCACGGTCGAGACGCAGGGCGAGCTGAATTCACCGTCGGCCCGTGTGCTCGAGCGCGAGGCGGCCAAACCGGCCGGCCGCAACGGCAGCGCGCCCGACAGCATCCATCTGCGCGAGCTGCAGCACTGACAGCGGCGTCGCACGCACGTTCCGTGCGCTGCGACATGCAAAGCGCTTTCGCCCTCGACCATCGGCCACTGCACGGCCCGATGACCGGCCTATAGTCGGTGCACTGTTGCATCGAACAACGCGCGAGCCCGCCATGGACGCCGACCCTGGTTTGTCGCAAGTCACCATCCTCATCGTCGACGATGAACCGGTGAACCTGACCATGCTCGCCCACCTGTTGCGGCCCCTGTACAAGGTGCGCGCCGCCAACTCGGGTGAAAGCGCGCTGCGCGCTGCCGCCACCGAGCCGCGGCCCGACCTCGTGCTGCTCGACGTCTCGATGCCCGGCATGGACGGCTACACGGTGCTCGAACGGCTGCGCGCCGACCCGCAGACACAGGACATCCCGGTCATCTTCGTCACCGCGCTGGCGCTGCCCAGCGACGAGGAGCGCGGGCTGCAGCTCGGCGCGTTGGACTACATCACCAAGCCGATCAAGCCGCAGGTTGTGCTGGCACGTGTGCGCACCCAGCTCGAGGCCAAGCGCGCGCGCGACTGGATGCGTGACCAGAACACCTTCCTCGAGGCCGAGGTTGCACGGCGCATGGCCGAAAACGACCTCACGCAGCTGGTCAGTATCCGCGCGCTGGCGCATCTGGCCGAGATCCGCGACCCCGAGACCGGCAACCACATCCTGCGCACCCAGGGCTACGTGCGTGAGCTGGCGCGCCGGCTGCGCCATCAGCCGCGTTTTGCAGCCGTGCTGACCGATCGATATATCGACCTGCTGACACGCTCGGCGCCGCTGCACGACATCGGCAAGGTCGGCATCCCCGACACCATCCTGCTCAAGCCCGGGCCGCTGACGCCGTCCGAGTGGGCGATCATGAAGACCCATGCCCGACTGGGTTTCGACGCCATCGAGCTGGCCGAGGCCGATGCGGCGCGGCCGGTCGAGTTCCTGTCGCTGGCCAAGGAAATCGCGCGCTGGCACCACGAGAAGTGGGACGGCAGCGGCTACCCCGACGGCCTGGCTGGTGACGCCATTCCCGTGGCCGCGCGCATCATGGCCATCGCCGACGTTTTCGACGCGCTGATGAATGCCCGCGTCTACAAGGCGGCGATGCCGCCCGACGAGGTCTGGCGCATCCTGAGCCAGGGCAGCGGCAAACACTTCGACGCCGAGATGGTCGACGTCTTCCTGGCCGACTACGGCGTCTTCACCGCCATCGCGGCGCGCCACAGCGACCACCCGCGCGGCACGGCCCCGATGCCGCTGCAGGCCCTGGTCTCGCGTCTCTGAACCGCGCCCTGAGCGTGTGAGCGTCGTTCGCCCATGCCCGCTCGTCACGCCCAAATACGCCCGCGCGTCGTTGCAAATGCTCGTCACAGCCCGAGCCATGGCTGTGCTTTGCACCTAGACAGGACGCCTTTGGCCGCGCCGCCCGTGCACGTCCGAAACACTCTCACCCTCTGAGGCGCCTGCCACCGCTGCCGTGTCCGACATGCCCCGCCCCCCGCCGCCGGCCGATCGCCGTTTCGCGGCGCTGCGCATCACGCTGGTCTACGCGGCGGTTTCGGCGCTGTGGATCCTGTTCTCCGACCGGCTGCTGCAGGACTGGTTCAGCGACCGCGGCCAGCTCGCGTTGGCCAGTGCCCTCAAGGGCTGGCTGTTCACGGGGGTCACCGCGCTGCTGCTGTACGGGCTGTTGCGGCGCTGGCAGGTGGCGGGCACCGCCACCACCACCATTACCACCGCCACGGCGAACGCCCCGCCCGCCGCACCGCTGCGCGGACTGAAGTGGCCGCTGCTGGCGGCGGTGCTCGTCACCGTCGTGCTCACCGCAGCCGGCATCGCCTACAACGTCGGCCAGCACCGGCGCGACGAACTCACGCGTCTGTCGGCCGTTGCAGAGCTCAAGTCGCAGCAGCTGCTGGTCTGGCTGAGCGAGCGCGAGATCGATGCCAATCTTGTGGCCGCGGGTGCCGAGGCGGCGGCGCTGGTGCAGCGCTGGCAGGTGCAGGGCGACCTGCGCAGCCGCGATCTGCTGCTCGTGCGCCTCGGGCGGCTGCAGGCGCAGACCCGCTTCGAGACCCTGACGCTGCTGGACGAACGCGGCGAACTGCTATGGACCACCCGCGCCGGCGATGCCGCTCCCGACGCCGCCGCGCGCCAGGCGCTGGGCGCCCTGGCGAGGCAGCGGCAGACCCGGTTCCGCGGTCCCTATCTCGATGCCGCAGGCCGCGCGCGCAGCGAAATCGTCGTGCCGCTGCCGTCGCCCGGCGCGGTGGACGGCGCGCCGGTGCCGCTGCTCCTGGGCCAGCTCGGCGAGCACACCTACCTGCCGCCGCGGTTGAACGACTGGCCCGTGCCCAGCGCCACCGGCGAGGTAGTTCTGGTGCGGCGCGACGGCGATGCCATCGTGTTCCTGAACGCGCTGCGGGGCGCGCCCGGCAAGACGCTGCAGCTGCGCCTGCCCGCGGCACAGGCCGACCTGCTGGCGGCGCAGCTCGTGGTCACGGGTTCGCCCGACATGCAGTGGCTCCGCGGCCGCGACTACACCGGCAGGCCGGCCTTAGGCGCCGGGCGGCGTGTGCCGGACACCGAGATGTACCTGCTGGCCAAGATCGACGACAGCGAGGCCTACGGCACGGCCGTCCAGGAGGCCATGTGGATCGCGCTTGCCGGCATGCTCGGCCTGTTCGTCGTCACCGCCACCGTGGTGCTGGCGCGCCAGCGTGAGCAACTCGCCCTTTCGGCGCGCGAGCAGCAGGCGCAGCGCGAGCGGCTGCATGCGCTGGGCCTGCTGGCGGCCATCGCCGAGAGTTCCGAGGACGCCATCTTCGCCAGTGACCCCGAGGGCCGCTACACGCTGTTCAACGGCGCTGCCGCGCGCGCCGTGGGCAAGACGCCGGCCGAGGTGATCGGCCGCGACGCCTCCGCGTTCTTCCCGCCCGAGCAGGCGCGTTTGCTGATGGAGACCGGCGCGCGCGCGATGGCCGAGGGCCGCGTCATCACGCTCGAGGAAAGCCTGAGCACACCGCAGGGCGAGCGCACTTTTCTCGCCACCAAGGGCCCGCTGCGCGACGGCACCGGTGCGCTGATCGGCGTCTTCGGCCTGTCGCGCGACATCACCCACCTGAAGCAGGCCGAAAACGCGCTGGCCCGCGCCAACCGCGCCTTGCTGGCCAGCCGTGAATGTGGCCAGGCCTGCATGCGCGCCGTCGACGAGGTCGGGCTCTTGCACGAGGTGTGCCGCATCGTCGTCGAGCGCGGCGGCTACCTCATGGCCTGGGTCGGCTACGCCGAGGACGACGCGGCACGCACGGTGCGCCCGATGGCGTGGTGGGGCGCCGAAGATGGCTACCTCGCCGGCGTGCATATGTCATGGGGCGACGACAAACACGGCCGCGGTCCGACCGGACGCGCCATACGCGAGGGCCGCCCCGTCTTCACGCGCGACATTGCCACCGAGCCGGACTACGCGCCCTGGCGTGAGGCCGCGATGGCGCGCGGCTATGTATCGTCCATCGCGGTGCCGCTGCCGGCCGAGGGCCCGCACTGCCTGGGCAATCTGACGCTGTGCGCCGCCGAGCCCGAGGCTTTCGACGACGAGGAGGTGCGGCTGCTTACCGAACTGGCGGCCGACGTCGCCTTCGGCGTGCGTGCACTGCGCGACCGTGCCGCGCGGCAGGAGATCAAGCAGCTGCTGCGGGTGCAGAATGAACGGCTGGCCGAGTCGCAGCGCATTGCGCATGTCGGCAGCTGGGAAGTCCTGTGGGCTGCACAGACCTTCAGCTGGTCGGACGAGACCTTCCGCCTGCACGGTGCGGCGCCCGAATCCTTCGTGCCGACGACGGGCGCGGCGAGTGCGCTGGTCGAGCCTGGAACGCGTGCGCTTGTGCAGCGCTGGCTGGAGCGCGTGGCCGCTGGCGAGGACGTCGACGACCTGGACTACAGCCTGGTGCATACCGGCGGCGAGCGCCACTGGCTCTGCGCGCGCGGCCGTCTCGTGGGTGATGCCGTGGGGCAGCCGCAGCGCCTGGTGGGCACGGTGCAGGACGTCACCGCGTTGCGCCATGCCGAGCGCGAACGCCTGGCGCAGGAAACGCGCTACCGCGAGCTCTTCGCGTCGAACCCGCACCCGATGTGGGTCTACGACGTCGAGACCTTGGCCTTCGTCGAGGTCAACGACGCGGCCGTCGACAAGTACGGTTACACACGCGACGAGTTCCTGGCGATGCGCATCACGGACATCCACCCTGAAAGCGAGGTGCCTTCCCTGCTGGACCACCTGCGCGGCGGTACCGGGCGGGCCCAGGCCGAAATCTGGCGCCACCGCCGCAAGGACGGCGGCGTGATGCTGATAGAGGTCGCGGCGCATGCGCTGGATTTCGCCGGCCGCGCCTCGGTGGTGGTGCTGGCGCACGACGTCACCGCACAACTGGCCGCCGAAGCCGCGCTGACGCTGCAGGCGCGCCGCGCCGAGACCCTGCTGCAGCTGCCGTTGTGGGCCGAGACCCTGGACGAGGTCGGCTTCCTGCAGCGTGCGCAGGAAGCGGCCGAGGACCTCACGCGCAGCTGCATCGCCTTCGTGCACTTCGTCAACCCGGACGGCGAGACCTTCGAGCGGGTCGCATGGTCACGGCGCACGCTGGCCGGGTCCGGCGATACCGCGCACGACAGGCACTGCCCGATCAGCCAGGCCGGCCTCTGGGCCGATGCCTTCCGGCAGCGCAAGCCGGTCGTCATCAACGACTATGCCGCCTGCCCGGACAAGCGCGGCCTGCCCGAAGGCCTTGCCGCGCTCGACCGGCTGGTCTCGGTGCCCGTCATCGACAGCGGCCGCGTCGTCATGCTCGCCGGCGTCGGCGGCAAGGGCGCCGACTACACCGAGTTCGATGTCGAGACCGTGCAGCTGATCAGCAACGACATCTGGCGCCTGCTGCAACGCCGCCGGGCCGACGCCGCGCTGCAGGACAGCGAGGCCAACTACCGCGCGCTGACCGAGCAGGTGCCGGCCATCATCTACCGCGCCCGGCTCGACGAGCTCAGCACCATCATCTACATCAGCCCGGCCATCGTGACGCTGGGCTGGACCAGCGACGAATGGCTGGCCCAGCCGACGCTGTGGCTGGAATGTCTGCATCCCGACGACCGCGGCCGTGTGCTCGCTGCCGCAGCCTTGTCGCGGCAGGAGGGCGGCAGCTTCGACGTCGAATACCGGCTGCGCACGCGCGGCGGCGATTGGCGCCACTTGCACGACCGCGCCGGTGTGGTGCGCGACGGCGCCGGCCAGCCGCTGTCGCTGCAGGGCGTGATGATCGACGTCAGCGCGCGTGTGCAGGCAGAGGCCGAACTGCGCAAGCTGTCGCAGGCGGTCGAACAGAGCCCGAACAGCACCGTCATCACCAACCTGCGGGCCGAGATCGAGTACGTCAACGAGGCCTTCCTCGAGGTCACCGGCTACAGCCGCGAGGAAGTGATGGGCCAGAACCCGCGCATCCTGCAAGACCCAGGCGTGGGGCAAGGTGACCACGCCGGAATGTGGGCGGCGCTCATGGCCGGCCGGTCTTGGCGCGGCGTCTTCCGCAACCGGCGCAAGGACGGCAGCGTCTACACCGAGTTCGCGCACATCGCGCCGCTGCGCCAGCCCGACGGTCGCATCACGCATTACGTGGCGGTGAAGGAAGACATCACCGAGAAAATGCGCACGGCCGAGGAACTTGACCGTCACCGTCAGCGCCTGGAAGAGCTGGTGCACGAACGCACTGCCGAGCTGGCCATTGCGCGCCACCGTGCCGAGGCCGCCAACCGCGCCAAGAGCGCCTTCCTGGCCAACATGAGCCACGAGATCCGCACGCCGATGAACGCCATCGTCGGTCTGTCCTTCCTGCTGCAGCGCGACCAGGTCTCGCCGCGCCAGGCCTCGCGGCTGGAGAAGATCGACGCCGCGGCGCTGCACCTGCTGTCGATCATCAACAGCATCCTCGACCTGTCGAAGATCGAAGCCGGCAAGATGCTGCTGGACGAAGTCGACTTCGAGCTCGGCACGGTGCTCGACCGTGCGCATGCGCTGATCGCCGACCGCGCGATGGCCAAGGGCGTGGCCGTGCGCATCGAGCCCGACGCGCTGCCGGGCTGGCTGCACGGCGACGCCACGCGGCTGAGCCAGGCCCTTTTCAACTACGCCGACAACGCGCTGAAGTTCACCGCGCGCGGCAGCATCGTGCTGCGCATGCGGGTGCTCGAAGAGGGCGACGACACACTGTTGCTGCGCTTCGAGGTGCAAGACACCGGCATCGGCATCGACGCGGCCGAACTGCCGCGGCTGTTCCAGACCTTCGAGCAGGCCGACACGTCGACGACGCGCCGCTACGGCGGCACCGGCCTGGGCCTGGCGCTGACACACCGCCTGGCCGAGTTGATGGGGGGCGAGACCGGCGTCGAAAGCCAGCCCGGCGTCGGCAGCACCTTCTGGCTGACGGCGCGGCTGCGCCACGCGATGGCACCGCCGGCCCCGGCCCTGCCCGATGCCGAGATGACCGACCTCGAGTTGCGCCGTCGCTGCCACGGCGCGCGTGTGCTGCTGGCCGAGGACGACGCCGTCAACCGCGAAGTGGCCATCGAACTGCTGCACGCGGCCGGCGTCGTCGTCGACACCGCGGTCGATGGCCGCCAGGCCGTGCAGCACGCGCTGGCGCAGCCCTACGACCTGGTGCTGATGGACGTGCAGATGCCGGTGATGGACGGCTTCGACGCCACGCGCGCCCTGCGCGCCGAGCCGCGGCTGACCGGTCTGCCCATCGTGGCGCTGACCGCCAATGCCTTCGAGGAAGACCGCCGCGCCTGCATCGCCGCCGGCATGAACGACTTCGTCACCAAGCCGGTGGACCCGAAGCTGCTTTACGCCACCATCTTGCGCTGGCTGCCGCAGCGTGCGCTGTCCGAGCCGCCGGCAGCGCCGGCCCAGCGCGGCGCGCAGGCCGACGCCCACCGCCTCACGGCCACGGAGCGCGAGTTCGTGCTGTCGGCACTGGCCGGCGTGGACGGGCTGAACATCGAGCGCGGTCTGCATGCGCTGGGTGGCGACCTGCTTACCTACCTGCAGCTGCTGCACACCCTGGCCAGCGGTCACCGTGGCGACGTGCTTCGACTGCAGCAGCACCTGGCCGCGGACGAACTCGACCTGGCGCGGGCGTTGACGCACCGGCTCAAGGGCGCCGCCGGCACCTTGGGCGCGCTGGGCGTGCAGACCGCCGCGGCCGCGCTCGACGCGGCCTTGCGGCAGCACGAGCCCGCCGCCGCGGTCCAGGGCCTGTGCGAGAAACTGCGCGCCGACAGCGATGCGCTCTTTGCCGCGCTGGGCGGCCTGCCCAGGCTGCAGGCGTCAGGCGAAGGCACGCTGCCCGACGTGGCGCAGGCCAGCGTGGTGCTGGTTGAACTCGAACCGCTGATCGCGTCGGACGACACCGCGGCGGGTGAACTCTTCGATGCCCACCGCGCGCTGCTGCTGGCCACGCTGGGCCCGGTGGCCGCAACGCTGGGCCAGCAGTTGCAGACCTTCGACTACCCGGCTGCGCTGCAGACGCTGCGCGCCGTGCTGGCCATCGAGCCGTTCGCCGCGGCGTGACGGCACCGTCGCGCGGCGCGGCTCAGGCTGGCGCGGTATGCACTGCGCCGTCGTCCTGCCGCGCGGCGGGCGGCGCCGGTGGCGTGGGGGTCTGCGCTGCCGCGCGCCAGCGCCGCAGCGTCAGCGCGTTGACCACCACGCTGACACTCGACAGCGCCATCGCAGCGCCCGCGATCACCGGGTTCAGCAACCCCGCCGCGGCCAGCGGGATGCCCACCACGTTGTAGGCGAAGGCCCAGAACAGGCCGCGCCGGATGGTGGCCACGGTGCGGCGCGAGACGTCCAGCGCGTCGGCCACCAGCCGCGGGTCGCCGCGCATCAGCGTGATGCCGGCGGTCTGCATCGCCACGTCGGTGCCGGTGGACATCGCGATGCCCACGTCGGCGGCGGCCAGCGCCGGCGCGTCGTTGATGCCGTCGCCGACCATCGCCACCACCCGGCCCTCGGCGCGCAGCGCCTGCACCGCGGCAGCCTTGTCGCCCGGCAGCACCTCGGCGCGGCAGTCGGCGATGCCGAGTTCACGCGCCACGGCCTCGGCGCTGCCACGGTTGTCACCACTGAGCATCACGGTCCGCACGCCCAGCGCCTGCAGCCGCGCCACGGCGGCGCGTGCGGCGGGCTTGACGGTGTCGCCGAAGGCCAGCAGGCCCAGCACGGCGGCGGGGGCGCCGGCGTCGGCCGGGCGCGCCAGCCAGGACACCGTGCGGCCCGCGCCTTCCAGCGCCGTGGCCTCGTCGGCCAGCGGGCCGGCGTCCAGCCCCTGTTCACGCAGCCAGCGGCTGCTGCCCAGCACCAGCGTCTGTTCCTGTGACGGCCCCTGCGCTCTCGCCTGCACACGCCCCTGCAGGCCGCGGCCGGGCAGGGCGCGTGTGTCTGTCGCCGGCGGCACGGTCAGGCCGTCGGCGCGGGCCTGCTCCAGCACCGCGCGCGCCAGCGGATGTTCGCTGTGCTGCTGCAGCGCCGCGGCCAGGCGCAGCAGTTCGTCGCGTGGCGGGCCGGCCTCGGCGGGGCGCACGGCCACCAGCGTCGGCCGGCCCTCGGTCAGCGTGCCTGTCTTGTCGAACACCACCGTGTCCACCGCATGCGCCAGCTCCAGCGCCTCGGCGTCCTTGATCAGGATGCCGGCCTGCGCCGCCACGCCGGTGCCGGCCATGATGGCCGTCGGCGTGGCCAGCCCCAGCGCGCAGGGGCAGGCGATGACCAGCACCGCCACGGCGTTGATCAGCGCCGTTTCCCACTGGCCGTTGGCCACCACCCAGCCGACGAAGGTCAGCAGCGCGATGCCCAGCACCACCGGCACGAAAACAGCGCTGACGCGGTCGACCAGGCGCTGGATGGGCGCCTTGGCGGCCTGCGCCGACTCGACCATGCGGATCACGCGCGCCAGCGTCGTTTCGGTGCCGATGGCCAGCGTCTTCACGGTCAGCGCGCCCTCGGCGTTGATGGCCCCGCCGGTGACGCGGTCGCCCACGGCCTTGGCCACCGGCAGGCTCTCGCCGGTGATGAGCGACTCGTCGACATGGCTGCGCCCGGCCGTCACCTCGCCGTCGACGGCCACCCGTTCACCCGGCCGCACCGCCACCAGGTCGCCCAGTTGCACCTCGTCCACCGGCAGTTCAACCTCGACGCCTTCGCGCAGCACACGCGCGGTGGCCGGCCGCAGCGCATTCAGCGCGCGGATGGCGTCGGCGGTCTGGCGCTTGGCGCGGCCTTCGAGCCACTTGCCCAGCAGCACCAGCGTGATAACGGCGGCCGAGGCCTCGAAATAGAGGTGGGGCATGCCGGCGTGGCCGTCGTGCCTGAGCAGCAGCCAGACCGACAGCCCGTAGGCCGCCGAGGTGCCCAGCGCCACCAGCAGGTCCATGTTGCCGGCGCCGGCGCGCACCGCCTTCCAGCCGGCGCGATAGAAGCGCCAGCCCAGAACGAACTGCACCGGCGTGGCCAGCGCCAGCTGCACCCAGCCGCCCGGCATCCAGTCGACGCCGAACAAGGCCAGCAGCATGGGCGCCACCAGCGGCAGCGTGAGCAGCGCTCCCAGCGCCGGCGCGGCCCAGGGCGGCAGCGTGGCCGTGTGGGTCGGGCTCGCATCGCTGGCCGCGTGCGCGGCGTAGCCGGCCTTCACCACGGCCGCGCGCAGGGTCGCCACGGGCACCGTGGACAGCGCCTGCACCGTGGCGCGTTCGGTGGCCAGGTTGACCGCCGCCGACACCACGCCCGGCACCTTCAGCAGCGCCTTCTCGACGCGGCCGACGCAGGAAGCGCAGGTCATGCCTTCGACCTGCAGCGTGGTCTCTGTCAACACCACGCCGTAACCTGCCTTGCGCACCGCGGCAACCAGCGGCGCCACGTCGGTAGCTGCCGTCTCGACGCTGACGCGCTCGGTGGCCAGGTTGACCTGGGCGCTGCCGACGCCGGGCAGCTTCAGCAGCGCCTTCTCGACGCGGCCGGCGCAGGTGGCGCAAGTCATCCCCGTGACCTGCAGTTGCAGCGTGGGGGGGGGTGTGCTTGGGCTGGGGCTCATGGTGTGTGGCCGCAGCACGTTTCGGCGCAGTGGCCCGGACAGTATGCTCTGTGCCCAAACGCCCCAACGGAGCCCGCGATGATCACCTTCGAAGTCCAGGACATGAGCTGCGGCCATTGCGTGAGCACCATCACGCAGGCCGTCAAGTCGCTCGATGCGCAGGCCCGGGTGCAGATCGACCTGGCCAGTCACCGCGTCGACATCGAGCCCGTCACCGCCGACGCAGCCGCGCTGCGCGAGGCCATCACCGAGGCCGGCTTCACGCCAGTCGCCCGCTAGCGCGCAACGTCCGTGCGCGACGGCCGTGGCGGCGTGCGCGGCTGAAGGTCGCGGCGCCGGATCCCGGCGTATCCGCGCCGGGCCGCAATGCCCGGTATCGTTCTCGACCGGGAATCCACGCGGCCCTGGCCATGTCATGTGCGCATGGCACGCACATGTTGTTATCATGTGAGGCGTGTACCAGGGACCTGTGACCAGGGACATGTGAGATCCGGGCAGGCGAGTGCCGCACACTGCGGCCGCGCGCCGCTGCCGGCCCACCGGGAGCCCGCAGCCCATGCCCGCTAGCGCCGAGTCCGACCTGCACCATGTGCGGCCTTTCGTCGATGAGACGGCCAATGCGCGTGCGCTGCACTTCAGCATCTGCGAGATCCAGAGCCGCATGCGGTTGTGCGACCCCGATGCGCTGGACCTGGCCTACACGCGCCTGATGATGGGCTTCCTGCTCTTCCAGCCGGCGCCGCGGCAGCTGACGATGATCGGCCTGGGCGGTGGCTCGCTGGCCAAGTTCTGCCACCGCCACCTGCCACGTACGCACATCCGGGCGGTCGAGATCAACCCGCACGTCATCGCGCTGCGCGACAGCTTCCAGGTGCCCAAGGACGGCGACCGGTTCACCGTCGTCCGCGGCGACGGTGCCGATGTCGTGCGCGAAGCCGCCATGCCCTGCGACGTGCTGCTCGTCGATGCCTACGACAGCGACGGCCTGCCGGCGCGACTGAGCAACGCACGTTTCTACGACGACTGCCAGCAGGCGCTCGAGCCCGGCGGCGTGATGGTGGTAAACCTGCACGCCGGCCACGCGCGCTTCGACATCCTGGTCGACCGCGTGCGGCGCAGCTTCGACGGCCAGGTGCTGGTGGTGCACGCCTCTGACCGCAGCAACAGCATCGTCTTCGCCGTCAAGAGCCGCCGGCTGGCCGCCGTGCGCCGCGGCGCACTGCGGCGCCCGCCGGGCCTGTCCGCCGAGGCCTTCGCGCCACTGCGCGCCGACTTCGCCGCCGTGCTGGTGGCGCTGGCCGGGCACCAGGAAGACGAGCGCGCCAGACCACTGGCCCTGTCCGGCCGAGTGGCATAGCATGTGAATTCAATGCGCATGCCACGCGCAGCTTCCGAAGACCCGTCCATGGAACTCAAGACCGCGCGGCTCACGCTGCTGATCGACCCCAACAAGAAGGCCGCCTTCGAGCGCCTGTGCGCGAAGCAGGACCTGACGCCTTCGCAGGTCGTGCGCCAGCTGATCCGCGACTACCTGGCGCACCACGGCACCGTCTACCAGGCCAGCGGCGCAGCGGCCGAGGCGGCCGAGGCGACCGCACCGGCCCCGCCCTCCAGCCGCAGCAATCGCCGCGCGTGAACGCCTGGGCGGCAGCGGCAGGCCCCGCGTCGTGGTTGCACCTCGACTGGGTTCTGCTGCTGTGTGCCGGCTGGCTGATCGTCGGGGCGTGTGGCGGCCTGGTGCTGCGCCGCCTGGCCTTTGTCGCGCGGGTACTGTTTCCGCTGGGTGGCGCGCTGGGGCTGGCGCTCTTCCTCGTGGCGGCCAGCGCGCTGGGCAACAGCGCCGAGGTGGCGGTGCTGCCCATCGGCCTGCCTTCGCTGCCCTTCCACCTGCGGCTGGACAGCCTGGCGGCCTACTTCCTGATGGTCATCGGCGCCGCGTCGGCCGGCATATCGGTTTTCGCCGCCGGTTACTTCCGCCAGGGCGAAGGCACGCCGCCGGGGCTGCTGTGCCTGGAGTACCACCTCTTCCTGGCCAGCATGGTGGGCGTGCTGCTGGCCGACGACGCCTACGCCTTCATGGTGATGTGGGAGACGATGGCGCTGTCGTCCTTCTTCCTCGTCACCGCCAACCACCGCATCCCCGAGGTGCGCAGCGCCGGCTACCTCTACATCACGATGGCGCACATCGGCGCCATCGCCATCCTGCTGTGTTTCGGCGTGCTGCAGGCCAGTACGGGCGACTACAGCTTCAACAACATGCGCGCGCAGCGCCTGGACGCCTTCTGGTCGTCGACGGCATTCGGCCTGGCGGTGCTGGGCTTCGGCGCCAAGGCCGGCATCCTGCCCCTGCACGTCTGGCTGCCCGAGGCGCACCCGGCTGCACCTTCGCCCGTGTCGGCGCTGATGAGCGGCGTCATGCTGAACACCGCGATCTATGGCCTGCTGCGCGTCAGCCTCGACCTGCTGCACCTGCAGCTGTGGTGGTGGGGCGGCGTGCTGCTGGCGCTGGGCCTGGCCACGGCGCTGTTCGGCGTCGTCTTCGCCGCCGTGCAGACCGACATGAAGCGTCTGCTGGCCTATTCATCGATCGAGAACATGGGCCTGCTGTTCGCCGGCATGGGGCTGACGCTGATCTTCGCCGGCTACCACATGCTGCCGATGGCCGCGTTGGCGCTCACGGCCACGCTCTACCACGTGGCCAGCCACGCGGCCTTCAAGAGCCTGCTCTTCCTGGGCACGGGCAGCGTGCTGCACGCCACCTCTGAACGCAACCTGGGCAAGCTGGGCGGCCTCATCCGCACCATGCCCTGGGTGGGCTGGCTGATGCTGCTGGGCGTGCTGGCCAGCGCCGGGCTGCCGCCTTTGGGCGGCTTCGTCTCGGAGTGGCTGCTGCTGCAGAGTTTCCTGTTCACGCCCGGGCTGCCGGTGCCGCTGCTGACGATGCTGATCCCGGTGGTGGCCGCGGTCATCGCGCTGGTGGCGGCGCTGGCCGGATACGTGATGGTGAAGTTCTTCGGCGTCATCTTTCTGGGCCAGCCGCGCGAGGACAAGCTCGCGCAGGCCCATGACGCCGGCGCATGGGAACGCGCCGGCATGGGCTGGCTGGCGCTGGGCTGTGTGGCGCTGGGCCTGCTGCCGGTGCAGTTCATCCAGCTCATCGACCCCGTCACCCAGCAACTGGTGGGCGCCGGCCTGGGCGCACGCGTGGCCGCCGGCGGCGGCTGGCTGCTGGCGCCGGACAGCGTGGCGCAGGCCAGCTATGGGCCGGTGATCTTCCTGCTGGGCATCCTGGGTTGCTTCGCGCTGGCCTACGGCCTGGTGCGACGGCTCTACCACGGGCGCATGCGCCGCAGCCCGCCGTGGGCCTGCGGCTTCCCCTGGGGAACCGCGCGCATGCAGGACACGGCCGAGGGCTTCGGCCAGCCCATCCGGCAGATCTTCGAGCCCTTCTTCGTCATGCGGCGCCAGCTGCCGACACCCTTCGACGCCCAGCCGCGCTACCAGGTGACGGTGGAAGACCACTTCTGGCGCTGGCTCTACCTGCCCGCGGTCGATCTGGCGAACTACGTCGCGCGACTGCTGGGCCGGATGCAGCAAGGCCGCATCGCGGTCTACCTGCTGTACAGCTTCCTCACGCTGGTGGCCACCTTGCTGGTGGTGATGCAATGAGGCCGCTGCCATGACCTGGCTCAGCCTGCTGGCGCAGTTGCTGGAGATCGCCATCGCCGTGGCGCTGGCGCCGCTGCTCACCGGCTGGGTGAACCAGTGCCGTGCCTGGCTGCAGAACCGCAGCGCGCCCAGCCTGCTGCAGCCCTACCGCATGCTGCACAAGCTGTTCCACAAGGAATCGGTGCTGGCCGAGCATGCGTCGGATGTCTTCCGCAGTGCACCCTACGTCGTCTTCGGCTGCATGGTGCTGGCCTGTTCGATCATCCCCACCGTCTCCACCGACCTGCCGCTGGCGCCCGCCGCCGATGCCGTGGCGCTGGTGGGCCTGTTTGCGCTGGCGCGGGTGTTCATCTCGCTGGCGGCGATGGACGTCGGCACCGCCTTCGGCACGATGGGCGCGCGGCGCGAGATGCTGGTCGGCTTCCTGGCCGAACCGGCACTGCTGATGGTGCTGTTCTCGGCTTCGCTGATCTCGAACTCGACCTCGCTGACGACCATTGTCGAGACCCTGGCGCACCGCGAATTCGTGATCTACCCCGGCCTGGCCTTCGCCGCCGTGGCCTTCGTGATGGTGTCGCTGGCCGAAAACGCGCGCGTGCCGGTCGACAACCCGGCCACGCACCTGGAACTGACGATGATCCACGAGGCCATGATCCTCGAGTACTCGGGCCGCCACCTTGCGCTGGTCGAGTGGGCGGCGAGCCTGAAGCTTTTCGCCTATTCGTGCATCGGGCTGGCCTTGTTCTGCCCATGGGGCATCGCCGAGGCCCACGCTCCGCTGGCCATGCTGCTGGCGTTGCCGGCCTTGCTGCTGAAGCTGGCGGTGGGTGGTTTCCTGCTGGCGCTGCTGGAAAGCCTGAGCGCCAAGATGCGCATCTTCCGCGTGCCCGAGTTCCTGGGCACCGCCTTCCTGCTGTCGGTGATGGCGATGCTGGTGCACCTGCTGCTCAGCCGCTGACAAAGCCGTTGAAGAAGCCGCCCCATGAGTGAACTGCTGACCCAATTTGTCAACCTGCTCGGTGCGGGGCTGCTGATGCTGGCCTTCGCGATGATCTCGCAGCGGCGCATCCTTTCGCTCATCCACCTCTTCACCGCGCAGGGCGCCGTGCTGGCGCTGGCCACGGCGGTGGTGGGTTATGTCACCGACCAGCACCACCTCTACCTGTCGGCCGGCCTGACCTTCCTGCTCAAGGTGCTGCTCATCCCCTGGCTGCTGCACCGCGTGATCGACCGCCTGGGCATACGCTGGGACGTCGAGACGCTGCTCAACATCCCCACCACGATGCTGATCGGCATCGGCGTCGTGATCTTCGCCTTCAACCTGGCCATCCCGATCTCGGCGCTGTCGTCGGCGCTGGCCAGCGGCACGCTGGGCATCGCGCTGGCCTGCGTGCTGTTGTCCTTCCTGATGATGATCACCCGAGCCAAGGCGGTGCCCCAGGTCATCGGCTTCCTGGCGATGGAAAACGGCCTCTTCTTCGCCGCCACCGCAGCCACCTACGGCATGCCGATGGTGGTGGAACTGGGCATTGCACTCGATGTGCTGATCGGCGTGCTGATCCTGGGTGTCTTCATGTTCCAGATCCGCGAGCAGTTCGACAGCCTGGACATCAGCAACCTCGAGAAGCTGAAGGAGGATTGATGTGACACGACTGTCGGTTCTCGGCCCGTTGCGGACATTCACGTGTGTCCCGACCTTTCGAAGTGGGTTGCGTAACGTAGGCCGGGGTTTCGGCCCGGCGGCCGACTCCCTTTCTTTGCGGGTGCAAAGAAAGGAAGCAAAGAAAGCACCTTCAATACGGCACACCTTCAGAGCCGTTGTCATCGATCGCTGCGCTTCAGCCGCTGCTGCGCGCGATCTCGCGAAGCCTCGCTCGACAGACTGGCCCGGCAAGCGCCGGGCGACGCCAGCACCGACGTGCTGTCGAACGCCCTGGAGGCGCAGGCCGGGTG
>JBBRBW010000069.1:0-23387 GCA_038205425.1 Burkholderiales bacterium | reverse complement strand
CCTCGTCACCCTTGGCAATGGCCTCGATCATGGCCTTGTGCTCCTTCTGCTTCTTCATCTGCGGGCGGATCATGATGAAGTACAGCACCACGAACATCAGCACCAGCGGCAGCAGGCTGAAGAGGGTGTCGGTGCCGCTGGCGGCGGCGGCGGGGGCGGTTTGGGCGTAGGCGGTGGAGATGAACACGGTGTGAGGTCCTCGAAGGCGGGCCCGGCTCTGGCGCGGGCGGAACCTTTGATTCTAGGCGGCTGGCAAGGCCCCAGACCCGGCGCGCCCGCGCGATGGTCTGGTGACTTCACCGCGAGCCAATGCCCGCCACTGCGGCGCCTGCAAGGCTGCCACGGCCAGCACGGACAAGCCAAGCGCCAGCGCGGCCCGCAGACGGCTTGAAGGGCCTCTTCGTGGTCGAACAGGGCCCCCAGCACGCTCAGGTTCAACCATTCGCGCTTGAGCGCAAAGGTCAACTGGCTCACCAGTCTGTCCGTGCCGCCCAGGCGTTGCAGTGGCAGCTCGATGCGCTCGTCGCCGTAAATGTCGTGATGTGGCGCTGTATCGCTCGGTCCACGCCCACGCTGTCCGAGCGCAGCGGCGCCACCTGCAGCTGGTAACGGCGGATGAGGGCTGCATACCCCAGGTACACCGGCGCAGCGGCCAGCGCGGCGCGTAGAGGGGTGGAATTCATCTACGCACAGTGCATGAGGCTGCGGTACCGTCTACTCGGCCTGCGAAACGTCTATTCTGCTGCGCGAAAACAGCAAAGCATCTACCGCACTCCGGCCGATCGAGGGGCTGAACGGCCTTCAATCTCGCTTGGGCCGGAGGATGGCAGGGACGGCTCCTTGGCTTGCGACCATGAAAACCCGACTCGCAAGGGGTCCGGTCTGAAGGGTAGAAGTCGAGCAACTACACCAGCACTTCCACGCAGGCCGGATGCCCCAGGAAGCCCTGCGGGCTGGCACTGGGCCCGTAGGCGCCGCTCTGGAAGACCGCCACCAGGTCACCCACCCGCGCCACCGGCAGGTCCATGCGGTCGGCCAGCAGGTCCAGCGGCGTGCACAGCGGGCCGACTACCGAAGCCGTCTCGCGCCCGGTCGAACCCACCCGGTTGGCCACAGTCACCGGGTAGTTCTTGCGCACCACCTGGCCGAAGTTGCCCGAGGCCGCCAGCGCATGGTGCAGGCCGCCGTCGGTGACCAGGTAGACCTGCCCTCGCGACACCTTGCGGTCGACCACCCGTGCGACGTAGATCCCGGCCTCGGCCACGAAGTAGCGGCCGAGCTCGATCACGATGCCGGCCTGCGGCATCTCGGCCGCCGCCCGCTCGACGATGCCTGCGAGGTTGGCCCCGATGGGCGCCAGGTCCAGCCGTTGTTCACCCGGGAAGTACGGGATGCCGAAGCCGCCGCCCAGGTTCAGGAACTTCACCGGCGTCGGCGCGTGCGCCGCCAGGCGCAGCGCCAGGTCGTAGCTCTTCTGCTGCGCTTCGCAGATGGAATCGGCGCGCAGGTTCTGCGAACCGGCAAAGAGGTGGAAACCTTCGAAGGCCAGGCCCAGGCGGCCGATCTCGGCCAAGGCCTCGGGCACCAGCTCGGTGTCCAGGCCGAACTGCTTGGGGCCGCCGCCCATCTTCATGCCCGAACCCTTCAGCTCGAAGTCGGGGTTCACGCGCACGGCCACGCGCGCAGGCAAGCCCAGTTCCTGCGACGCCGCAGCCAGCACCGGCAGTTCGCGCATCGACTCGACGTTCACCAGCACACCCGAGGCCACGGCCTGGCGCAGTTCGGGGTCGCGCTTGCCCGGCCCGGCAAAGCTGATCTCTGCCGGGTCGGCACCCGCATCCAGCGCCACTCTCAGTTCACCGGCCGAAGCCACGTCGATGCCGTCCACCAGGCCCGCCATCAGCCCCACCACCGCCGGCATGGGGTTGGCCTTCATCGCGTAGTGCAGCTTGATGGACGGCGGCAACGCTGAGCGCAGCTGCGCCACGCGGGCGCGCAGCAGGGCGCGGTCGTAGGCGTAAAAGGGCGTCTGCCCGATGCGGGCCGCCAGGCGGGTGATCGGCATTCCGCCGATCTGCAGTTCGTTGTCACCCACTGCCCACTGGCTCATGGGGACATGGCTCGGTCTTGACATCTGCATCGCTAGGTTCCTGGCGGGAATCGGGTGGGCGGCGCTTCAGGCTTCACGGGCCAGAGCCCGCTCCAGCTCGTGCTGCAAGGGCCGTGAGGCCTGCGTGACCGTTGCCCACAGGATGTCGCGGTCTATGTCGAAGTAGGCGTGGACGAGCCGGTTGCGCATGCCGACTACGGCTGCCCAAGGGATATCCACGCTCGTGCGAGTTTCCTCGCTGACGCGGGTGCGAGCCTCACCGACGATCTCGACGGCCCGAACCAGCGCAAACAACAACATCTCGGCGTTGTCCAGATCGCACCGCGTGCGGTCCGCGACGAATCGCGCTGCGGACCCGATGGCATCGAGCATGTGCCTGAGCCGGACGCGGTCATGCGGCGACAAACTGCACCTCGGCTTCTTGCAGCACTTCATCGCGGAAGTAGCGCGACAGTTCCTGCGCGGTTCTGAGGTCGACCCGCAGGCCGCCCAGCATGGCCGACAACCCCGACTCCATGGCCGCCAGGTCCAGCAGCGAAGGGTGGGCCCCGACGTCGAACTCGACGAGCAGGTCGACGTCGCTGTCGACACGGTGGTTGCCGTGCAACCGCGAACCAAAGAGACAGAGCCTGCGGACGCGATGCTTCGCGCAGAACCCGTTGAGGTCCCTTTGATCCAGGCGCGAGAGCAGTGTCACGGCGGCGTATGCATCAAGGTTGTGCAAGCCCGGCGTGGCGGACACCGTGTCCGCCAACTTGGGGCGCTTGCCGGGCCAGAAGTATGCCGCTCAAGCCGCTTCCGGCCGCACGCCGCTCACGATGCCCACTCCTGAGTGCAGCTTCACCTCGGGCGGCGTATGGGGGGAATTCGTGTTCATGACCGGTTGTCGGTGACCCGCCCACGCCGTGGCTCACCAAAGCATCTACTGAACTCTGGCCGACTTCAGTCGGCCGTTCATGTCGGCACTGCGCGCACGCCTCGCCCGATGCCCACGTAGTCAATGCCCATGCTGCGCATCAGTTCGGGTTCGTAGAGGTTGCGGCCGTCCAGGATCAACGGCTGCTTCAGCGCCGACTTGATGCCGTCGAAGTCGGGTGTGCGGAACTCGCGCCACTCGGTGACGATCAGCAGGCAGTCGGCGCCTTCCAGCGCGGCCTGGGCCGAGGTGGCCAGGCTGAAGCCGGGCACGTCGCCCAGCACGCGCCGGGCCTCGTCCATCGCCACCGGGTCGTAGGCCTGCACACGGGCGCCGCGTCGGGTCAGCTCTTCGACGATCACGCGGCTGGGCGCTTCGCGCATGTCGTCGGTGTTCGGTTTGAACGCCAGGCCCCACACCGCAAAGGTACGCCCGGACAGGTCTTCGCCGAAGCGCTGCACGACGCGTTCGACCAGCACCTGCTTCTGCACGTCGTTCGCCGCTTCCACGGCGTCCAGCACGCGCAGCGTGACGCCGTTGTCGCGCCCGGTGCGGATCAGCGCCTTCACGTCCTTCGGGAAACACGAGCCACCATAGCCCGTGCCCGGGTAGAGGAAATGCGTGCCGATGCGCGGGTCGCTGCCGATGCCCTTGCGCACGAGTTCGATGTCGGCGCCCACCACGTCGGCCAGGCGCGCCAGTTCGTTCATGAAGCTGATGCGAGTGGCCAGCATCGCATTGGCGGCGTACTTGGTGAACTCGGCGCTGCGCACGTCCATCACCACCAGGCGGTCGCTGTTGCGCATGAAGGGCGAATACACGGCGCGCATCAGCAGCGTGGCGCGCTCGTCGTCGCAACCGATGACGATGCGGTCGGGCTTCATGAAGTCATCGATGGCCGCGCCTTCCTTCAGAAACTCGGGGTTGCTGACGACGGCATACGCCATCGGCGTGCCGCGCTCGGCCAGTTGCGCGGCGATGGTGGCGCGCACCTTGTCGGCGGTGCCCACCGGCACGGTGCTCTTGTCGACGACCACCTTGTAGTCGGTCATGTGCTGGCCGATGGTGCGGGCCACGGCCAGCACGTACTGCATGTCGGCCGAGCCGTCTTCATCGGGCGGGGTGCCGACGGCGATGAACTGCATCGTGCCGTGTGCCACGGCGGCGGCTGCATCGGTGGTGAACTGCAGGCGGCCAGCGGCAGCGTTGCGCTGGATCATGGTGTCCAGGCTCGGCTCGTGAATCGGCACCTCGCCGCGCTGGAGCATCGCGATCTTGCGCGGGTCGACGTCGACGCAGAGCACGTGGTTGCCCATTTCGGCGAGGCAGGCGCCGGTAACCAGGCCGACGTAGCCGGCGCCAAACACGGTGACTTTCATGACATGTCTCTCATCTACGCCGCCGGCAGGCGGATTGGGCCCTCCGCATCACAGGGGCCGTGTTCAGTGGCAAACCGCGAACCAGCGATCCTTCTTCGACCCGATGCTACCGCTGCAATCTCGCCCCCCAGCGCCTGCAACCCGCGCTCAGTTGAACTCCAGCAAACTGTGCCTCTTGCGGCCAACTTCCACCCGCCCTTGGCTAAGAACCAGTTCGATGGGCGTGTCACGGCCCAAGAAGAGCATCGGGCTCGCGGTCAGCCCGTAGCTGCCGGACATCGCGACGCCGAGCAGGTCGCCCGGCTGTGCATCCGGCAGCTCGACCTGCACCCCCAGCAGATCGGTGGGGTTGCAGGACGGACCGGCGACGTGGAAGTGCGTCGGCTCGGCGTGCGGCCGGCTCAGGTTCAACAGCGGGAAGTTGCCGCGCAGCGCAGCACCAAAAGTGCCTGCGGCGGCAAGTTGATGATTCAACCCACCATCACAGACGAGGAACCGAGTGCCACGCGATGACTTGCGGTCGACGACCCGCGTCACATAGATACCCGCTTCGGCGGTGATGTACCGACCGAGTTCGAAGAACACCTCGCAATCGGGCCGGCCGCTGCGGAATTCACTCAGCAGGGATCTCAACTCGATAGCCAGGTCGGCCAGCGGCAACTCGCGCCGCTCACCGCTTTGGGCCACACCGAAACCGCCCCCGAGGTTCAGTTTCAGGCAAGGCAGGCCTGTGCGCTGCTCAAACTCCCGCGCCAGACGCAGGGCATTGCGGGTGGCTTCCAACGTACCTGCCACATCGAAGCACTGGCTGCCGACGTAGCTGTGCAATCCCCGGCAGACCAGATCTGTCCCATGCGCCAGCACCGCGAGCTCGGCATCTGGCAGCGCATCCTCGTCGATGCCGAACTGCACCGCACGCCCACCCATCTTCAAGCCAAAGGCCTTGTGCACCTGGGTCGGGTTCACACGCAACAGGATCTGCGCAGCCTTGCCCAAGCGCTGTGCGATGCGGGCACACGCGTCGATTTCGCGCAGCGACTCCACGCTGATGCAGCCCACGCCCGCCGCGATGGCGGCTTCGAGTTCGGCGTCGGTCTTGGCGGGGCCCGCGAAGCTCATCTGCTGTGGCAGGTAGCCCGCCAGTTGCGCCTGCGCCTGCTCGCCGCCAGACGAGATGTCGACCCCGTCGACGCAACCCCGAACGGCGCGCAGGAGCCCCAAGTTGGGATTCGCCTTGACCGCGTAGTAGACACCCGCCAAACCCGCCGCCGCAGCTTTGACCAACTCGACACGGCGGGCTACTGCGTCGGCATCGAACAGATAGAACGGCGTGCCGTGGGCGTGCGCCAGCGCCTGCCAGCGCTCGGGCTCGATGGTGTTCCAAGACGGGAGCGACGCCATTGCAGACCCTCTCAGTCCGCCACCGAGTGGGCGAGGTCGTCGGTCCAGGTGATGCCGGCCACCCAGATCTCGTAGCGTCGGTCCACCTGCACCAGCGGCAGCGGTGCGCCATCGGGCAGCAACAGCGTGAGCATGCGTGCCACGACGGCTTCGTCCAGCGTCTGCGCTGCGCCCCCCGTCAGGATGATCTGCGCCGCCTTGCCCAAGTCGCCTGTCGGCAGTCCCGGCCCACGCCCCTTTGCAAAACGGTCCAGCGCGAGGAAGAGGCAGGCGTAGGACAGCAGCTGCGGCGTGGGCTGGTAGTCGCCCTCGCGCAGCGCCGCGTACACATCGCGCGTCTGCCCCCCAAGCACGGCAGACAGCAACTCGTAGAGCTGCGCGTGGCTGCGCAGTTGCAGCATCAGCGTGTCGCGCGAAGCCACGATGCCCAGATCGGTGAATACATAGCGTGCGACGGAGACCCCGGTGGACGGCCGCACGGGGCTGTCCTCATCGACACACTCGACGGTGTAATGCAGGTCCGTCGTGGCGCCGCCGATGTCCAGCGCCAGGCAGGTGCCGACGATGGTGAAGCTGCCCTGGTTGTTCACCGAGCGCAGGAAACCCCGGCTGGCCACCTCGGGCGTCGGACGGATGAAACGCGCCAGGCCGTCCGGCAGGTCGCTCACGCCTTCCTTGAACACCAGGTCATCCAGGTAGGCGCGGCGTATCGTTTCGAACACGCTGCCCACCCGGCTGGACAAGGTCTCGCCGAGCGGGTTGTCGATGAGCCTGGCCTGAGGAAATCGATGTGCGAATGCGGCGGCCAGGTGCCGGTTGCCGCAGTACACCAGCGTGCCGTAACGATAGCGTCCGGGGTCGAAACCTTCGAGCAGGGCCGCAGCGGGCCCTGGGTCTTCGCCATCGATGCCCCCCCCGACCAGCAGCACATCGACCCGGCGTGTATCGCCTTGAGCATCGTCGAAACCGTGGACGTATTCCGGGTTGGCGCCGGCCAGCAGCACCTGGTTGCGCAGCGCCGCCCCGCTGAACAGCGGGCTCAGGCAGGCGATGCCGACGCGCAGCCCGCCGTTGGCCGACGAGCACACGAGCACAGGCTCGACGGCCGGATCGATGGCATGGCTGTCGAGGATGTGACGCACCTGCGCAGCCACGCCGGCTTCGAAGTCGCGTGGGTAGAAGTCCTGAGACGCGAGGCCGCCCTGACTGTCGAGGCGAGCCAGTTTCACGACCGTGGAGCCGATGTCCAGCGCCAGCATGGCCGCCGTGCGGCCGGGAGTCAGTTTTTCATCCATCGCGCTAAACCATCAAGGCGATGTCAGCCAACATGCGCCGGTAAGTCTTCTGTTCACTGTCGCTCCGGGTGGCCAGCAGCGCACGCTCTGCCACCAGGTCCTGCGCGCTCACGGGTACGGCACCGGGCTCGACGATGCGTATCGAGCGGTTGGCATCGCGCATGGTGACGAGCTTGTTGGCGTTGTCGGCGTGCGGCGAAAAAGGCAGGTCGATCCAGCCCATCTGGAAGGCCCGGTACACGCTCTCCCAGAAGGCGTCGCCAGACAGGCCGAAGATCGCCTGCATCACGCTGCGCACCTGCGACTCGATCAGCGCCGCCTCGATCTGGATAGCTGGCGAATCGACGCCGGCGGGCGTGCCGAAAGTGCGCAAGACGTAGCGCACGCTGTCAACGGCCTCGGCATTGACCTCAGGGCGCGGCACGCCCAACGCCTCGTCGACGGTCTTCACCACCACCTTGTCAGCGTCGATGACGCCCGCAACCATCGCCGACCCGGCGATCAGCGCGGCGGCCCGTTCACGCTGCATCGGAAACTGGCCCATCCACTGGTGGTACACGAGGCGCACCTGCATCGCGGCAAACCCGTGCTCGTCCAGAAACTCGCGCGCCAGCTTGCGCATCACCTGCGCGGTGGCCACGTCCTGGATGAAAGAACCCGTCTGGCCAAAGCTGACGGCAAACGACAGTACACCCTGTTCGGCAGCCAGCAACAGCTCGACCAGCTCGATCACGATCGCGATCACCGGCGGCACCAACGTGGCACTGAGAGGGCCGAAGCTCTCGCGGTGAATCGGCCGCTCGGGAGTGGAATAGAGCGCGCACACGCGGTCGACGTACTGCCAGTACAGCAGCGCGCGATCGACCGGGAAGCCTTCCGAGTAGGGCAGCGAATAACACAGGCCCCCGCCTTCGATCTCGGCGATGCCGGAACCAATGGCCAGCTCGACCAGCAGCCGGGCATCGGGTGTGCCATGGCGCAGGCTCACCGGCTTGTCGAGCCCCGTGTACAGCTGCCGTGTCAGCTCGTGACCATGGCAGACGAGCGGGTAGCCGTTGAGGTAGGCCTTGCCTTCCTCCTCGCTGCGGCGCAGAAGCTGCGAGGCCGTGTCGTACTGGTTGTGCCGCGTGCAGCTGTCGATGGTCAGCGGCACGAAGTCGGCGCCGGCGTCGCTGAGCATTCGCGTCAGGCGCAACTGCTCCTCGAAGATCGGCGTGCCACCGCGAGGCTGCAGCAACGGCATTCCACGCTCACGTTCGGCGTAACGAATGCTGGGGAAGCGACGCTTCGGCAAGCCTGCCAAATGGCGGGCCACTTCATCGGTACGCAGGCCGCGCGCCAAGGGATGCGACAGCACCTGCTCGCGCTGGCGCTCGATGCCACGCAAGCGCGCTTCAGGGCTGGGACGCGCCATGCTTCAGGTCCTCGAAAAGGTCGATGATCGCGGCGCCGATGTCGGGCCGCTGGTGATAGACACGGTCGAAACCGTAGCTCTTGAACAGGCTGACGACTTCGGGCTCGGGGCGGCTGCCGACGACGACATTGCCGCCCACGTACAGCAGCACGTGACCAAGGCCCAGGGCCTCGAACGGACGCCTGAAGTCGGCACACCAGTGCTCGCCCTCGCCGTTGAGCGACGAGACGAACACCGCGTGGGCGTTCACCTCCAGCGCCGCCTGCACGAAGTGTTCGGGGCGGTTGCGCGTGCGCAGGTTGAACACGCGGCAACCGGACTCCTCCAGCGCCAACTGCATGATGCGATTGCCGACGATATGGATGTCGTCGCCGATGACACCGATTACCAGGCGCGGCGGGTCGACTGGCGCGACTTCAGCCACCATGAACCGCAGGGGCGACGCCCAGGCGCTCGTAGGACTGCTGCCTGATCATCTTGCGATCGTGCTTGCCGGCATTGCCCAGGATCGGGAAGCTGTCGAAGTGCAGCAGGATCGCCGGCACCATGTGGTTGGGCAGTTGCGACTTCAAGAACTGCTTCAGCACGGTTTCTGCGATGGGCTTGCCGTCGCCGCTGGTGTAGGCGCAGGCCACGTCTTCGCCGACACTGATGTTCGGCACCGCAAACGCTACGGCCTCCACCACATCGGGATGGCGAAGCACTTCCGTCTCGACCTCGGTCGGGCTGACGCGAAAGCCCTTGGTCTTGATCATGTCGTCGGCTCGTGCGACGAAGTAGATGAAGCCGTTGTCGTCCTTGTAGACCTTGTCGCCGCTGAAGACCAGGGTCTCGCCCGGGAAGCGCGGGTGTTGCCGAAAGGTCTTGGCGGTGTTCTCCGGGTCGTTCCAGTAGCCCTTGGTCACTGTCGCCCCGCGCTGCACCAGTTCGCCCACCACGTTGGGCGCGCACTCGTCGCCCTTGTCGTCGAGCACCAGCACCTCGCAGTCCGGAACCGCGCGCCCCACCGAGGTCGGAAAGGCATCGAGCTTGTCGGGCGGCAGGTAGGTGCCGCGGAACGCCTCGGTCAGCCCGAACATCGAGTAGATCTTGGCGGCCGGGAAGGCGCCCCGCATGTCGGCAATCATGTCGGCGGACAAGCGCCCCCCCGTCGAACACACGTAGCGTAACGACGACATGTCGAAGCGAGAGGTGTCTACCTTCAGGCGGCGGTCGAACATCTTCGTCAGGAACACCGGCATCACGGGCAAGGCGGTGACACGCTCGCGCGCCATCATCGCGAACAGGTCGTTGGGCAGTGCAAGCTCGTGCAGGATCAGCGTGCACCCGAATCGGATGGCCTGCCAGAGCTGGTTCATGCCGTAGTCGAAGTTGAAGGACAGCATGCAGCCGATGCGGTCCTCTTCGACGGTACCCAGGTACTCGGCCACGATATCGGCGCCTTCGGCCAGGTTGCGATGGGCGATGAGGATGCCCTTGGGGCGCCCGGTCGAACCCGAGGAATAGATGATCGCCGCGTTGTCGTTGCCGATGCTTTCGAAAGAATTCAGCGCCTGCACGAAGCGCCGCATGTATGGCAGGTTCGGCCAGTCGTTGGTCACCGGGCCGTGGCCCGTGATCAGGCGCGTGACGCCGGCGAACTCGGTCACCTCACTCAGGCGGTCGGTGTCGGTGATCATCGCCGACATGCCCGAGTTGTCGATGATGTGCCGGATGTTCGGCCCCTTCAGGCGCGGCAGGATCGGCACCACCACGCCGTTGGCGAACAGCACGCCGAGGATGGCCACGGCCTGGTCGACCGTCTTTTCCATGCAGATGCCAACGCGGTCGCCCTTGGCCAGGCCAAGTTCGCGCAGGCATTGCGCGGTGGCCAGGGCCTCTTGCAGCAGGGCGCCGAAGGTGACCGAGCGCTCGCGGGAGACGATGGCCACCTTGTCAGGCAGTCGGTGGGCCGTCTGCAGCAGGTAGCGTGGAATCGATGCAGGCATGGTGGGTTCGCTGGTTGGGCTGGTATGGGCTCAGGCCTGTTCGGCGCGGCGCAATTCGATCAGTGCCGCCAGGGCGCTGAGCTTGGCCAGGTTGTCGCGAACGAGGTCCTCACCTTCGAGTTCGACGCCGAAGCGTTCCTGCGCAAACATGGCCAGCGAGACGATGTTGAAAGAGTCGAGCACGCCTGCCGACAGCAAGTCATCGTCGGCCGCCAGTGGCCCGGTGAAGCCGGTCTCGTTGCGGATGTACTCGACCAATATGGCGATGATGTCGCTCATCGGGGGGCCTCCAAGGGGCTGGTGGTTTGCGGTTGCGTGCCGGTCAGGGCATCGGGGCGAAGCTTCAGCGTGATGCGCTGGCGCGGGCAGAAGGTGGCGCCGACAAAAGGCGCCACCGTCGCGACCATGAATTCGGCACGCCAGGCGCGCAGGAACACGCCTCTGCCGACACGCTTCCAGCCCAGGTGCGCGTGGGCGCGGCGCGAAGCCACGTTGAAGCGCGTGAGTCGGCTGAAGGTGTAGCGGACGCCCCGCGGCACCAGCATCTCGTTGGCGCCATACCAGACGCCCAGGAAGCCCATGCCCAGGCGGTGCTGGGGCATGACGTAGAGGTCGAAATCGAAGATCGAAGCGTCACGGTCCACCAGTTCGTAGGTGACGCGCACCTCATCCTCGTCATACCGCCCCGTGCAGTACCAGAGGTAGCCAATGAGCTGCCCCTTGCGGTAGGCCCCTATGCAGCGCGCACCCTGCTCGAAACGCAGCGCCTTGATGTCTTCGCGCGCCGGCATCAGTGCGATCTCGGCGTCGCCGCTGTGAATCTCGTGAAAGCTGAGGTTCTTGGCCAGGTTCGGCGGTAACAGCGGCTTGCCCCCGATGGGTTGCACCATGAACTCATAGACATGCAGGCCCAGGCTCGGCGAAATGGCGCCGAGCACGCGGTCGAGCACATACAAAGCACCGGCAGCCCAGCCGAATTCACGGAAGGGGCCGGTCAGCCGGCTCAGCAGTTCAGCCGACATGAACTGCCGTGCTGCGGTCGACCCAGGCGGTCGCCAGGAGCTTGCGGTCGATCTTGCCATTCGGGTTGCGTGGCAGAGGCCCGGCCATGCCCTCCACACCCGCCGGCAACATGTAGGCGGGCATGCGCTGTCGGCACGCCGAGATGACACCATCGACATCAACGGCCGCGCTGCCATCGGGCGCCGTGGCGATGACCTGTATGCACTGCCCGAGCGTCGCGTGGTCCACGCCAAAGGCCACACACTCGCCCACCAACTGCGTGGCGTAGAGCAACTCTTCGACCTCGGTCGGGCTGACCCGGTAGCCCGAGGTCTTGATCATCTCGTCGCGACGGCCGATGAAGTAGAGGAAACCTTCGGCGTCGCGCCGCACCGTGTCGCCCGAGAAGACCGCGTATTCCGGCAACTGCAGACCCGCCTGGCGGCCGCCGATGCCGGTGGGCAGCAACTTATAGCGCTCGGCCGTCTTCTCGGCGTCGCCCCAGTAGCCCTGGCCGACCAGCGCGCCGCGGTGTACCAGTTCGCCCGGTTCATCTGCCGCGCACTCGGTGCCGTCTTCGCGCAGCACCAGGATCTCTGCGTTCGGTATGGCCTTCCCGATGCTGTCGGGCCTGCGGTCGACTTCAGTAGGTGGCAGGTAGGTGGACCGGAAGGCCTCGGTCAGCCCGTACATCAGGAATGGCTTCGCGTTCGGCACCCGCTGCCGCAGCGCCTGCAGCGTTTCGCGCGGCATGCGGCCGCCAGTGTTGGCGAAGTAACGCAGGTGTTCGTTGATGCCCGTCGGCCAAGTCTGGGACGACAGTTGGATGTATAGGGGCGGCACGGCAGTCAGGCCCGTCACCTTCTCCCGTTCCAGCGCCTTCAGCACGTCACGCGGCATGAGGTAGTTGAGCAGCACCACGCGCGCACCAGCGTGGAAGGCGGTCGTCAACTGCGAGAAGCCGGCATCGAAAGAAAGCGGCAGCGCCGCCAACAGCGTGTCGGAAGGCCCGTTCTCGAGGTAGCCGGCCACACTCATGGCACCGGCCACCATGTTGCGGTGGGACAGCACCACGCCCTTGGGCCGCCCGGTGCTGCCACTCGTGTACAGGATCGAGAGCACGTCCGTGTCGATGACCCGGTGTCCGGCGCGCGCAGGCGCCCCGAGCAGATCGGTCCACTGCGTTAAGGCCGCAGCACCGGTCGCAGCGACTCGCTCGTCGCCGACGGTCACCACGTGCCTCAACGCCGGGCAGGCGGGCAGCACGGGCGCCAGCAGAGTGGCGCGGTCAGGCGAGGTGACCAGAACGCCGACGCCGCAATCACGAAGGATGAAAGCCACTTGCTCGGGCTTCAGCAGCGGGTTGAGCGGCACGAACACCGCACCAGCCAAACCGCATCCGAAGCTGGCCACCACCGTTTCCAGGCGCTTCTCGAGGTAGATGCCGACGCGCTCGCCACGCGCAAGGCCCAGGGCCATGAGGCCACTCACAAACCCTTCCATGGCCGTGTGCAGCGCCGCGTACGACGTGTGTTCGTCGCCATGCGTCACCGCCACGGTGCCGGGCGCGCGCTGCGCTGCGGCACTGACGAAGTCGGGGAGCAAGAAGGCGGTTGACATGGGGAGTTGGACAGCAGACGACGACGGCGTATAGCCTGAAAAGTATTGCACAGACCCCTTGTGCAGCCGCCCTGGCGCATCATCCCGTCTGCCAACTTCGCCACGAAGCGGTCCCGCAGGGAGGAAACTCCGCCGCCTAGAATTCGGGCCAACTGTTCCTGAATCCTGTCGAGGTCACCATAGATATCGAACGCGAAGTACTCGCCGTGCTGGACGAAGCGCTCAGCCTGAAGGGCCGCAGCGCCTCTTTCACGCGCGACACGCCCTTGCTGGGGGCGATCCCAGAACTCGACTCGATGGCCGTGGTCTCACTGATCACGAGCCTCGAAGACCGCTTCGGCATCGCCGTGGACGACGACGACATCGACGGCGACACATTCGCATCCGTGGGCACGCTGGTGGACTTCGTCGGCGGCAAGCTCGCGGCGTGAGTCCGTGAAGCCGCGCGTCGAGGCCTTCTACCTGCCAGCGAAGGCCGGCCAGCGTCTCTGTCTGTACCACGGCCCCCGCACCGGCGTGCGCGCAACGGTTCTTTACGTGCATCCGTTTGCCGAAGAGATGAACAAGACACGCCGCATGGGGGCACTGCAGGCACGGTGCCTGGCCGAGGCGGGTTTTGGCGTGCTGCAGATCGACCTCGCGGGATGTGGCGACAGCAGCGGCGAATTCGGCGACGCCACCTGGCAGGGGTGGGTGGACGATGTTGTGCGTGCGGGGCTCTGGCTACGCGCGCTGAGCAACGCCCCGCTGTGGCTGTGGGGCTTGCGCGCCGGCTGCCTGTTGTGCACCGCGGCTGCGCCGGCGCTCGGCGCCGTAAACAACTTCCTGTTCTGGCAGCCACCGAACTCCGGCAAGCTGCTGCTGCAGCAGTTTCTGCGCCTGAGAACCGCGGGCGACAAGCTCGCCGGCAAGGACGGCGCCTCGACCACGGAACTGCGTCAGGCACTGGGGCGCGGCGAAGCGGTCGACATCGCCGGCTACCGGCTCAGCCCCGAACTGGCACTCGGCCTGGAGCTGGCCACGTTGTCACCGCCCCCCGGCAGCGGCCATTTGAGGTGTCTGGAACTCTCGTCTCGGCCAGAACCGACCCTGTCGCCAGCGACCGAGGCCCTCCTTGCACAGTGGCACGGCGCAGGTTACGCCGCGCGCGCGCGTGTCGTCGAAGGCCCGGCGTTCTGGCAGACGGCCGAGATCGAGGAGGCACCTGCGCTGCTGAGCGCAACTCGCGAAATGCTCGAAGAAGAGTGCGCGCCGTGAACTACAGCGAAAGTGCTGTCGTCTTCGACTGCGCCGGCGAGTCGCTTGTCGGCGTGGTGGCCGCACCGGCCTCTGCCGGCACCACTGGGGTGGTGATCGTCGTTGGCGGGCCTCAAACCCGGGTCGGAAGCCATCGCCATTTCGTGCATGTGGCGCGTTCGCTTGCCAGCGCCGGTTTTGCGACGCTGCGCTTCGACTACCGCGGCATGGGCGACAGCAGCGGCGCGCAGCGCAACTTCGAGCAGGTCGACGAGGACATCGGCGCTGCCATCGTGGCGCTGCAGCGGCACGCGCCCGAAACGCGGCAGATAGTGCTATGGGGCCTGTGCGATGGCGCGTCTGCGGCCTTGCTGTACCTGCAAGCCACTGTCGATCCGAGGGTGCGCGGCTTGTGTCTGCTGAACCCCTGGGTGCGCTCTGAGGCGAGCCTGGCACGCACGCACGTCAAGCACTACTATCTGCAGCGGCTTGCGCAGCGTGAGTTCTGGCTCAAGCTGCTTAGCGGGAAGGTCGCGCTCGGTGCCGCCAGCGGCCTCGCGCGTAACATCGGCTTGGCGCGCAACGCGGGTACGAGGGCGTCTAGTTTCCAGCAGCGCATGGCTGCCGCGATGGGCAGTTTTTCCGGTCCGGTGCTACTACTGCTGAGCGAGAACGACTACACGGCCAAGGAGTTTGTCGAGTTCACGCGGAACGATACCGAGTGGACAACGCTGCTGGCGCGGCTGCGGATGCAGCGTCACGAGCTCCCGGGCGCCGACCACACGCTTTCCGAAGCTTCCGCCAAGGCGCACACGCAGCGCATCATCGAGGCTTGGCTGCGCGACGAAGTAGCGTTGCCAACCGGTCAGCAGTACACCGAAGCAGGGCATGAACATGATCGACGTTGAACCGACTTCCTGGTCACACCGCGGCGCCGCAGCGCTGGTGGCGGCACTGGTGTTATCGGCCATGACGTTGCCTGCTTCGGCTCAGGCGCCCACCGCCGCTAGTTGTGGCGTGCTGAGCAATGGAGACTACGGCCCGTTCGACTACCGCAAGCCGCACCACATGTTGCCCGGCGCCGAGAAGAACCACTTCACGCCCAAGGTCGAGCAACTGATTGGCGGCCAGAGCCAGTTCGATCCCGGCGGTGACATCAGCTTCCTGCTCGTGATGTATCCGAACCACGCGCGCGCGCTGATGGCGATGATGCGGTTAGGCGAAAAGGAGAAGACTGACAAGACCCGCAGCGCGCGCTTCGAGGTCGAGTGCTACTTCGAGCGGGCGCTGCGCTTCCAGCCTGACGACAATGTCGTGCGCATGATCTATGTCGTCTTCCTGACCAAGAAGGCGAGACCGGCCGAGGCGCTGCAGCAACTCAAACGCGTCGTCGACACCGCGGGGGACAATGTGTTTACCCGCTACAACGCTGGCCTCCTCTACTTCGACCTGAAGGAATACGACAAGGCCGCCGAGCAGGCACGCGCGGCCCAGGTGGGTGGGTTCCTGCGCACCGACCTGATCGACAAGCTGAAGGCGCTCGGCAAGTGGACCGAGCCCGAGACCGCCGCATCGGCACCCGCTGCCGCCGCGTCGGCTGCTTCGGCCGCAGCGCCGTCGTGATGTTCGTCGGGCTGGCTTCGGCATGAAGCAGGTGCTGATGGTGGCCTACCACTTTCCGCCGCTGGCCGGCAGCAGCGGCATCCAGCGCACGCTGCGTTTCGTGCAGCAACTGCCGCGCTTCGGGTGGCAACCGCTGGTGCTGACGGCGGACCCGCGCGCTTACGAGCGAACCAGCGCCGACCTGATGGCCGACATCCCGGCAGGAACCGTGGTTGAGCGCGCCTTTGCACTCGACACGGCCAAGCACCTCGCCGTCGGGCAGCGCTATCTCGCCGCAATGGCGCGCCCTGACCGCTGGATGACCTGGCAGTTCGACGCCGTGCGCCGCGGCATGCGCATGATCCAGCGCTACCGCCCCGCAGCCATCTGGTCCACCTACCCCATCGCCACCGCACATCTGATAGGCGCCGAACTGCAGCGTCGCAGCGGGCTGCCCTGGCTGGCCGACTTCCGCGACCCGATGGCGCAGGAAGGCTACCCGGCCGACCCGAAGGTCTGGCAGTCCTTCAAGACCATAGAGCAGCGCGCCGCCGAGCAATCCTCGTGCATGCTTTTCACAACGCCGAGCGCTGCCCAAGGCTACCGCAAGCGCTATCCGGCGGCGGCCTCACGGATCGTGCAACTGGAGAACGGCTTCGACGAAGAGAGTTTCGCCGCCGTCGAGGTCGCCGGCGTCGACCGCAAACCATTGAATACAGGTGCACTGACCCTCTTGCACAGCGGCGCCGTGTATCCGTCGGAACGCGACCCGGCACCTTTCATGGCCGCCCTAGGACGCCTGCACAGCGAAGGTCGCCTGCCGCCGCAGGGCGTGCGCTTTCGCTTTCGCGCCGCCGTGCATGACGAACTGCTGCAGCGGCTGGCAGCGCAGCATGGTGTGCAGCATCTCGTCGAAACTTTGCCGCCGCTGCCTTACAAGCAGGCGTTGGCCGAGATGTTGCGCGCCGACGCCTTGCTGGTGATGCAGGCCAACAACTGCAACGAGCAGGTGCCGGCCAAGGTTTACGAGTACCTGCGAGCCAGACGGCCGATCCTGTGCCTGGCCGACCCGAAGGGCGACACGGCGGCGGTGATGCGCGAGGCGGGTGTGGAGGCCATCGCGAAGCTCGAGTCGGCTGAAGACATCGTGAGCCTGTTGCCGGGCTTCCTGGAAGAGGTCGGCAAGGGCAGCCATCGCCTGCCGCCGGAAGAAGCGGTGCAAGGCGCGTCGCGACTGCGGCGCAGCGCTGCGCTGGCAGAGCTGCTGCAAGCCGCGACCTGAGGGCTCCGCCCTGCGTCAGGTGGCCAAGCCGCGCTGCCAGAGGAACCACTGCACGGCGCGAAACACTTCAGCCGCGTGGTCGCCTCTGCCAGCCCGATGGGCGTCGAGCATGTTCGCGACCTGCGCGCCTGCCACCGCGCCCGACTGGCGGAACATCGGGTCGTTGACGATCTCGCGTGCCGGCTCGTACAACTCGCCGCGCAGCCACTCGGCGGCGGCGGTCGGAAAGCCCATCTTGTCGCCGCGGGCGCGGACGACTTCGGGAATGCGGCCGCGCATCGACTCACGCAATACGAACTTGTTCAACGAACCTCGCATGCGCCACTCGGGTGCCAACGAAGAAGCCAGTGAGACGAGGCGATGATCTAGAAACGGCACGCGCCCCTCGATCGAGTGCGCCGAAGCATTGCGGTCTTCCACTCGCAGATAAATCGGCAGTGGGTCGTGCTGCACCGACCATGCCAGCGTCGAGTCGAGATCGTGCGCCGGAAACTGCGGTGGTGTGGCAGCCTCGTGCACGGCGGGCGACAGCCACGACTGCTGCCGCAGGCGTTGCCGCCAGCGCGATTCGCTGGCGCGCCGGTAGGGGCCCACGCGCCGCAGGCCGGCCTGCACATGGCGCCGCAGCACACCCACCAGCAGTGGCGGCAGTGCAGCACCGTGGACGCCTCCCCACGACTTCAATTCCGACACGAGCGAGGCCAGGGCACCCCGATCGAGCAGCGACTGCCAGTAGTTGTGAAAGTAGCTGCCGTACCCGCCCAGGGTTTCGTCGGCGCCCTGCCCGTTGAGCACCACCTTGATGCCGTGCTGCGCTGTCAGGCCCATCAGCTGGTAGCCCACCAGCGCCGTCATCGAGTGCATGGGCTCGTCGTGTGCGCGCAGCGCCTGCGGCAGCGTGTCCCACAGCTGACGCGGCGTGCAACGCAGCGATGTCATCGCGGCGCCAGTCTGCTGCAGCGTGGCGTCGATGTAGACACGTTCGTCGAAGCGTGGGTCCATGTAGCAGAAGGCCGCCAGCGCACCGGTGGCGCCCACCTCGCGCCGCACACGCACCGATGCGCAGGCGATCGCGGTCGAGTCGAGCCCACCCGAAAGATGCACAGCCACGGGCACGTCGCTGCGCATGTGCAGGCGCACCGCGTTCTCGAACAGTTCGGCAAACGCCGCGGCGGGGTCGGCCGGCGCTGGGGTCGCTTCGTCTACGGCCCAGTAGCGCCACTGACGGTAGCGGCCCGCGCGGTCGAGCTCAAAACAGTGCGCCGCAGGAATGTGGTGTATGCCTTCGAAGAAAGTGTCGTCACCGTCGTCGAGCCGGCCATCGGCAAGGAAGTTGGCCACCACGGTGGCCTGCGGCCGGGCACCGACGAGACCGCCGGCGAGCAGGGCCTTGATCTCCGAAGCAAAGGCCACCGCCGACGGCGTCGTGCAGCGGAACAGCGGCTTGATGCCGAAGCGGTCGCGCGAGCCGAACAAGGTGCCGCTGCGCTGGTCGTCGATGACGAAAGCCCACATACCGTTGAAGCGCGTGACGCAGTCGCGACCCCATTGCAGGTAGGCATGCAGCAGCACCTCAGAGTCGCCGCTGGATCGGAACACGTGGCCGAGCGCGATGAGTTGTTCGCGCAATTCCACGTAGTTGTATATCTCACCATTGAAAACCAGGCTGACCTGGCCGTCGGCGGCCTGCATCGGCTGGTGTCCGGCCGGCGACAGGTCGAGGATCGACAGGCGCCGAAAACCCAGCGCCACAGGGCCTTCGACGAGGATCCCGCTGTCGTCCGGGCCGCGGTGGCGGATGGCGTCGGTCATCCTCGTGACCTGCACTGCGTCGGGCGCTGCACCGCCGAGTACGAGCATCGCTACCAATCCGCACATCGTGTTTCGCGCCTTCTCTCGAATGTTCTATGGTCGTGGACGCGTCATCGGTCTGCGTGGCGATCGGCGCCAGGGCAGGCCGTGAGGGGCCCTGAGCGGCGAAAATCATGACACAGCGCGGCGGCTGGGCCGGTGGACGGTCGGGCAACGCTGCAGCCAAGTGTGGCGTATTGCCGTCCGTCGCCGATTCACTCGCCCGCACTGGAAGGGCCGGCATCGAAGCATGTCATTCTGGCGGGCTGGCCCCGGCGCATCCACCCAAAAAAGCACAAGACAGATGAGCACCTTCGTCTCCAACAATGCTGCGCTCGTCGAGGCCGGTCTCAGCATCGGTCGCCCGCGCTTCTCCGACCCGACACTGGCCGACCTGGCAGCTCACGACGGGACGCTGGCCGCCTGGCAGCAGGCCTGGTTGCGCAGCGGCGTTATGGCGCCTGCGCAAGTGACTGGCGACTTCGCGGTGGCATTGCGCGACGAGCGAGGCCGCGTTTTCATGGCCGTGGACCGCTTCGCCACGCGTACTCTGTGCTACCGCGTCGATGGTGAGCAGTTGCGCTTCGCCGAACGTGCCGACACGCTGGCCGACGGCAGCACCGACCTGGACGCGCAAGCCCTCTTCGATTACCTGTTTTTTCATGCCATTCCTTCGCCGCGTACCGTGTTCCGCGGCGTGCACCGCTTACCGCCCGGGCACTGCGCGGTGTTCGAAAACGGTCAGCTCAACGTGCAGCCGTACTGGACACCGGCCTTCGACGAGCGACACGGGCGGCCCTTCGCCGAGTTGCGTGACGAGTTCCGCGGCCTGATCGAAGACGGCGTGCGAACGCAGCTGGTCGGTGTCGACCCTTCCCGCGTCGGCTGCTTTCTCAGCGGCGGCACCGACAGTTCCACCGTGGCCGGCATGTTCGGCCGCGTGGCAGGCCGCGCCGCCCGCACCTACTCGATCGGCTTCGACGCTGACGGCTATGACGAGATGGAGTTCGCGCGCATTGCGTCGCGCCACTTCGGCACCGAGCACCACGAGCTTTACGTGACACCCGACGACCTGGTGCGCGGCATCCCCACGGTCGCCGCTGCTTACGACCAGCCTTTCGGCAACTCATCGGCGCTGCCGGCCTATTGCTGCGCGCAGTTCGCGAAGGCTGACGGCATCGACCGCATGCTGGCGGGCGACGGCGGCGACGAACTCTTCGGCGGCAACACCCGCTACGCGATGCAGCGCATCTTCGGCTGGTACGACATCGTGCCGGCGGCGCTGCGCACACACCTGATGGAGCCGCTGCTGCGCCAGCCGGCAGCTGGCAAGGTGAGACTGCTGCGCCGCGCTGCGGGCTACGTGACACAGGCCAAGGTACCGCTGCCGGACCGCCTGCAGATGTTCAACCTGCTGCTGCGCCTGGGCGTTGACCAGGTGCTGGCCCCGGGCTTCCTGCACCGCATCGACCTCGAAGGCCCGGCGCGTGAACAACGCGAGGTCTGGTCCGGCGTGCACGAAGGCAGCCAGATCAACCGCCTGCTGGCCTTCGACTGGCGCTACACGCTGGCCGAGAACGACCTGCCCAAGGTCTGCCGTACAGCGGCGCTGGCCGGTGTGGAGGTGGGCTTTCCGTTCCTGGACGACGCGCTGCTCGCGTTCTCACTGCGGCTGCCCAGCGAGTACAAGCTCAAGCGCCTGACGCTACGCTGGTTCTTCAAGGAAGCCCTGCGGGGCTTCTTGCCCGACGAGATCATCACGAAGAAAAAGCACGGCTTCGGTCTGCCCTTCGGCCATTGGGCGACACAGCACCCGGCGCTGAAGCGCATGGCAGAGGACTCGCTGGCAAGCCTGGCGCAGCGCGGCATCGTGCGCCCAGACTTCGTGCGCACGCTCGTCAGCGAACGCCTGGCCGAAGCGCCGGGCTATTTCGGCGAGATGGTGTGGATATTGATGATGCTCGAGCAGTGGCTGCAGGTCCACGCGAAGGACTACAGGGTAGACGCATGAACGACCGGCGGCGATTCTGAGTCATCGCGGGCCTGCGAAGGCAGAGTGCCCGGTTGTCCCGACTGCCGCGCTGACGCTCAATCCGCGCACTGCTGCCGGCGCTGCGACAGGCGGTTACCAACCCGCCTGAAGCGCAATTGGCCACGGCCGATAGAAACATATGTCTGGACGTCTCTACACAACGACCGCTGTTTTCCAAGGCGCTTGTGACATTCTTCACGCAACTTGAACGTGCAATCCGCGCGTCTTTGAAGAATGCTGGCGGGCTGTTGCAGTGGCTTCCAGTTGCTTGTGTATCTGCATGGTCATCAACACCAGTGCATCCGTTCGTGACATCGATGAGAACTACATGACCACTCGCAGAACCCTATTGTTCGCAGGCACCGGCACGCTGGCCGCAACCCTACTGGGATGCGGCGGTGGCGGCGGTGAGGCCGACGCGGCCCGTACGACGACTGCCGGTCCGCTAGGCGAGAGTCCGACGCCGGCCCCGGCCCCGGCCCCGGCGCCAGTTCCCGCGCCGACGCCGGAACCGGCGCCGACTCCTGTCCCCCCTCCGCCTCCGCCTCCGCCTCCGCCTCCGCCTCCGCCTCCGCCTCCGCCGCCTCCTCCGCCACCGGCAGCGCCACTGACCGGGGGAACCTACCGCCGACTGGGCACAGCCACGCTGGTCGAGCACTTGGCATCGGTTCGAACGGCGCTTCCTGAGGGCCTCGCGGCAGCAAATACGCGTATGCAGCCATCGGCGGGCGCGCTGGCCTATTGCGGTGCGACGATCTGGCGCGACAAATACGCGCTGCCGGTCTTGGGCGGCCACGGAAACTCGCACGACGACGGCGGCTACGCGCTGGACCTGGTCACAGGCTTGTGGGAGACCATCGTTGCTCCGACCGGGCTGGGCACGTCGACCGCCGCGGCCGACGCGCTCGGCGAGTACGCAGGCGGTGCCAACCGACCTGCTTCGCAGCACACGTATGCCCATCTGGTAACGGTCGGCAACGACATGGTTCAGGTCAACGGGACCGCGGTCGGCTTCGCGGCGACCGGTTCGAAACAGGCGCACCGCTGGAATCACGCGCGTGGTGCTTGGGAGCGCTACGGCACCAACACTGGCGGGATCAGTCCCAACGGCGGCGCCTTCACCCACTACGACCCGGTGCGCAATCGTCTGGTCAGGATTTCGTTGTATGGCAGTTCTGGGGCCATCGACACCATTCCGGCCAACAGCGCCGCCGCAGACTGGTCAGCGCAGCCGATTTCCGTCGCCGGCCGCGCAAGCCACAACATTGCCTGCGCGATGGGCTACCACACTGGGCTTGACTGCTACGTGTTGATCAGCCCCGGCGAGTTCACGCCGAGCAACCGTGTCTTCGTGATGGACCCGGACAACCTTAGAACTGGGTGGGTGGCAGTGGCGGTGAACGGTGACATGCCCCCCGCGCTTTCGTCGCCAGGTCTCGAGTACTGCCCGCCGATGCGAGCCATGGTGACGGTGGACCACACCGCCAGCGACAAGCTGTTCTATGTGAAGCCCACTGGCGGTCGTACGGATCCGTGGATCTGGTCGAGCGAGATCTTCACCGGCAGCAGCCCGTCGCAGTCGTGGGCCAACGGTCTTGAATTCAGCGGTGTCTATCGCCGCTTTGTATGGTCCGACCTGCTACGCGGATTTGTCATGTGCAAAGCCGCTGCCAGCCATGTCGAGGTGTACGTGCCCTCCGAGGTCGCGGCCTACTACTCTTGACACCGAAGAAAACTCCATGACTACTCGCAGAACCTTGCTGTTTGCAGGCACTGGCACTCTGGCCACTTCGCTTCTGGGCTGCGGCGGCGGCGGCAGTGAGGCCGCAGTGCCGAGCGCTGTCGCTGCGCCTGCGCCTGCGCCTGCGCCTGCGCCTGCGCCTGCGCCTGCGCCTGCGCCTGCGCCTGCGCCTGCGCCTGCGCCTGCGCCTGCGCCTGTACCGGCACCCGCACCTGCACCTGCACCTGCACCTGCACCTGCACCGGCACCGGCACCTGCACCGGCACCGGCACCGGCCCCAGCCCCGGCTCAGCCACCAAACGCCGACTGGCCGGCGCGCGCAGCCGCGGCCATAGCGGCAGGCGTGGCAACTGGCCGCGGCGCTGTGGCCTACGACTTCAGCGAACAGCCCGCGAATGGCTGCGACTGGAAGTTCGGAAGCCTGAGCGAAGCCCCAAACAAAGTCACCTGTGAAGTGCCTCAGGGAAGCCGGCTGTACGACACGCCGGCACCTGGCAGACCTGACCACGCCCGCGACC
>JBBRBW010000068.1:0-24134 GCA_038205425.1 Burkholderiales bacterium | reverse complement strand
CGCTACCTCGCAACGAGCCTGGGCCCGCGCGGCGTGCGAGTCAACGCCATCTCGGCCGGGCCGATCAAGACGCTGGCTGCCAGCGGCATCAAGGATTTCGGCAAGCTGCTGGGCATGGTGGCGGCCGCCTCGCCGCTGGGGCGCAATGTCACCATCGACGACGTCGGCAACGTGGCGGCCTTCCTGCTGTCCGACCTGGCCGGTGGCGTCACCGCCGAGATCACCTACGTCGACGGCGGCTTCAGCCACGCCATGGTGGCGCCCGCCGAAGAGTGACCCCGGCCGCGCGCGGCGTCAGTCGCGCACGCAGTCGACGTAGTAGCGCCGCCCGGCGCCTTCCTCGTCGACCTCGACGAGCCCGTGCACGTCGGTGTCGAAGCCCGGGAAGGCGGCGTTGAACGCGCGCGTGAAGCGCAGGTAGTCGCAGATCTTCTTGTTGAAGCGTTCACCCGGGATCAGCAGCGGAATGCCTGGCGGGTATGGCGTCAGCAGGCTGGTGGTGATGCGGCCTTCCAGCCCGTCGATGGGCACACGCTCGGTCTTGCGGTGCGCGATGTAGGCGAAGGCGTCGCTGGGCTTCATCGCCGGCTGGATGTCCGACAGGTACATCTCGGTGGTGAGCCGGGCGATGTCGCCCTTGGCGTAAACCTCGTGGATCTGCTGGCACAGGTCCTTCAGGCCCAGGCGCTCGTACTTCGGGTGCGCGGCGCAGAACTCGGGCAGGATGCGCCACAGCGGTGCGTTGCGGTCGTAGTCGTCCTTGAACTGCTGCAGCGCTGTCAGCAGCGTGTTCCAGCGGCCCTTGGTGATGCCGATCGTGAACATGATGAAAAACGAGTACAGGCCCGTCTTCTCGACCACCACGCCGTGTTCGGCCAGGAACTTGGTGACGATGCTGGCCGGGATGCCGGTCTCGGCGAACTGCCCCGACATGCCCAGGCCGGGTGTGATCAGCGTGCACTTGATGGGGTCGAGCAGGTTGAAGCCGTCGGCCAGGTCGCCGAAGCCGTGCCAGGTCTCGCCGGCCTTCAGCACCCACTCGTGGCTGTGGCCTATGCCCTCGGCGGCCAGCGCGTCGGGGCCCCAGACGGTGAACCACCAGTCCTGCTCGCCGAATTCCTGCTCGACCTTGCGCATCGCGCGACGGAAATCGAGCGATTCCAGGATGCTCTCTTCCACCAGCGCCGGCCCGCCGGGCGCTTCCATCATCGCCGCGGCCACGTCGCAGCTGGCGATGATGGCGTACTGCGGGCTGGTGCTGGTGTGCATCAGGTAGGCCTCGTTGAAGAGGTGGCGGTCCAGTTTGCGCTCTTGGGCATCTTGCACCAACACCTGTGAAGCCTGGCTGATGCCGGCCAGCAGCTTGTGCGTGCTCTGCGTGGCGAACACCAGCTGGTCCTTCGGGCGCGGGCGCTTCTTGCCCATCGCGTGGTAGGGGCCGTAGAAGGTGTGGAAGGCGGCGTGCGGCAGCCAGGCCTCGTCGAAGTGCAGCGTGTCGATGTAGCCGTCGAGCGCGTGCTTGATGGTCTCGGTGTTGTAAAGCACGCCGTCGTAGGTGCTCTGCGTCAGCGTCAGGATGCGTGGCTTGACGGTGGCCGGGTCGACACCCGCGAGCAGCGGGTTGGCGGCGATCTTGGCCCGGATGGCCTCGGGCGAAAACTCGGCCTGCGGAATGGGGCCGATGATGCCGTAGTGGTTGCGCGTGGGCGGCAGGAAGACCGGCACCGCGCCGGTCATGATGATGCTGTGCAGGATGCTCTTGTGGCAGTTGCGGTCGACCACCACCACGTCGCCCGGCGCCACGGTGTGGTGCCAGACCATCTTGTTCGACGTGCTGGTGCCGTTGGTGACGAAAAAGCAGTGGTCGGCGTTGAAGATGCGCGCCGCGTTGCGTTCGCTCTGCAGCACCGGGCCGGTGTGGTCGAGCAGCTGGCCGAGTTCCTCGACGCTGTTGCAGACGTCGGCGCGCAGCATGTTTTCGCCGAAGAACTGATGGAACATCTGGCCCACCGGACTCTTCAGGAAGGCCACGCCGCCGCTGTGCCCCGGGCAGTGCCACGAGTAGCTGCCGTCCTGCGCGTAGTCCATCAGCGCCTTGAAGAACGGTGGCGCCAGGCCGTCGAGGTAGCTCTTGGCCTCGCGGATGATGTGGCGCGCCACGAACTCGGGCGTGTCCTCGAACATGTGGATGAAGCCGTGCAGTTCACGCAGCACGTCGTTCGGGATGTGCTGGCTGGTGCGCGTCTCGCCGTAGATGTAGATCGGGATGTCGGCGTTCTTGAAGCGGATCTCCTCGATGAACTTGCGCAGGCTCAGCACCGCGGGGTCGAGCTCCGGGCCCGGGGTGAACTCGTTGTCGTCGATCGAGAGAATGAACGCACTCGCGCGGCTTTGCTGCTGTGCAAACTGGCTCAGGTCGCCGTAGCTTGTGGCGCCGAGGATCTCGAAGCCTTCTTTCTCGATGGCCTGTGCCAAGGCGCGGATGCCGAAGCCGGAGGTGTTCTCGGAGCGAAAGTCTTCGTCGATGATGACGATGGGAAAGCGGAAGCGAAGCATCGGCAAGGCCTTCTGATGAACGGGCGGAACATGAAAAGGGCAAGTGTAGGCGTGCAGGGTGGCGGCAAGGCAGGTGGCTACACTGCGCGACACATACCGGCACACAGGTGCCGCGGGAGCAGATCGCTTGGACCTGGATGCACCTTCGCTGTGGTGGTTGGCCGTCGGTGCTCTGGTGGCGGCCGAGCTGGCCACCGGCACCTTCTACCTGCTGATGCTGGCGCTGGGTGCCGCCGCCGGTGCCCTGGCGGCCTACGCCGGCGTCGACAGCCAGTCGCAGATCACAACGGCCTCGGTGGTCGGTGGCGGCGCCGTAGTCGCCTGGCACTTCGTGCGCAAGCTGCGGCCTAAGGCGGCACCGGCCGAACGCAACCGCGACGTCAACATCGACATCGGCCAGCGCCTGCACGTCAGCGCCTGGGACGCCGAAGGCACCGCGCGGGTGCCTTACCGGGGCGCCTCGTGGGCCGTGCGCTACGCCGGCGAGGGCACGCCGGCGCCGGGCGAGCACGTGATCGTCGCGCTCGACGGCAATGAACTTCGCGTGGCGCCCGGCCACGCCCACTGAACGCCCTTCCGAAAGAGTCTCCATGGAAATCGCCGTCATCCTGGCCGTCATCGCCATCATCTTCATCGCCCGCTCGCTGAAGATCGTGCCGCAGCAGAACGCCTGGGTCGTGGAACGCCTGGGCAAGTTCGACCGCACGCTGACCCCCGGGCTGAGCCTGCTGGTGCCCTTCGTCGACCGCGTGGCCTACAAACACTCGCTGAAGGAAGTGCCGCTGGATGTACCCAGCCAGGTCTGCATCACCAAGGACAACACGCAGCTGCAGGTGGACGGCATCCTCTACTTCCAGGTCACCGACCCGATGCGCGCCAGCTACGGCAGCAGCGACTACATCGTGGCCATCACGCAGCTGGCGCAGACCACGCTGCGCAGCGTCATCGGCAGGATGGAGCTGGACAAGACCTTCGAGGAACGCGACCTCATCAATGCCTCGGTGGTGAACGCACTGGACGAGGCGGCACTCACCTGGGGCGTGAAGGTGCTGCGCTACGAGATCAAGGACCTGACGCCACCGGCGGCCATCCTGCATGCGATGCAGGCGCAGATCACGGCCGAGCGCGAGAAACGCGCGCTGATCGCGGCCAGCGAAGGCCGGCGCCAGGAACAGATCAACATCGCCACCGGCGAGCGCGAAGCCTTCATCGCCCGCAGCGAGGGCGAAAAGCAGGCCGAAATCAACATGGCCGCCGGCCAGGCCGCGGCCATCATCGCGGTGGCCGACGCCACTTCGGAGGCCATCCGCAAGATCGCCGCGGCCATCCAGCAGCCCGGCGGCGAGCAGGCGGTGCAGCTGAAGGTGGCCGAGAAGGCGGTGGACGCCTACGCCCACCTGGCCAAGGCCAACAACACGATGATCGTGCCGGGCAACATGACCGAGGTGTCGGCGCTGATCGGCACCGCGATGACGCTGATGGGCAAGGGCGTGAAGCCCGGATGAGCACCAGCCGATGAGCCGAGAGACTGCCCTCAACGTGCTGGGCACCGCCCTGGTGCCCTGCAGCTACGACCCGCTGACCGGCTGGTACCGTGACGGCTGCTGCCACACCGATGCGCAGGACGCCGCCAGCCATGTCATCTGCGCCAAGGTGACGGTGGAGTTCCTGAACTTCCAGATGGAGCGCGGCAACGACCTCATCACGCCGCGGCCCGAGGTTCGGTTCACCGGACTGAAGCCCGGCGACCGCTGGTGCGTGTGTGCGTTGCGCTGGCGCGAGGCGTATGAAGACGGCTGCGCGCCGCCTGTGGTGCTGGAAAGTACGCAGGCCAAGGCGCTGGAGTACGTGCTGATGGAGTGGCTGCGACAGCGCGCAGTCAGCCCCACGCCCCAGGGCTAGAATCCGCGTCGTTCCGGGTGGCCGCGCATGCGGCCCGCACGGGCTACGGAAGGGTGGATGAGCGGTTTAAGTCGCATGCCTGGAAAGCATGTGAGGGTTAACAGCCCTCCGCGGGTTCGAATCCCGCCCCTTCCGCCAGACAACGAGCAAAAACGGGCCCTGCGGGCCCGTTTTTGTCTTCGGCCCCTCATCCGACCCACCCTCCGGAGGGTGCGTTCTAGAGCCAGCGCCGCGCCGAGGCCACGGCGCACCAGTCCAGGCCTTGCTCGCGCGCCAGCTTCACCACCCCGGCCTGCTGCTCCCAGTGCAGGTCGTGCGCCAGCACCACCCAGCGGCCGCTGGCGAGCTGGTGGCGGATGATGGTGTCGAAGTGCTGGTGCTGCGGTGTCTGCCCGGCCTTGGACGCAAACGCCTGCCCGGCCAGGGCGCCCATCGTGACGGCGGCCGCGAAGACCGCCACCTCCCAGCCACCGCCCAGGCCCAGGCCCAGGTGACTGTCGACCCACAGCCAGATCGCGCCGAGCAGGCCGGTCGCCAGGGCGCCGAGGGAAGCCATCAGCCAGGCGTCACACAACCAGGTCTGGCCGTCGGCGTCGGCGCTGCGCGCCCATTGCCGACGTCGGCTCCTGAAGGGCAGCCAGGCGGCATCGGCCGGCCGCAGCAGCAGCAGCTGCGATGGCAGGAGGCCGTGAGCCACCGTCATTCGACCGCTGACGCTGCGCGCATCGGCCTCGCAGGCATGGAAGCCCGCCACGCAGTCGAGTTGGTCGTCGATGTCCGTCGCCCACATCCGATGGACCATGGCCGGCATGTCGCCGTGCCCACCGTCGTTCGCGGCGAACTGCTGGGGCTCGGGGGCGTCCATGAGTACCGCGCTGAGGTGCGGTTGCGGCCCTGGGGCGAACGGAAGGCCAGGTTCACACAAAGCGGTTCGCGACATGGCAAGGCCTTGAGTCGGGGCGGCACCCAGCGGCCGCTGCGCCGTCGCTCAACACCGGCATCCGGACTACCTGTTGGCGACCCGGCAAAGGTAAGGCCAGCCGTCCGCCGCATCTGTACGCTGAGGCACACTGCGCCGGGGCCGGCCTGCCACGCGCCGCAAGGGGCGGCACCCCGGTCGCCGCGGGCTGGCCGGGCTCAGCGTGCCGGTTCGGCCAGCGACTCGTAGAGCGAAAGGTAGTCGCGCGCAGGTCCGGCCCAGGACAGGTCCTGCGCCATCGCGGTGGTCTGCATGCCGCGCCAGGCCGCGCTGTCGGCGCGCAGCGCGATGGCACGCCGCACGCACACCGCCAGAGCCGCCGGCGTGGCGGCGTCGAAAGCGAAGCCGGTGGCGCGGCCTTGCGCCAGCGCCTCGGGCGTGGCGTCGGTCACGGTGTCGGCCAGTCCGCCCACGCGGCGCACCAGCGGCAGCGTGCCATAGCGCAGGCCGTACAGCTGCGTCAGCCCGCAGGGTTCGAAGCGCGAGGGCACGGCGATGAGGTCGGCACCGGCGACGAGCCGGTGGGCACGCGCCTCGTCGTAGCCGATATGCACGTGCACGCGGCCGGGGTGCGCCTGCTGCGCCATGCGAAAGGCGGCCTCGAGCGCCGGCTCGCCGGTGCCCTGCACCACGAACTGCACGCCCGCCTGCACCAGTTCCTGCAACGCAGCCAGGATGAGGTCCAGGCCCTTCTGGGACGTCAGCCGGCTGACCACCGTCAGCAGCAGCGCCTGGTCGTCGGCGTCGAGCTGCAGTTCGGCCTGCAGCGCGCGCCGGCAGACAAGTTTGCCCTGCAGCCGTTCGGCGTCGTAGCAGGCGGCGATGGCGGGGTCGGTGGCGGGGTTCCACAGTTCGGGGTCTATACCGTTGAGGATGCCCGTGACGTCGGTGCCGCGGCCGCGGATCACGCCGTCGAGGCCGCAGCCGAATTCGTGGGTGCCGATCTCACGCGCATAGGTCGGGCTCACCGTGGTGATGCGGTCGGCGAAATTCAGCCCGGCTTTCATGAAGCTGAGCTGGCCGTGGAATTCGAGCCCGGTCGGCGACATCAGGTGCGAGGCCAGGCCCAGCATGGGCCAGTCGTGCGCCGGGAACAGGCCCTGAAAGGCCAGGTTGTGCACGGTGAAGACCGACGACGCAGGCGTCACCGTGTGCTCCCCCATGTAGGCGCAAGCCATCGCCGCGTGCCAGTCGTGCGCGTGCACGACGTCGGGCGCCCATTGCGGGTCGGCGTCCTGGGCGGCCAGGTGGGCGGCGACCCAGCCCAGCAGCGCAAAACGCTGCAGGTTGTCGGGCCATTCCTCGCCCTTGCTGTCCTGGTAGGGGCTGCCGCCACGGCGGTAGAGATAGGGGGCCTCGACGACGTAGACCGGCAGCCTGTGGCCCGGCATGCGCGCCAGCAGCAGGCGCACACGCAGGGCGCCGAAGCAGGTGCCGATGTCGATCACCGTGCGCGCACCCTGCACCGCATCCAGCACCGCCGGAAACCCGGGCAGCAGCAGGCGCACGTCGGCGCCCTGCACCGCCTGCGCGACGGGCAGCGCAGCCACCACGTCAGCCAGGCCGCCGGTCTTCACCAGCGGGAAGACCTCGGCGGCCACATGAAGAACCTTCATCGACGGGCCCTGGGCTAGGTCAGCTTGCGCAGCATGTCGCGCGTGACGAGCGTGATGCCCGAGTCGGTGCGGAAAAAGCGCGCGGCGTCGGCCGCGGCGTCTTCGCCGATGACCATGCTGTCGGGAATCTCGCAGTCGCGGTCGATGACGACCCGCGTGAGGCGCGCGCCGCGGCCCACCTGCACGCCGGGCAGCAGCACGCTCCAGTTCACCGAAGCGTACGAATGCACGCGCACCTGCGAGAACAGCACCGAGCGGAAGACCGCGCCGCTGACGATGCAGCCCCCCGAGACCAGGCTTTCGATGGCCATGCCGCGCCGGTCCTCCTGGTTGTGCACGAACTTGGCCGGCGGCAACTGCGGCTGGTAGGTCCAGATCGGCCAGTTGGTGTCGTACAGGTTCAGCTGCGGGTCGGTGGCGGTGAGGTCGATGTTGGCGTCCCAGTAGGCATCGATCGTGCCGACGTCGCGCCAGTACGGCGGCAGCCCGGGCTTGCCGCCGACGCAGCTGAACTCGAAAGGGTGGGCCGCCGCCACGCCGGCCTTCACCATCTTGGGGATGATGTCCTTGCCGAAGTCGTGGCTCGAGTTCGGGTCGAACATGTCCCGCTCCAGTTCGCGGTAGAGGTAGCGTGCGTTGAAGATGTAGATGCCCATGCTGGCCAGCGTGCGGCCGGGCTTGCCGGGGATGGTGGGCGGCACGGGTGGCTTCTCGACGAAGTCGACGATGAGGCGGTTCTCGTCGATGGCCATCACGCCGAAGGCCTTGGCCTCCTCGACATCGACCTCGATGCAGCCGACCGTCACTTCCTTGCCCAGGGCCACGTGGTCGGCCAGCATCAGTGCGTAGTTCTGCTTGTAGATGTGGTCGCCGGCCAGCACCACCACGTAGTCGGCGCGGTAGGCGGCCAGGATGTCCTGGTTCTGGTAGACGGCGTCGGCCGTGCCGCGGTACCAGCTTTCCTCGTCCACGCGCTGCTGCGCCGGCAGCAGGTCGACGAACTCGTTCATCTCGCTCTTCAGGAAGGCCCAGCCGCGCTGCAGGTGGCGCAGCAGGCTGTGGCTCTTGTACTGCGTGATGACGCCGATACGGCGGATGCCGCTGTTCATGCAGTTCGACAGTGCGAAGTCGACGATGCGGAACTTGCCACCGAAGTACACCGCCGGCTTGGCGCGCGTGTCGGTCAGGTTCTTCAGCCGGCTGCCGCGGCCGCCAGCCAGCACCAGCGCCACCGCGCGCCGCGGGAGGTCGAGGCCTTGGGCCACGTCGATAGGCTTCATGTCTGTCCTCGAGGGGTCAAAAGCAACAAAATTACAGAGCTCGGCCTGGGCTGCGTGGGTCGAGCGGGTGGAGCATCAGTGCGCATCGCGAAGAATCAACATTAACGAGTTGCTGCAGTGTATTGATTTAGATGAATTCGCACGGATCTTGCGAGCTTGCTTGAGGCCGTCAGAGCAGCAATGGAGGAAGGGTTGTGTAGCTAAACTACAGCCAAGGCCGCAGCGTTTCCGTTGACGCTGGACAGGCCGTTCAGAGACACTCGACAGCACCCCACAGCCTGCATTTCAGCCCTGCCCTGGGCCCGCCGGAGATTCCGCACATGTCCAATCCCACCACACACGCTCCTGTGCAAGGCACCGCGGCGAGCGCGCCGACGGCAGCGGCGGTCGAGCGCCACCTGCTCGCCACCGTGGCGGCCGATCCTGCCGGCGCCACCAGGACCGAGATCATGCACGCGGTGGCCCAGGTCGCGCGAGAGCAGTTGTCCCAACGGTGGGTTGCATGCGACACCGCCGACCGCAACGCGAAGGCACGCCGCGTCTACTACCTGTCGATGGAGTTCCTGGTCGGCCGCACGCTGGGCAACGCGCTGGCCGCGCTGGACCTCAAGGGCGAGATGGGCATCGCCGCGCGCGCCCACGCCAGCACGCTGGAGGACCTGGCCGCCACCGAGCCCGATGCCGCGTTAGGCAACGGCGGCCTGGGTCGGCTGGCGGCGTGTTTCCTCGACAGCATGGCCACGCTGGAACTGCCGTCCTTCGGCTACGGCATCCGCTATGAGTTCGGCATGTTCAAGCAGGGCATCGTCGACGGCCGACAGGTCGAGGCACCGGACCCCTGGGTCGAAGACGGCACGCCCTGGGAGTTCCCGCGTTTCGGAGTGCACTACCCGGTGCGCTTCGGCGGCTGGGTCGAGCCCGCGGCCGACCCGGCGCACGTGCCCACCTGGCGCCATGCCGGTGAGGTCAACGCCAAGGCCTACGACGTGGTGATCCCCGGCCATGGCACCGAGCGCGTCAGCACGTTGCGGCTGTGGAAGGCGGTGGCGCCGGCGCAGATCGACCTGCACGCCTTCAACACCGGCGACTACGCACGCGCGGCCGAGTTCAAGAACCAGTACGAGAACATCAGCTGGGTGCTCTACCCCAACGACAGCACGCCCGCCGGCCGCGAACTGCGCCTGCGCCAGGAATACTTCTTCACCAGCGCCAGCATCCAGGACATCCTGGCACGCCACCAGGCCGAGCACGGCCGCCTGACCAACCTGGCAGACAAGGTGGCGATCCACCTCAACGACACCCACCCGGCCATCGGCGTGGCCGAACTGATGCGGCTGCTGGTCGATGAGAACGGCTTCGGCTGGGTGACGGCCTGGGCGATGACGAAGAAGGTGTTCAGCTACACCAACCACACGCTGATGCCCGAGGCGCTGGAGACCTGGCCGGTGGCGCTGATGCAGCACGTGCTGCCGCGTCATCTGGAGATCATCTTCCGCATCAACGCCGAGTTCCTCGCCGACGCCGCCGCGCACCGCCCTGGCGACCACGATTTCCTGCGCCGCCTGAGCCTGGTCGATGAAGGCGCGGGTTTTGGAAGTGAGCGGCGTGTGCGCATGGCGCACCTGTCCATCGTCGGCAACCACAAGGTCAACGGCGTTTCGGCGCTGCACTCCGACCTGCTGACGCAGACCATCTTTGCCGACTTCGCCAGCCTGTGGCCCGAGCGCTTCACCAACATGACCAACGGCGTGACCCCGCGCCGCTGGCTGGCGCAGGCCAACCCCAGCCTGAGCTCGCTGATCGACAGCACCATCGGCAGCGGCTGGCGGCTCGACCTCGACCAGCTCAAGCGCCTCGCGCCGCACGCTGAGCGCGAGGACTTCCGCAACGCGTTCCTCGCCGTCAAGCAGGGCAACAAGGCGCGTCTGGCCGACTACATCGCCGTCACCACCGGCTACACGGTCGACCCCACCAGCCTCTTCGACGTGCAGGTCAAGCGCATCCACGAATACAAGCGCCAGCTGCTCAACGTGCTGCAGGTGGTGGCGCGTTACCAGGCCATGCTGGCCGACCCGGAGGGCGACTGGGTGCCGCGCACGGTGATCTTCGCCGGCAAGGCGGCGTCGAGCTACGTCTCGGCCAAGAACATCATCCGGCTCGTGCACGACGTGGGCAGCGTCATCAACCACGATGCGCGCCTGAAGGGCCGCCTGAAGCTCGTCTTCGTGCCGAACTACGGCGTCTCGGTGGCCGAGCTCATCATGCCGGCGGCCGACCTGTCCGAGCAGATCAGCACCGCCGGCACCGAAGCCAGCGGTACTGGCAACATGAAGCTGGCGCTGAATGGTGCTCTGACCATCGGCACCGACGACGGCGCCAACATCGAGATCCGCCAGCAAGTGGGCGACGACAACATCTTCATCTTCGGCCTGTCCACCGCCGAGGTGCAGGCCAGCAAGCAGCGTGGCTACCAGCCGCTGCGCATCTACGACAGCCACCCGCGCATCAAGGCCGTGCTCGACGCCGTGGCCGGCGGCCACTTCAGCCCCGAAGAACCCGGCCGTTACCGCGCGCTGGTCGACGCGCTGCTGTGGGGCGGCGACCACTACATGCTGCTGGCCGACTTCGACGGCTATGTCGCGGCGCAGGCGCGTGTCGACGCGCTCTACCGCGACCGCGCCGCCTGGGCAAAAAAGGCCATCGCGAACGTCGCCGGCATGGGCTTCTTCTCGTCCGACCGCACAATCGCGGAATACGCCCGCGAGGTCTGGGGGATCCAGGCCAAGGGCTGACCGCCACGCATGCTCACACCCGAACAGACCGAAGCCCTGATCCAGGGCCGCCACGGCGACCCCTTCGCCGTGCTTGGCCCGCATGCCGGCCCCGACAGCAGCACCTGGGTCACCGTCTGGCTGCCCGGTGCCGTGGCCGTGGTGGTGGTGGCCGGCCCCCACACGTGGTCGCTGCCCTGCACGGGCGAAGAAGGCGTCTTCTCGGGGCCGACCCAGGTCATCGGCCACTACCAGCTGCGTGTGCGCTGGCCCGGCGGCCACGACACGCTGCAGGAAGACCCGTACCGCTTCGGCACCGTGATGGGCGAGATGGACGTCTGGCTGCTCGGCGAAGGTTCGCACCTGCGGCCCTACGAGATCATGGGCGCCACGCCGCGGCAGATGGACGGCGTCGACGGCACGGCCTTCGCGGTCTGGGCGCCCAACGCCAGCCGCGTCAGCGTCGTCGGCGACTTCAACTTCTGGGACGGCCGCTGCCACCCGATGCGCCTGCGCCGCGAGTGCGGCGTGTGGGAACTGTTCCTGCCGGGCGTGGGCCTGGGCGCACGCTACAAGTTCGAGCTGCTGTCGCGCGACGGCCGCCTGCTGCCGCAGAAGGCCGACCCCTACGCACGCCAGGCCGAGCTGCGGCCGGCCACTGCCAGCGTCGTGGCGTTCATGCCGCCCTATGCGCCGCCTTCGCCCGAACGCCAGGCCGCCAACGCGCTGGACGCGCCGATGAGCATCTACGAGGTGCACCTGGCCTCCTGGCGCCGCAGGCCCGAGGAAGGCGACCGCTGGCTGAGCTGGGACGAGCTGGCCGACGAACTCGTGCCTTACGCGAAGGACATGGGCTTCACGCACCTCGAACTGATGCCCGTCAGCGAGCACCCCTTCGACGGTTCCTGGGGCTACCAGACGCTGGGCCTGTTTGCGCCCACGTCGCGCTTCGGCGAAGCCGCCGGCCTGCGCCGCTTCATCGACCGCGCGCACGGTCTCGGCCTCGGCGTGTTGCTCGACTGGGTGCCGGCGCACTTCCCGACCGACGCGCACGGTCTGGCCGAGTTCGACGGCACCCATCTCTACGAATACGCCGACCGTCGCGAGGGTTTCCACAACGACTGGAACACGCTCATCTACAACTTCGGCCGCACCGAGGTGCGCAACTTCCTCGTCGGCAACGCGCTGTACTGGCTGGAACGCTACGACGTCGACGGCCTGCGTGTCGACGCCGTGGCCTCGATGCTGTACCGCGACTACAGCCGCAAGGCCGGCGCGTGGATCCCGAACGCCCACGGCGGGCGCGAGAACCTCGAGGCCATCTCGCTGCTCAAGCGCACCAACGAGGTCGTCGGCGTCGAACGCCCGCAGGCCGTCACGCTGGCCGAGGAAAGCACTGCCTTCCCCGCCGTCAGCCGCCCCACCTACCTGGGCGGGCTTGGCTTCCACTACAAGTGGAACATGGGCTGGATGCACGACACGCTGCAGTACATGGCGCGCGACCCCATCCACCGCCGCTACCACCACGGCGAGATGACTTTCGGCCTGGTCTACGCCTTCACCGAGAACTTCGTGCTGCCCATCAGCCACGACGAGGTGGTGCACGGCAAGCGCAGCCTGCTGGCCAAGATGCCGGGCGACGCCTGGCAGCAGTTCGCGAATCTGCGTGCCTATTACGGCTTCATGTGGGGCCACCCGGGCAAGAAGCTGCTCTTCATGGGCTGCGAATTTGCGCAGGGCCGCGAATGGAACCACGACCAGAGCCTGGACTGGCACCAGCTCGAAGACCCCCGCCACGCCGGCGTCAAGCAACTGGTGCGCGACCTGAACCTGCTCTACCGCGGCAGCCGCGCGCTGTATGAACAGGACTTCAGCGGCGACGGTTTCGAGTGGATAGACCATGACGACGCAGCGCACAGCGTGCTGAGCTTCGTGCGCAAGGGGCGCAGCGGTGAACTGATGCTCGTCGTCTGCAACTTCGCGCCCGTGGTGCACCACAGCTTCCGCCTTGGCGTGCCGCGCCCGGGCCGCTGGGTGGAACGGCTGAACACCGATTCGGCCTACTACGGCGGCAGCAACGTCGGCACGCCTCTCGGCGCGGCCAACGCCGACGCCGTGGGCAGCCACGGCCGCAGCCACTCGGTGCTGCTCACGCTGCCGCCGCTGGCGACGGTGTTCCTGGAATGGACCGCCTGAACCCGGACGTGCCGCCCGCTGCCCGCCCCCCCTTGCCGCTGGAGGCCGGCCAGCCCTGGCCGATGGGCGCCAGCTTCGACGTTTCGGCTGGCGCCGGCGGCGTCAACTTCGCCGTGTTCTCGGAACACGCACTGCAGATCGACCTCTGTCTCTTCGACGCCGAGGGCGCGGTCGAGCTGTCGCGTTCGCCGCTGCCCGGCCGCAGCGGAAACGTCTGGCACGGCTACCTGCCGGGCGCCGGGCCGGGCCTGGTCTACGGCCTGCGCGCGCACGGCCCCTGGCGTCCCGACCGCGGCCACCGCTTCAACCCGCACAAGTTGCTGCTCGACCCCTGGGCGCGCGAGATCGTCGCGCCGCCGGGCGGCTTCGACCCGCAGGGCCCGCACCAGGGCGCCGACCGCGATCATCCGCAGCACATGGACACGCGCGACAACGCGCACGGCGCCTTCAAGGCGCGTGTTGTGCACGACCATTTCGACTGGCAGGGTGACCGGCCACCGGCCACGCCGCTGGTCGACAGCGTGCTCTACGAGGCCCATGTGCGCGGCTGCACTCGGCTGATGCCGGGTGTGCCCGAAGCCCACCGCGGCAGCTACGCCGGGCTGGCCAGCGACGCCGCACTGGCGCATTTCAGGCGCCTGGGCATCACCGCCGTGAGCCTGCTGCCGGTGCAGCAGATCCTCGACGAGCCCCGCCTCAGCGAGATCGGCCTCGTCAATTACTGGGGCTACAACACGCTGGGCTACTTCTGCCCCGACCCGCGCTACGCGGCCACCGCGAACCCACGCCGCGAGTTCCGCGAGATGGTGCGCCGGCTGCACGCCGCGGGGCTGGAAGTCATCCTCGACGTCGTCTACAACCACACCCCCGAAGGCGACGAACGCGGCGCCACGCTGAGCTGGCGCGGCCTCGACAACCTCAGCTACTACCGCCTGCCCGAAGCGCAGCGCGCGCACTGCGAAAACTGGAGCGGCTGCGGCAACACCGTCGACATCCGCCACCCGCGGGTGCTGCAGATGGTGATGGACAGTCTGCGCCACTGGGTGCAGGACTTCCACGTCGACGGCTTCCGTTTCGACCTGGCCCCGGTGCTGGGCCGCGGCAGCCCGGGCTTCGAGCGCGACGGCCCCTTCTTCAAGGCCGTGCTGCAGGACCCGGTGCTGCAGCGCGTGAAGCTCATCGCCGAACCCTGGGACATCGGCCCGGGCGGTTACCAGCTGGGCGGCTTCCCGCGCGGCTGGCTGGAATGGAACGACCGCTTCCGCGACACCGCACGCGCCTTCTGGCTGGGCGGCGACTGCACACGCGGCGAATTTGCGCTGCGCCTTGCAGGCTCGTCCGACCTGTTCCAGGCGCGCCGACGCTCGCCACTGGAAAGCGTCAACTACATCGTCAGCCACGACGGCTTCACGCTGCACGACCTGGTCAGCTACGACCTGCGCCACAACCAGGCCAACGGCGAGAACAACCGCGACGGCCATGGCCACAACCTGAGCTGGAACTGCGGCTTCGAGGGCCCGACCTCCGACCCCGCCGTGCTGCAGCTGCGGGCACGGCTGAAGCGCGCGCTGCTGGCCACGCTGCTGCTGGCCCAGGGCACGCCCATGCTGGCCGCCGGCGACGAGCTCGGCCACAGCCAGGGCGGCAACAACAACCCCTACTGCCAGGACAACGCCACGACCTGGATCGCCTGGGCGCAGGCCGACCAGGCCCTCATCGACTTCACCGCGCACCTGCTGGCCCTGCGCCGCCGCCTGCGGCCGCTGGACGGCCGCTGGTACACCGGCCTGCCCGACGCCCGGGGCCGGCACGATCTGTCGTGGCTGCGGCGCACCGGCGAGCCGCTGGCCGCCGAGCACTGGGACAACCGCATGTCGCGCATTCTGGGGGCCTGGATCGGCGTGCCCGGGCGCGGCGGCACGCCCTTGCTGCTGATGGTCAACGGCCGCGACAAGGCGGCCCGCTTCGAGCTACCGCCCGGCGACTGGCTGGCCGAACTCGACACCACCACGCCCGACGGCCGCAGCGCCTGGCGCCGCGGCGCGGATACACATTTCGAGATCGCCGCGCGCAGCGTCGTGCTGCTGCGGGATGTCACCGACGAGGCCGCCGGACCCACCGCGGCCTGACCGAACCGACGCCCGAGGAACAGACCATGCGTTTCCCACGCGCCAGCGGCGTGCTTCTGCACCCGACCTCGCTGCCCGGCCCGCACGGCTCGGGTGACCTCGGCCCCGAGGCCTTCCATTTCGTCGACTGGCTGGTGAGCGGTGGCCAGAAGTTGTGGCAGGTGCTGCCGCTGGCCGGCATCGGGCCCGGCAACTCGCCCTACATGAGCAACTCGGCCTTCGCCGGCAACGTGCTGCTCATCGACCTGCAAGACCTGCACACCCAGGGCTGGCTCGATGCCGAGGGCCTGGTGCCGGTCGATGGCCTGGTGGCCGACGCCGTCGACTACGCGGTCGTCTACCCCTTCCGCATGGAGCGCCTGGCCCACGCCGCGCGGCACTTCCGGCGCCAGGGCACGGCCGAGCAGCACGCCGACTTCGAGCGTTTCCTGGCCGACCACCGTTCGTGGATCGACGACTACGCGCTCTTCATGGCGCTGTGCGAAAACCTGGCCTGGCGCGACTGGTGTGAATGGCCGCCGGCGCTGGTACGGCGCGAGGCGGCTGCGCTGGCCGACGCACGCGCCCAGCACGCCGATCGCATCCACTTCTGGCTCTTCTGCCAGTGGCGCTTTTACCGCCAGTGGGCAGCGCTGAAGGCCTATGCCAACGGAAAGGGTGTCGAGATCATCGGCGACACGCCGATCTTCATCGCCCACCTCAGCGCAGAGGTCTGGGCCAACCAGCGCCTGTTCGACCTCGACCCCGCCGGGCGCCCGCGTGTGGTGGCCGGCGTGCCGCCGGACTTCTTCAGCGCCACCGGCCAGCGCTGGGGCAATCCGCTGTACAAGTGGAGCGCGCACAAGAAGGACGGCTACGCCTGGTGGGTGGAACGCATCCGCCGCAGCTTCGAGCTCGTCGACATCGTGCGCATCGATCACTTCCGTGGCTTCGCCGGCTACTGGGAGATCCCGGCCAGCGAACCCACGGCGATCAAGGGCCAGTGGGTGCCGGGGCCAGGCGAGGCGCTGTTCAAGGCCATCGCCAAGGCGCTGGGGCCGGTGCCCATCATTGCCGAGGACCTGGGCCTGATCACCCCGGACGTCGATGCGCTGCGCAAGAAGTTCGGCTTCCCGGGCATGCGCATCCTGCAGTTCGCCTTTGCCGGCGACGCGTCCGACCGCTTCCTGCCGCACAACCACGAGCCCGACACCGTGGTCTACGCCGGCACCCACGACAACGACACCGTGGCCGGCTGGTGGGCCAACGCCACCGAGCACGAGCGTCACCATGCCCGCGGCTACCTCGCCACCGACGGCCAGGACATGCCGTGGACGCTGATCCGCAGCGCCATGGCCAGCGTGGGCGACACTGCGGTGCACCCGATGCAGGACGTGCTTGCCCTGCCCACCCAGTGCCGGATGAACTACCCGGGCCAGGAAAGCGGCTGGTGGCGCTGGCGCTTCCAGTGGAGCCAGGTGCAGCCCTGGCACGCCGGGCGGCTGGTCGAGCTGGCGCGGCTCTACGGACGCATCTGACACGCCTCTTACCGCAGGGGTGCTTCAATGCGGCGCAGCGCAGCGCATACTGGCGACTGGAACGCGGCTAGCGTAATGGCCGCAGGAGTCTGAATGGTTTCGATGGAAGGCGTCCCCTCCTCACTGATCCTCAGGAACGAGTCCTGGGTGCGCAAGCACGCCAGCGCGTTGGCGCGGCGTTTGCCGTCCAACGTCGAACGCGCCGACCTGATCCAGGTCGGGCTGATTGCAGTGGCGCAGTCGGCGCTGGGTTTCCATTGGGACGGCGACCGCGAAAGCCCCGAGGCACGCGAGGCCTTCGTGCGCTACGCGCGCCAGCGTGTGCACGGCGCGATGCTCGACGAGCTTCGCCAGATGGACCAGCTCAGCCGCGAGCGCCGGCGCCAGGTGAAGCTGGTGCAGGTGGCGCGTGAACGCTGGCGCAGCCAGCACGGCGGCGAGCCCAGCGCCGGCGACCTCGCGCCGCTGTGCGGCTTGAGCGTCGACGAGATCTTCGAGCTGGAACACGCCGCGCTGCAGGCCCAGACGTCCAGCGGCGCCGGTTCCCGTGAAGACGAGGACGCGCCACCGCCGCGTGAGGCCGCCACGCCGCAGGACGAGGTCGAGGCCCGCGTCGACACCGGCATGCTGATGCGCCGGCTGGAGAAGTTCTTTTCCACCCTGCCCGCACGAGACCGCCAGGTCATCGACGCCTACCTGGGTGTCGGCCTGTCGCCTTCACAACTGGCCGAGCAGTTGCAGGTCAGCCCGTCGCGCGTGTCGCAGATGTTCAAGTCCGTCTGCAACCGCATCGGTGAACATCTGGGGCAACCGGGCCAACGCTCCACCGACCGGGCCGAGAACTTCGACCCGTCGCGTTTCGACGATCTCATCACCGCCCGCGAGGGCGAACTGGCGAGCCACGGCGCCGCCGGCGCATGGGGCGCACGCCTGGCCGAGGTGCTGGGCACGCCCCAGGACCTGGCCAGGCGTTATCCGGAAGGCAAGCCCATCGTGGTCGACATGGACACGCGCTGGGGCTAGACGAGGCCCCCAAGCGCGCTGGCGCTCCACGCAGCGCCAGAGGCGTTGCTGGCTCGGCCGTCCAAGTCCGCGCAGGCCGACTTGGAGCCGCGGCCCTCGCCTCCCCGAGGGGGACGTCCGCCGACGGCCCGGCGAAGCCGGTTCCGTGGCCGGAAGCTTGGTGACTCGGTGGCACCATGCCAGTAGCGCGTCTGGCGTACGAGGCTACTTGCGCGCTGGCGGCAGGTCGGTGCAGCTGCCGTGGGCGACTTCGGCAGCCATGCCTATGCTTTCGCCCAGCGTCGGGTGCGGGTGGATGGTCTTGCCGATGTCCACCGCGTCGGCGCCCATCTCGATGGCCAACGCCACTTCGCCGATCATGTCGCCGGCATGGGTGCCGACGATGCCACCGCCCAGGATCTTGCCGTGGCCGTGGGCCGAATCTGTGGCCTCATGGCCGTCGTCGAACAGCAACTTGGTGAAACCTTCGTCGCGGCCGTTGGCGATGGCGCGGCCGCTGGCAGTCCACGGGAAGAGGCCCTTCCTGACCTTGATGCCCTGGGCCTTGGCCTCGTCCTCGGTCAGGCCGACCCAGGCCACCTCGGGGTCGGTGTAGGCCACGCTGGGGATGACGCGTGCATCGAACTGCGCCTTGCTGTCGCCACTGGCCACTTCCGCCGCCACGTGGGCCTCGTGCACGGCCTTGTGCGCCAGCATCGGCTGGCCGACGATGTCGCCGATGGCGTAGATGTGCGGCACGTTGGTGCGCATCTGCACGTCGACCGGGATGAAGCCGCGCTCGCCGACAATGACGCCGGCCTTCTCGGCGGCGATCTTCTTGCCGTTGGGCGTGCGGCCCACGGCCTGCAGCACAAGGTCGTAGAGGCCTTCGCTCTTCGTGCCGTCCAGGCCCTCGAACTGCACCCTGATGCCGTCGGCCGTCGCTTCCGCGCCAACGGTCTTGGTCTTCAGCATCAGCTTGTCGAAGCGGGGGGCATTCAACTTCTGCCACACCTTGACGAGGTCGCGGTCGGCGCCCTGCATCAGGCCGTCGAGCATCTCCACCACGTCCAGGCGCGCACCCAGGGTCGAGTAGACGGTGCCCATCTCCAGGCCGATGATGCCGCCGCCGATGACCAGCATGCGTGCAGGCTTCTGGCGCAGCTCCAGCGCGCCGGTGCTGGTGACGATGCGCGGGTCGTCTCGAAGTTGTGGGGTCTGCAGGAAAGGCAACTTCACCGCTTCCGAGCCGGCCGCGATGATCGCGTTCTTGAACTTGATGGTCTGGGCCTTGCCATCGGCGCCGGTCACCGTGAGGTGGTGCGGGTCGGCAAAGGCGCCGACACCGTTGAGCACCGTCACCTTGCGCATCTTGGCCATCGCCGCCAGCCCGCCGGTGAGCTTGCCCACGACCTTGTTCTTGTGGGCCAGCAATTTGCCGAGATCGACCTCGGGCTTGGCGAAGGTGACGCCGAGGTCGGCGAAGTGTTGCACCTCGTCCATCACCGCGGCCACGTGTAGCAAGGCCTTGCTCGGGATGCAGCCCACGTTCAGGCAGACACCGCCCAGCACGGGAAACCGTTCGACGAGCACCGTCTTCATGCCCAGGTCGGCGGCGCGGAAGGCGGCCGAGTAGCCGCCAGGGCCGGCACCCAGCACCAGCATGTCGCATTCGAGATCGGCACCGCCGGCATGGCTGGCCGCCGGCGGGGCCGCCGCGGCCGCCACGACGGCGGCGACGGGGGTTGTCACGGGCGCCGGGGCTGCTGCCGCTGCCGCTGCCGACGGCGCGGCGGCCGCGCCGTCCACGGCTTCCAGCAGCAGCATCACCGTGCCCTGGTTCACCACGTCGCCGACCTTGAGCTTGAGCTCCTTCACGACACCGGCCGCGGACGACGGGATCTCCATCGACGCCTTGTCGCTCTCGACGGTGACCAGGCTCTGCTCGGCCTTGATGCTGTCGCCCGGCTTGACCAGCACCTCGATGACCGCCACATCCTTGAAGTCGCCGATGTCGGGTACCTTGATCTCGATGAGGGCCATGGTCGTCATTCCTTGCTTGTGGGGGTCTTCAGCCGGAAGCCGTGCAGGCGCACCGGTCCGGCCGAACTGGTGTCGAATTCGCAGCCCGCCAGCACGCCGGCTTCGGCCACTTCACGCGCCGTCTTCGCCTTGGCGTAGACCGCATGCATGGCGCCGAGCGCAAAGCGCCGGCCCGAGCCGATGGCCCAGAAGCGCTCGAACTCGAACACCTCGCGGTAGCTCTCGACACCGAAGATGCCGTGCGGGCTGGCGACAACGATCGAGAACTGGCTGCTCTCGTAGGGGTCGCTCTCGTGCTCCTTCGTGTTCAGGAAGAAGCGGTCCTTCAGCTTCGGGTGCAGGCGCAGGAAGGTGTCGAAGAGGCCTTCGCGGCTGTGCAGTTGCCGCTCTTCGGTCGGCAGCGCCGCCAGCGCCTGGCGCAAGACAGGCAGATGGGCGACGCTGCCCACAGCGCCGATCCAGGCGCCGTCCACCGTGAACATCTTGTCGTTGGCTTCGTAACCGGGCGGCAGCCGGGTCTCGCCGAAGGTGACCAGGCTGTCCGAGGCGATGGCCAGCGTGCCGCCCACGCGGGCGACGACGACTGTGCTCATTTAAAGCAGAACCCGGCGGAAGTCGCCCAGGATCTGGCCCAGATAGGCGTTGAAACGTGCCGCCGACGCGCCGTCGATGACCCGGTGGTCCCAGCTCAGGCTCAGCGGCAGGATCAGGCGCGGCACGAAGACCCCACCATTCACATTCGCGTCCCAGCGCGGTTCGGTGCTGCTCTTGCATACGCCCAGGATGCTGACCTCGGGCGCGTTGATGATGGGCGTGAAGTAGCGCCCGCCTATGCCGCCCAGGCTGCTGATGCTGAAACAGCCGCCCGTCATGTCGGCCGGCCCCAGCTTGCCCTCGCGCGCCTTGCCGGCCAGCTCGGTCATCTCCTTGCTGATCTGGAAGATGCCTTTCTTGTCGGCGTCCTTGATCACGGGCACCACCAGCCCGTTCGGAGTGTCCGCCGCAAAGCCGATGTGGAAGTAGTTCTTCAGCACCAGCTGGTCGCCGTCGAGCGACGAATTGAAGTCGGGGAACTTCTTCAGCGCCGCGACGCTGGCCTTGATGAGGAACGCCAGCATCGTGACCTTGATGCCGCTCTTCTCGTTTTCCTTGTTGAGCTGGACACGGAAGGCCTCGAGCTCGGTGATGTCGGCGTCGTCGTGGTTGGTGACGTGCGGGATCACCACCCAGTTGCGGTGCAGGTTGGCGCCGCTGATCTTCTTGATGCGGCTGAGGTCCTTGCGCTCGACGGGGCCGAACTTGGCGAAGTCGACCTGGGGCCAGGCCAGCAGGCCCGGGAAGGCGCCACCGCCCGCGGCGGGTGCCGCAGCCGGCGCCTTGGCCTTCTGCGCCGTCGTCTGGGTTTCGCCGGCCATCACGCCCTTGACGAAACCCTGCACGTCTTCCTGTGTGATGCGACCCTTCGGCCCGCTGCCCTTGACCTCGCCCAGCGGCACGCCGAGGTCGCGCGCCAAGCGGCGGATCGTCGGCGAGGCATGCGGCAGGCCGGCCACCGACGCCGTTGCGGGCTGGTGTGCCGGCAGTACCGCGTTGGACGCCGGCGCTGCGGCGGTGGCGGCCGGCGCACCCGGTGCCGGCACGGCGACCGGCGGTGCCGCAGCCGTGGCCGGCGCGGCTGCACCTGCAGCGCCTTGCAGGCGTGCGATTGCGCTGCCCTTCTTCACCTTGTCGCCGACCTTGACGAGCAGCTCGCCCACGACACCGGCGTGCGACGACGGGATTTCCATCGAGGCCTTGTCGCTCTCGACGGTGATCAGGCTCTGTTCGACCTTCACGCTGTCGCCAGGCTTGACGAAGACCTCGATCACGGCCACTTCGTCGAAGTCGCCGATGTCGGGCACCAGGACCTCGATCGTGCTGGTGACGGCCGGGACCGCCACAGCCGCCGGTGCCGCGACGGACGCGGGTGCCGGTACTGAGGCCGGTGCGGTGGTGGGTGCCGCTGCCGGCGCGGCGGGCGCCGCCGCGGCATCGGCCGACTCGAGCAGCAGCACCAGGGTGCCCGCGCTGATCTTGTCGCCCAGCTTGACCTTGAGCTCCTTGACCACGCCGCCGTGCGTCGACGGGATTTCCATCGACGCCTTGTCCGACTCCACCGTCAGCAGGCTCTGGTCGACGACGATGGTGTCGCCAGGCTTGACCATCAGCTCGATGATTTCAACGTCCTTGAAGTCGCCGATGTCCGGCACTTTCACTTCGACCAAGGCCATGGCCTGTCTCCTGCAGTCTTGTTGTTATGCGTACAGCGGGTTGACGCGGTCCGCGTCGACGCCGTACTTCTTGATGGCCTCGGCCACCTTGGACGCCGGCAGCGTGCCTTCGTCGGACAGCGCTTTCAAGGCCGCCACCACGATGTAATGGCGGTTGATCTCGAAGTGCTCGCGCAGCTTGCTGCGGAAGTCGCTGCGGCCGAAGCCGTCGGTGCCCAGCACCTTGAAGGCGCGGCCTTTGGGGATGAAGGCGCGGATCTGTTCGGCGTAGTTCTTCATGTAGTCGGTAGACGCCACCACCGGGCCGGCGTGTGCGGCCAGCTGCTGCGCCACGAAGGGCAGCCGCGGCTCGGCCGTCGGGTGCAGCAGGTTCCAGCGGTCGCAGTCCTGGCCGTCGCGGGCCAGCTCGTTGAAACTCGGGCAGCTCCAGACGTTGGCGGTCACGCCCCATTCGGCCTCGAGCAGCTTCTTCGCTTCCATGCTCTCGCGCAGGATGGTGCCGCTGCCCAGCAGGTTGACGCGCGCGGACCCGGGGGGGCCCTTCGGTAGCCCTTTCTTCGCGCCCTCTTCCAGCAGGTACATGCCCTTGATGATCTGCTCCTCGGTGCCCGCCTTCAGGCCGGGCATCGGGTAGTTCTCGTTGAGCAGCGTCAGGTAGTAGTAGACGTTGTCCTGTTTCTCCACCATGCGCTTCAGGCCGTGGTGGATGATGACGCCGACCTCGTGGGCGAAGGTCGGGTCGTAGCTGATGCAGTTCGGGATCGTGCCGGCCAGGATGTGGCTGTGGCCGTCCTCGTGCTGCAGGCCTTCGCCGTTCAGCGTCGTGCGGCCGCTGGTGCCGCCGAGCAGGAAACCGCGCGCCTGCATGTCGCCCGCCGCCCAGGCCAGGTCGCCGATGCGCTGGAAGCCGAACATCGAGTAGTAGATGTAGAACGGCACCATGATGCGGTTGTTGGTGCTGTACGACGTGGCCGCAGCGATCCAGCTGCTCATGCCGCCGGCCTCGTTGATGCCTTCCTGCAGGATCTGGCCGTTGACCGTTTCCTTGTAGTACATGACCTGGTCCTTGTCGACCGGCGTGTACTTCTGCCCCTCGGGGTTGTAGATGCCGATCTGGCGGAACAGGCCTTCCATGCCGAAGGTGCGGGCCTCGTCGACGAGGATGGGCACGACACGCGGGCCGAGCGCCTGGTCACGCAGCAGCTGGGTCAGGAAACGCACATACGCTTGGGTGGTGCTGATCTCGCGGCCTTCGGCCGTGGGGTCGAGCACGGCCTTGAAGGTTTCCAGCGCCGGCACCGTGAAGCTCTCGTCGGCCTTCACGCGGCGCTTGGGCAGGTAGCCGCCCAGGGCCTGGCGGCGCTCATGCAGGTAGCGCATCTCCGGCGTGTCCTCGGCCGGCTTGTAAAAGGGGATCTTCGGCAGGTCGGCGTCGCTGATGGGGATGTTGAAGCGGTCGCGGAAGAACTTGATGTCCTCGTCGCTCAGCTTCTTGGCCTGGTGGGCGGTGTTCTTGCCTTCGCCGGCGCTGCCCATGCCCCAGCCCTTGACGGTCTTGACCAGCAGCACGGTGGGCTGTCCGACGTGCTTGTTGGCGCGGTGGAAGGCGGCGTAGACCTTGCCGGCGTCGTGGCCGCCGCGGCGCAGGTTCCAGATCTCCTTGTCGCTCATCTTGGCCACCATCTCCAGCGTGCGCGGGTCGCGGCCGAAGAAGTTCTTGCGCACGAAGGCACCGTCGTTGGCCTTGAAGGCCTGGTAGTCGCCGTCCAGCGTGTCGAGCATGATCTTGCGCAGCGCGCCGTCCTTGTCGCGCGCCAGCAGCGGGTCCCAGTTGCTGCCCCAGATCAGCTTGATGGCGTTCCAGCCCGCGCCG
>JBBRBW010000067.1:0-24174 GCA_038205425.1 Burkholderiales bacterium | reverse complement strand
CGGTGCTGGCGCAGCGCTTGCGCGACGAGTTCGGTGTCGTTGAAGGCGGTGTCCATGGCCGGATCATCCCCCCAGCAGCGCGCGCAATTCGTCGGCCCGCACCGGCGTCGTGCTGTCCTGGCCTTCCAGGATGCCGTCGGCCAGGCTGCGCTTGTCGCGGTGCAGGGCAACGATGCGTTCTTCGATCGAGCCCGCCGTCACCAGCCGGTACACCGTCACCGGCCGCTGCTGGCCCAGGCGGTGGGCGCGGCCCATCGCCTGGTCTTCGGCCGCCGGGTTCCACCAGGGGTCGACGATCAGCACGTAGTCGGCGGCTGTCAGGTTCAGGCCGAAGCCACCGGCCTTCAGGCTGATGAGGAAGAGGTCGCCCTCGCCGCGCTGGAAGGCGTCGACGCGTTTCGTGCGCTCGGCCGCCGGCGTGCTGCCGTCGAGGTACTGGTAGGCGATGCCGGCGCTTTGCAGGCGCTCGGCCAGCAGCTTCAGAAAGTCGGTGAACTGGCTGAACACCAACGCCTTGTGGCGGCCGGCCACGAGTTCGACCGCGAGCTGCTCGAACTCCTGCGCCTTGGCGCCGATCAGGCCGAGCTCGGGTGCCACCAGGCGCGGGTCGCAGGCGGCGCGGCGCAACCGCGTCAGCTCGGCCAGCACATGGAAGGTGGCCTGGCCGGCGCCGGTGTCCTGGGCCATCGCCGCCACGCGCGCCAGCGCCTCGCGCCGCGACGCCTCGAGGAAGTGGCGCTCCTCGGGGCCGGGCTCGATGCGGTGGACGATCTCGGTGCGCGGCGGCAGGTCGGACAGCACCTGCGCTTTTGTGCGCCGCAGCAGGAAGGGCGCGACCAGCCGGCGCAGGCGCTGGCGCGCGTCGTCGCGGCGCTGGCCGGTGTCGGCCGGGTCGTCGCGCGGTTTCTCGATCAGGCTGGCGAAACGTTCGCCGAACTGCCCGCTGCTGCCCAGCAGGCCAGGATTGAGCAGGTTCATCAGCGACCACAGGTCACCGAGGCGGTTTTCCACCGGCGTGCCGGTGAGCGCCAGGCGGAAGTCGGCGCGCAGCGCGCTCACCGCCTTGGCGCGCTTGGTGGCGGCGTTCTTCAGCGCCTGCGCTTCGTCCAGCACCAGCGTGGCCCACTCGCGCGCCGCGAAGGCCTCGGCCTCGATCTGCACCAGCGCATAACTCACCACCACCAGGTCGTAGGGCCCGGCCTGCGCCATCGTGGCCGCGCGCTCGCCTTCACCGTAGATCTGCACACGCAGCGTCGGCGCGAAACGCGCCGCCTCGGCCGCCCAATTGCCGCACACCGACGTGGGCGCCACCACCAGCGCTGGGCCCAGGGCGCCGCGGTTGAGGAGCAGGCCCAGCGTCTGCACCGTCTTGCCCAGGCCCATGTCGTCGGCCAGGCAGGCGCCCAGGCCGGCGTGGGCCAGCCGCACCATCCAGGCGTAGCCCTCGGCTTGGTAGCTGCGCAGTTGCGCCTGCAACGCCGCCGGCGGTTCGGGCTGCAGCGCGGCGGCGGCGTTCAGGCGCTTGATGCGCTGGCGCCAGGGCGCGTCGCCGGCCAGTTCACTGCCTTCCAGCGCCTCGGCCAGCCACGACGCCGCCGCCACTGGCAGGCGCAGGCCGTTCTTGTCGGTCTGCGCCAGCGCCTGCAGGTCGGCCAGCTGCTGGCGCAGCCGTTCGGTCAGCGCCAGGTACTCGCCGTCGCCCAGCGCCACATAGCGGCCGCTGCGCGACTCGTGCGCCATTTGCATGAGCTGCTGCAGGCCGAGCACACGCTGCTCGTCGACACGCACCTCGCCGTCGACGGCAAACCAGTCGACACCGCTGCCGACGCTGACCTTCATCGCGCCGGTGGGCAGCACCGTCACGCGCACCGGCTTGCCCTTGGGCCAGTCCAGGCCGGCGATGGCGGGCAATGTGGGCAGCTTCTCGATCGTGTGCAGCGCTTCCTCGGGGTCGTCGAGCAGCCAGCTGGCGTCGCCGCCGTCCTGCTCGGCCAGAAAGGGCAGCGCCTCGAAGACGGCGGCGAGGTGGGCGTTCTCGGCCGCCAGGTCGCGTTCCGTGCTCAGGCTCAGGCCCTCGTGCAGCGTGATCAGCCGCGCGCGGCCGTGGCCGGGGCGCACGGCGGGGCCGAAGCTGCCGAAGGGCTGCACGAGAAGCCGCAACTGCAGGCTGTCGCCGACCGGGCTCAGCTGCGCGCGCAGGCGGGGTTCGCCGGGCACGGCCTGGCCGGCCTCGGCGTCGCTGTGCAGCTGGAAGTGGCCGGCCAGCACACGCAGCGCGGCGTCGAGCTCGGCCTTGGCTTCCACCGGCACAGCCCAGCGCTGGCTCACCAGTTCGGCCACGCGGCGCTGCGCCGGGTTGATGCGCACGAGCCGCGCGCGGTCGGGGCTGTCGCGGAAGATGCGCAGCGTCTCGCGCCGTTCGCTCTCGGCGTCGGCGCCGTTGCTGGTGAAGGCTTCACCGATATCGGCTTCGCTGTCGGCGGCCAGCGCGTCGGCAAGGTGGAAGACGAAGCTTTCGGCGCCGGTGGCATCACGCTGGCGCTGCACTTCCAGCAGCGGCATCGCCTCGCGCAGTTCGACGGCCTGGCCGGGCGCATCGTCGAGGAACACCGCCGGGTGGTTGACCAGTGCGATGGCCGCACCCACCACGTCGATGGCCAGGCCATGGCCCCAGTGTGCGTCGTCGATGCAGCGCGCCACCGCGGCGTCGCGCGGGTCCAGGCGCAGGCTCTTCTTGACCTTGCTCAGGCTCACGGCCTTGGCCTTGCCGGGGCCGCGCACGCCGACGCTGCGCTCGAAGGGCTGCACGGCGATGACTCGCTGCTCGTCGTCGAGCGTGATGCGCCACTCCAGCGTCGCCGCCACACCCGGCTCGGCCTTGCGCGCCGGGCCGCCACCCAAGGCCTCGATGGCGGCCAGCGCGTCGCGCCAGGCCTCGCGCTCGGGACCGAAGAATTCCACGGGCCAGGGTGCGCCGTCGGCGGCCTCGCGCGCAGGCACGGCCAGGCCAAGGCGTGCGCAGGCCTGGCGCACGAGGTCGGCCTTGACCGGCTGGCCGCCAGCGTGCAGGCCCCGCACGATCTGCGCTGTGATGGCCGCCGTGTAGCCCTTGGGGCGCTGGCCCAGCCAGGCCGCAAACACCAGGCGCAGCGCGTTCTGCTCGACGTCGTGGCTGTTCGGCCAGCGCTCGTGGTCCAGCAAACCCTGTTGCAGCGGCTCGTCGCCCAGGCGCACGGCGATGGCATGCGCGCACAGGCCCCAGTCGTTGAACGGCAGCGGCTTGCGGCTGCCCGACTCGGTGACGCAGAGCTTGCGCGCCTGCGTCCACAGCAGCGGCTGCGGCTGCGCCAGCAGCGACCACAGGTACCACTGCAGCAGCTTGAAGGGTGCCAGCCCGCGCTTGATGCCGTCGGCCGTGGCGCCTTCCTTCAGGCCGGTGGCAAAGGCGGTGGCGGCTTCGGCCCACTGGCCCTGCATCGCCAGGCTGGCGGCGCGCATCAGCGTGACGCCGGCGCCCACCATGCTCTCCAGCATGGCGGCCACGCCGGGCAGTTCGCCGCGGTGCAGCCGCGCTACGGCCACCACCATGCGCAGCGGCGGCGACAGCGTGGCCGGCTGTTGCACGGCCTGGGCGTCCAGCCACTGCAGCAGCGGCGCCCAGGTCGGCGTCGACATGTCGAGCTTGAGCACGAAGGCCTGCAGCAGTTCGTCGCGCAGCGCCGGGTCCATCGCGGCCCACAGCGCCGGCTCGAAGTGGTCCAGCACGGTGCGCGCCAGCACCAGCGTGACCCCCTGCGGCCGCAGCATGTGGCCGGCCGCACGGCTGTAGTCGGCCAGTTTCAGGCCACCATAGAGCAGCAGCTTGGCATAGGCCAACATGTCATGTTCGTGGCGGAACTGCGCCGGCGGCGGCTCCGCGCCGAAGGCGCTGGCGCCGGTCGAAGCGCGTGCCCAGGCCTGCCAGGCCGTTTGGTGCCTGCCGTCCAGCAGCAGCGCGTTGCGGCGTGGGCCCAGCACCGCGGGCGGCACCTCGAAGCCGATGCCGACGTTTTCCTTGATGCGGCCCGTCGCGCGCAGCGCCGCCAGCGCCGCGTCGATCTCGCCGACCGTGAACTGCACGCCACGCGAACTGGGTGCAGTGGCGCGCAGGAAGTGCAGCAGCCAGGTCTTGCCGCGCGGCGTGCCGCTCAGGCACAGCGCGTCGAAGACGGCTTCGATGTCGGCGGCAGGCACCGCTGGCAACGGTGCCGGCGGCGCCGTGACAGCGGGCGCGCTGTCGACCGGCTTGCGGCCGACCTGCCCGAGGCGCCTCAGGTCTATGGGTTCGCCGCGCAGGTTGACAAAGCGCGATGCGCTCTTGGGCGGTCGGGCCATCGGTTTCAGGGCGCCTCGGGCGCGATGCCCTCGGCGTAGTCGTAGAGGGCTTCGAGGATCGCCTGGCCGCGTTCGTCCCCCGCTTCGGCAGCGGCTTCGGCCAGCGCATCGATGCGCTCGAACCAGGCGGCCAGCGTCAGCGCGCCGCCGGCACCTTCGTGCAGGCGTTCGGCGCGGTGCTGCTCCCAGCGCGCAAGTTCGTCGTCGCCCAGCGTCTGCGGGAAGTTGCGCGCGCGGTAGCGGAACAGCAACTCTTCCAGCCGCGCGTCGTGGAAGGCCGTGCGCTTCGCTGCCAGCTGTTCGGGCTTGAGCTCGCGCAGGCGCTGCAGCGCGCGCCGGTCGTCGTTGCCGACGAATCCGCCGTAGAGGTCTTCATCGACATCGGGTGCGGGCGCTTCGGGGCGCTTGAAGACCTGACTCCACAGACCGTCGAGCGTGTGGCCCAGCGCCGCGGCGTGTTCGGCGTGGCGCAGCGCGGTGTCGACGTCCAGCGCCCAGCGTGTGGCGGCGTCGCCCAGCGTGCGCAGGTTGCCGATGACGATGGGGCTCTTGTTGATGTGGAGGGTCTTGATCGGCAGGCGCGTTTCGCCTTCGGGCAGCTCGGCCTGTTTCGTGTAGAGGCGGCGGCGCACGGCTTCGGCGTCGAGCGTGGCCAGTTCACGCGGGTCGTGCGCCAGGTCCCAGACGATGAGCTCGTTTTTGTTCGTCGGGTGCGGCGCCAGCGGCCACACCACGGCCAGGCAGCCGCGTTCCACCGGGTACATGCCCGACAGGTGCACAAACGGCCGGCCGGCGCCAATCTCGGCCGCGACGGCGTCCTTCTTGCGCAGCTTGAGGCAGAAGTCCCACAGCCGCGGCTGCCTGCTCTTGATCAGGCGCGCGAGCGCGATGGTGGCGCGCACGTCCGAGAGCGCGTCGTGCGCGGCCTCGTGCGCCAAGCCGTTGGCCGCCGTCAGGTGTTCGAGCTTGAAGGAGGGCCGGCCGGCCATCTCGCCGGTCTGGTGCGTCGGCCATACGATGCCCTCGGGCCGCAGCGCCCAGGTGCAGCGCACGACGTCGAGCAGGTCCCAGCGGCCACAGCCGTTCTGCCATTCGCGGGCATAGGGGTCGATGAGGTTGCGCCAGAAGAGGAAGCGCGTCACCTCGTCGTCGAAACGGATGCTGTTGTAGCCGACACCGATGGTGCCGTCGCGCGCCAGTTCACGTTCGATGAGCGTGGCGAACTGGTGTTCGGGCAGGCCGTCGGCGAGCGCCTGCTGCGGCAGGATGCCGGTGAGCAGCACGGCCTCGGGCTCGGGCAGGAAATCGGGCGCCGGCTGGCAGAAGTGCATCACCGGCGGGCCGATCTCGTTCAGTTCGGCGTCGGTGCGCACGCCGGCGAACTGCGAAGGGCGGTCGCGGCGTGGCACACGGCCGAAGGTTTCGTAGTCGTGCCAGAAGAAGCTGGGGGCGGGCGTGGCCATCCGGGCACGATAGCGCAAGGGAAGCGGCCGGCGGGCCGCTCGGTCAGCGTGTGCCCAGGCCGGGCGGCTGAAGACGCCTCTGCAGCCGTTGCCACAGCCGCCAACCCGACCACAGCCGCCAGCCCCAGCGCAGTGCGCGCCGCGGGCGCAGCACCAGCAGCACAGCGACGGCGGCCAGCGGGCCTTCGGGGTGGGCCCGCAACCAGCGCCAGCCGGCATGCACGCGGTCGGCCAGCGCCAGGGGCGGCTGCCAGACCATCGCGTCGCGAGCCAGTTGGCCGCGCAGCTCGGCGCTGCGCAGCAGCAGCGACTGCTGGCGGCGCGCCAGCACGGCGGCGCGGCGCGGGTTCATGGCTGCCCGGGCCCGCCCGCGGGCGGCGCGGGCGGGCCGCCGTGCAGGCCGTCGCGGTCACGCTGCAGTTCACCCAGCGACAGCGCAAAGGGCCCGCCCTCGTCCGCGCGCAGCCCCACCCGTACGCGGACCAGCAAGCCTGCGCCGCCGACAGCGAACAGCAGCGTCGTCACGCCCAGCGCGGCCAGACGGTAGCCGTCCCAGAACAGCAACAGCACGAAGCCCACCGCCAGCACCAGGGCCACGCCGAGCATCAGCAGGCCCAGCGCAGCGCGCCACAGCGCATCGAAGAGGCGCAGCTTCTCGGCCTCGAGTTCAGTGCCGAAGAGTTCGAGCCGCACCTGGGCGATGCCCAGCGTGGTGGCCGACAGCCGGCGCAGCGAATCGAAAAGCCCGCCGGCGGCGGGCGGGCCGGTCACGGCCATGCCGGACTCAACGCCGGCCGATGAGCATGCCGACGATCAGGCCCACGCCGGCGCCGATGGCCACCGCCTTCCAGGGGTGGTCGTGCACGTAGTCGTCGGCGGCATGGCCGGCAGCCTTGGCCTTTTCGGTGGCCGCAGCCTGCAGGTCGAGCAGGGTGTCCTTGGACTGCGCCAGGCGTTCCTGCAGCCGCTCGCGCAGGCCGGCGGTGCCCTCACCCACCTGGTCGGCAGTCAGCTTGAGCAACTGCTCGGCGTCGGCGACCACGGTGCGCAGGTCGGCCATCAGCTTGTCGCGTTGCATGGCGGTCATTTCGGTCATTGCTCGCTCCTTGAGATGCGACTTGAAGGCATCAAAGGTATCACCACAGCGGTCTTGCGCCGCCGCGACGTCACTGTTGCAAGGGGGGCCTTATTGAGCAGGCGCAGCGCACGTTGAGATGCGCCGAAGCACCACGCTGCCGATCGAGTAACCCGCGCCGAAGCTGCAGATCACGCCCAGGTCGCCGCATTGAAGGTCGGCGTGGTGTTCGTGGAAAGCGATGATGCTGCCGGCGCTGGCGGTGTTGGCGTATTCGCTCAGGATGATGGGTGCGATGTCGTCGCCGACCTCCCGGCCCACCAATTTCTTCAGCACCAGCTGGTTCATGCCCAGGTTGGCCTGGTGCAGCCAGTAGCGGCGCACCTGCGTCGGCCCGAAACCCAGCGTGTGCAGGTGCTGCTCGATGTGCGTGGCGGCCATCGGCACCACTTCCTTGAACACCTTGCGGCCTTCCTGCATGAAGGTCTTGTCGCGCGCGTCGGGGTCGGTGTCCTCGCAGCGGTTCAGGAAGCCGGCGTTGTTGCGGATGTTGTTGCTGAACTGGGTGACGAGCTTGGTGCCCAGCACCTCCCATTGGTCGGCGGACGTGGCCGTGTCGGCGGCCTCGACGATGACCGCCGTGCAGACGTCGCCGAAGATGAAATGGCAGTCGCGGTCGCGCCATTCCAGGTGCGCCGAGGTGATCTCGGGGTTGACCACCAGCACGCACTTCGCGCTGCCGCTTTTGACCGCGTTGGCGGCCTGCTCGATGGCGAAGGTGGCCGAAGAACAGGCCACGTTCATGTCGAAGCCGTAGCCACTGGCGCCGATGGCCGCCTGGATCTCGCAGGCCATCGCCGGATAGGCGCGCTGCATGTTGGCCGCCGCGCACAGCACGCCGTCGATGTCGCTGCCCTGCTTGCCGGCGGCGGCCATCGCCTTCTTCGCGGCGTCGACCGCAATCTCGGCCATCAGACTGAGTTCACCGTCGGCGCGCGGCGCGAACTTCGGGCGCATGCGCTCGGGGTCGAGCACGCCGGCCTTGTCCAGAACGTAGCGCTGCCGGATGCCCGAGGCCTTCTCGATGAACTCGACGCTGGAATGCACCAGCGGCTGGCGTGTGCCGGCCGCGATCTCTTCGGCGTGCGCGGCGTTCTGCAAGTCGGCGTAGGCGTTGAACGACGCCACCAGCTCGGCGTTGGTGATGACTTGCGCCGGCTGGAACAGGCCGGAGCCAGAGATGACGACGCGAGACATACTGAGAACTTCCATGGCGCGGCAGTGTAGGCGCGCGGCGCGCAAGGACGACCGCGCGCGGCACGAAAAACCGACGGCGCGCCCAGCGCACCGCCCCGCCTACTTGCGCGGCGCAGTCTTCTTCACCGCGGCGCCACCCTGCAGCGCGTCGCTCATGCCGATGAGCACGCCGCTGACCATCGCGGTGTAGCTCTCGGCCAGCGTCTGTGCGGCGCGCAGGCTGGCTGCGCGCGTGGTCCGAAGCGCCGTCTGCATCTGCTCGGTCATCTGCTCAGCGGTGGCCGCGGCCTTGGCGCCCGACAGCGTGCCGCCGGCCTGCATTTTCTCGAGCACCGGGCCCCAGGCGCCAGCCATCGGCTCGCCGGCGCCGGCGGCGGCCTTCTTCACGGCGGCGAACAGCGTGTCTTCCATCTTCTCCAGGTCGGCCAGCGCCTTGCTCAGGTGCTTCTCGCGCAGGTCGGCACCCTGCTTGGCCAGCGTGCTCAGTGCCACGCGGTTGGCTTCGACAGCCTTCAGCATCGCGGCGTCCATGCCGGCCACGGCCTGGTCGAGCAGCGACTCGGGGTCGATGTTCGCGGTCATGTTCTTGGCCACGCCGCTGCTCGCCGCGTCGGCCACCTGCTTGAGCGCGCCGCGGATGTTCTTCAGCGTCAATTCACGCCCCTGCAGTGCGGCCATCGTGGCCTCGGTGGTGGCCTTGCGCAGCTGCGCGCCCTGCTGGGCGGTGGCGCTCTCGAACTGGGCGATCAGGGCATCGACATCGAACATGGGCTTGGACATGGGGCGGCTCCTTGGGTGAGACAGGACTGGATGCTGGCACCGCGCAGGCAGTGCGGCAAGCGGCAATGCACCGAGCGACGGCAGCTGCCGCCCGGCATGGGTTTCAGGCGGACGGCAGAAGGGCGGCCGGCGTCAGCAGGCGCTCGATGAGTTCACGAACGCTGCGGATCTGGCTGCCGAAGGGCAGCTCGCCGGCACCGCGGAAGAACAGGCCCTTCTTGACGTCGCCCCGCAGCGCTGCGGCCAGCTGGTTGTCGATGCAGAACTGGCCCCAGCCCTTGAGGCCGTCGCGCAGACCACATTGCGCCAGGCAGTCGAAGGCCTTGGTGCAGCGCGTTCTGACGTGCACCACGGCCTGAAGGCGCGCCTCGGCGGCCAGGTAGTTGCGCAGCCAGGGTGTGGCCACGGCGCGCGCCGGCAGGCCGGCGACGCTGGTGAATTCGACGAGGTCTTCGTTGCGCGCTTCGGCCAGCACACGCTTGAACTCGGCGTGGGCGTCGCTTTCCAGCGTGACGGCGAACGGCGTGCCCAACTGCACTGCGGCCGCGCCCAGCGCCTGCAGCTTCGCGATCTCTTCCATGCTGCGGATGCCGCCGGCGGCGATCAGCGGCACTTCGCGCTCGATGCCGGCGCTGCGCAGGAAGGCCAGCGACTGCGGGATCACGTTCTCGAAGTCGAAGCGCGGGTCGTTCAGGTCGGCCACGCGTGCCGCCCCCAGGTGGCCGCCGGCCAGCCGCGGGTGCTCGATGACGATGGCGTCGGGCAGTCGCTTCTTGCGCTCCCACTTTTTCACGATCAGCTGCACGCCGCGCGCGTCGCTGAGGATGGGAATGAGCGCGGCCTTGGGGTGGTCCTGTGCCAGGTCGGGCAGGTCCAGCGGCAGGCCGGCGCCCACCACCACGGCGTCGATGCCGGCTTCCAGCGCACGCTTGACCGAGGCCCCGTAGGCGGTGACGGCACGCATCACGTTGATGGCCAGCAGGCCGCGACCACCGCTGAGCACACGGGCCGCCGCGATCTCGCGCGACAGCGCCTCGAGGTTGGCTTCGTCGATGGCTTCCTTGGCGCCGTGGTCCCGGTCCAGCCCCGTCGTGCGTGCCATCAAGTCGGGGTGCTGGCGGCGCAGGTCGACGCTGGACAAGGTGCCCACGCCGCCCGCCGCGGCCACGGCGCCGGCCAGGCCATGCGCCGAGACACCGATGCCCATGCCGCCCTGCACCACCGGCAGCAGGCTGCGCCCGCCCAGTTGCAGCGGCCTCAGGCCGCTGCGCTGCAGCAGCGCCCACAGGGCGCTGTCGACCGGCGCGGCGTCGCCGGCGCTCACCGAAGCACCAGTACCGGCAGCTTGCTCTGCGAGATGACGCTTTTTGTGTGCGAGCCGAACAGCAGTTCGCCGAAGGCGCCGCGGCCATGGGTGGCCATCACGACGATGTCGCAGTCGTATTCGGCGGCCGCGTCGACGATGGCCTTGTCCACCGCATCGGTACGCTTGAAGTGACCGTTGAAAGGCACGCCGGCGGCGGCAGCGGCGGCGGAGAAGGCCGCCAGCACCTCGCGGGCGTGGGCCTCGGTGCGGGCCTGGTGTTCCTCGGACTTGTTCAGGTAGGCCGTCATGCCCGAGCTTTCGGTGGGCAACGGGGCCATCGGCTCGGCGACAAAGCCGCTGATGCGCGCCCCCAGCTTCTGCGCCAGCGCAACGCTGGTCGCGACGGCATGCTGCGAGAGTTCGCTGCCGTCGATCGGGACAAGGAGATGGGTGTACATGCGCGCGCCTTCACTGCCCGGAAACCGCCCGGGGTTGGGCACCGAGTCTAGTGATCGCGCCGCCGGGGGCCTTGACGGGTGTCAAGCGCCGGTGCCGCGCGCCGCGGGCGCCCCCGGGCCAGTGCCCCATGCGGGAAAACCTGCGTTGTTGCGACCGGCGACGGCAACAGACACTCGCGCGCACCCAAACGCGTCGAGGAGGATCCCATGAAGAAGGCCCTGCGTTTCATCGTTACCCTGGGTCTCGTGGCCGCCGGTGGGCTGGTGGCCGTCGCCCAGGCCACCAACTACAGCCTGTGGATCAACGGCCGCACTGGCGGCGGGCAGGTCGGCAACCATGCCGACTTCAGCTACTGGGGCCCGGCGACCACGGCCGCGGGCGTCAACAAGAAGTCCGTCAACTGGGACGGCTACAACCGCATCAGCACCACCAACGGCAACGTGCGCGATGCACTGGACTGCTACTGCACCGGCCCCAACTGGTGTTACGTGGCGGCACATTCAGCCGGCAACCTGCAGATCGGCTACGCGCTGGCGCTGTATGGCACCAGCACACGCAGCGTGAAGACGCCGACGCCGAACAGCGCCGGCCAGTGCGGCAACAGCGGCACCGGCACGCAGACGGGCTGGAACATCAAGTGGGTGGACGTGGCCGGCGGCGCCGCGGGCGGCAGCGAACTGGCCGACGCCGGCGACTGGGCCCTCGGCGAGCCGCTGGTGTCCGATCTGAAGACGAGCACGGCGCGCGCCCTGTACAACCACAACGCGACCACCGGCAAGTGGTTCTACATGTTCGCCGGCGCCAAGGGCACGCTCTACTCCTTCGTGCTGCCTGGGCAGGACGACGAGGTCGTCGCCTACCACTCCAGCGGCGGCGTCTCGGGCAGCAGCGGTGCGTCCTTCTGCAACCCGAGCGACTGGCTCTGCAACGACCTGAACCTGGGCACGGCGGCCAACCAGGGCGGGCGCACGAAGTGGAGTTACCACACGGTGGCCTTCCGCGACAGCACCGAGCAGTACGACCATTACGCACGCGGCAACTGGGCCGGCATCGTCTCCCGCGTGCGCGCTGACATGGCCGCCTACGCGCAATGAGGCGTCGCGCCCCGGCGCGCGGCCGTGCCGCCGGGGTGCTGGTGCTGCTGTCCGGCGCCGCCGCGGCGCTGCTTATGTGGTGGTGGCAGGCGCGCGCTGGCCTCGAGCGCGAACGTGTGACGCTGGCCCAGTCCGTGGCGGCGCCGTCCGCCGGCGCGCCCGGGCCGGCGGGCGCGTCGTCGGCCCCGCGCCCGCCACCCGGCGCGCCGCTGAGCCCGCTGGGCCAGGCCGAACGTGCCGAACAGCGGGCGCTGTGGCAGGTCCGCCTGGACCGCGCACGCCAGGCTCTCGACGGCTACCGCGCCGCGGCGCAGTACCCCCACGAGTCGCGCCCCATCGAGGAACACCCCGACCAGGTGCGGCCCTTCGAGCCCATCGCCGAAGAGCGGGCGTTGCGCATGCCCGGCGGCGGCAGCGCGGCGCAGGGTGTTCGCCTGCGCACGACGCAGGAACGTGTGTTCGTCAGCGGCATGGAGAGCAGCCGCATCACGCTGACGCTGACCGACGAGGCCGGCCGCCTGCTGCCGCTGCGCGTGACACGCGCCATGCTCAAGGAGGTGACAGCACCCGACCAGACGGCGCGCACCGCCGAGGTGGCGCTGGACGTCAACGATGCGGGCCGCCAGGGCGACACCGTGGCCGGCGACGGCACGCTCACGGCGCTGATGCAGCCCGGCGCCCAGGGCTTCGGCAGCTTCGCCGGCACGGTGCGGCTGGAGATGTATCTCGATCACGCCGGCCAGCCCGGCTTCATCTACTTCGACCTCGTCTACAGCCCCGAGCAGGCCGCGACCTGGCTGCCCGGCGTGCGCGAGGCCGCCGGCCCCGGCGGCCTGGACTTCTTCGTCAAGGCCCAGGTGCTGCTGCCCGGCCGCTACGTGGTGAGCGGCCGCGTCGACGACAACCGCGGCCGGCCGCTGGCGCTGGTGCAGTTCAACGGCGAGGTGGGCAAGGGCGAAACCGAGTTCCGCCTGCCGGTGTTCGGCAAGCTCATCCGCGACCGCCAGCCGGAATTCCCGCTCGTGCTGCGCGACGTCGAGGCCTTCCTGCTCAAGCCCGACGCCTTCCCGGACCGCGTGATGCTGCCGCGCCTGCCCGGCGTGCTGCACCGCTCGCGCAGCTACGCACTGGCCAGCTTCTCCGCGGCCGAGTGGGACAGCGAGGAGCGCCGGCGCTACCTGGCCGAGTTTGGCAAGGACGTCGCCGAGGCCGAGCAGAAACTGCGCCAGCTGGGCCCCTGAATCCGGGCCGCCGCCGGCCTGCGCTACGGTGGCATTCGGTATGCTCGGAGCCCCATCCCTGCCGGAGCCCCGTGCCATGACCCGCGTCTTCAACTTCAGCGCCGGCCCCGCCGCCCTGCCCGAAAGTGTGCTGCGCCAGGCCGCCGACGAGATGCTCGACTGGCACGGCAGCGGCATGAGCGTGATGGAGATGAGCCACCGCGGCAAGGAGTTCATCGCCATCGCCGACGAGGCCGAGGCGCTGTTGCGCGAACTGCTGGCCGCGCCCGCGAACTACAAGCTGCTGTTCATGCAGGGCGGCGCCATCGCCGAAAACGCCATCGTGCCGATGAACATGCTGCGCGGCCACGCCAGCGCCGACTACATCGACACCGGCGAGTGGAGCAAGAAGTCGCTGAAGGAAGCGCAGAAGTACGGCCGCGTCAACGTCGCGGCCAGCGCCGCCGACACCGGCTACACGACGATCCCGCCGCGCGACAGCTGGAAGCTCGACCCGGAAGCCGCCTACGTGCACATCTGCAGCAACGAGACCATCGGCGGCGTCGAGTACCCCTTGCCGCCCGACGTCGGCGCCGTGCCGCTGGTGGCGGACATGAGCAGCAGCATCCTGAGCCGCCCGGTCGATGTCTCGAAGTACGGGCTGATCTACGGCGGCGCGCAGAAGAACATCGGCCCGGCCGGGCTGACCATCGTCATCGTGCGCGAAGACCTGCTGGGCCAGGCACTGCCGGCCACGCCATCGGCCTTTGACTACAAGGTGGTGGCCGACAACGACAGCATGTACAACACGCCGCCCACCTACGGCATCTACATCGCCGGGCTGGTGTTCCACTGGATCAAGGCGCAGGGCGGGCTGGTGGCGATGGAAGAGCACAACCGCGCCAAGGCGGCAGTGCTGTACAACTTCCTCGACCAGACAGCCTTCTACACGGCCCCCGTGGCGCGCGACTGCCGCAGCCTGATGAACGTGCCCTTCAAGCTGAAGGACGCCGCGCTCGACGCCGCCTTCCTCAAGGGTGCCGAGGCCCTTGGCATGGTGCAGCTCAAGGGCCACCGCTCGGTGGGCGGCATGCGTGCGTCGATCTACAACGCCATGCCCGTCGAGGGCGTGCGGGCGCTGGTGGCCTACATGAAGGACTTCGAGGCCCGGCATGGCTGAAGCCGCACCGGATACGCGGCTGTCCATCCTGCTGCTCAGCAGCATCTCGCCGGCCGGGCTCAAGCGCCTGCCGGCCGAGCGCTATCTCGTCAACCGCTTTGTCGCCGAACCCGCAGCCATCCTGGTGCGCAGCACCGACATGCACGCCATGTCGCTGCCGGCCAGCGTGCGTGCGGTGGCGCGCGCCGGCGCCGGCACCAACAACATCCCGGTGGCCGCGCTCAGCGCGCGGGGCATCCCGGTGTTCAACGCGCCGGGCGCGAACGCCAACGCGGTGAAGGAGCTGGTGCTGGCCGGCATGCTGATAGCGGCGCGCCACGTCGCGCCGGCGCTGCAGTTCGTCGCCGGGCTGGACATGGCCGCACCCGACCTGGAAGACCGCATCGAGAACGGCAAGAAGGCCTTTGCCGGCAGCGAACTGCGCGGCCAGACGCTGGGCATCGTCGGCCTCGGCAAGGTGGGCGCGATGGTCGCCGACGCCGCCATCCACCTGGGCATGCACGTGCTCGGCTACGACCCCGAGATCACCGTCGACGCCGCCTGGAGCCTGCCGGCGCAGGTCAAGCGCGCGGCCAGCGTCGACGAGGTGCTGCGCGGCGCGCACTTCGTCAGCCTGCACGTGCCGCTGCTGCCGGCCACGCGCGGACTGGTGGGCGCGGCCAACGTCGGGCTGATGAAACGCGGCGCGGTGCTGCTGAACTTCAGCCGCGACGGCGTCGTCGACAACAACGCGGTGCTGCAGTCGCTGGACGGCGAAACGCTGGGCGGCTATGTCTGTGACTTTCCCGGCCCCGCGCTGCACGGCCACCCCAAGGTGGTGGCGCTGCCGCACCTGGGCGCCAGCACACGCGAGGCCGAGGAACAGTGCGCGGTGATGGTGATCGACCAGCTGCGCGCCTACCTGGAAGACGGCCAGATCACGAACGCGGTGAACTTCCCCGCCGTGCAGATGGCGCGCGAGGCACCCTGGCGCGTGGCGATCGCCAACGCCAACGTGCCCAACATGCTGGGCCAGATCTCCACCACCATGGCCAGCGCGGGGCTGAACATCCACAACATGGTCAACAAGAGCCGCGGCGAGATGGCCTACACGCTGGTCGACCTGGAAACGCCGGCCGGCCCTGAGGTGCTGGCGGCGCTGGGCGCCATCGCAGGCGTGCTCTCGGTGCGCTACCTGCCGGGGGCCTGAATGACCCAGCTCGAAGGCGGACCGCCGCGGCTGCAGGTGGCCGCCGACGGCTGCGCCACCGTCACGCTGCAGCGCCCGCGCCACCGCAACCGCCTGCACCGCGAAGACCTGCTGGCGCTGCAGGCGCAGTTCGCGCAGGCCGCCGCCGACCCGGCAGTGCGCCTGCTGGTGCTGACGGCCAGCGGCCCGGTGTTCTGCGCCGGCTTCAACCTCGCCGAACTGGAACAGACCAGCCTCGCCAACGCGGCGAGCGTCGACCCGCAGCTTTTCGAGCACACGGTGGACCTGCTGGAGGCGCTGCCGCTGCCCACCGTGGCGCGGCTCAACGGCAGCGTCTACGGCGGCGCCACCGACCTGGCGCTGGCCTGCGACTTTCGCGTCGGCGTGGCCGGCATGGAATTGCGCATGCCCGCGGCGCGCCTGGGCCTGCACTACTACCCCCGCGGCATGCAGCGCTATGTCACGCGGCTGGGGCTGCAGGCGGCCAAGCGCCTGTTCCTGCTGGCCGAGGCCATGCCGGCCGACGAACTGCTGCGCGTCGGTTACCTCGACGAACTCGTCGAAGCCGACGCACTGGACGCCGCAGTGCAGCGCTTGGCGACCTCGCTGGAGGCCGGCGCGCCGCTGGCGCTAAGGGGCATGAAGCAGTCGCTGAACGAGATTGCACGCGGCGGCTTCGACGTGGCAGCAGTCAACGACCGTGTGCTGCGCTGCGCCGCCAGTGCGGACCTGAGCGAAGGCCTGGCCGCCTTTGCGGCGAAGCGCACGCCGCGCTTCGCAGGGCGCTGAGCGGGCGAAGGGCCGTGTGTCGGCATGCGGCCCCGAAGGGCCGCAATCTCCATCCGCCAAGCCCGCCGCCCGTTGCCGCGGCGGCCGGCGCGGCAACTTCAGACGAGGCCGCGCGCCGTGGCCAGCAGCCAACCGGCGACACAGGAGCTCGACACGCCGATCAGTCCCGGCAGGATGAAGCTGTGGTTGATGACGTACTTGCCGATGTGCGTGGTGCCCGAACGGTCGAACTGGATCGTCGCCAGGTCGCTGGGATAGGTGGGCAGGATGTAGTAGCCGTAGCAGGCAGCCGCGAAAGCCACTATGTAGCCCGGGGGCACGCCGATCGACAACCCCAGCGGCACCATCGCGGCGATGGCGGCGGCCTGCGAGTTGACCATCTTGGACACCAGCAGCAACGCGATGGCGAAGGTCCACGGGTAGAGCTTCACGACATCGGACAGGCTGGCCTTGATGATCGGCAGGTTGGCCTCGAACACCGTGTCGGCCATCCAGGCCACGCCGAACACCGCCACGACGGCGATCATGCCGGCGCGGAAGACCTCGTTCTTGCCGATCTCCGACGGGTTGGTCTTGGTGAAGATGATGATCAGTGCGCCGGCCATCAGCATGAACATCTGGATCACCAGCACCATCGACAGCGGCTTGCCGGCAACCAGCGGACGCAGGGCCGGGAAGGCGCCCAGCACCGCCACCACGACGATGGCGATGACGAAGATCCACATCGCGGTCCATTGCTGGGCGCTCAGCTTGGTGCCCAGCAGCGTGGTCGTGTTGCCGTAGACGTTTTTGCGCGCTTCGGGGTCCTTGATCAGGGCCTGGAAGGCCTCGTCCTTGTCGAGGTCCTTGCCGCGGAACCAGCTGAAGATGCCGATCATCAGCACGCCGACCAGGGTCGACGGGATGGTGATGGACAGCAGGGTCACGAAGTCGATGATGGGCGCGCCCGCGGGCGCCTTGGCCAGGAAGGCCACCAGCGAGACCACGGCCACCGAAACCGGGCTGGCGATGATGCCCATCTGGCTGGCGATGGACGAGGCGGCCATCGGGCGTTCGGGCCGGATGTTGTTCTTGATCGCCACGTCGTAGATGATCGGCAGCATGGTGTAGACGACGTGGCCGGTGCCGCACAGCATGGTCAGACCGCAGGTCGTGAACGGCGCCAGGATCGACACGTACTTGGGGTTGCGCCGCAGCAGCCGCTCGGCCGCCTGCAGCAGCACGTCGAGCCCGCCCGAGGCCTGCAGCGTGGCCGACGCGGCAACCACCGCGACGATGGTCAACATCACGTCCACCGGCGGCTTGCCGGGCGGCAGACCGAAGGCGAAGGTCAGCAGCACCAGTCCGATGCCGCCCAGCAGCCCGAGGGCTACGCCGCCCTTGCGCGCGCCGTAGAACAGGCAGACCAGGATGATCGCCAGTTGCAGTACAAAGTCCATGATGGTCCTCTTGCGTTGAGCCCCGGATCGCAGGGCCTCGGTGTCTCGGTACGCCCGCTTCGGGGTGCAAACCGTACATGCATCGTTCGTGCCAGTCGGTGCGCTTCACATCGTCACCAAAAAGCTCTTACCGATCAAGGACTTGCGTGATCACCCCCGTGGTGCCGCGCAGCGCCCGCAACGGGTTCCCGGACACCCACGCGGCGGCTCGCCCGATTTTCCGTGCCAGGTGCAGGCGCGCGCCGGCCGATCAGTCGCCGCTGGCGCGGAAGTCGGCGCCCTGCAGTTGCAGCCGTTTCATGCGGTCGTACAGCGTCTGCTTGGGCAGACCCATGGCCTTGGCGCTGGCCACCACATCGCCGGCGTGGTGGCGCAGCGTCTGCGCGATGAGGGCGCGCTCGAACTGCTCGAGCTGCTCGTTGAGCGCCCTGGGCGGCTCTGCACCGCCGCCGGTCGTCAGCAGGCCGTCCTGCAGGCCCAGGACAAAGCGTGTCGCCACGTTGCCCAGCTCGCGCAGATTGCCCGGCCAGTCGTGCGCCATCAGCTCGGCCTGCTGCGACCCGGTCAGCGCCGACACGTCGCGGCCGTAGCGCGTAGCGGCCATCAGCGCGAAGTGCTCGAACAGCATCACGATGTCCTCGCGCCGCTCGCGCAACGGCGGCAGCTCGATGAAGGCCACGGCGATGCGGTAGTACAGGTCAGCGCGAAAGCGCCCCTCGTCGCACAGCATCTTCAGATCGGACTTGCTGGCCGCCACGACGCGGCAGTCCACCGGCACGGCGCGGTTGGAGCCCAGCCGTTCGACGACACGCTCCTGCAACACGCGCAGCAGCTTGACCTGAACCGCCAGCGGCATGCTCTCGACCTCGTCGAAGAACAGCGTGCCACCATGCGCCGCTTCCACCTTGCCCGCGCGCGCCTTGTGCGCCCCGGTGAAGGCACCCGCCTCGTGGCCGAAGAGCTCGTTCTCGACCAGCGCCTCGGGCAGGCCGCCACAGTTGATGGGCACGAAGGGGCCGGCCTGGCGCGGGCTGAAGTCGTGCAGGCAGCGCGCCACCAGTTCCTTGCCGCTGCCGGTCTCGCCGTAGATCAACACGTCGGCCGAGGTGCCGGCCAGCGCCAGCACGGTGCGCCGCACCTGCGCCATGGCCGCCGAGCGGCCCAGCATCATCGCCTCGATGCCGCGCAGCGCGGCCCGTTGCGGGTCCAGCGCGCGCAGCCGCAACACGAGGCGGCGCTTCTCGGCGGCGCGCTGCACCACGGCGACGATGCGCTCGGACGACGCCGGCTTCTCGATGAAATCGTAGGCACCGTCGCGGATGGCCTGCACCGCCATCGCGATGTCGCCGTGGCCGGTCATCAGGATCATCGGCAGCTCGGCGTCGAGCGCGCGCACCTGCGGCAGCCAGTCGGTGGCGTGCAGGCCCGGCAGCATGACGTCGCAAAGCAGCACCAGCGGCGCCTGCGGCTGCACGATGCGGCGCGCGGTCTCGATGCGGTCGAAGGCGTGCACCGTGAAGCCGGCCAGCTCCAGCGCCTGCGCGCAGCCGTCGCGCACGTCCTCGTCGTCTTCCACCAGCACGACGGCGATGGGCATCTCTTCGGGCAGGGTCATGGTGGGCTGGCGGTGGCGGCGGGTGACGTGGCGGCGGGTGACGTGGCGACAGCGCCTTCGGCCGCCCCGGCGGCCGGCGAGCCCGGCGCCAGCGGCAGATCTATCACGAAGCGGCTGCCGCCGCCGGGCGCGTCGGCCACGTCGAGCTCGCCACCGAAGGCACGCACGATGCGCCGCGAGATCATCAGCCCGAGGCCCAGGCCGGCCCCGGCGGGCTTGCTGGTGGCAAAGGGTTCGAACAGGTGCTCGCGCATCGCCGGCACGATGCCCGGGCCGCTGTCGCTGACGACGACCTGCACGCGCGCGCCGTCGCCGCGGGCGCGCACGAACACCTGGCGCGGCGGCGCGTCGGGCCGCGGGTCGTTGGCCATCGCGTCGATGGCGTTGGCGAGCAGGTTGACCAACACCTGCTCGATCTGCGAAGGCTCGCCCAGCACCGCCAGCGCCTCGGGCGCGACGTCCACCGTCAGCGCCACGCCGGTGCGGCGCAGCCGCTCGGCCAACAACGCCTGCGCATTGGCTGCCGCCGCGCGCAATGGCGTCGGCACGGGCTGGGTGCCCGGCTTGTGGGCGAAGGTCTTGAGCCGCCGCGTCAGCTCGCCCAACCGGCCCACCAGCTGCGAGATACGCCCCAGGTTGCCGCGCGCCTCGCCCAGACGCTGCTTGTCCATCAGCACGACGGCGTTGTCCGACAGCGTGCGCAGCGCGGCCAGGGGCTGGTTGAGCTCGTGCGCCAGGCCGGCCGAGATCTGGCCCAGCACCGCCAGCTTGGCGGCGTGCACCAGTTCCTGCTGGGTGGCGCGCAGGTCCTGCTCGACGGCCTTGCGCGTCTGCACCTCGGCGGCCAGCGAGGCATTGGCGGTGCGCAGCTCCAGTGTGCGTTGCGCCACGCGCGCTTCGAGCGTGTCGTGCGCGGCCTGCAGCGCGGCCTGCGTGGCCAACTTGTCCAGCGCGGCGCGCCGGCTCTGCCACGCCGCCATGCCCAGCAACCAGGCCACGGCGGCGGCCAGCGCTGCCACCAGGGCCTGGTTGCGCGCGCGTGCCTGCGCCGGGGCCAGCGGGTCCAGCGCCTGCATCTGCCATTGCTGCGCAGGCAGCGCACGCGTCGTCACCAGGTGCGCCCGGCCCTCGACGAGCACCTGCTCGCCGGTGTGCGGCGTGGGGCCGGCATACACCCAGGGCACGAGCGGCGGATCGTCGCGGTAGGGCTTCTCGTCCAGCACCTGGGCGCGCTCGGGAGCCGTCAGCGGCCGCAGCGCGCTGAACTTCCACTGCGGCTGCGAGCTCAGGATGACGACGCCGCGTGCGTCGCTGACCAGCGTGTGGCCGGGCAGCGCGGCCCAGGCGCGCTCGGCGGCGTCGAGGTTGACCTTGACCGTGGCCACACCGAGCGTGAGCCCGCCGCTGCGCAGCGCGTAGGACAGGAAGTAGCCCGGCACGCGGCTGGTGGCGCCGACACCGAAGAAGCGGCCGCGGCCCTGCGCCAGCGCCCCCTTCATGTAGGGCCGGTAGGTGTAGTTGTGGCCGACGGTGGTGCTGGGCTGGTCCCAGTCGGCGGCGGCCAGGGCGTCGCCGCGCGCGTCCAGCACGAACAGCATGTCGGCCCCAGCGATGGCGTTGATGCGCACCAGCGTGCGGTTGGCGTCGTCGCGCAGCGCCGGCAAGGCCGGCCGCGCCAGCAGCTCCATCACGGTGGGCGTGGTCTCCAGCAGTGCCGGCAGGTAGTCGAAGCGCGCCAACGCGCTGGTGAGCGCCGCCGCAGCCGTGTCGAGCCGGCGCACGGCCGCACCCTGCAGTTCCTGCACTGCGGCGTGCAGCGAGACCGTGTAGGCCAACCAGCCCGTGCCCAGCGCAAACGCCAGCATCGCCGCGCCAGCCGCCAGCGGCGCACGCCAGCGCGCCGGGTGCGGGCGGGGCGGCGGCGCGGGTGCTGGTGTCATGGGGGCAGTCTGCCACGCGGCGGCGGCGCGGCGGCTTCGACTGGGCGACCGTCAACGAGCGTGTGCAGCACTGTGCCGCCAGCGCGGACCTGCGCAAAGGCCTGGCTGCCCATTTTCGCGAAGCGCCAGCCGTGCTCTGCGCGGCGATGAGCGGGCGACAGGTGGTGTGTCGGCAGGCGGCCGGCTGCGGACGTTCGGCGGCGTTTGCTTTCGCGGTACGCGCGTGCTTGCGTTCGGACAGGCCGAGGCCGTTAAGTGGCCTGATCCTGCGCCACTGCATGCACGCATTCACACCCGCCACCCCCGACCCAAAACGGCGCGGGCCGGCGGTTCACACCGCCGGCCCGCGCCTTTCAGCTGCGCGCCAGGATCAGAGTCGCTCGAACACCGCCGCGATGCCCTGCCCGCCACCGATGCACATCGTCACGAGTGCGTAGCGGCCGCCGGTGCGGTGCAGTTCGTAGATCGCCTTGGTGGCCAGGAAGGCGCCGCTGCAGCCGATGGGGTGGCCCAGCGCGATGGCGCCGCCGTTCGGGTTGACCTTGCTCATGTCGAGCTCCAGCCCGCGCGCCACGGCGATGGCTTGGGCGGCGAAAGCTTCGTTGCTCTCGATGACGTCCATCTGGTCGAGCGTGAAGCCGCCCTTCTTCAGCGCCAGCTTGGTGGCCGGGATCGGGCCTTCGCCCATCACGTCGTTGGCCACGCCGGCGATGGCATAGCTGGCCAGGCGGGCCATCGGCTTGTAGCCGGCGGCAGCGGCCACGGCAGCGTCGGCCAGCACGAAGAAGGCCGCGCCGTCGTTGATGCCCGAGGCGTTGCCCGCCGTCACCGAGCCGTCCTTCTTGAAGGCCGGCTTCATCTTGCCCAGCGTCTCCAGCGTGGTGCCGGCCTTGACGTGTTCGTCGGTGTCGAAGGTGACCTCGCCCTTGCGCGTCTGCTTGACGATGGGGACGATCTGGCTCTTGAAACGGCCCTCGGCGATGGCCGCGGCCGCCTTGCGGTGCGAGTCGACGGCCAGCTGGTCCTGCTCTTCCCGCGTGATACCCCACTTGGTGACGAGGTTTTCAGCCGTGATGCCCATGTGGCCGACGCCGAAGGGGTCGGTCAGCGCGGCGACCATGGCGTCGATGAGCTTGGTGTCGCCCATGCGTGCGCCGTTGCGCATCGCCGTCGACAGGTAGGCGCCGCGCGACATCACTTCCACGCCGCCGCCGACGCCGTAGTCGCAGTCGCCCAGCCGGATGTTCTGCACCGTCGTCACGATGGCCTGCAGGCCCGACGAGCACAGCCGGTTGACGGCCATGGCCACGCTTTCCATCGGCAGCCCGGCCTGGATCGAGGCCACGCGCGCCACATAGGGGTAGCGGCTCTCGGTGGGTATGGTGTTGCCCACCGTCACGTAGTTGATGGCCTTGGGGTCGACACCCGAACGCTTGACGGCCTCTTTCATGACGGTGCCGGCCAGTTCGCACGGCTCGATGTCGGCCAGGCCGCCGTTGAAGGTGCCGATGGCGGAACGGGCTGCGCCGAGAACCACGACGTCGCGCTTGCTCATGGGGATGTCTCCTGTAGGTTGGGGGTCAAAACGCCGATAGTGGGCACCCGGCGGCTGGCAGAAGGCTGACAAAGGCGGGTACGAGAGCTTACAGACCTGGCCAGCCCCGCAGCGGCGCCCTGCAGCGCCGGCCGTGCTTGGGCAGAATCTTGCCATCATCCACAGCCGCCCGGGCCCCGCCGGCGGGACAACCCTGCCGCCGTGCGCACGCGCCCCTGCCCCCGTCGCCCCGCTCAGCCACCACGAGATCCTGGGCCTGGTCGAGCCGTTCACGCGCAGCGGCCGCCATGTCGGCCTGGCGGCCAGCGACCGTGCCGCGCGCCGGCTCGGCTCAAGCCCGTCGAGCACGCCACGGCTGGCGACAACCAGCCCGCGCTGCGCGAAGGGCTGCAGCTGGAAGACGAGGGACGCGGCCGCTGGCGGCTGACGCGCCAGCCCACGCTGCCCGGCGGCCTGCAGTCGGCGCTGCACGCCGAACGCGCAAGCCGCACCGAACTGCTGGCGCGCGTGGCCGCGATACCGCTGCAGCGCCAGTCCAGCGCCAGCGCCGGCGTGCAAGTGGCCAAGCAGCAGCGGCTGGAAGGCGGCGCCGCGGCCCCGGCCGACACGCCCGTAGCGCGCGCCGCCCTGGCAGAGGCTCCGGTGCTGATGAGCCAGGCCACAGCGCAGGTGGACGGCCAGCTGCTGCGTTTCAAGGTCAGCGCGTTGAAGGGCATCCAGGGCGAGTTCGGGCTCGAAAGCACGGCCCAAGAAACGCCGGCGCGTCTCCACGACCAGCGTGTGGCCGCGCGCTGGCGCGTGGTGGCGCGTGGTGGCGCGCCGCGCGCTGCCGCTGATCGGCAGCGCGGCGATGATCGCCGCCGCCGCGTTGTTCGCCAAACTCGAATCCGACCTGGCGCAGGACTCGGTGCTGCGCACGCCGGGCGCCGACCTGCCCCGCAGCCGTACACCCTGGCAGCAGGTGCTGCGCAGGCAGCTGGCGCGCGCGCTGACGCCCCGGTTCGACGTGTCGTGGTTGCGCCCGGCGCGCAGCCATGTCGCCAGCCAGGGCCGCAACACCGCCGGCCACCGCATGCCCTGGGAGCGGGGATTCAGCATGGCGCGCCGCGTGCCGCGGCTGGTGGTGGTGGTCGACGTCTCGGGCTCGATTGCCGACAAGCTGCTGGAGTGCTTCGCGCGCGAGGTCGACACCATCACCCGGCGCCTGGAAGCCGGGCTAGGCCGGTGGTGTGGGCGGTGAACGAGTTGCATACCCACGCCGTGGCGCCGTTCCGGCGCGTGCACATCCTGAGTTGAGCGCGACGCCGGTCGTGGCGGGTCATCACCCGCTGTACATTGCATGGGTGCCCAACGCAGCCCGCTCTTGCATCTCAGCGCCACTGCTGGCGCTTGCGGCTGCCTGCGCCGGGGCCGCCCCGCCCGGCCCGATGCCAGCCGCG
>JBBRBW010000066.1:0-24465 GCA_038205425.1 Burkholderiales bacterium | reverse complement strand
GGTGGCTTCACGCATGGGGCGTGGTCCTCGCAAGGTTAGAAGTGAGTGTGCGCAGCTGCGTCGTTGACGGACCAAGCTTCCCGGCACGGAACCGGCTCTGCCGGGCCGTTGACGGACGGCCCCCTCGGGGGGTAGCGAGCGCCAGCGAGCTTGGGGGCCCCATCAAAGACCCTGCTTCAGGCTGGCTTCGATGAAGACGTCGAGGTCGCCGTCCAGCACCTTCTGCGTGGCGCTGATCTCGACGTTGGTGCGCAGGTCCTTGATGCGGCTGTTGTCCAGCACGTAGCTGCGGATCTGGTGGCCCCAGCCGACGTCGGTCTTGGTGTCCTCCAGCTTCTGCTGCTCTTCCTGGCGCTTGCGCATCTCGAAGTCGTAGAGCTTGGAGCGCAGCCGCTGCCAGGCGATGTCGCGGTTGCCGTGCTGGCTGCGGCCGTCCTGGCACTGCACGACGAGGCCGGTGGGGATGTGCGTCAGCCGCACCGCCGAGTCGGTCTTGTTGATGTGCTGGCCGCCCGCGCCGCTGGCGCGGAAGGTGTCGGTGCGCACGTCCGACGGGTTGATGTCGATCTGGATCGAGTCGTCGATCTCGGGGTAGACGAAGAGCGACGCAAAGCTGGTGTGGCGCCCGCCCGAACTGTCGAAGGGGCTCTTGCGCACCAGGCGGTGCACGCCGGTCTCTGTGCGCAGGTGGCCGAAGGCGTACTCGCCCTCGACCTTGAACGTGGCGCTCTTGATGCCGGCCACGTCGCCCGGCGTCTCGTCCTCGACCGTGGCCTTCCAGCCCTTGCGCTCGCAGTACTTCAGGTACTGGCGCAGCAGCATGCCGGCCCAGTCACAGGCCTCGGTGCCGCCGGCACCCGCCTGGATGTCGACGAAGCAGTTCAGCGGGTCGGCCGGGTTGCTGAACATGCGGCGGAACTCGAGCTGCTCGACGTGGGCACGCAGCGCCTGCGCCTCGGCGTCGATGGCCTTCAGCCCGTCCTCGTCGCCTTCTTCCTTGCTCATCTCGAAGAGCTCGGTGTTGTCGGCGAGGTTGCTGTGCAGGTGGTCGATGGTCTCGACCACGGTCTCCAGCGTTTTCTTTTCGCGGCCCAGTTCCTGGGCGCGCTTGGGTTCGCTCCACACCGCGGGGTTCTCCAGCGCGGCGTTGACTTCGTTCAACCGCAGGCTTTTGCGGTCGTAGTCAAAGATACCCCCGGAGCTGCTCGGTGCGGGCGCTCAGGTCGGCGAGCAGTGTGCCGATGGCGTTGATGTGTTCGATGTCCATGGTGGGCGTTGTACCTCGGTGCAAGCCCGCGATTCTCTCATGCGAGGAAGTCCCGCAGATGCCGGGCCAGGGCCTGCGGCTGGTCGTGGTGCAGCATGTGGCCGCAGGGGCTGAGCACCACCTTTTGCACCTGCGGCACGGTCGCCAGGCGGGCGTGGAATTCGTCCTTCGAGTAGCGGTGCCCCCACCACTTCGTGGTGTCGGTGAGGTCGCCTTCTGCCCACAGCAGCGGCGCCGTGATGGCCTTCCAGGTCTCCAGCACCTCGTCGACGCGGTAGAGCACCGGGTTGACACGCTTGTGCGCCGGGTCGCCCAGGATCTGCCAGCGGCCGTCGGCCTGCTGCCGCGCCCAGTGCGGCGCCAGCCAGGCGGCCTTGTCGGGTGTCAGCAGCGGGTTGTTCTTCAGCAGGCGCTGGGCCACCGCGTCGACGCTGGCGTAGTCGCGCAGCGCCTGCGGTGTCTTCAGGTCGTCGAGCCACTGCACCAGCCGCTTCGGTGCGTGGTGCGGCTTGGTGGCGGGCAGGCCGAAGCCCTCGAGGTTGATGAGCCTGCGGATGCGCTGCGGCCGCAGGCCGGCGTAGCTCATCACGACGTTGCCGCCCATGCTGTGGCCGAGCAGGTCGATGGCCGGGAAGCGCGCGGCGGGCAGCAGCGCGTCGAGCAGCGCGTCGAGGTCGCCGAGGTAGTCGTGGAACCAGTAGGTGTCGGCACCCGGTGCTTCGGTGAGGCCGAAGCCGCGCCAGTCGGGCGCGACGACGTGGCGTTCGAAACCCGAGGCCTCGGCCAGCGCGTCGACCAGGAACTGGAAGGACGCGCCGACGTCCATCCAGCCGTGCAGCAGCACGAGTGGCGGGCGCTCGGGCGTGACCCCCTTGGCGTCGCCCCAGGTGTGGACGTGGTAGTGCAGGTGGCGCAGCGGCACGAAGGCCGATTGCGCCGCATGGCGCACGGGGTAGGGTGTTGGAGTCATGGCGCCACTCTAGGCCAGGGCGGGCGGTTGCGCTGTCCGGCGCGCCACGCCGCGCGAGAGAATGCGCCCATGCAATCCCCCGCCCACACCCCGCGCCCCGCCGCGCCCGCCGACCTTCCCGTCATCGTCGCCCTCATCCGCGAGCTGGCAGTGTTCGAGCAGCTCGAACACCTCGTCGTCGTCACACCCGAGTCGCTGCAGCCGCACCTCTTCGGCCCGCGCCCGGCCGCCGAGGCGGTGGTCGGCGAAGCGAACGGTCGGGTGGTCGCCTTTGCGCTCTTCTTCACCAACTTCAGCACCTTCCTCGGCCAGCCCGGGCTCTACCTGGAAGACCTCTACGTGCAGCCCGCGCACCGCGGCAGCGGGCTGGGCAAGGCGCTGCTGGCGCACCTGGGCGCGCTGGCGGTCGAGCGCGGCTGCGGCCGCTTCGAGTGGAGCGTGCTGGACTGGAACGCCAACGCCATCCGCTTCTACGAGAAGATGGGCGCCACGGTGATGCCCGACTGGCGCATCTGCCGCCTCACCGGTGCGGCGCTGCAGGCCTACGCCAGGGCTTGACCGGCCCCGACCGGCGCGCTTGGCGGGCGGGTTTTCAGCTGCTCGTCACCAGCCCGGCCAGGCGATCCATCGGCAACTGCAGCCCGGTCTGGCGTTCACCCACCACGCCGGCCACGGCGCGTGCCTTGCCGTCGACGTTGCAGCGCACGGGTTCGGCCAGCGGCATGCCGCTGGCGTTCGTCAGCACGGCCACCACCGGCATCGTGATGTTCTCGCCACGCGCCACCACGATGGCCAGTTCGCCCGATACCAGGCGCACGTAGCAGCCCGGCGGGTAGATGCCAAATTCGCGCACCAGCGCTGTGGTGATGGGATGCGTCGGGTCCTGCATGAACATCTGACGGCCGGCGAGGTCGGCCGCCAGCGCATCGCGCGTGGAACGCGCGGCCAGCTTCGACGTGTAGGCGTCGGCGCGGCGCGCCAGCGAGGCCAGGTCGGTGATGTCGGTGCGCCCGCTGGGGTAGCCGTTGCCGTCTTCCTGCTCGTGGTGCTGCAGCACGGCCTGCAGCCAGTCGGCGTCGCCGACGCCGGCCAATTCCAGCATGCGCACGCTGCGCATCGGGTGGGTCTGCAGCTCGTTGCGCTGCGCCGGCGTCGGCGCCATCGACTGGCGCGACAGTTTGCCTTGCAGTTCCAGCATCGAGATGTTCATCGTCAGCGCCACCTTGAATTGCAACGTGCACTGCTCGGCGTCCCAACCCAGGCGCTGCGCGACAAGGTGGCTGGTGATCGCGGTCTGCAGCGAGCGCTGCGCGCCATAGGCGGCGTCGGCGCTGGCGCTGTGGCGCAGCACCTGGAAGATGGCAAGGTCGGGGTCGCGCTGGATCAGCGCCTGCACCGGCGCCGCGGCGTCGTCGAGCGCGCCGGCAAATTCGGGGCCGGGGTCGGTGTGCAGCGTCCTCGACAGCGTGTTCAGGCAGCCCGCCCACAGCCGCGGCAGTTGCGCGCGTGGCGCGGCGCGCACCAGCTCGTGCATGGCCAGCAGCTCGCTGATGTCGACCAGCGCACCGCGGGTGAACAGCGCTTCAAGCTGCGCCTGGGTGGCCACGAGCTGGCCCTGCGCCAGCAGCAGCGTGCCGTCGGCATCGCGCACATTGAAGGGCAGCGCTGCGCCGGGTTGCACGCGGTGCTTGACGGTGGAGAGTTCTGCGAATTGCATGGTGTGGTACGCATGGCTGCAGGCGGTACACGACCGCGATGCCAGGGTCTTCGGCTGTCCGGTGGCGAACTTGACGGCGCGGGCCCGGCCACCCGGCGCCGGCGCCGCGGCTTAAAGTTCCGGTCATGACTGCCGAGACCCTGGCCGATGCCCATGCCGCCCTGCACGCGGCCTTCCGCTGGAAAGTGCCGGCGCGCTTCAATATCGCGCAGGCCTGCTGCACACGCTGGGCGCGCGGCCCGGCGGCGCGGCGCACCGCCATCTTCTGGGAACACGAGGACGGCCGTCGCGGCCGCCTCAGCTACGCCCGGCTGCAGGCCGACGCCGACCGCCTGAGCCACGCGCTGCTGCGCCTGGGCGTGCAGCGCGGTGACCGCGTGGCGGTGGTGATGCCGCAGCGCCCAGAGACCGCGGTGGCGCACATCGCGATCCACCAGCTGGGAGCGGTGGCGATGCCGCTGTCGATGCTGTTCGGCCCCGAGGCGCTGGGCTGGCGGCTGCAGGACAGCGGCGCCGTGCTGGCCATCGCCGACGAAACCTCGATCGCCAACCTGCGCGCGGCGCGCGCCGGGTGCCCCGCGCTGCGCACGGTGCTCGCGGTGGGCGGCGCGGCGGGGCAGGGCGGTCGCGCCGACGAGTGCGACTGGGCCGATCAACTCGGCCGCGGGTCCGCCGCGCCCTTCGTCGCGGCGGACACCGCGGCCGACGACGCGGCCGTGCTGGTCTACACCAGCGGCACCACCGGCCCGCCCAAGGGCGCGCTGATCCCGCACCGGGCGCTGATCGGCAACCTCACGGGCTTCGTGTGCAGCCAGAACTGGTTCGCCACCGCCGACGACGAAGTGTTCTGGAGTCCGGCGGACTGGGCCTGGACCGGTGGCCTGATGGACGCGCTGCTGCCCACGCTGTACTTCGGCCGCCCCATCGTCGCCTTCCAGGGCCGCTTCACGCCCGAACGCGCCTTCGAGCTCATGCAGCGCCACCGCGTCACGCACAGCTTCCTCTTCCCGACCGCGCTCAAAGCGATGATGAAGGCCGTGCCCGAGCCGCGCCGGCACTACCGCCTGCGATTGCGCGCGGTGATGAGCGCCGGCGAGGCGGTGGGCGACGCCGTCTTCCACTGGTGCCGCAGCGCCTTGGGCGTGACGGTGAACGAGATGTTCGGCCAGACCGAGATCAACTACATCGTCGGCAACTGCGGGCGCTGGGTCGACGTGCAGGGGCGAAGCCATGCCGGCTGGCCGGCGCGTCCCGGCAGCATGGGCCGCGCCTACCCGGGCCACCGCATCGCGGTGCTCGACGACGCGGGCGGCGAGTGCGCGCGCGGCACGCCGGGCGACGTGGCCGTGCACCGGCGCGACGTGCACGGTGATCCCGACCCCGTGTTCTTTCTCGGCTACTGGAAGAACGACGCCGCCAGCGCCGCCAAGTACACCGGCAGCACCGACGACAGCTGGTGCCGCACCGGCGACAACGCGGTGATGGACGCCGACGGCTACCTTTGGTACCAAGGCCGCAGCGACGACGTCTTCAAGGTGGCCGGCTACCGCATCGGGCCGAGCGAGATCGAGAACTGCCTCGTCAGGCACCCGGCGGTGGCCGATGCCGCCGTGGTTCCCAAGCCCGACGCCGAGCGCGGCGCGGTCGTCAAGGCCTATGTCGTGCTGGCCAGCGGCCACCACGGCGATGCGGCGCTGGTGGCCGAACTGCAGCAGCACGTGCGCGGGCAGCTGGCGCCCTACGAATACCCGAAGGAGATCGAGTTCATCGACGCGCTGCCGATGACGACCACCGGCAAGGTGCAGCGTCGCGTGCTGCGATTGCAGGAAGAGGCGCGCGCCGCGAAGGCGGGCTGAAGCGCTGCCCGCTGCGTGCCTGCCCGGGCTGCGGCACACTGCGCGGCTTCGTCACCGTCCTCGATTGCACATGCACACCGTCACCCTGGGCACATCCGGCCTGCAGGTCAGCCCGATCTGCCTCGGCACCATGACCTTCGGCGAGCAGGTCGGCGTCGACGCCGCGCACACGCTGCTCGACCACGCGCTGGCGCGTGGCATCAATTTCATCGATACCGCCGAGATGTACGCCGTGCCGGCGCGGCGCGAGACCTGCGGCGCCACCGAGACGGTCATCGGCCAGTGGTTTGCCAAACGGCCTGAAGTGCGTCGAAAGGTGGTGTTGGCCACCAAGGTGGCCGGGCCTTCGCGCAACATGGACTGGATACGCGGCGGCGCCACCGACCTGAAGCCCGAGCACATCCGTGCCGCCTGCGATGCCAGCCTGCAGCGCCTGCAGACCGAGGTCATCGACCTCTACCAGATCCACTGGCCGAACCGCAACGCCGCCATCTTCGGCGGCCTGTACTTCGACCCCGCCAAGGACCAGCCGCAGACGCCGATCCTGGAGCAGCTGCAGGCCCTGGGCGAACTGGTGAAGGCCGGAAAGGTGCGCCACGTCGGTCTTTCCAACGAGTCGCCCTGGGGCCTGATGGAGTTCCTGCGCGTGGCCGAGCAGCACGGCCTGCCGCGCGTGGTGAGCGTGCAGAACCCGTATGCGCTGGTGAACCGCGCCGTCGACAACGCGCTCGATGAAACGATGCACCGCACCGGCACCGCGCTGCTGGCCTATTCACCGCTGGGCTTCGGCACGCTGACCGGCAAGTACGACGAGACCGGTTTCGACGCCGGGCAGCCCGAACTGGGCCGCCTCGCGCGCTTCGAGACCATGCGCAAGCAGCGCTGGGCGCGCCCCGAGACGCTGGCCGCGGCGCGCGACTACAACGCGCTGGCCCGTGCCCACGGCCTGACGCCGACGCAGATGGCGCTGGCCTTCTGCTACGGCAACTGGCGCGTCGCCAGCACGATCATCGGTGTCACCAGTCTGGTGCAGCTGGACGAAAACCTGGCCGCCTGGGGTACCGTTCTGGCGCCCGAACTGCTGGCCGCCATCGACGCCATCCGCTGGACGCACCGCGACCCGGCGCAATGACCCGGGTCGGGTAAACCCGGCGCGGCGGGCCGCAGCGGCGACAATGGCCGCACTGCTTTCCTGAACAAGCTTCCCCATGGCCAACCTCATCGTCCACGGCGGCACGCCGCTCACCGGGCGCATCGTGCCCTCGGCGAACAAAAACGCCGTGCTGCCCATCCTGTGTGCCACCCTGCTGACGCGTGAACCGGTGCGCCTGCTCGGCATCCCCGAGATCACCGACGTGCGCAAGATCCTCGACATCTTCCGCATGCTGGGCAGCGCGGTGAGCGTCGACTACACCACCGGCGTGCTCGACGTGCACCACGCCGACACGCAATTCGACCCGCAGCGCCACCACCTGCCCGAGGAGATGCGTTCCAGCGTGATGCTGGTGCCGCCGCTGCTGGCCCGCTTCGGCGCTGCACGCATCGAAAACGACGTGCAGGGCTGCACCCTGGGCGTGCGCGAGATCGACCCCCACGTCGAGGTGATGGAACGCTTCGGCTGCACGGTGGAACGCAGCCGCGAGCACCTGCTGATCCAGACCGACGGCGGGCTGAAGGCCAACCACCACTGGCTGGACTACGCCAGCGTCACCACGACCGAGAATTTCGTGCTCTGCGCCGCACTGGCCCACGGCACCAGCACGCTGATGAACGCCGCCAGCGAGCCGCACGTGCAGGAGTTCTGCACCTTCATGTCGCTGCTGGGCGCGCAGATCGAGGGCCTCGGCACCAGCCGGCTCACGGTGCACGGTGTGGCCACGCTGGGCGGCGCCGAGTTCACCTTCGCCGAAGACTTCCACGAGGCCGTCACCTTCATGGCACTGGGCGCCATCACCGGCGGCTGCGTGACGGTGAAGAACTCGGCCCCCGAGCAGTTCCCGCTCATCGACCGCACCTTCGCCAAGTTCGGCGTGCAGGTGGTGCACGAAGGCGGCTGGAGCCACACCGTGGTCGAAGGGCCGCTGCGCGTGAAGGAACCCTTCACGAAGAATATCCTGCAGAAGGTGGAAGCCGCGCCCTGGCCCTATGTGCCGGTCGACCTGCTGCCCATCTTCGTGGCCCTGGGTGTGCGCGCCGAGGGCAGCGTGATGTTCTGGAACAAGGTCTACGAAGGCGCGATGGGCTGGACCAGCGAACTCAGCAAGTTCGGCGGCCACGCCTTCCAGAGCGACCCGCACCGCATCATCACCTTCGGCGGCAAGCCGCTGCAGCCGGCCGAGGTCGAGAGCCCGTACATCATCCGTGTCGCCATCGCGCTGCTGATGCTGGCGGCCAGCATCCCGGGCAAGAGCGTGATCCGCAACGCCACGCCGGTGCGGCGCGCGCACCCGCACTTCGCCGAGAACATCCGGGCGCTGGGGGCGCAGATCGAGTGGGTCGAAGGGGACTGAGGCCGTGAGCGCGAGCACGGCGCGGCCTGCGGAGCGACCGCAGACCGTGGGCGAGGAAGTCGCCAACGCCATCACCCACGGCCTGGGCTGTCTGCTTTCGGTGGCCGCGCTGCCGCTGCTGGTATGGCAGGCGAACCGGCTGGGCAACACGGCCGACGTCGTGGCCGCCAGCATCTTCGGCGCGACGCTCGTGCTGCTTTACGGCACCTCGGCGCTGTACCACGCGCTGCCTGCCGGGGCTGCCAAGCGCTGGTTCAACCGCATGGACCACGCCGCCATCTACGTGCTCATCGCCGGCAGCTACACGCCCTTCACCCTGGGCGTGCTGCACGGCGCCTGGGGCTGGACGCTGTTCGGCGTGGTCTGGGGCGCAGCGGCCGTGGGCGTGACCATCAAGCTGATGAACCGGCTGCGCCACCCCTGGCTGTCAACGGGCTTGTACGTCGCCATGGGCTGGGTGGCCGTGGTGGCCGTGGTCCCGCTGGTGCAGCGCATGCCGGTGGCCGGACTGGCCTGGCTGGTGGCCGGCGGCTTGTGCTACACGCTGGGCGCGGCGGTGTTCATGCTCGACAACCGGCTACGCTATTCCCACGCCGTGTGGCACCTTTTCATGCTGGCGGGCAGCGTGTGCCACTTCTTCGCCGCCTTCGGCTACGCGCGGGCATGAGGGCTTGGACGTGAGGCCAGATGCGGCTGTCGGCCCGTTGCGGACTTTCACGCGTGTCCCGACCTTTCGAGGTGGGTTGTGTAACGTAGGCGGGGCCGAAACCCCGGCCTACGCCACGCATCGCATCTCGAAAGGCCGAGACAGCGCAAGACGTCGCCAACGTCCGCAACGGGCCGCAAGCAGCCCCACGCCGCCCCCCGCCCGCGCCCCATCGCGCGCGCCCCAGGAACCGGAGCCCTTGACATGGCGAAGAAGGACAAACACGTCAGCGAGACACCGGCCACACAGTTCCTGAAGGCGGCCGGCATCGTCTACACCGAGCACCCCTACGACTACGTCGACCACGGCGGCACGGCCGAAAGCGCGAAGCAACTGGGCGTGCCTGAACACGAGGTGATCAAGACCCTGGTCATGCAGGACGACAAGGCGCAGCCGCTGATCGTGCTGATGCACGGCGACCGCTCGGTCAGCACGAAGAACCTGGCGCGCGAGATCGGCGCCAAGAGCGTCGAGCCCTGCAGGCCCGAAGTGGCGCAGCGCCACAGTGGCTATCTGGTGGGCGGCACCTCGCCCTTCGGCACGAAGAAGGCCATGCCGGTGTACGTCGAAGCCAGCGTGCTGGCGCTGCCGCGCATCTGCATCAATGGCGGGCGGCGCGGCTACCTGGTGGGCATCGCGCCGCAGGTGCTGGTGGAACTGCTGGGCGCACGCGCGGTGCATTGCGCGCTGGCTACGTCATAAACTGCGGTCACATGAACGCCCTCCTGATTGCCGCCGCCCTGCTTGCGGGTTACCTCGTCGGCTCGATTTCCTTCGCCGTCCTCGTCAGCCGTGGCATGGGGCTGGCCGACCCGCGCGGCTACGGCAGCGGCAACCCCGGCGCCACCAACGTGCTGCGCTCGGGCAACAAGGCGGCGGCTCTGCTCACGCTGGCGCTGGACGCACTGAAGGGCTACCTGCCGGTATTGGCGGTGCTGGTCGTCGGGCCGCGCTACGGCCTGGGCGAAACCACCGCGGCGTTTGTCGGGCTGGCGGCCTTCGTCGGCCATGTCTGGCCACTGTTCTTCCGTTTCCAAGGGGGCAAGGGCGTGGCCACCGCGGCCGGCGTGCTGATGGCGCTGAACCCGCTGCTCGGGCTGGCCACACTGCTCAGCTTCGCCATCATCGTGGCCTTCTCGCGCTACGTCTCGCTGGCGTCGGTGGTCGCGGCGGTGTTCGCGCCTTTCTACCAGGCGCTGATCTGGGGGCTGGAGCCTTCCTTCGTCGCGCTGGCTGCGATGAGCCTGCTGCTGGTCTGGCGCCACGAGGGCAACATCCGCAAGCTGCTGGCCGGCACCGAGAACAAGTTCGGGCAGAAGGCCGCGGCGCTGCCTGCCGGTCCGCTGCAGCATGTCGACAAGCCGCGGCCGAACCATGCCCACCACGGCCACAACAAACAACGCAAGGGACACCACTGAGATGGTTCAACGATTCGACGTCGGCGCCCGCCTCAGCGAGATGGCCGTGCACAACGGCGTGGCCTACCTGGCCGGCCAGGTGGCGGCCGATGGCAGCCAGGACATCAGTGGCCAGACACAGCAGGTGCTGGCCGCCATCGACGCGCTGCTGGCGCGCGCCGGTACGAACAAGCGCAAGCTGCTGCGCGTGGAGATCTTCCTCAGAGATCTGGCCGACTTCCCCGCCATGAACGCCGTCTGGGAGGCCTGGCTGCCCGCCGGCGACGCGCCGCCGCGTGCCACCGTGCAGGCCACGCTGGCGCGGCCGGAATGGCGCGTCGAGTTGGTGGTCACGGCGGCGCTCTGAGCGCCGGCGTGGGGCGGCGGGCTTGAACACATCGCCGCGAGCGCTGCTTTCGCTCGCGCTGCTGGTGGCGGCCGTGGCCGGCGCACAGCAGTGGTGGGTGGCGCACCAGCGCGCCGAGGTCGGCGCCATTGTCGCGGCGCTGGCCCGGCCGGGCGACATCCACATGCTGTCGTCCGACGACTGCAGCATCTGCGTCGTTGCGCGACGCTGGTTCACCACGCATGGCGTGGCCTACAGCGAATGCAGTATCGAACGCGACACCGCCTGCCGCGCCGACTTCGAGGCCCGCCGCGCCCCGGGTACGCCGGTCATGCTGGTGCGCGGCGTGCCGCAACTCGGCTTCAGCCCCGAGCGGCTGCGCGCGGCGCTGGAGCGCGCTTCCTAGGCGTCGGTCGAGAGGGCCTCGCGGCAGTGCCAGGGCATCACCAGGCTGCCGTCGTCGTTGGGCAGCACCTCGATGGTGATGCGCGGCGCCTGGGCGATGACGCTGCCGAAGATGGTGGCGAAGGCCACGTCGGCGGCATCGCGTCCGGTGCCGAAACGCACGAAGCCCATCGGGATGGCGGTGCCCGAGGGGTCGAAGATGTACCAGCGCCCGCCCAGGTAGACCTCGACGTAGGCGTGGAAGTCGGTGGGGCCCAACACCGGGTCGGCGCCGTAGTCGATGCCGGTGGTGAAGCGCGCCGGGATGTTGACGGCGCGGCACAGCGCGATCATCAGGTGCGCAAAGTCGCGGCACACGCCCACGGTGTCGATCAGCGTGTCCAGCGCCGAGGTGTTGGCGTTCGAGGTGTTGGGCGTGAAGGTGGTGCGCTGCAGCACCCAGTCGCGGATGCCCTGCACACGCGCATAACCCGGCGCCTGGTGGCCGAACTCGCGCATCGCCAGGCGCAGCAGCCTGTCGGACGGGCAGTAGCGGCTGGGGTAGATGCTGCTCAGCACATGCGTGGGCAGCTGCGCCACCGGCACCTCGGGGATGCTGGCCGGTTCGGCGACGTGGTGGCGCAGGTCGATCGTGGCGCTGTAGTTCAGGCGCAGCGGGCCGGACCCGGCGCTGACGCGCAGGAAGCGGTTCAGCGTCACCGGGTCGGTGTCGACGCGCGTAGGCACGTTCTGGCTCAGCAGCAGTTCTTCCTGCAGCACATGCTGGCGCTCGGTCTGCGCGGCGTGGATGTTGAAGATGAAATCGCTGCCAGGGCCGAGCACCTGGTAGTCGAGCTGCAGCGTCAGGCGCAGGCGGATCATGACGAGGCGCGGCGTGAGCCGGGGCGAAAGCTGGCGGGGTTCAGGGGGGTGTTCATAAGCGCTCCAATAGCGCTTGAGCGTACGCCTTGGGGCGGCGCAACACGGTGCGCACGCGCACGCAGCAATGTTGCCGAAGCGCCCCAGGGGCACTCTGCTCGACAGGCCGCGCCCCGGCGCCACCCTGCAGCCCGTGTGCCCGGCCCTGCCGCCGCAGATTCGGCCCCTCTGGCGCGCGGCTCAGAGCCCCAGCCGCGCCAGTTCGCCGCGCCCTTGGCGCACGAGCACCGGCTCGTCGCCGCTGAGGTCGATCACGGTCGTCGGCTCCATCGGGCAGGCACCGGCGTCGACGATGGCCTGCAACACCTTCTCGAAACGCGCACGGATCTCGCCGGCGTCGTTCATCGGGTGGCTCTCGCCCGGCGGGATGAAGGTGGTGGCCAGCAGCGGCTCGCCGAACTGCGCCAGCAGTGCCTGCAGCACCTTGTGGTCGGGCACACGCAGGCCGATGGTGCGGCGGCTGGGGTGGCTCAGGCGACGCGGCACTTCCTTCGTGGCCTCGAGGATGAAGGTGTAGGGCCCGGGGGTGCCCAGCTTCAGCAGCCGGTACTGGCGGTTGTCGACGCGTGCATAGCTGGCCAATTCGCTGAGGTCGCGGCACAGCAGCGTGAGGTGGTGCTTGTCGTCGACCTGGCGGATGCGGCGCAGGTTCTCCGCTGCCGCCTTGTCGTCCAGACGGCACACCAGCGCGTAGCTGCTGTCGGTGGGCACGGCGGCAATGCCGCCGGCCTGCAGGATCTGCGCGGCCTGTTTCAGCAGCCGGGGCTGCGGGTTCTGCGGGTGGACTTCAAAATGTTGCGACACGCCGCCATTTTCACCCGGCGGCGCGTCCGCTCACCGGCTGGCCGACGCCACCGGCCGCAAGGACTGCAGGTAGGCATGCAGGCCGCGCAGGTCGGTGTCGTTCATCTGCGCCAGTGCCTCGAAGGGCATCACCGCGATCCTGCTGCCGTCGGGCCGCTGCCCGGTCTTCATCATGCGGGTGAAGCTCTCGGCGTCGGGGTAGCGTGGCATGGCGCTGTTGCTGCCTGGCGTGAGCCGGGCCGCCGGCGGCCAGTCGGGCGGGCCGCCGGCGATGCGGCCGCCGGCCAGCAAGGCGCCGTGGCAGCCCTTGCACATCTGCACCACGTAGCGGCCGTGTTCGGGCGTGGCGCCCTCGGCTACCGGCGGCTCGGCGGGCAGGTTGTGGTCGATCTTCTCGGCGGCGTCATGCACCTGGCCGAAGGCGTAGAGCACACGCACCGGCAGCGGCAGCTCGAGCACCGCGGCGCGGCCCTCGACGGCCGGCATCTGCTTCAGGTAGGCCACCAGCGCACCGAGGTCGGCGTCGCTGAGGCGGTTGTAGTCCTCGCTGGGCATGATCAGCGCCGGCCGCCCGCTCGGCTTGACGCCGTGGCGGAGGGTGCGCACCCAGTCTTCGCTGCGGTAGGCCGCCGTGACACTGCCGCGGCCGGGGCTGATGTGCGGGCCGGCGACGCGGAAGGCGCCGTCGTCGATGAAGCTGCGGCCGCCGCCATCGGCGCCGTGGCAGTCGGTGCAGCCGCGCGAGGCGTAGAGATAACGCCCACGTTCAATGGTAGCGGCGCCGTCGGGGATGGGCAGGGCGCTGACACGCACGTCGACGACGCGCTGCATCTTGCGCTGGGCCAAGACGTGGCCGGCGGCCAGGGCGGTGGCCGCGGCGGCCAGCAGTGCGGCAAGGCCGAGCAGGCCGCGGCGTATCCAGGTCTTCATGGTCGTGTCGCCTCCAATCTTGGAACGGACGCGACTGTGCTCAGGCCTCGCCGGGGCCGCCAGCGTGCTGCGACAGACCGTGGAAAACGCGGCGCGGAACGCGCCGTCCGGCGACCGACGCGACGGCCCGGGACGTCGCGCGACGCTGGCGTCAGGCCACGGTCACCGGGATCTTGCCGATGCGCGCCTGCCACTCCTTCGGCGCGGTTTCGTGCACGTTGCTGCCCTGCGCGTCCACTGCCACGGTGACCGGCATGTCGACGACGTCGAACTCGTAGATCGCTTCCATGCCGAGGTCGGCGAAGCCCACCACCGGCGCGGCCTTGATGGCCTTGGCCACCAGGTAGGCGGCGCCGCCGACGGCCATCAGGTAGGCGCTGCCGTGTTTCTTGATGGCCGCCACGGCCGCGGGGCCACGCTCGGCCTTGCCGATCATCGCGATCAGCCCCGTCTGGGCCAGCATCATCTCGGTGAACTTGTCCATGCGCGTGGCGGTGGTCGGGCCGGCCGGGCCCATGACCTCGTCGCGCACCGGATCGACCGGGCCGACGTAGTAGATGACGCGGTTGGTGAAGTCCACCGGCAGCTTCTCGCCACGCGCCAGCATCTCCTGGATGCGCTTGTGCGCGGCGTCGCGGCCGGTGAGCATCTTGCCGTTGAGCAGCAGTGTCTGGCCGGGCTTCCAGCTTTGCACCTCGGCCGGCGTGAGCGTGTTGAGGTCGACTCGTTTGCTCTTCTGGTAGTCGGGTGCCCAGTTCACCTGCGGCCAGGTGTCGAGGCTGGGCGGCGTCAGGTAGGCGGGGCCGGAACCGTCCATCACCACGTGGGCGTGGCGCGTGGCGGCGCAGTTCGGGATCATCGCCACCGGCTTGCCGGCGGCGTGCGTGGGGTAGGTGGCGATCTTGACGTCGAGCACGGTGGTCAGCCCGCCCAGGCCCTGCGCGCCGATGCCCAGGGCGTTGACCTTCTCGTAGAGCTCGATGCGCAGTTCTTCCAGCTTGTTCGCCGGGCCGCGGTTGAGCAGGTCGAACATGTCGATCGGCTCCATCAGCACTTCCTTGGCCAGCATCATGGCCTTCTCGGCCGTGCCGCCGACGCCGATGCCCAGCATGCCCGGCGGGCACCAGCCGGCGCCCATCGTGGGCACCGTCTTCATCACCCAGTCGACCAGGCTGTCGCTCGGGTTCATCATGATGAACTTGCTCTTGTTCTCGCTGCCGCCGCCCTTGGCGGCCACGGTCACGTCGAGCTTGTTGCCCGGCACCACCGTCATGTGAATCACGGCCGGTGTGTTGTCCTTGGTGTTCTTGCGCTCGAAGATGGGGTCGTCCAGCATGCTGGCGCGCAGCTTGTTGTCGCCGTCGAGGTAGGCGCGGCGCACGCCGGCGTTGACGGCGTCTTCGACGCTGCCGGTGAAGCCCTCGAAGCGCACGTCCATGCCGATCTTCAGGAACACGTTGACGACGCCGGTGTCCTGGCAGATGGGCCGGTGGCCCTCGGCGCACATGCGGCTGTTGGTCAGGATCTGCGCGATGGCGTCCTTGGCCGCCGGCGAGGCCTCGCGCTCATAGGCCCGCGCCAGGTGGCTGATGAAATCGGCCGGGTGGTAGTAGCTGATGTACTGCAGCGCGGCGGCGACGGTCTCGACGAGGTCGTTCTGGCGGATGGTGGTCATGTTGGAGGGCCTCGCGGCGCGGGCCGCGCAAAAAAGCGGTGAATGACGGGCCGACGAGACCGACCCTGCGGCCTGCGAGGCGCAGACACTGCAGGCCCGCCCCGGTGCAACGGGCGGGGCGCGCTGACGCAGGCCCCGAGTTTAGAGGTGGCTTGGCGCTCAAAACCCGACTTGGCTCAAGTGCTTCCTAGAATGCGCCGCTTCCGTTTCCGCTTCCGCTGCACGGCCCGGCGCAGCGTTCCCAGTCCATCCCGGTGCCCGCGACCTCTCCGATGCAGCTTCTTGCCCTGGCCGTCCTGCTGCCCCTGCTGCTGGGCGGCCCGCTGTGTGCCCTCGTCGGCGCGCGCCTGACGACGGCGCGCCGCCAGGGCGCCGCCTGGGCGGCCGCAGCGGTGACGGCGGCGGTGCTGGCGCTGCTGCTGAGCCAGGCGCCGGCGGTGTTTGCGGGGCAGACGCTGCTGCAGCACACGCCCTGGGTGCCGGCGCTGGGGCTCGACGCCAACTTCCGCCTCGACGGCCTGGCACTGATGTTCGGGCTGATGATCACCGGCGTCGGCCTGCTGGTCATCCTGTACGCGGCCTACTACCTCGGCCCCGAGGAACGCGTGGGCAAGTTCTTCGGCCTGCTGATGTTCTTCATGGCGGCCATGCTGGGCATCGTGCTGTCGGACAACCTGCTGCTGCTGGTGGTGTTCTGGGAGCTCACCAGCATCTCGTCCTTCCTGCTCGTGGGCTTCTGGAACCACCGCGCCGAGGCGCGTGCCGGCGCGCGCATGGCGCTGGCTGTCACCGGCGGCGGCGGGCTGGCGCTGCTGGCCGGCGTGGTGCTGCTGGGGCAGATCGCGGGCACCTACGATCTGTCGGCCATGCTCGGCCGCGGCGCGCAGATCCAAGCCGACGCCCGTTTCACGCCGGCGCTGCTGCTGATCCTGCTGGGCTGCTTCACCAAGAGTGCGCAACTGCCTTTCCACTTCTGGCTGCCCGAGGCCATGGCGGCGCCGACACCCGTGTCGGCCTACCTGCATTCGGCCACCATGGTCAAGGCCGGCATCTTCCTGCTGATGCGGCTGTACCCGGTGCTTGGCGGCGGAGCGCTGTTCGAATGGCTGGTGGCCGGGGTCGGGCTGACGACGATGATCTTTGCCGCCTACGTGGCGATGTTCAAGCACGACCTGAAGGGCCTGCTGGCCTATAGCACCATCAGCCACCTGGGGCTGATCGTGTTCCTGATCGGCCTGGACTCACCGCTTTCGGCGGTGGCGGCGGTGTTCCACGTCCTCAACCACGCCACCTTCAAGGCCGCGCTGTTCATGACCGCCGGCATCATCGACCACGAGACCGGCACGCGCGACATGCGCAAGCTCGCCGGCCTGATGAAGGCGCTGCCGTGGACGGCGACGCTGGCGATGGTCGCCGCCGCCGCGATGGCCGGCGTGCCGCTGGCCAACGGTTTCCTGTCCAAGGAGATGATGTTCGGCGAGGCGTTGAACGCGCGTGTCGGCGTGATGGGCAGTGGCGCGGTGGCGGTGCTGGCCACGCTGGCGGCTGTTTTCGCGGTGGCCTACTCGCTGCGTTTCATCCACGACGTCTTCTTCAACGGCGAGCTCAAGGACCTGCCCAAGCCGCACCCGCACGAGCCGCCGCTGTTCATGAAGGCGCCGGTAGCGCTGCTGGTCATCGTCTGCGTGGTCGTGGGCGTGCTGCCCTCGGTCACCGTGGGCCCGCTGGTGCAAGTGGCGGCCACGGCGATGCTGGGCGCGCCGCCGCCGCAATACCACCTGGCGCTCTGGCACGGCCTGAACCTGCCCTTGTTGATGAGCGGTGTCGCAATGGCTGGTGGCGTGGCGCTGTATTTCGCCTTGCAGCGCGGCTACAAGCTGCATCTGCACCACCCGCGCGGCTGGACCGGCCGGCTGCTCTTCACGAAGCTGTTCGACGGCATGTTCGTGCTGGCCCGGCGCTGTACCTCGTGGCTGGAGCGCGGCTCGCTGCAGAGCCAGGCGGCGTGGGTGGTGGCCGCCGCGGTGGTGCTGGCAGCCTGGCCGCTGGGGGCCGGCCCGGCCCTCGGCACCGGCGCGCGCACGCTGCTGCCGGCCACGCCGCTGGCGCTGGTGTTGTGGGCGCTGCTGGCGGCCACCTGCGTCGCGCTGGTGGCCACCCACCACCGGCGCTTCCAGGCCGTGATCCTCGTCGGCGTGGTGGGGCTGGTCACCGCGGTGGCCTTTCTCGGCTTTTCGGCGCCCGACCTGGCGCTGACGCAGATCGCCGTCGAGATCGTCTCCACCGTGCTGCTGCTGATGGGCTTGGCGCTGCTGCCGGCGCTGACGCCGCGTGAATCGTCCACCGCACGCCGCAGCCGCGACGCGCTGCTGGCGCTGGTTGCCGGCGCCGGCATGGCGTGGCTGGCCTGGCTGGTGCTGACACGCGACCACGACGCCATCTCGTGGTTCTTCATCCTGAAGTCGGTGCCCGAAGGGGGCGGCGCGAACGTCGTCAACGTGATCCTGGTCGACTTCCGCGGCTACGACACCTGGGGCGAGATCACCGTGCTGGCCATCGCCGGTCTGGGTGTGCTGGCATTGCTGCAGGGCCTGCACGTGCGGCGTCCGGCGGCCGATGAAGCCGGCCGCCACTACGGCCAGGCGCAGCCGCCGCTGATGTTGCGCACCGCGGCGCGGCTGCTGCTGCCGCTGTCGCTGGTGGTGGCCGTCTACTTCTTCTGGCGTGGCCACGGCCTGCCGGGCGGCGGCTTCGTGGCCGGGCTGGTGACGGCGGTCGCGCTGGTGCTGCAGTACATGGCGCTGGGCCAGCAGCGCGCCGACGCGCTGCTGGGCACCATCGGCGGCAGGCGCTACACGGTGCTCATCGGCGTCGGGCTGGCCATCGCCACGCTCACCGGGCTGGGCAGCTTCGCCTTCGGCCACCCCTTCCTCAGCAGCGCCTCGGGGCACCCGGTGGTGGCGCTGCTGGGTGAACTGCCGCTGGCCACGGCGGCGCTCTTCGATCTGGGTGTCTACGTGACGGTGGTGGCCTCGACGATGCTCACGCTTTCGGCGCTGGGCGCGGCCAGCGAAGGCGCGAGCGGGCGCGTGGCGACGCCCGCCGGGCAGGGGGTGGCGTGATGCTGTCGATGGAATTCCTCTTCGCCAGCGGCATCGGCTTCGTCACCGCGGCCGGCGTCTACCTGCTGCTGCGCGCGCGGAGTTTCCCGGTGGTGCTGGGCCTGACGCTGCTGGGCTACGCGGTCAACGTCTTCATTTTCATCACCGGGCGGCTGTGGCTGGGCGCCGCCCCCATCGTCGGCAGCAGCCCGGCGCTGGCCGACCCGCTTCCGCAGGCGTTGGTGCTTACCGCCATCGTCATCGGCTTCGCCACCACGGGCTTCGTCATCGAGCTGGCGCTGCGTGGCCGCCACGAACAGGGCAGCGACCATGTCGACGGTGCGCCGGCCGACGGCGCGGCAACCCCCGGCGAAGCGGGCCCGCTGCGATGACGCTGGCCGAGCACCTGCCCGTGCTGCCGGTGCTGCTGCCGGCGCTGACCGCCGTGCTGCTGCTCTTCATCGGCGACAGCCCGGCGCGCCTGCGCTGGGCGCGCGCCGTGGCGCTGGCCTCGGTGGCGCTGGGCGCGGTATTGGCCGTCCGCCTGGTGGAGCAGGCCGCCGGCGGCACGCTCGGTGTCTACCAGCTCGGCGGCTGGCCGGCGCCGTTCGGCATCGTGCTCGTCGTCGACCGCCTCGCGGCGCTGATGCTGGCGCTGACCTCGGCCCTCGCGCTGCCCGTGCTGTGGCAGGCCTGCGCCGGCTGGGACGCGCGTGGCCGCCATTTCCACGCCCTGTTCCAGTTCCAGCTGATGGGCCTGAACGGCGCCTTCGTCACCGGCGACCTGTTCAACCTCTTTGTCTTCTTCGAGGTGCTGCTGATCGCCAGCTACGTGCTGATGGTGCACGGCCTGGGCCGTGAACGCCTGCGCGTCGGCTTGCATTACGTGGCGTTGAACCTGCTGGCCTCGGCGCTCTTCCTGGTCGGCGTGGCGCTGGTCTACGCCACCACCGGCACGCTGAACCTGGCCGACCTGGCGCTGCGCGTGCCGCTGGTGCCGGCGCCCGAAGCGGCGCTGCTGCAGGCCGGGGCGCTGCTGCTGCTGGTGGTGTTCGGCTTCAAGGCGGCGCTGGTGCCACTGTCGATGTGGCTGCCGGCCACCTACGCCGCGGCCAGCGCGCCGGTGGCAGCGCTGTTCGCGATCATGACCAAGGTCGGCGTCTATGCCATCCTGCGTGTGCACGGCGTGGTCTTCGGCGCCGACGCCGGGGCCTCCGCACTGCTGGTGCAGCCGCTGCTGCTGCCGCTGGCGCTGGCCACCTGCGTGGTGGGGGTGGTGGGCGCGCTGGCCGCGGCCACGTTGCCGCGGCTGGTGGCCTGGCTGACGGTGGCGTCCGTCGGGTCGATCCTGGTGGCGCTGGGGCTGTTCGGCGCCGCGGCGTGGTCGGCGGGGCTGTACTACCTGCTGCATTCCACGCTCGTGGTGGCCGCGCTCTTCCTGCTGGCCGGGCTGGTGGCGGCGCAGCGCGGTGAGGCCGGCGACACGCTGGTGCCCGGCCCGCGCGTGGCGCAGCCGGCGCTGCTGGGCGGCTTGCTGGTGCTGGGCGCTGCCTCGGTCACCGGGCTGCCGCCGCTGCCCGGGTTCATCGGCAAGCTGATGCTGCTGCAGGCGGCCTCGCAGCACGGCGCGGCGGTCGCCGTGTGGACCGTGGTGCTGGGGGTGGGGCTGCTGACGCTTGTCGTGCTGGCGCGCGCCGGCAGCATCGTGTTCTGGGCCGCACGGGCTGACCTGCCGGCGGGCGGGGCGCCAGCGTCCTGGTGTGCCTGGGCGCCCACCGCGTTGCTGCTGGGCGCGGGCGTGGCGCTGAGCGTTTTCGCCGCGCCGGCGCAGCGTTACACCGCCGCTGCGGCGGTGCAATTGCAGGACCGCGCGGCCTACGCGCGCGCCGTGCTGGGCGGTGAACGCGCCCAGAGCACGCGGCCCTTCCGTGCGCCGGCGGCGAGTGGGCCTGTTTCGCCGCCGCTGGCGGCGAGTGCACCCGATTCGCTGCCGCCCACGCGGCCGGCGCTGCCATGACGCCGCGCTGGTTCGCCCATCCGGTGAAGTCGCTGCTGGTGGCGACGTGCTGGCTGCTGCTGCGCCAGAGCCTGGCCCTGCCCGACCTGATCACCGCCGCCGTGCTGGGCCTGGTGCTGCCGCGCCTGGTGTTCGGCTTCCTGGGCCAGGACCCGGCACCGCGGCGCTGGGGCCGCGCGCTGCGCCTGGGCCTGCTCGTGCTGTGGGACATCGTGGTGTCCAACCTCACCGTGGCGCGCATCGTGCTGTCGCCGCGGTCGCGGCCGCAGCCGGCGTGGCTGGAAGTGCCCTACACGCTGCAGCACCCCGGCGCGGTGATGCTGCTGGCCGGCATCGTCACCTCGACGCCGGGCACGGTGTCCTGCGTCGTCGACGAACTGCGCTGCGTGCTGCTGGTGCACGTGCTCGACGGCGCTGACCCGGCGGCGGTGCAGGCACAGATCCACCGGCGCTACGAACTTGCCTTGAAGGAGATCTTCGAATGATCCTGGCCTGGGCGCTGGACTTCGCCTTCGCCGCGGTGGCGGTGGCGATGGCGCTGTGCGGCTGGCGGCTGCTGCGGGGCCCCAGCGTCAGCGACCGCCTGCTGGCGCTGGACACGCTGTACATCAACACCGTCGTGCTGACGGTGCTGCTGGGCCTGCGCGGCAGCACCGAGTTGCTGTTCGAGGCCGCGCTGCTGATTGCCATGCTGGGTTTTGTGTCGACGGTGGCGCTGGCACGCTACGTCGCCCGCGGCGACGTCATCGAATGAGGAGCAGACCATGCTGAACACGCTGCCCCTGTGGGCGCAGATACCGCTCGCCGCGCTGCTGGTGGTGGGCGGCATCTTCACGCTGGTGGGTTCCATCGGCCTGGTGCGCTTCGACGATTTCTACATGCGCCTGCACGCTCCCACCAAGGCCGCCACGTTGGGCGCCGGTGGTGTGCTGCTGGCCAGCATGGGCCTGGCCTGGTTGCAGGGGCGGCCGGGCGTGCATGAGTTGCTGATCACGCTGTTCATGTTCGTCACCGCGCCGGTGTCGGCCAGCCTGATGGCGATGGCCGCCTTGCACCTGCGTGTGCCCAGCCGCGCGCCGCTGCCGCCCGACCAGCCCCAGCCCTGAGCCTGGGTGTGCGGCTCAGCCCTCACGCGTGAAATCGCGTGCAGGCTCAGTGCCGCTGCGGCCGCAGCAGCAGCACGACGAGCGTGACCACCGTCAGCGGCAGCACGAAGCTCAGCATGACGCTGCTGAAAGCCGGCAGCGCGGCGTGTTTTTGCACGGCCAGGACCAGGAAGGCCACGTACGCCAGGTAGTAGCCCAGGAAGAGCGCGCCTTCCCAGCGCGCGATCACGCGCCCGGTGACGAACACCGGCAGGCAGGCCAGCGCCACCGCCAGCATGACCCAGAGGTCAAAGGCCAGCACCGACGGCGCGATCACCAGACCGGTGCTGCCGGACACCAGGGCGGACAACCCCAGGCAACCCAGGATGTTGAAGACGTTGCTGCCGACGACGTTGCCCACCGCGATGTCGCGTTCGCCTTTCAGGGCCGCGGCGACCGAGGTCGCCACCTCGGGCATCGAGGTGCCGGCGGCGACGATGGTCAGGCCGATGATCACGTCGCTGACGCCCATGATGCGTGCGAAGGCCACCGAGGCCGACACCAGCGCGTCCGAACCCAGCACCAGCGCGGTCAGGCCGACGGCGATGAGCGCCAGTTGCGCCGGCAGGCGCGAGTCCCAGGCGCCGGTGGCAGCGGGTGGCAGCGCGTCGGCGAACTCTGCTTCCGCGGCCTGCGTCTGGCGGCGTGACTGCACGATCACGAAGGCGACATAGCCCAGCAGGAGCGCAAACAGCAGGCCGCCTTCCCCTGCGCCGATGCGGCCGTCCAGCCCCAGCACCAGCAGCAGCAGCGACACGCCGAGCATGATGGGCACCTCCTGCCGCACCACCTGGCCGTGCACCGCCAGCGGCGTGACCAGCGCGCTCAGCCCCAGGATGAAGAGCACGTTGAAGATGTTGCTGCCGACCACGTTGCCCACGGCGATGTCGGTCTTGCCGTCGAGCACCGCGCCAACCGAAACCGCCACCTCGGGCGCGCTGGTGCCGAGGGCGACGATGGTCAGCCCCACCACCAGCGGGGAGATGCCGAAGGACAGCGCCAGCTTCGAGGCCCCGCGCACCAGCAGGTTGGCGCCGACCACCAGCCCGGCCAGGCCGGCCGCGAACAACAGCAGATTCAGCATGCGGGCACGCGTCGCTTCAGTGGTCGGGCTTGACGCTGTGCGACATCAGCCGGTCGGCGTAGGCGATGGCCAGCGCCGAGAACAGGAAGGCGATGTGGATCAGCGTCTGCCAGATCAGCACTTTCTCGCTGTAGTTCTCGGCGTTGATGAAGGTCTTCAGCAGGTGGATGCTGCTGATGCCGATGATGGCCGTGGCCAGCTTGACCTTGAGCACGCTGGCGTTGACGTGGCTCAGCCACTCGGGCTGGTCAGGGTGGCTTTCGAGGTTCATGCGCGAGACGAAGGTCTCGTAGCCGCCGACGATGACCATGATCAGAAGGTTGCTGATCATCACCACGTCGATGAGGCCCAGCACGACGAGCATGATCACCGTTTCGTTCAGCTTGGGCACCCAGCCGGGGTCGGCCTTGTAGCCGATGCTGTTGACCAGCATGTTCAGCGACTCCTTGTTGCCGAAGACGGCCTCGATGAGGTGCGTGAGCTCGACCCAGAAGTGGAAGACGTAGACGCATTGCGCGACGATCAGGCCGAGGTACAGCGGCAGCTGCAGCCAGCGCGTGGCGAAGATGAAACGCGGCAGGATCGGCAGTTGGGGGTCGCCGACCGGAGTGGGGGTGGACATGCGGGGACAGCCTGGTTGCTTCGGGGTAATCCCGTGGTCGGAAATTGTAGGGGCGCCACCATCGCGAGGCTGCGGCGGCGGCACGTAAGGGGTCCGTCAGAGCGAGCCTTTAGCTTCTCCCTCGTAGAAGAACCTCATCATCAGCAGGAGACAAACATGTCCAACGATCAGCCCACCGAACTCAAGACCCACCAGCCGCCCGCGTCGCTGGTGGCTGCGGCCCGGGTCTCGGGCATGGCGGCCTACCAGGCCCTGGTGGACGAGTCGGAACGCGACTACGAGGGCTACTGGGCCCGCCTGGCGCGCGAGTTCGTGAGCTGGAAGACGCCGTTCACCCAGGTGCTGGACAGCAGCAAGGCGCCGTTCTTCAAGTGGTTCGAGGACGGGACGCTGAACGTCAGCTACAACTGCCTGGACCGCAACATCGAGCGTGGCCTGGGCGACAAGACGGCCATCATCTTCGAGGCCGACGACGGCGCCGTCACCAAGGTCAGCTACCGCACGCTGCTCGACAAGGTGAGCCAGTTCGCCAACGCGCTGCGCGCGCGCGGTGTGAAAAAGGGCGACCGCGTCATCATCTACATGAGCATGAGCGTCGAGGGCGTGGCCGCGATGCAGGCCTGCGCGCGCATCGGCGCCATCCACTCGGTGGTGTTCGGCGGCTTTTCCGCGCAGAGCGTGCGCGACCGTGTGCAGGACGCCGGCGCGGTGATGATCATCACCGCCGACGAGCAGCTGCGCGGCGGCAAGCAGCTGCCGCTGAAGAGCATCGTCGACGAGGCCATCGCGCTCGGTGGCTGCGAGACCATCGCCAACGTCATCGTCTACAAGCGCACTGGCGGCAACATCGCCTGGAACCCGGCACGCGACCGCTGGCTGCACGAGGAACTGGCCGGCCAGAGCACCACCTGCGAGCCCGAGTGGGTGGGCGCCGAGCACCCGCTGTTCCTGCTCTACACCAGCGGCTCCACCGGCAAGCCCAAGGGTGTGCAGCA
>JBBRBW010000065.1:0-24617 GCA_038205425.1 Burkholderiales bacterium | reverse complement strand
CTGCGCGCTCTTCGCCACCGCCACCGGCATCGTCGGTGCGGTGGTCACGCTGATGGGCCTGATCGCGCTGCCGGCCATGCTCAAGGCGGGCTATGACCAGAAGCTGTCCGCGGGCGTCATTACTGCCGGCGGCACATTGGGCATCCTGATACCACCCTCGATCCTGCTCATCGTCTACGCGGCCACGGCAGGCGTGTCGGTGGTCAAGCTCTACGCGGCGGCGCTCATCCCGGGCTTCACTCTGGTCGGCCTGTACCTGATCTACGTCATCACGCGCGCCGTCATTAACCCGGCGCTGTGCCCCAAGCCCAAGGACCAGGGCAACTACTCGGTGCTCGACAGCTTTGTGCTCGTGCTCAAAGCCTTCGTGCCGCTCGCCGCACTGATCCTTGCCGTGCTGGGCTCCATCCTCTTCGGCCTGGCCACGCCCAGCGAAGCCGCGGCCATGGGCGCGCTTGGCGGCATCGTCCTGGCCGTCGTTTACCGCGCCTTCAGCTGGGACCGCCTGCGCGAGTCGGTCTACCTCACGGCCCGCACCTCGGCCATGGTGTGCTTCCTGTTCGTCGGCGCGGCCACCTTCTCGTCGGTGTTCTCCTACCTGGGCGGCGAGCACCTGGTGAAGGACGTGCTGCTGAGCATGGACCTGAGCCCGGTGCAGTTCCTGCTGATCGCGCAGCTGATCATCTTCATCCTCGGCTGGCCGCTGGAATGGAGCGAGATCATCATCATCTTCGTGCCCATCTTCCTGCCGCTGCTGCCGGTGTTCGGCGTCGACCCGATCCTCTTCGGCATCCTCATCGCCGTGAACCTGCAGACATCCTTCCTGACGCCACCGATGGCAATGTCGGCCTACTACCTGAAAGGCGTGGCACCCAAGGGCCTGGAGTTGTGGACCATCTTCCAGGGCTGTTTCCCCTTCGTCGGCATGGTGCTGGTGACGCTGGCGCTGACCTACGCCTTCCCGTCCATGGTGACCTACCTGCCCGACCAGTTCTTCGGCCAGGCGCAGGAGGTCCCGCGCGACGTCAACGACCCGTCCATCGTCAACCCCGACATTTTCAAGTGAGCCCATGTCGAGCGAGCAGACCGTCCAGTCCCTGACGGGCCAGGAAACCCGGGACTACCTCGTCTCGGGGCGGGCCGATGTCGTCGAGTTCGTCGACCGGCAACTGGCCTATGCCCAGGCCGTAGAGCCCACGATCCACGCGTTCGCCAGCCTCGACGAGCGCGTGATCCGGCTTCAGGCCGAGCACCTGAAGGCGGCGCGCGGGCGCGGCGAGCCGCCTGCGCCGATGTTCGGTGTGCCGGTGGCCGTCAAGGACATCATCGACACCATCGACTTCCCCACGGCCTACGGCAGCCCTATCCACGAAGGGCGCTACGCGGTGGCCGATGCCACCGTGGTGCGCCGCCTGCGCGACGCCGGCGCGGTGATCTTCGGCAAGACGGTGACCACCGAATTCGCCACCACCACGCCCGGCCCGACGCGCAACCCGCACAACCCGGAGCACACGCCGGGCGGTTCGTCCAGCGGCTCGGCGGCGGCGGTGGCCGCCGGGGTCGTTCCACTGGCCGTGGGCACGCAGACCAACGGCTCGATGCTGAGGCCGGCCTCTTTCTGCGGCGTCTACGGTTTCAAGCCGTCGATGGGCCTGCTGCCGCGCACCGGTGTCTTCGAGCAGTCGCCCTCGCTGGACCAGGTCGGCGTCTTCGCGCGCTGCGTCGAAGACCTGGCCTGGGCGGCCGAGGTGATGTCGGGCGACGACGGCGTCGACCCTGCCACGCGGGGCGTGCCGCCCAAGCAGCTGCTGACGGTGTGCCGTAGCGAGCCGCCCGTCACACCCCGGTTCTGCTTCGTGAAGACACCCTGGTGGGACCAGGTCGACGAGGAGGCGCGCGCCGCTTACGAAGCCTTCGTCGAGTTGATGGACGGCGTGGTGACCCTGGCCGAACTGCCGCCCGTCGTCGAGCAGACGGTGCAGTGGATCAGCACCGTCAACGAGGCCGAACTGGCCTTCGCGCTGCAGCGTGAATACCGACACCACGCCGAAGCACTCAGCCCCACGCTGCGCCAGCGGGTGGAAAGGGGCACGAACATCCCGGTGGGCGACTACCTCGCTGCGAAGGACCGCATGCCCCACGTCAGCTGCGCCTTCGACGAGTATTTCGAGCACTACGACGCCATCCTCTGCCCGGCGGCATTGGGCGGCGCACCCAAGGGCCTGGGCAGCACCGGCAACCCCATCATGCAGACGGTGTGGAGCTTCGGCGGCCTGCCGGCGCTGTCGCTGCCGCTGCTCAACCTGTCCGGCGGCCTGCCGTTGGGCGTGCAGGCCGTCGGTGGCCGGTACAACGACGCCCGCCTGTTGCGCGCCGCGCGCTGGTTGGTCAACGAATTCATCGAGCGGAGCCGTCAATGAAGAAGATCGAGAAGCTGGCCGGGCTGTTGGCGCTGCTGATGCTGGTGGCCTTTTTTGCGCCCTACGTGCACAAGCTGCCCCAGCTCGACATCTCGCTCATCCTGCTGGGCGGCATCGGCCTGGCGGCCTACGACTTCTGGACTACGAAGTAGGGCCTCAGCGCCGGCCTTCGACCTGCACCAGCAGCCGCACGCGGTTGGCAACAAAGGGCAGGCCGAAGGTGGCGCCGAAGTCGCTGCGCAGCAGTTCACCTTCGAAGTCACCGCCGCACACCTGCACCGGCTTGGCGGCCGTGGTGTCGCTGCGGCAGGCGTAGCGCAGCGCGTTCAGCGTCAGCGGCTGGCTCGCGCCGCGCCAGGTGAACTCGCCCCGCACCGAAACCACTCGTTCGCCCTCGAAGCTGAAGCGCGTGGCCACGAAATAGGCTTCGGGGTGTTCGTCGCTGGCCAGCAGGTCGGCCTGGCGCAGCCGGGCGTCGAAGAAACCGATACCCGTGCTGACGCTGGCCGTCGGCACGGCCAGGCTCACCTCGCCGCGCCCGACGGAGGGTTCGAGCCTGACGCTGCCCTTGACCGGGCCGATACGGCCCCGGATCGTCGACGTGCCGAAGTGCTGCACCTCGAAGTGCACCCAGCTGTGGGCGGGGTCGAGCTGGTAGGTCTGCGGCTGCGCGACGGCCGGCGCTGCGCCTGCAAACACCCACGGTGCCGCCAGCGCAGCCAGCCCCAGCCGACACGGCCGTGCCGAGCGGGCGGGCGGCGCGGCCACACCGTGTCTTGCGATCGACTTCATGCGCCGATCTTGCCGCAGCGCGGTGCGCCTTGCTGCACCGCGCTGCGGCCGGCCTTACTGCTTGACGGCTTCCACCTGCACCAGCATGCGCACGCTGTCGGGCGCGGCCATGGGCAGCGCGTAGGTGATGCCGAAGGCGCTGCGCTGCAGCGTGGTCTCGAAGTCGCCGCCGCAGACCTCACGCTTGAGCATCGGGTTCACGTAGCAGCTGAAGTTGGTGGCCTTCAGCGTCACGGGCTGGGTCTTGCCCATCAGCGTCAGCGTGCCCGCCACTTCGGTGACCTTGTCGCCGCTGAAGCTGAACTTGTCGCCGACAAACTTCGCGGTCGGGAACTTCGCGACGTCGAACAGGTCTGCGCTTTTCAGGTGGCCGTCGAAAGGCGCCACGCCGGTGTTGATGGAGGCCATGTCGATCGTGATCTCCGCCTTGCCCGTCTTCGCGGCGCGGTCGATGGTCACGCTGCCCTCCTTCTTGTCGAAGCGGCCGCGGATGGTGGAGGTGCCGAAGTGCACGATCTCGAAAGACGCGAAGGTGTGCGTCGGGTCGATGGCGTAGCTGGCGCTCTGCGCATGGGCGGCGCCGAAGCTGGCGGTCAGCAGGGCGGCGGTGATCAGGGTCTTGGTCATGGTTTCAGTTCGCGGTCGAGGTTGAGGGAAAGGTGGGGGCGTGCGGCTGGCCGGCGGCCGCTCACAGCGGCGCCAGGCCGCCGAGCACGAGCTTGAAGCGGATCTGCACCTCGTTGGCCAGCAGCGAGGTGTCGGTCCACTCGCCTTCGCCGACCTGGAAGGCCAGGCGCTGGATGGCGAAGCTGCCGCTGGCCGTGCTGACGAGCGCGGCGCCCGTGCCGGCCTGCGTCACCTGCACCGGCACGCGCACGTCGTGCACGACGCCCTTGATCGTCAGCTTGCCTGCGACGTCGAAGCGGCCCGGCCCGGCGGCCTTGATGGCCGTGCTCTGGAAGCTGGCCTGCGGGAACTTCGCCGCACTCAGCCAGATGGGCTTGGGCACCTCGGCGTCGAGTTCGGCGCTGCCGAAGCGCGCGCTGCCGGTGTCGATGCTGAAGGCGACGCTGCCGGTCTCGGGCTTTTTCGGGTCGAGCGTGATCTGGGCGCTGAACTTGCCGAACTTGCCTTCCACCGGCACGCCCATCTGGCGCGTGGTGAAGCCGATTTCGCTGCCGACCGGCTGCAGCACGGCCGGCCGCGTCTGGGCGATGGCGGGCTGGATCAGCGCGCCCAGCAGGGCAGCGGCCAGGGTCAGGGTGATCAGGAGGCGGGAAGACATGGAAGAGATCCTTGGCAGGCGTGAGGCGTGAGGCGTGAGGCGTGGGTCGTGTTCGGGCCGGACTGTTCAGCCGCGGCCCGGCCATATGCGGCGCAGCAGGTCGTCGCGGTCGATGAGCTGGTGTTTCAGCGCGCCGGCCACGTGCAGCAGCACGACGGCGGCCAGGGCCTTGGCCAGGCCGCCGTGCCAGGGCTTCAGCAATTCGGCCAGCGCGCGGTCGGGGGCCACGAAGTCGGGCAGCGGCAGCACGCCGAAGAGCACGATGGGGAAACCCGCCGCCGAGCTGTAGGCCCAGCCCATCAGCGGCACGGCGAAGAACAGCGCGTACAGCACGGTGTGTGCGCCATGCGCGGCGCGGCGCTGCCAGGTGGGCATGGGCAGGTCGGCCGGCGGTTGGTGTGTCAGGCGCCACAGCAGGCGCAGCGCCGACAGCGCCAGGATGGTCACACCGGCCCACTTGTGCCAGTTGTAGAGCTTCAGCCGCGCCACCGAGAACGGCAGGTCGACCATGAAGCTGCCGACCGCGAAGCTGCCAACGATCATCAGCGCCAGCAGCCAGTGCAGGGCGATGGCGGTGCCGGTGTAGCGTGCGGAGGGGCTGGGCGTGTTCATGCTGCAATGCAGTATCCAGCCCTGCAGCGGGCCCGCCGTTCAAGCCGTTTGATGGTGTCGCACTGCGCAGGTGAACAGCGCCGCGCCCAGCTGCGCGGCCTCGGCTGGTGCAAACAGGCGATGGCGCAGACCGAAGTCCAGCGTCACGAGTGCGGCGTCGACGGTCATCGTCTCGCCAGCGGCCAGCGCCAGCGCCTCGGCCACCGGCAGCAAGCGGAAGCCGGCGACTTCGCCGTCGTGGTTGTGCGGGGCCCAGCCGGGCTGCAGCGCCAGGTCCCAGGTGTGCAGGTCTTCGAGCTGCCGACCTTCGGCGATGTCGCGGTGCAGGCGCAGCACGCGGCCGGGCTGCGCGGCTTGCAGCATTGCGGGTGCCAGGCCGGCTTCTTCCATCGCTTCGCGCACCAGGGCGTCGAAGGGCGACTGGCCCGCAGGCACGCCGCCGCCGACGAGGTTGTCGAAGCGGTCGGGGTCGGTGGGTTTTGTGAACGCGCGCTGCGCGATCCACAGCCGTTGTGGCCGGCCGTCGGCGCCCACGACGTAGCCGTTGAGGTGGGCGCCCAGCGTCAGCGTGCCCCAGAAACGCGCCGCGGCGCGCTCCATCCGCGCCAGCGGTTCGCGCGTGTCGGGGTCGAACAGCGGAAAGGCCTCGTCGCGCCAGGCGCGAATCAGGCCCTGCGCGCGCAGGGCCGCGTGCATCTCGGCCAGCGCGGCGTCGCGGTCTTGCGCGATGAGCGTCACGCCGGCGTCGCTGATGACCAGCTGCGCCGGCCAGGCGTGCAGCGCTGCGAGGTGGGCGCGCGCCACCGACCCCACCCGGCGGCCCGCGACGAAAAACGGCACCCGCGCCGCCGCATCGGCCGCCTGCGCTGCAACCACAGCCGGCCAGTTCACCGGTCGATCGGCGTGAACTCGGCGAACAGCTGCTGCGCTTCGGGCAGCTGCGACAGCGGCACGTGCACGCAGGCGGCGTCGAACTCCGCCCACATCGCCTGCACCTCGGGGTGGGCGTGTGCGGCCGCGATGGCGGCGGTCGAGGCCCATTCGAACACTTCGAGCAGCGAGCCGTCGGCGGCCTGCAGCGTGGTCGGAGCACGGTCTGTCACGAGCCCGAGACGCTGCAATGTCGGCACGTGCCGGCGCACGGTGTCGAGCAGCGCGGCGGCCATGCCCGGTCGCGGGCGGTAGCAGGCGATCACCGCGCGCGGTGGCGCGTTGTCGTGGACGTGGCCGGCTTCGGCACCCAGCACCAGGCGGTGGCCGCCAGGCGCCTGCAGCACCGTCTCGCGCAGGCCCCAGGGCTGGTCGGTGGGCGCTTGCAGCACGGTGGCAGCTTGCGCCAGGGCATGGGCGTGCAAGGCGTCGATGTCGTGGCCGACGTGCAGGCGCGTGGCGCCGCAGGGCACGATGGCGCCCTCGTGGCGCGACAGATGGATGTAGACGGGCGCGCCCCAGCTGCCATCGCCGGCCTTCACGCGGCCATGCTGGGCCACCGGTTCGCCGAAGAGGAAGTCGATCTCGAAGCCGAGCACGCGGCAGAACCAGTCGGCCGCGGCCGCCACGTCGGGCACCGGCAGCACCGGCTGCAGGCCGTGGAGTTGGTGGTGCTTGGCCAGACTGTCCATGGTCAGGCAGCCTGCTTCAGTTCGCCGCTGCGCCAGCGCGCCATCAGCGCTTCCCACTTTGGCCGCGCTGCCTTCAAGTGCCGTTCCTTGACGTGGCCGTAACCGCGGATCTCTTCCGGGATGCGCGCGATCTCCACCGCCAGCGCGCGGTTGGCGGCGTTCAAGCTCTTCAGCAGTTCATCGATGCAGGCGCGGTACTCGACGATCAGCGCTCGTTCCATCTGCCGCTCTGCGCTGCGGCCGAAAACGTCGAGCGCGCCACCGCGCAGGCCCTTCATCTTGGCGAGCAAACCGAAGGCGGTCCGCACCCAGGGCCCAAACGGCGACTTCAGCACGACACCCTTGTCGTCCTTCTTCGACAAGCCCGGCGGCGCCAGATGGTGCACCAGCTTGTAGTCGCCCTCGAACATGCCGGCGATCTTCGCCGTGAAGGCGGCGCCGGTGTGCAGGCGTGCCACCTCGTACTCGTCCTTGATGGCCATCAGCTTGAAGAGGTAACGCGCCACGGCCTCGGTCAGCGCGGTGCTGCCGCCCAGCGGTGTTTCTGCCGCGCGCACCTTGTCGACGAAGGCCTTGTAGGTCGCCGCATAAGCCGCGTCCTGGTAGCCGGTGAGGAAGTCCACGCGGGTGGCCACCATGTCGTCGAGCGCGGGCTTCTTCACGAACTGGATCACCGCCTGCGCCTCGAACAGCGCCTGCACGGCGGCCAGGTCGTGCGCGCAGCGCCGGCCCCATTCGAAGGCCGCCTTGTTGTTGTCGATCTGCACGCCGTTGAGTTCGATGGCGCGCATCAGCGCGGCATGGGAGAGCGGCACACGCCCGTGCTGCCAGGCGTAGCCCAGCATCAGCGGGTTGGTGTAGATGCTGTCGCCCAGCAGTTGTGTGGCCACGGTTTCGGCGTCGAAGGCGCCGACCTGGGCCTCGCCGACGCTGGCGCGCACGGCCGCTTCGCAGTTGCCGCCCGGGAACTTCCAGTCGGGGTTCTTCACGAAGCCCGCGGTGGGTGTGCCGTGTGTGTTCAGCGCCACGAAGGTGCGGCCCTGCTGCATCACGGCCAGCGTGGTCTTCGACGCACCGACGATGCTGTCGCAGGCGATCACCAGGTCGGCCTGCGCGGTGTCGACCTTGGTCGTGAAGATGGCCTCGGGGCGGTTGGCGATCTGGATGTGGCTCCAGGTGGCGCCGCCCTTCTGCGCCAGGCCGCCGGCGTCCTGCGTCACCACGCCCTTGCCTTCCAGGTGCGCCGCCATGCCCAGCAGGCTGCCGATGGTGATGACGCCAGTGCCGCCGACACCGCCGACGACGATGCCCCAGGCACGGTCGGCCAGTGGCAGCGTGGGTTCCGGCAATGGCGGCAGGCCGACCAGCGACCCTTTCTGTTCCTTGTTCGGCTTCTTCAGCTGCCCGCCTTCCACCGTGACGAAACTCGGGCAGAAGCCCTTGACGCAGGAATAGTCCTTGTTGCAGCTGTTCTGGTTGATGCGGCGCTTGCGGCCGAACTCGGTTTCTACCGGTTCGACGCTGAGGCAGTTGCTCTGCACGCTGCAGTCGCCGCAGCCTTCGCACACCAGTTCGTTGATGACGACGCGCTTCTCGGGGTCGACGAGCTTGCCGCGCTTCCTGCGGCGACGTTTCTCCGTCGCGCAGGTCTGGTCGTAGATGATGGCCGAAACACCCTTGATCTCGCGGAACTCGCGCTGGATGCGGTCGAGCTCGTCGCGGTGGTGCACGGTGACGCCGGGCGCCAGGCCGACGCCGGCGTACTTCAGCGGCTCGTCGGTGACGATCACCAGCTTCACCACACCTTCGGCGAGCAGGCTCTGCATGATCTGCAGCACCGTATGGCCCTCGGGCCGTTCGCCCACCTGCTGGCCGCCGGTCATTGCCACGGCATCGTTGTAGAGCAGCTTGTAGGTGATGTTCACGCCCGCGGCGATGCTCTGGCGGATGGCCAGGCTGCCGCTGTGGAAGTAGGTGCCGTCGCCCAGGTTGGCGAAGACGTGCGTGTCCTTGGTGAACGGCGCCTGGCCGACCCAGGCCACACCTTCGCCGCCCATCTGGCTGAAGGTGCTGGTGCTGCGGTCCATCCAGGTCGCCATGTAATGGCAGCCGATGCCGGCCAACGCGCGTGAACCTTCGGGCACACGGGTGCTGGTGTTGTGCGGGCAGCCGCTGCAGAACCAGGGCGCACGCTCGCCGGTGTCGGTTTTCATCGCGGCAAGCTGTTGTTCGCGCGCGGCGATCACGGCCAGGCGCTCGTCCATGCGCGCGGCGATATCGCGGTCGACACCCAGCTTCTTCAGCCGCGTGGCGATGGCCTTGGCGATGATCGCCGGCGTCAGGTCGGCCTTGGCGCGCAGCAGCCAGTTGTCGGTGGGGTTGGGGCGGCTCCATTCGCCGCCTTCGCCGCTTTCACCTTCACCTTCGTCGAACTTGCCCAGCACGTTGGGCCGCACGTCGGCGCGCCAGTTGTAGAGCTCTTCCTTGATCTGGTATTCGATGACCTGGCGCTTTTCCTCGACGACGAGGATCTCCTGCAGCCCCTGCGCGAAGTCGCGCGTGATGGTGGCATCCAGCGGCCACACCACGTTCACCTTGTGCAGGCGCACGCCCAGGGCGCGGCAGGTAGCGTCGTCCAGGCCCAGGTCGGCCAGCGCCTGGCGTGTGTCGTTGTAGGCCTTGCCGCTGGCGATGATGCCGAAGCGGTCGTGGGCGCTGCTGATGACGTTGTGGTTGAGCTTGTTGGCGCGCACGTAGGCCAGCGCCGCATACCACTTGTAGTCCATCAGCCGCGCTTCCTGCTCGAGCGGCGCGTCGGGCCAGCGGATGTGCAGGCCGCCGGGCGGCATGGCGAAGTCTTCCGGCATCACGATCTTCACGCGGTCCGGGTCGACGATGACCGACGACGAGGACTCCACCACCTCCTGGATCGTCTTCATGCCGCTCCACACGCCCGAGAAGCGGCTCATCGCGATGGCGTGCAGGCCCATGTCGAGGATGCCCTGCACGTCGCTCGGGAAAAACACCGGCAGGCCGCAGGCCTTGAAGATGTGGTCGCTCTGGTGGGCGGCGGTGCTGCTCTTGGCCACGTGGTCGTCGCCGGCGATGGCGATCACGCCGCCGTGCTTCGAGGTGCCCGCCATGTTGGCGTGCTTGAAGACGTCGCTGCAGCGGTCGACACCGGGGCCCTTGCCGTACCAGATGCCGAACACGCCGTCGTACTTCTTCGTCTGCGGGTAGAGGTCGAGCTGCTGCGTGCCCCACACCGCAGTCGCGCCGAGTTCCTCGTTGACGCCGGGCTGGAAGACGATGTGGTTGTGTGCCAGGTGCTTCTTGGCCGCCCACAGCGCCTGGTCGTAGTTGCCCAGCGGGCTGCCGCGGTAGCCGCTGATGAAGCCGCCGGTGTTCAGCCCCGCACGCTGGTCTCGTTGCCGCTGCAGCATGGGCAGACGCACCAGGGCCTGCACGCCGCTCATGAACGCACGGCCCGAGGCCAGGCTGTACTTGTCGTCGAGGGTGACGGATTCGAGAGCCTTGCGGACGGCGTCGGGCAGCGGGGCATTCATGCGGATCGGGCTCCTGGAGGCGTGCGGCAGTTTAGGGAAAGCGGCCGCGCGTGTCTTTTCCTTCGATGCCCGCTCGCGGCGGCTCGGCGCAAGGAAAATGCCGAGAATCGAGCCCAGAGAACAAGATCATGCCGATACGAACCAAATCAGGGAAAACCTCCGTCCCCGTGGCCGACCCCGCCGAGAAGTCCGGCGACACACTCGACCGCTACGACGTGGCCATCCTGCGTGAGCTGCAGGCCGAGGCGCGGCTCTCGAACACCGAGCTGGCGGCGCGCATCGGCCTGAGCGCCGCGCCCACCTGGCGGCGCGTGAAGTGGCTGGAAACGCAGGGCTACATCACTGGCTACCGCGCCGAGATCGACCGCCGCAAGATCGGCCTGGGCGTGCTGGCCTTCGTGCGTGTCGATGCCGAGCGCCACAACGCCGAGGCCACGCAGGCGCTGGAAGCCGCCATCCGCGAGCTGCCCGAAGTGGTGGCCTGCCACTACATCAGCGGCACCGGCACGTTCGAGCTGCAGGTCATGGCCACCGACCTCGACGCCTTTGCGCGCTGGGCCACGCAGACGCTGTTCAAGCTGCCGCACGTGAAGGACGTGCAGACCAGCTTTTCGCTCGGTGAGGTGAAGGCCGGCGCCGCGCTGCCGCTGGGGCACCTGGACGGCGGGCGCTGAAGCCGGTGAGTGCGCTACCCTTGCCACCCTCGGGTTCGCCCGCCGCCGACCGCCCCGCGCAATTCCATTCCCGATGAGCCGCCTGCTCGACCTGCTGCTCGGCACCGAGCCCGTGCACCGCGTGCGCATGGCGCAGGCGGGGCTGGCGCTGCTGCTGCTGGCGCCGGGTGTGGTGGGCATGAACTACTTCGTGTGGGTCGACATGGCGCGGCCGGCGCAGGTGAGCTGGTGGTCGGCGCTCACGCTGCTGGGCATGGTGGTGTTCTACGCGCTCATCCGCAGCGGCTGGTCGCGGCGCGTGGCCGACCCCTCGTTGACGGTGCCGCAGATGGTTTTTGCCTTGAGCAGCGGCGCCGTCGCCTACGCGCTGCTGGGCGACGGCCGCGGCGCCGTGTTCCCGATGGTGATGGTGGTGCTGATGTTCGGCATGTTCATCGCGTCGCCGCAGCAGATGCGCTGGGTCAGCGCCTACGCGGTGGCGCTGTTCGCGGCCACCATGGTGCTGATGGCCGTGCTGCGGCCGGCCGACTACCCCTGGACCGTCGAGCTGGGGCACTTCCTGGCCGTGGCCACCATGATGCCCGGCGTGTCGGTGCTGGCGGCGCGGCTGTGCCACATGCGTCAGCGTGGCCGGCAACACCGCGCCGAGCTGGCGCAGGCGCTGTCGCGGCTGCGCGAGCAGACCACGCGCGACGAGCTCACCGGGCTGCTCAACCGCCGCCACATGGAAGAGGTGATGGCGCAGGAACACCAGCGTTGTGTGCGTTCGGGCCAGACCTTCTGCCTGGCGGTGCTGGACATCGACAACTTCAAGCCCGTCAACGAAGCCCACGGCTACGCGCTGGGCGACGCCGTCATGCGCGCCGTGGCACAGGAGGCGCAGCGCCACGTGCGGCTGTCGGACATGCTCTCGCGCTGGGGCGGCGACGACTTCGTGCTCATGCTCAGCGACACACGCGCCGCGATGGCCCGCGGCGGGCTCGAGCGCCTGTGCCAGAAGGTGAGCGCGCTGCGCATCGTGCACGGCGGCGCGACCGTGAGCGTGACGCTGTCGGCCGGCCTGGCCGAGCACCACGCCGGCGAGACCGTGGTGCAGACGCTGGAACGCGCCGAACGTGCACTGCAGGACGCCAAGGCGCAGGGCACCGACCGCGTCGCGGTGGCGGTCTGAGCCGCGCATGACAGCCACGCTGTCGGGCCGGCTGCCGGCACGCCACGCCTGGCTGGCGCTGGCCGTGGTGGCCGTGTGGGGCACCAACTTCGTGGTCATCAAGCTGGCGCTGGTGGCCCTGCCGCCGCTCTTCCTGGCACTGTTGCGTTTCACGCTGGCGCTGCTGCCGGCGGTGCTCTTCCTGCCGCGGCCGGCGGTGCCGTGGCGCCTGCTGGCGGCGTATGGCGTGCTCATCGGCGCCGGGCAGTTCGGGCTGCTCTATCTGGCCATCGACGGCCGTATCGCGCCCGGCCTGGCCTCGCTGGTGGTGCAGACGCAGGTGTTCTTCACGATCACGCTGGCCATGGCGGCCGACGGCGAACGCATGCGTGCCTACCAGTGGCCGGCGCTGGCACTGGCGACAGCCGGCATCGCCGTCATCGCGGCCCATGCCGGGGGCGACACCACGCTGCCCGGCGTGCTGCTGGTGCTGATGGCGGCGCTGGCCTGGGCCGGCGGCAACCAGGTCTCGCGCCGCATGGGCCGCGTCGACATGCTGGCCATGGTGGTGTGGTCGAGTGCGTTTGCGCTGCCGCCGTTGCTCCTGCTGTCGTGGTGGTTCGAGGGCCCGGCGCGCTGGGCCGAGGGCCTGGCCGCGGCCACGCCGGGGGTCTGGCTGGCGGTGGTCTGGCAGGCGCTGGGCAACACGCTCTTCGGCTATGCGGCCTGGGGCTGGCTGCTGGCGCGCCACCCGGCGGCCACGGTGGCGCCGATGGCGCTGCTGGTGCCGGTGTTCGGCATGGCGGCTTCGGCCTGGTGGCTGGGCGAAGGCCTTCCGGCCTGGAAGCTGGGCGCCGCTGCACTGGTGCTGGCCGGCCTGGCCGTCAACCTGTTCGGACCGCGGAGGGCCTGAAGACCATGTGGCTGCTGATACTCGAAGCGCTGGCCGCAGGCGGCCTGCTCGTGTTCATCGTCTGGTGGACGATGTTTTCGGGCCGTCGCCGTGAAGACGACCCGCCCGGGCACGGCCCCGACGGCGGCGACGACAAGACGCCGCGCCAATGAACGCCACCTGAAAGTTCAGTGGGCCGCTTTCGGGCCCGTGTCGTCGTCCTTCGGCGGCCACAGGAAGGACGCTGGCTGTGTGCGCAGGCGGCGCCACAACGCGCTGCCGATGCGCCGGCGGTCGACGCGGCGCACACCGCGTGAGCGCAGCGCGACGCGGAAGGCCAGCGTGAAGCTCACCGTCAGGTTCAACAGGCCGGTGACGGCGATGCCGGCCACGCACCACCAGAAGGCCGCCGTGGCCACGGTGCCGAGCCCCAGCGCGCCCACCGCCGCGCCGAGCTGGCCGCTGGCCAGCGTGACGTGGCGCACGTCCAGCGGCACGGCGAAGAAGCCCAGCAGCGCCGGCACCAGGCCGAGCATCATGCCCAGCGAGATGTTGGCCGCCAGGCCCGAGACGTTGGCCCGCCACCAGCGCCCCCAGCGCTGTGCACGCGCAGCGCCCAGCGTGGCGACGATGCGCGGGTTCCAGGCGATGGCGCTGTCCAGGCGGTGGAAGACGAACCAGTTCTCGGCCCAACCTGCCACCAGCGAACTGGCGAAGAGAAGTACGCCGGTGAAGGCGGCAAACAAGGCCGTCGGGCCCAGCAGCGTGATGCTTTGCAGCACGTATTGCGCTTCCTTGGGCCCCACCGCCGGCGCGCCGAAGACCAGTGTCGACAGCCACTGCACCGCCAGCACCAGCGGCGCACACAGCGCCACGTTGCCCAGGATGCCGGCCATCTGCGAGCGGATGAGTTGTGTCACGCGGTCGATGAAGATTTCCACTTCGGCGGCGGTGGCGCTCTCGCCGCTGGGCAGCGAAGCGGCCAGCGCCGGCGCCGTCATTGCCGGCTGCTTGGTGGCCACCGTCCAGTGCAGCAGCATCACGATCACGAAGCTGAGCGCGTAATTCGTGCCGGCCCAGAAGCCGTCCCAGAAGGCCGACAGCCCGAGCGCCATCAGGGCGAACTTCACGAGCGTGGTGCCGGCGATGACGGCGCCGCCGCCGGCGGCGCGCCTGAGCATGTCGCGGTACTCCTCGCGGCTGCGGGTGATGTAGTGCTCGCCGGTCTCGGCGCTGCGTTCGGCGACCTGTCGCGCCAGCAGCGAATAGTGCTGCGCCAACAGGTTGCGCAGGCCGCGCTGCCGCTGCAGCACATGCAGCAGTTCCAGCAGCAGGCGCTGGCCCTCGCCGAACGCGTCGGGCGCCAGCACGCAGTCCACCAGTTGCTCGATGCGCTGCGTGCGGCCCTGCAACTGGTCGAGTTCGTAGACGATGTCGACCGAGATGCCGTACTGCTCCAGATGCGGCATCACGCTGGCCGCGGCGCGGCGGCAGGCGTCGAGCAGCGCCCGCAGGTAGGCTGCGGTGCGCAGGGCTTCGGCCTCGTCGCCGTCCAGCACCGCCTGGCGCAGCGCCGCGGCGGCGGCGGTGAGCTGGCGGAAGGGCCCGTCCTGCAGGGCCACCGGGTCCATGCGCTGGCGCAGCGCGCTGGTGAAGCCGGCGCTGTGCACAGCGCTGACGAGGATGGTGATGGCGTCCAGCAGCACCCCGCGCGTCGCCGCGCCGTCGGGCACCAGCAGGCGCGCGGCGCGCGCCAGCAGCGGGGCGTCCAGCGCCGCCACCCAGGCCGCGTCGCCGGGCTCGAAGAGCAGCTGGAACAGCGAGGCCAGGTCGGCGGTTTCGGGCGTACCCGGCAGCACCCGTTCGTGCAGCCGCGACAACAGCTCGCTGGCGAAGGAGCGGCGCGCGCCGAAGCCGAGGTCGGCATACAGCGAAGCGGCGTCGATGTCGCGCCAGAAGGCCAGCAGGAGGCCCTGCACCCGTTGCTGCAGGGCCGGGTTCTTCTCGACCTGGTTCAGCAGGTGGCGCAGGCGCACCACGGGCAGCGGCGTGCGCGGGTCGTCGGCGCCGGCCGGAAGTGCCTGGCGTGGTGCGTGGCGCAGCCACTCCAGCAGCCGCACCAGCCACAGGTGGCGTTCGGCCTGGCCGGCCTTGGGGTCGGCGGCGTTGATGAGGGCGGTGAGATCCCAGGCCTGGGCCATGGCGCGTCGCTCAGCCGCGGCCGGCGCTTGCGGCCCGCGCACCAAGCCCTTGCGCGGAACCGGCTCTGCCGGGCGTCCTGCTCGCCACCCGCGGGGGGTAGCGAACGAAGTGAGCTCGGGGGCTCAACTTAATGCAGTGCGCCGGGGTAGACCAGCGCAAATTCGTGCACCGGCGCGTCGAAGGGGTGGGCGTCCTCCGTCATGCAGAAGAAGGTGCCGCGCATCGAGCCGTGCGCGGTGTCCAGCCGCGTCCAGCTCGTGTACTCGAACTGCTCGCCGGGTTTCAGCACCGGCTGGTGGCCGACCACGGCCAAGCCGCGTACGTCCTCGCGCTGGCCGTCTGCGTTCGTCACCACCCAGTGGCGCGCCACCAGCTGCGCCGTCACGGTGCCGGTGTTGCGGATGTTCACGGTGTAGGCGAAGGCGTAGGGCCCCTCGGGCGGTAGCGACTGCTCGGGCAGGTACTGCACGCGCACCTCGCAGGTGAATTCAGGCTTGGCCATCGGCGGCATTCTAGGTTTCGAAGTCGCGGCAGACTTCTAGAATGGGTTCATGACGACCTACCGCATTGCCCCCAGCATCCTTTCGGCCGACTTCGCGCGTCTGGGCGACGAGGTGAAGAACGTCATCGCCGCCGGCGCCGACTGGATCCACTTCGACGTGATGGACAACCATTACGTGCCCAACCTGACCTTCGGGCCGATGGTCTGCCAGGCGCTGCGCAAGCACAGCGCGGTGCCCATCGACGTGCACCTGATGGTGCAACCGGTGGACGCACTGGCCCAGGCCTTCTGCAAGGCCGGGGCCGACCTGGTGAGTTTCCACCCCGATGCCAGCGCGCACGTCGACCGCACGCTGCAGCTCATCAAGGCCGAAGGCAAGCAGGCGGGCCTGGTGTTCAACCCCGCCACGCCGCTGGATGTGCTGGAGTGGACGATCGACAAGCTCGACCTCGTCCTGATCATGAGCGTGAACCCGGGCTTCGGGGGCCAGAGCTTCATCGACAGCGCGCTGCGCAAGATCGAGCAGGCGCGCAAGCTGATCGACGCCGAAAGTGCAAGATCAGGGCGCGACATCCGACTCGAAGTCGACGGCGGTATCAAGGTCGACAACATCCGCCGTGTGGCCGACGCCGGCGCCGACACCTTCGTCGCCGGCAGCGCCATCTTCAACATGCCCGACTACAAGGCCGTGATCGACGCGATGCGGGAGGAACTGGCGCGCTGAACGCCAGCCGCCACGTGGGTGGCCCTCAGACGCGGTCGATGCGCCGCGCCAGCACCACCGAGGTGGTGGTGCGTGTGACGCCGTCGATGGCGCCGATCTCGTCGAGCAGATGGTCCAGCCGCGCCGTCGACTCGGCGCGCAGAAGTGCCAGGTAGTCGAATTCGCCGCTGACGCTGCACAGCTGGCGCAGTTCGGGCAGGGCGGACAGGCGCTGCGTCACCAGGCCACCGGCCTTGGGCTCGGTGGTAATGCCCACGTAGGCCTCGACACCGCGGTCGCCCTCTTCCTGCCCCAGGCGCACGGTGTAGCCGACGATCACGCCCTCGCGCTCGAGCCGCGTCAGGCGCGCCAGCACGGTCGTGCGCGCCACGTCCAGCCGACGCGCCAGGTCGGCCGTGCTGGTGCGCGCGTCGGTCTGCAGCAGGGCGATGAGGCGGCGGTCCAGGGTGTCCAGCAACATGCGCCGCATTGTCGGACATCAAACATCGGTGGCGCGGGGGCGCCCGGCATGTGCTGGCGCGGCCTAGAGTGGTTGTGTGGTCGGCGCGTGGAGTGCACGGTGCCGCCCTGCAGGCCCCGCCGTCTGCAGTGTCCTGTCGTCGTGCCCGGGGGGTTCAACATGAAGATCCGCAGCGTCACCATCTTCAGCGGCGAGCAGTTCGACGTGCCGCAGGGCATACAACGCATCGACCACCGTGCCACACACGGCTGGCAGTTGCGTTACGGCGGCACCAAGCTGTTTTCCGATCACAGCAGCGACGGCAGCGGCGCCGCTGCGTCGCTCAAGCTGGCCACCAAGGAGCTGGTCAAGCGCATCGCCGCGCTGCCCGCGCCGTCGCTGCTGCAGCGGGGCCCCAGCGTCAACAAGCGCAGCGGTTTGCCGCCCGGCATCACCGGGCCGGTGGTGCGCACGCGCAGCAGCAGCAGCACACGCGACTGCAGTCTGATGGTGCTGATCCCGCGCTTCGGCGAGAAGCCGCGCCGGCGCACCGTCTACATCGGCACCGAGAACACCTACACCATCGAACGTTACGAGGCGGCGCTGGTGCGAGCGCTCGAGATGCGCCAGGCGGCCGAACTGGCTTACGAAAAGGCCACCACGCGCGCCAAGCGCGCCGCCGGGCGGGAGCTGAAGGCGCAGCTGCAGGCATCGGCCTGAATTGCCGGTCCGCGCCGGTCCGCGCCGGTCGCCTGCTCCGGAGTGCAGCGGTTGATTGCCGTTTCGTCGTAAACGGAATTCATTCCGACGGATTGAGACTGTCTTTCGTCACGGGTCCTGCCTAGACTGCCGGCAGTTCAACCCCCACACGGAAGTACAGCCATGCAAATCACCCTGCTCGGCGCCGGACACATCGGCCAGACCATCGCACGCCTGCTGGGCGAAAGCGGCGACTACGAAGTCACCGTCGTCGATCGCAGCCCCGAGGCGCTGGCGCGCCTGGCCGGCCTGCCGGTGAAAACGCGCGTGGCCGAAACGGCCGACCCGCAGGCCCTGCTGGCCACGCTGCGCGGCCAGCAGGCGGTGGTCAACGCGCTGCCCTACCACCTGGCCACCACCGCCGCCACGGCGGCGCGCGAGGCCGGCTGCCATTACTTCGACCTCACCGAAGACGTCGCCGCCACGCGCGCCATCCACGCTCTGGCCGAAGGTGCGCCGACCGCCTTCATGCCGCAGTGCGGGCTGGCGCCGGGTTTCATCGGCATCGTCGCCCACCACCTGGCGCAGAGCTTCGACACGCTGCAGGAAGTGAAGATGCGCGTCGGCGCGCTGCCGGCCTTCCCGACGAACGCGCTGAAATACAACCTGACCTGGAGCGTCGACGGCCTCATCAACGAGTACTGCCACCCTTGCGAGGCCATCCGCGGCGGCAAGAACATCGAGGTGCTGCCGCTCGAAGGGCTGGAACACTTCAGCCTCGACGGCACCGAGTACGAGGCCTTCAACACCAGCGGCGGCCTGGGCACGCTGTGCGAAACGCTGGCCGGCCGCGTGCAGACGCTGGACTACAAGAGCGTGCGCTACCCCGGCCACCAGGCGCTGATGAAGATGCTGCTGGAAGAGCTTCAGCTCAACCAGGACACCGAGACGCTGAAGGCCATCATGCGCAAGAGCATCCCCAGCACGATGCAGGACGTGGTGCTGGTCTTCGTCACCGTCAGCGGCATGCGCGGTGGCGCGCTGGTGCAGGAGGTGTTTGCGCGCAAGATCTTCGCCGACCGCAGCGAGAGCCACCCGCTCAGCGCGATCCAGATCACCACCGCCGCCGGCGTGTGCGCCGCGGTCGACCTGTTCCGCGAGGGCAAGCTGCCGCAGCGCGGCTTCGTGCGCCAGGAAGAGGTGGCACTGCCCGACTTCCTGGCCAACCGCTTCGGCGCCGCCTACCAGCAGTCGCGGCAGGTCGAAAGCATCGGCTGAACCCACGCGCGGCGGGCTGCGCCGCGCCCGGGTGACACTCCGGGCATGACGCACACCCCCAGGACGCGGCCCGCGCCGCTGGACGTCGAGACGCTCTGGAAACTGCAGCGCCTGGGCGGCCTGGCGTTGGCGCCCGACGGCCGTCACGCGGTGTGCACGGTGAGCACACCGGCGATGGACAAGAACCAGAGCACCAGCCAGCTGTGGCTGCTGCCTACCGACCGCGCCGCGCCGCGCCAGCTGACTGCCTGCGGTGGCAAGGACGGCCAGGCCGCGTGGTCGCCCGACGGCGAACGCATCGCCTTCGTCGCCCGGCGCGAACAGGAAGGAAAGAAGGACACGACGCCGCAGCTCTACACCATCGCCGCCCATGGCGGCGAGGCGCTGCGCCACGGCGACTTCGCGCCCGGCATTGACTCCTTCAAGTGGCTGCCCGACGGCCGGCGGGTGGTCTTCGCGGCCTGGGTCTGGCCCGAGCTCGAGGGCGCGGCGGCGCAGAACAAGGCGCAGAAGGCCTGGGACGCGCGCCAGGAGAGCGGCTACGTCACCAGCGCCGGCTTCTACCGCCACTGGGACCACAACGTACCGATGGGCCGCGTGTTGCACCTGCTGCTGCTGGACCTGGCCAGCGGGCGTGTCACCGACCTCTTCGAAGGCACGAAGTGGGAGCTGCCGCGCGACGCCAACGGCAACGTCGACTACGACGTGCACCCCGACGGCCGCCGTGTCGCGTTTGTGCACGACCCGGCCGACGAACCGCTGCAGGCCAACCGCCTGGCGCTGGCCGAGATCGACCTGCGCACGCGGCGCGTGGCCCCTCTGGTCGACGACGCGGCCTGGGACTTCGGCTCACCGCGTTACAGCCCCGACGGTGCGCGCATCGCGATGGCTGCGGCGCATGTCGGCGTCGAGCACACGGCACTGGCGCAGCTGTCGGTGCTGACGCCAGGCGCCGGCTGGCGCGTGCTGGCCGCGCACTGGGACCGTTCGGTGAATCCGCCGCTGCGCTGGGCGGCCGATGCCCAGGCGCTTTACGTGGCGGCCGAAGACCGCGGCCGCTGCCACCTGTGGCAGTACAACTTCGGCGACGACACTGTGCAGGTGCTGCACGAAGGCGGCTGGGTGCAGGGATTCGACGTCGCGGGTGGCATGCTGGCGCTGCTGGTCGACAGCGCTACGCAGCCGCCGCGTGTTCTGGCACGGTCACTGGCGCGGTCGCTGACACGGGCACCGGCGCAGGGGCCGGGCGCCGTACCGCGACGGCTCGAGCACTTCAACGACGAGCTGCTGGCCGCTGTGGCCTTCGGCGCCACGCGCGAAGTCACGCTGAAGGGCGCCGGTGGCGATGCAGTGCAGATGTGGCTCGTTTTCCCGCCGGGCTTCGATGCGAAGAAGAAGCACCCCGTCACCCACGTCATACACGGCGGGCCCTTTGCCGCCGCGGGCGACACCTTCAGCTGGCGCTGGAACCCACATGTCTTCGCCGCCGCCGGCCACGTCATCGCTCAGGTGAACTACCACGGCAGCAGCGGCTTCGGCTTCACTTTCCGCGACAGCCTGATCGGCCGCCAGGGTGCGCTGGAGTTGCAGGACATCGAGGCCGCCACCGACTGGCTGCTGGCGCAGCGCTGGGCCGACGCCAAGCGGGTCTACGCCACCGGCGGCAGCTACGGCGGCTTCCTGGTGGCGTGGATGAACGGCCACGTGGCACCGGGGCGCTACCGCGCCTATGTCTGCCACGCCGGCGTCTTCGACCGCATCGCCACCTTCAGCGCCGACAGCTACCCCAGCCGGCCCAAGGATCTGCAGGCCAAGTACTGGGAGGACATGGACGCCGTGCTGGCGCAGAGCCCGCACACCAGCGCCGCGAAGATGGCGACGCCGACCCTCGTGACCCACGGCGCGCAAGACTTCCGCGTGCCCGACTGCAACGGCCTGGCCTACTACAACACGCTGAAGGCGCGTGGCGTCGACGCACGGCTGCTGTGGTTCCCCGACGAGAACCACTGGGTGCTGAAGCCGCAGAACTCGCGGCTCTGGTACGCCGAATTCGCGGCATGGCTGGCGCGGCACGGCGGCGCAAAAAAGGCCGCACAGCGCGGCTGAAGGGGGCCCGCCAGGGGGGCGGCGAGGCAGAACGGGCGCTCGACATGGGGCCCACCGCCGCCAGCGGCTCCAGCGCCTTCGAGCCGCATTCCTGGGGCGGCGTGGCCGGCATCTTCAATCGGCGTGCAGGTCTGGAGCCCGGTGGTGCGGCAGGAGCTGAGCGACGAGCCGCTGATCACGTACGGGGGGCCTGGCGTCCAGATCCGACCACTTCCGAAACTACGTCCACACGATCGAGAACCCCTGCACCTCGGCCCACGCCGGCGCCGCACGCTGCCCGGGTGAGCTTCGCGCCCGCCCGGATTCCTTACCATCGGGGATCAACCCCACGTGGCGTCCGCCGTGGCAGGCACCAGGCCTGCGGCACGGCGGCACCCAGAGACACGAGCCATGACCCTGCAGCAGATTCGTTTCGAAGCCGCCATCGTCGACCTCGACGGCACGATGGTCGACACCGTCGGCGACTTCGAGGTCGCGCTGGCGCGTGCGCTGGCCGACCTGGGCTGGCCGCCGGTGAGCCGGGCCTTCATCGCGCGCACGGTGGGCAAGGGCAGCGAACACCTGCTCACGCGCGCGATCGAGGAAGTGGGCGCGCCGGCTTCGCTCTACGGCGAAGCCTGGCTGCGCTACCAGCACCACTACATTGCCGTCAACGGCCAGCACTCCGTGGTCTACCCCGGCGTGATCGAGGGTTTGCGGGCCCTGCGCGCGCGGGGTCTGCGGCTGGCCTGCATCACCAACAAGCCCAACTCGTTTGCGCGGCCGCTGCTCGCGCTGAAGGGCCTGGACGGTTTCTTCGAACACGCCTTCGGCGGCGACACGTTCCCGCACAAGAAACCGCATCCGATGCCGCTGCTGAAGGCCTGTGAAGCCCTGGGCACGGCGCCGGCGCACACGCTGATGGTGGGGGACTCGAGCAACGACGCGGCCGCGGCGCGTGCCGCCGGCTGCCCGGTGGTGCTGGTGAACTACGGCTACAACCACGGCGAGCCTGTGGCCAACGCGGCGCCCGACGCCATCATCGGTCGCATCGACGAGTTGCCCGCCCTGTTGGCGTAGGCCCCCAAGCTCACTTCGTTCGCTACCCCCGAGGGGGCGGGCCGGACGAAGAACAGTCCCGGCGGACCGTTCTTCGCCTGCGAGCGCCAGCGGCGTCCTGCCGCAGGCTCTTGCGGCGGCCCGGCGAAGCCGGATCCGCACAAGCGCTTGGTCCGTGGGCGCTGCTTGTCGCGTGTCTCGCCCGTTTCGAGACCTTGCGCGGCTACTGCCGGCTTCGGCCGCCCGCCGAACGTGTTTCCTCCCCCAACAGCGCGGCCTTGAGTTGGTCGTCGGCCGGCCGCGGGCCCAGCCAGATGCTCATCAGTGCGCCGAAGAACTCCGGTTCCTTGATCGGTGCCCCCTGCGGCTGGCCGTTGACGAGCACCGTGGTGCCCACACCCGGCACCCAGTCGACCGAGAAGTTGTCGCCGGCCGCCAGCTTCTTGCGACTCGAGAAGATGTCGGCCATGCGCAGCGTGCCCGGTATCGACTTGCTGAAGGAATCGCGCGGCGCGTTGTCCTGCATGCCGCGGGTGAAAAGCTTGCCCAGTTCGTTGGCGTCGATTTCGCGCAGCATCACCACGTGCAGCCGCTTCGGCCCCGGCGCGGCAGCCACCGCGTCGGGCGTGCCGGCCTTGGTGGCCAGGTAGAGGCCGGCCGTGTAGACCTTGATGATGAACTTGTAGCGTGTGCCCGCGCCGTTGAGTTGCAGCGTGCTGCCGGCGACCTGCACGCTGGGGGCGTAGCTGACGCCCGAAACGGCCAGGCTGCCGGGCGGCGGCGGCGGCGGCGGCGGGGTCTGGGCCTGGGTTGGAGTTTGGGCCTGGCTGCCTGTGGCGGTCAGCGCGCCGCAGAGCAGGGGTGCGAAGACGAGGCTTCGACGCTTCATGGGGTTCCTGGGTCGGGTCTGCAGCGGGGCGGTCAGTCTGACACGTTGGCGCGGTGCGGGTGCATGGGCTGCTAAACTGGAACGGTGATGTGTTTCGCCATCGACCCCACTTGCTGCGCCGCCGGCCGGCCTGGTCCCCGTGACCAGGGAGCCTGGCCCTGGCGCCGCTCGCACCGCCCGGCTTGACCGCGCCAGCGGCCAGCCCCCCGTCGTGGGCCCGACCGCAATGTCAGGCCCGACCCCAGAACACCGCCGCCTCCCGCCTGCAAGCCGGGCCCGCGGCCCCCGTGTGAACAGGTGCGAGAAGTGATCACAGAACTCGAATTCAAGAGCCTGGCCAGCGCCGGCTACAACCGCATTCCGCTCATCAAGGAGGCCTTTGCCGACCTCGAGACGCCGCTGTCGCTGTACCTGAAGCTGGCCGGCGGTGCGCCGCACAGCTTTCTGCTGGAAAGCGTGGTCGGTGGCGAGCGTTTCGGCCGCTACTCTTTCATCGGCTTGCCGGCGAAGACGCTGCTGCGCGCCAGCGGCTTCAAGACCGAGGTCGTCACCGGCGGCCGCGTGACCGAGACCTTCGAGGGCAACCCGCTGGACTTCATCGGGCAGTACCAGCAGCGTTTCAAGGTCGCCCTGCGCCCGGGCCTGCCGCGTTTCTGCGGCGGGCTGGCCGGCTACTTCGGCTATGACGCCGTGCGCTACATCGAACCGAAGCTGGCGCACACCTGGAAGACGGGTGGCATCGACACGCCCGACATCCTGCTGCTGCAGTGCGAAGAGCTCGCCGTCATCGACAACCTGTCGGGACGCCTGTACCTCATCGTCTACGCCGACCCGGCGGCGCCCGAGGCCTTCCACCACGGCAAGAAGCGGCTGGGCGAGCTGGCAGACAAGCTGCGCTACAGCGTCACTGCACCGCCGGTGAAGCGCGGGCCCAGCTACAGCGTCGAGCGTGAGTTCGAGAAGGCCGATTACCTGGCCGCGGTGGCGCGCAGCAAGGAGTACATCGCCGCCGGCGACATGATGCAGGTGCAAATCGGCCAGCGCCTGAAGAAGCGCTACACCGAAAGCCCGCTCAGCCTGTACCGCGCACTGCGTTCGCTGAACCCCTCGCCCTACATGTACTTCTACGACATGGGCGATTTCCAGATCGTCGGCGCCAGCCCCGAGATCCTGGTGCGCCAGGAGCAGACGCCCGAAGGCGCGAAGGTGACGATCCGTCCGCTGGCTGGCACGCGCCCGCGCGGCGCCACGCCCGAGCAGGACAAGGCGCTCGAGGCGGAACTTTCCGCCGACCCCAAGGAACGCGCCGAGCACCTGATGCTCATCGACCTGGCGCGCAACGACATCGGCCGCATCGCCAGGACCGGCAGCGTGAAGCTGACCGACGCCTTCGTCATCGAGCGCTATTCGCACGTGATGCACATCGTGAGCAACGTCGAGGGGCAGCTGTTGGACGGCATGAGCAACCTCGACGTGCTGAAGGCCACCTTCCCGGCCGGCACGCTGACCGGCGCGCCCAAGATCCGCGCGATGGAGATCATCGACGAGCTCGAGCCCGTCAAGCGCGGCATCTACGGCGGTGCCTGCGGCTACCTGAGCTTCGCCGGCGACATGGACGTGGCCATCGCCATCCGCACCGGCATCATCAAGGACCAGACGCTCTACGTGCAGGCGGCGGCCGGCGTGGTGGCCGACAGCGTGCCCGAGATGGAATGGCGCGAGACCGA
>JBBRBW010000064.1:0-24987 GCA_038205425.1 Burkholderiales bacterium | reverse complement strand
CGATGGCGCCGAACTGACGGGCGAAGTCTCGCCAGACGCCCAGCACACGGACATTCACCGTTGCCGTACCGCCCTGGTCGTTGGCCAGCGGCAAGCTCAGCAAACCGCCTTGGCGCACGCCGTACAACGCCACCACCGCTTCGCTGACGTAAACGCCGACCTCGCCATGATCCAGCCCCGGCGCCGGCAGCGGCGCTTCCAGCAGCGGCAGTTCTTTGGCCGGTGCGGCCAGCGGGCGGGCGATCAGCGCCACCGCGGGCCGGCCCGGCGCCAATTGCAGGCTGACCTGGCGGGTGGCCATCACCCGTTGCACACCGGGCAGCGCGGCGGCACGTTGCACCAGCGCGGCGTCGAGCCAGGCCTGGTCGCTGGCGGCATTGCTGCTGGCGGTGCGGGCGTACAGGTCGGCCGGCAGCACGCTGCCCAGCCAGTCGGACACCCCCGTGCGAAAGCTGGCCACCATCACCGTCAGCGCCACGCTCAGCGCCAGGCTGGCGACGACGCCGGCAACCGCCGCGGTGGCGGTGCGGCGCTGGAAACGTGCACGCTGCAGCGCCAGCAGCGGCAGCGCGCCCAGGCGCAGCGTGCGCGACGCCGGCACCGTGGCCAGCAGTGCGTGCACGACCGCTGGCACCAGCGCCACGCCGCCCAGCAGCAGCGCGGCCACGCCGACGTAGGCGGCCAGCGGCAGCCCGAACAGCGGCGGCGCAAAGGCCGCGGCGATGCCCAGCGCCAGCAGCGCCAGCCCCGGCCAGGCCGGCGGCGCGCTGCCGCCGGGCGTGCCCAGCCCCTTCAGCGCCAGTGCGGGCGAAATCTGCTCGGCCTGACGCGCCGGCCACCAGCCCCCGACCACGGCCGAGGCTGTGCCCAGCAAGCCGAAGGCCAGGGTGCCCACCACGCCCACCTGCAGCGGCGGCACGATGCCCGGGAAGTAACCCCCGCCCAGGTCGCCGGCCAGGAAGCGCAATGCGGCGGCGGCCATGCCGGCCCCCATCAGCAGCCCCAGCACGCTGCCCACTGCGCCCAGCAGCGCACACTCGGCCAGCACCCAGGTGCGGCGCTGGCGTGCGGTGAGGCCCAGCACGCCGAGCAGCGCAAACGTCGGCGTGCGCTGCGCGACGCTGAGCGAGACCACCGAGAACACGAGGAACGCGCCGACGAACAGCGCCACCAGCGCCAGCACCGTGAGGTTGACGCGGTAGGCGCGCGACAGGTTGCTGACCCGCTGCTCGGCGTCGTCGGCCGCGGTGGTGGTCACCCCCGCGGGCAGCGCCAGCCGGGCCAGCAGCGTGGCGCGTTCGGTGCCGGGCGTAAGCCGCAGGTCGATGCGCGACAGCCGCCCCAGCAGCCCGAAGTGGACCTGCGCGCCGGCCAGGTCCATCACCACCAGCGGCGTGCCGCCGGCGGCGTTGCTGCCGGCCACCCGCAAGGCTTGCCAGCCCGGGCCCGACTGCAGGCGCAGCGTGCCGCCATCGGTCACGCCCAGCAGCTGGCGCGCCGCGGGGTTGGGGAAGGCAGCATCGGGGTCGAGGAAAACGAGGCGGTCTTCACCCTCGGCCGGGCGCGGCACGAGTGCCGGCGCCAGCGGCCCGGCGCGCAGCAGGTCCAGGCCCAGCACACGCAGTGCGATGCGTCGGCCGTCGGCGGCCTGCGCATAGGTGTCGACTTCGAGCACCGGGCTGGCCAGCGCCACGCCAGGGTCGGTGGCCACGCGGTCGAAGATTGCATCGTCGAAGCCTTCGCGCGCACCGCGCAGCGTGAGGTCGGGTTCGCCGTTGGCCGTGCGCGCGGCCTGCGAGAACTCGGCCAGCGCCGAGTTGTTGATGAGGTGCACCGAGAACGCCAGCGCCACGCCCAGCGCCACGGCCAGCAAGGCCACGGCGTGGCGCCAGGGATGGTGGCGCCACTCGCGTGCAACGAGCATCGGCAGCATGTCAGCGGCTCCGCTGCGCTGGGGACGTGTGGGGATCGACAGGCCGTGTGCTGGCGGCGGCTGCTTGCGGCCTGTTGCGGACGTTGGCGACGTCTTGCGCTGTCTCGGCCTTTCGAGATGCGTTACGCAACCCACCTCGAAAGCTCGGGACACAAGTGAACGTCCGCAACGGGCCGCAAGCCGACCACCGCAACAACCCGAGCACCCGCCCCGCGCAGTTCATGTCGCTACGGCCACGATGCCCGCCGGCGTCAGTCTCAGCACACGGTCGGCGCGTGCCGCGGCGGCGACGGAATGTGTCACCAGCAGGCAGGCCGAGCCGGTCTCGCGCACCTCGGCGCGCAGCACGTCGAGCACACGTTCGGCGGTGTCGGGGTCGAGGTTGCCCGTGGGCTCGTCCGCCAGGATCAGCCCCGGCGCGTGCACCACGGCGCGTGCGATGGCCACACGCTGCAGCTGCCCGCCCGAAAGCTGCGCCGGCATGCGTTCGCTCAGCTCACGCAGGCCGACCGCGGCCAGCACGGCGTGCACACGGGCTTCGTCGTGGCGGCCCAGCAGACGCAGTGGCAGGCTGACGTTTTCGGCCACCGTCAGGTGCGGCAGCACGTGGAAGGCCTGGAAGACGAAGCCGAGCTGGGCGCGGCGCAGGCGTGCGCAGCCGTCGTCGTCCAGCGTGGAGAGCTCGGTGCCGGCGATCTCGACGCGGCCCGTGTCGGCACGGTCCAGGCCCGCGATGCAGTTCAGCAGCGTGCTCTTGCCGACGCCCGATTCACCCAGCAGGGCCACGAACTCACCGCGTTGCAGGTGCAGGCTGACGTCGTGGAAAACGGGCGTCTCGCCGAAGCGTTTGCCCAGGGATTTGAGGTACAGCATGGAAGCCGCTGATGATGCCCGACAACGCGAAACCGGGTCGGGGCTGCGTGCTATCGTGAAGCGGGCCTTGCAAGGAGGGGCTGCACACCATGGCTTATGAAATCGATCTGGCAGGCCGCGTGGCCTTCATCACCGGGGCGTCCAGCGGGTTGGGCGCGCAATTCGCCAAGACCCTGGCTGCCGCGGGCGCCGGGGTGGTGCTGGCCGCACGCCGCGTCGAACGACTGAAGGCACTGCGCGCCGAGATCGAGGCCGAAGGCGGCGACGCCCATGTCGTGGGCCTGGACGTTACCGACCCGGTGAGCATCCGCGCCGCGGTGGCGCATGCCGAGACCGAGATGGGCGCCATCGACATCCTGGTCAACAACTCGGGTGTCAGCATCACCGGCAAGCTCACCGACGTCACGCCCGACGACTATGACCACGTGATGGGCACCAACACGCGCGGCGCCTTTTTCATGGCGCAGGAAGTAGCCAAACGCATGATCGCGCGCAGCAAGGGCGAGGCGCCGGGCACCTTCACGGGCGGGCGCATCGTCAACGTGGCGTCGATGGCCGGGCTGAAGGTGCTGAGCCAGATCGGCGTTTATTCGATGAGCAAGGCCGCGGTGATCCACATGACCAAGGCGATGGCGCTGGAGTGGGGCCGCTATGGCATCAACGTCAACGCGCTGTGCCCGGGTTACATCGACACCGAGATCAACCACCAGCACTGGCAGACCGAAGCCGGCCAGAAGCTGATCAGCATGCTGCCGCGCAAACGTGTCGGCCAGCCGGCCGACCTGGACGCCGCGCTGCTGATGCTGTGTGCCAGCCAGAGCCATTGCATCACCGGCGCCGTGATCGCGGCGGACGACGGCTTCGGCGTCTGAAGGCTCAGCCCGCATGAGGCACCTGATCCCGCTGGAAGCGCGTGTGCTGGGCGTGCTGATCGAGAAGCAGGCCACCGTTCCCGACACCTACCCGCTGAGCCTGAACGCGCTGCTGGCCGGCTGCAACCAGAAGACGGCGCGCAGCCCCGTGATCGAGGCCACCGAAGACGAGGCGCTGACCGCCATCGACGGCCTCAAGGGCCTGAGTCTGGTGTTCGAGGGCAGCAGCAGCCGCGTCGTGAAGTTCGAGCACAACACCGGCCGTGTGCTGCATGTGCCTTCGCAGGCCGTGGCGCTGCTGGCGGTGCTGATGCTGCGTGGCCCGCAGACGTCGGCGGAACTGCGGCTGAACAGCGAACGCCTGCACCGTTTTGCCGACATCTCGTCGGTGGAAGGTTTTCTCGACGAGCTGGCGGCGAAGGCCGAGCCGATGGTGATCAAGCTCAACCGCGCGCCGGGCGAACGCGAGGCCCGCTGGGCCCAGCTGCTGTGCGGCGAGGTGGCGCAGCCCGCGGCACGCGCCGGCGGGCACGACGATGGCGCCGGCAGCGTGAGTGCCGGCGAGCTCAGTGCGCTGCGCAACGAGCAGACGCGCCTGGCCGCCGAAGTGGCCGAGCTGAAGTCGCTGGTGCAGCGCCTGATGCGTGAACTTGGCGTCGAGTAGGCCGGGGCCATGCGTTTTGAACTGCCGGCGGACAAGCGGCTGGTGCACGAAATCGTCGTGCCCATGCGCTGGGGCGACATGGACGCGCTGGGCCACGTCAACAACACGGTCTACTTCCGCTACATGGAGATCGTGCGCATGGACTGGATCGCCCACGTCTGCGCGGGTCGCGCCGTGCAAGGCCAGGGCCCGACCATCGTCAACGCCTTCTGCAACTTTCTGCGCCAGCTGGAGTTTCCGGGCGACTTGCGCGTGACGATGTTCGTCGCCAACCCGGGGCGCAGCAGCTTCGAGACCTACCACACGCTGGAACGCAGCGACGAGCCCGGTGTGCTGCATGCGGAAGGCGGCGCGCGCACGGTGTGGACGGACTACGCCGCGAAAAAATCGGCGCCGCTGCCGGACTGGTTGCGCACCCGGCTCGTCTGACCTTGCGCGTCCTTCAAGGCACCGGGCTGTAGGGCCCGCCTTTTTCGAGGGCCCGCTGGTAGGCGGGCCGGGCGTGGATGCGGGCCAGCCAGTCGGTCAGCTTCGGGCAGCCGCTGCCCAGCCCGCCCGATGCGGCCAGCGCCTCGGCGGGGTAGCTCATCTGCACGTCGGCGGCGCTGAACTCGGCACCCGCGAACCACGGCTGCTTCGCCAGTTCAGCTTCGATGAAGGCCAGCTGCTGCCTGATGTTGGGCGCGATGAAGCTCTTCGTCACCTGGTCGGCCACGCCCTTGACGATGGGCTTGATGAAAAACGGCACCGGCGCGCTGCGCACCTTCTCGAACACCAGCTTCATCACCAGGTAGGGCATGGCGCTGCCCTCGGCGAAGTGCAGCCAGTAGGTGAACTGGCGCCGCTCCGGCGTGCCCGCGGCGGGGCGCAGGCGGCCCTCGCCGTAGGCGTCGAGCAGGTACTCGATGATGGCGCCCGACTCGGCCACCGTGACGTCGCCGTCGGTGAGCACAGGGCTCTTGCCCAGCGCATGCACCTTCGCCAGTTCGGGCGGCGCCAGCAGCGTCTTCGGGTCGCGCGCGTAGCGCTTCACCTTGTAGGACAGGCCCAGCTCTTCCAGCAGCCAGAGCAGGCGCTGCGAGCGGGAATTCTCGAGGTGGTGGACAGTAATCATGGCGGCGATGATGCAGCAGTGGCGCAAGGCGCGCCGGACCCGCTCAAGGCTGGCCGGAAAGCAGCCTGTTGACGAGTTCCGGCGTCGTCGCCGCCCCGGTCTTGCGCATCAGCCGCGCGCGGTAGACGTCCACCGTGCGCGGGCTGATGCCCAGGTGCCTGCCCATGCCCTTGCTGGTCAGCCCTTCGATCAGCAGCGCCGCCACCTCACGCTCGCGCGGCGTGAGTTCCAGCTTCAGCACACGCCGCGCCGAGAGGTCCTCGAAGGCCCAGATGCCTTCGGCGTGCGGGTCGGCCGGGTCCAGCGCGCGGCCGCTGACGTGGCACCAGAACAGCTCTCCCGCCGGCGCACCGGGGCCGGCGCCCTGGCGTTTCATCACACGCTCGTCGGCGTAGCGGCCCTGGGCGTCGAGCTGCGCGCTGATGCGGCTGCCGGTGCGCAGGAATTCGTCGGGCGAGGGGTAGAGCACCTCGAAGCTCTGGCCGATCAGCTGCTCGCGTTCGGCGCGGAACATGGCCAGCAGCTCGCGGTTGCAGTCGATCATCAGCCGCTGGCGCGACAGCACCAGGCCGATGGGCGCCAGCTCGAAGGCGGCGTGGTGGTCGATGCCCGCCGGCACGCCCTTCACGCCGATCACAGCAGTGTGCAGGTGGCCGTGGCGTGGGTGGCCAGTTCGTCGTCGGCGCTGATGACCTGCATCTCGCCGAACACCAGCGAGCGGCTGCGCCCCAGCACCCGCGCCACGACGCGCGCCGCGCCGCCGCCGCCCGACACCGGCCGCAGGAAGCTCGTCTGCAGCTGCACCGTGTTCATCGGCTTGAAGCCGCCCAGCTGCGTCATCACCGCCAGCACCAGCGCGGTTTCGCAGGCGGCGGCCATGGTCTGGCTGCACAGCAGGCCGGCGTCGTCGACATGGCGGCGTGTGATCGGCAACGCCAGCGTCACCTCGCCCGCGCGCGCTTCCAGCACACGCAGGTCGAGTTCCTGCACCCAAGGCGCGAAAACATGGCGCAGGGCCGCGCTGAGCATCTCGATGTCGGCGAACGAGGCATGGGGGTCGGTTGCGGTCATCACGGGCTCCGGACAGGCAGCGCCTTCGGGAAGCGCTTTAGGCGATTTTACGTAGCCCCTACGCAAAGCACTACGTAGTACGCTAGCCCGTTTCACCACCACCGCGGAAGAGACCCAGCGCATGAACAAGATCTACCCCAGCGCCGCGGCGGCCCTGGAAGGCATCGTCTACGACGGCATGCTCATCGCCGTCGGCGGCTTCGGCCTGTGCGGCATCCCCGAGACGCTGACCGACGCGCTGTGCGCCACCGGCGTCAAGGGCATCACCGCCATCAGCAACAACGCCGGCACCGACGGCCACGGCCTGGGCAAGCTGCTGACGACGCGGCAGATCAGGAAGATGATCAGCAGCTATGTCGGCGAGAACAAGGAGTTCGAGCGCCAGTACCTGGCCGGTGAACTCGAACTCGAATTCACGCCGCAGGGCACGCTGGCCGAAAAGCTGCGCGCCGGCGGCGCCGGCATCCCGGCGTTCTACACACGCACCGGCGTCGGCACGCTGGTGGCCGAGGGCAAGGAAAGCCGCGAGTTCGACGGCCACACCTACATCATGGAACGCTCGCTGGTGCCCGACGTGAGCTTCGTGAAGGCCTGGAAGGCCGACCATTCAGGCAACCTCGTCTTCCGCCTCACGGCGCGCAACTTCAACCCGGCCGCGGCGATGGCCGGCAAGATCACCGTGGTCGAGGTCGAACACCTGGTGCCCACCGGCAGCATTGCACCCGACGACGTGCACCTGCCCGGCATCTACGTGCACCGCATCGTGCACGTACCCGACGGCGCGAAGTACATCGAAAAACGCACCATCACTGAAAAGGCGGGAGTCTGAAATGGCCGCCCCCACGCTCACTTCGTTCACTGCCCCCCAAGGGGGCGCGGCCTCCTTCGGGACGGCCCAGCAGGAGACCTGACATGGCCTGGACACACGACCAGATGGCCGCCCGCGCGGCGCAGGAGTTGCAGGACGGCTTCTACGTCAACCTCGGCATCGGCCTGCCCACGCTGGTGGCCAACTTTGTCAGCCCCGAAATAGAGGTCTGGCTGCAGAGCGAAAACGGCATGCTCGGCATCGGCCCCTTCCCGACCGAAGACCAGGTCGACGCCGACCTCATCAATGCCGGCAAGCAGACCGTGACCACGCTGCCCGGCAGCAGCATCTTCGGCAGCCACGACAGCTTCGCGATGATCCGCGGCGGCAAGGTCAACCTGTCGATCCTGGGCGCGATGCAGGTCAGTGAAAAGGGCGACCTGGCGAACTGGATGATCCCCGGCAAGATGGTCAAGGGCATGGGCGGCGCGATGGACCTGGTGGCCGGCGTGAAGAGCGTCGTCGTGCTGATGGAGCACGTGGCGCGGCGCAAGGACGGTGGCTTCGACCTCAAGATCCTGCCCGCGTGCACACTGCCGCTGACGGGCGTGGGCGTGGTCGACCGCATCATCACCGACCTGGCGGTGATGGACATCACCCCCCACGGCCTGAAGCTGGTGGAACTGGCGCCCGGCGTGACGATGGAAGAACTGCAGAGCAAGACCGGCGTGCCACTTGCCTGAGCACGGCGCGGCCGTGCCGTCGAGCCGCATTGCCGCGTCCCGCGCCGCGGTCCTGATCCTGGCCCTGGCCGGTTGCGCGCAGCCGTCGGGGCCTTCTTCTTCCAGCGCGAACGGCGGTGCGGTGCAGCCCGAGCGGGCCTCGGGCTGGGTCGACAAACCCGGCTGGGCCGTCACACGCCAGGCCGTGGCCGCCGCCAACCCGCTGGCCACCGAGGCGGGTTATCGCATCCTGCTGGCCGGCGGTTCGGCGCTCGACGCGGCCATTGCGGTGCAGATGGTGCTGAACCTGGTCGAACCGCAGTCGAGCGGCATCGGCGGCGGCGCGCTGCTGATGCACGCCGACGCTGCCGGCGCCGTGCAGGCCTGGGACGGGCGCGAGACGGCGCCGGCCGGCGCCGGCGAAAAGCTCTTTCTCGGCCCCGATGGCAAAACCGTGCCCTACGGCGAGGCCGTGTTCGGCGGCCGCGCGGTGGCCACGCCGGGGGCGCTGCGCATGCTCGAGGCCGCGCACCGCCAGCACGGCGTGCTGCCGTGGGCGCAGCTCTTCGCGCCGGCGATCGAACTCGCCGAGACGGGTTTCGAAGTCAGCCCGCGCCTGCACACCCTGCTGCAGGCCGACACGCTGCTGCGACGCGACGCGCTGGCCCGCGCCCACTACTACCGCGCCGACGGCAGCGCCCACCCGGTGGGCCACCTGCTGCGCAACCCGGCGCTGGCCGAGGTGCTGCGTGCCGTCGCCGCGCAGGGCAGTGCCGCGCTGCACGGCGGGCCAGTGGCGGCCGACCTGGTGGCACGTGTGCGCGGCCATGCGGTGCCGGGGCGGCTCAGCGCAGCCGATCTGGCCGGCTACACACCGCGCCTGCGCGAGGCGCTGTGCACGCCGTGGCTGACGGTCTACCGCGTCTGCGGCTTCCCGCCGCCTTCGTCGGGTCACCTCGCGATGATGCAGACGCTGGGCATGCTGGAACGCCTGCCAGGCGGCGTGGCGCCGCCGACGCTGGGTGTGCCGGGCGCTGACTGGCTGCACCTCTACACCGAGGCCACGCGCCTGGCCTTCGCCGATCGGGCGCGTTTTGTGGCCGACCCGGACTTCGTCGACGCGCCGGGCGGCAACTGGCGTTCACTGCTCGACGGCGCCTACCTGGCGCAGCGCGCCGCGCGGGTCGGCCCGCAGCGCACGGCGACTGTGCCGGCCGGCGTGCCCGCCGGTGCGCTGCAGGGTGCGTATGCGCCCATGCCCGAGCAGCCCGAACACGGCACCAGCCACATCAGCGTCGTCGACGCCCAGGGCCGCGCGGTGGCCATGACCACCACCATCGAGGCCGCCTTCGGTGCGCGTGTCATGAGCGACGGCGGCAGCGGCCTGCCCGGCGGCTTCCTGCTCAACAACCAGATGACCGACTTCGCGCTGGCGCCCACCGACGCCCAGGGCCGGCCGGTGGCCAACCGCATCCAGCCCGGCAAGCGCCCGCGTTCGAGCATGAGCCCGACGCTGGTCTTCGACGCGCGCAACGGCCGGCTGCTGATGACGCTGGGTTCACCCGGCGGGCCCTTCATCGTGCACTTCACGGCCAAGACGCTGCTGGGCATGGCGGCCTGGGGCCTGGACGCGCAGCGTGCCATCGACGTGTGCAACTTCGGCACGCTGGGCGGCCCGCTGTTCCTGGAGGCGGGGCGTTTTCCAGCGGCCACGGTGCAGGCGCTGCGCGGCCGTGGGCACCCGGTACAGGAGGTTGAACTCACCAGCGGCCTGCAGGCGGTGCAGCGCACGCCGCAAGGCTGGTTCGGCGGCGCCGACCCGCGGCGTGAAGGTGTGGTGCGCGGCGACTGACGGGGCCGCGCCGGCGGCTGGCTGCGGGCTGCGGCTCAGCGCTGCAGCCCGCGCGCCGCAGCGCCCACCAGCGCCGGGCCCTGGTAGATGAGTCCGGTGTAGATCTGCACCAGGTCGGCGCCGGCCGCGCGCTTGGCGCGTGCGTCGGCCGCGCTCATCACGCCGCCGACGCCGATGATCGGGTAGCCGGGCCCCAGCGCCGCGCGCAGCGCGCGGATGACGCGGTTGCTGGCCTCGAACAGTGGCCCACCGCTCAGGCCGCCGGCCTCGTCGGCATGGCGCTGGCCCTGCACCGCGTCGCGCGCGATGGTGGTGTTGGTGGCGATGACGCCGTCGACGCCGTTCTTGCGCAGCGTCGCGGCGATGACGCCGACCTGCGCCTCGTCCAGGTCGGGCGCGATCTTCACGAACATCGGCACCCTCTTGCCTTGCCGTTGTGCCAGCGCCTGCCGGCGCGTCTGCAAGGCCGAGAGCAACGCGTCGAGGGCCTCGTCGCTCTGCAGCGCACGCAGGTTCTTGGTGTTCGGGCTGCTGATGTTCACCGCCACGTAGTCGGCGTGCGCGTACACGCCGTCCAGGCAGATCAGGTAGTCGTCGACGGCGCGCTCGATCGGCGTGGCCGCGTTCTTGCCGATGTTCAGCCCCAGGATGCCGGCGGCCGCGCGGAAGCTGCGCGCGCGCTGCACGTTGGCCAGGAAGGCCTGCAGGCCCTGGTTGTTGAATCCCATGCGGTTGATCAGCGCCTGTTTCGGCGGGATGCGGAACATGCGCGGCTTGGGGTTGCCGGGCTGGGCCAGCGGCGTCACGGTGCCGACCTCGATATGGCCGAAGCCCATCGCGCCCAGGCCGTCGACGCACTCGCCGTTTTTGTCCAGCCCGGCGGCCAGGCCGATGCGGTTGGGGAAGTTCAGGCCGGCCACCGTGACCGGGTCGGCGACTCGGGCCTGCTGCCACAGGCACATCGCGGGCGTGTTCTGCAGCCGCGCCAGGCTGTGCATCGTGAGCTCGTGGGCCTGCTCGGGGTCGAGGCCGAACAGGAAGGGGCGGGCGAGGGCGTAGGGAACAAAAGGCATGGCGCAGATTGTCTCAGCAGGCACTCGATAATCGCTGCCATGACGCAAGACGAACTCAAGGCCCTGGTGGGGCAGGCGGCGCTGGCCTACGTGTTGCCCGGCGAACTGGTAGGTGTGGGCACCGGCAGCACGGTGAACCACTTCATCGACGCGCTGGCGACGCTGCAGTCGCCCGTCGCCGGTGCGGTGTCCAGCAGCCAGGCCAGCACGGCGCGGCTGCAGGCACACGGCATCCGCGTGCTGGAAGCCAGCGAGGTGCGGCGCCTGCCGGTCTACGTCGACGGCGCCGACGAAATCGACGGTTGCGGCTACATGATCAAGGGCGGCGGCGCGGCGCTGACGCGCGAGAAGATCGTCGCCGACCTGGCCGAGCGCTTCGTCTGCATCGCCGACGCGAGCAAGAGGGTCGAGGTGCTGGGCCGCTTTCCGCTGCCGGTGGAGGTGATCGCGATGGCCGCGCCCCAGCTGGAGCGGCGCTTCGCGGCGCTGGGTGGCACCGCCACGCTGCGCCGGCGCGCCGACGGCGCCGTGCAGCTCACCGACAACGGCCACCCGCTGCTCGACGTGCAGGGCCTGCGCATCGCCGACCCTCTGGCGATGGAGACCGAAATCAACCAGTGGCCCGGTGTCGTGACAGTGGGCCTGTTCGCGCGCCACCGTGCCAGCCTGTGCCTGCTGGGCGCGCCCGAAGGCGTGCAGACGCTGATGTTCTAATCGGGGTCGATTTCCTACCCCCATCCGAGGACCCGCTTTGGCAAAACCCAACTATTCGTTCGAGAAGCGCCAACGCGAGCTGGCCAAGAAGAAGAAGAAGGAAGAGAAGGAAAAGGAAAAGGCCGCGCGCAAGGCTGCTGGCCTGCCGCCCCTGGCCGACGAACCCGAAGACGCCGAGCCGCCGGCCGAGCCGGGTCAGCCGGCCGGCTGAAACTGAGCGGGCTGCGCGGGCTGCGCGGGCTGCGCGGTGCGGGCTGCGCGCACCGCCCAGCGTGCGGGATCGACGGCGTCGGCCAGGTCCTGTTCCAGCGGCCACGGCGTGCCGCTGGCCTGCGCGGCGACCAGGCGCGCCAGCAGTGGCGCCAGCGTCAGGCCGCGCGCCCCCAGCGCCGTCAGCACGAAGAGGCCGCGTTCACGCGGCAGCAGCCGCGCCTGGTCCAGGCGCTGCCCCGGCGGCAGGCCCGCCAGCGGCATGGCACCGGCGATGGGCAGACGGTCGTCGCTGTGCAGGCGCCAACCGGCGCGGCCCTGCCACAGCGCCGGGTCGGCCGGTGCCTGCAGACCGGTCAGACGCTGCAGGCGCTGCAGGTTGAGGCGGTGGTCTTCGTCGCGCAGCACGGGCGGGGCGCCGGTGATGTCGGGCTCGCCGGCCTCGCGCGTGGCGCCGCACAGCAGCCCCGCCGGCAGGCCGGGTCCGTGCAAAGGAATCGCATAACCGTCGCCGGCCAATGGCAGCCGCAGCGCCGTCGGGCCGGCCCAGTGTGTGACCTGGCCACGGCTGTGCCACAGCGGCCACGGTGCATGGCCCAGTGGCGCCAGCAGCCGCGCCGCAGCGGCCGCATTGGCCAGCACCAGCGTCGGCGCCTGTGCCAGCACCCGGCCCTCGGCGTCACGCAGCTGCCATTCGTCGGCATGGCGGACGATGGTGTGCACGTCGATGCCGCCGACAAAGTGCACGCCTGGCGTCGACAGCGCGTGGCGCACCCAGGTGGCCGGGGCCACCCAGCCGCCGCCAGGGTAGTGCCAGGCCGGGTGCGCCAGGTGCAGGCCGGCCCGTGCGGACGCCGCCTCGGCCGTCAGCGCCTCGACGTAGTCCGGCGGCAGCCGCAGGCGCTGCAGCAGCGCCCGCATGGCGGCCAGCCCGCCATCTTCCTGCACCATGCGCAGCAGGCCGTCGGCGCTGCCGGGCACCGCGCCCGTGCTGACGGCCGCTGCGTACTCGGTGCGCGCCAGCAGCGCGGCGCTGCGGAACAGGCGCGCGTAGGGGCCGTCGTCGGCGTTCACGGTGCCGTGGAAGAGGCCGGCCGGGTTGCCCGAGGTCTCGGCAGCCGGGGCGGGGTGGCGGTCGAGCACCGTCACCCGCCAGCCCAGGTGCGCCAGCGCCTGCGCGGTGGCGGCACCGGCGAGCCCGGCGCCGACGACCAGCGCCTCGCGGCCCGCCGTGGCGGTTGAGGGTGGGCGGTGCGGCGTGAAACGCGGCGCCCAATCGGCCAGCGTGATCTCGCGTTTGCCGCCGGTACCCGGCGCCAGGCGCGGCACGAAGCCGGCGCTGCCGAGGTCGGCGCGCAGCGCGCTGGCGGCGCTCCAGGTGGCCAGCGTGGCGCCGGGCGCGGCGCGTGCGGCCAGCGCCTTCATCACGCGCGGCTGCCACATCGCGGGCTTGGGTGCCGGCGCGAAGCCGTCGAGGTAGAACGCGTCGGCCTGCAGCCGCAGTGTGGGCAGCAGCGCCGCGATGTCGCCCAGGGCCAGTAGCAGCTGCACGCGGCCGCCTTCGAAGTGCAGCAGGTGCAGGTTGGGGGTCAGCGGCGGCCAGGCCTGCAGCAGCGCGCCCGCCAGGCCGGGCAGGGTGGACGCGGCGTGGGCGCGCTGCAGGTCGGCGGCGCGCAGCGGGTGGCGTTCCACCGCGACGAAAAACAGCCGCTCGCAGCGTGCCGGGTCGCGCCGCCAGGCGTCCCAGGTGGCGAGGAAGTTGTGGCCGAGGCCGAAGCCGGTCTCGAGCACCGTGAAGGCCGCGCGCCCGGCCCAACGCTGCGGCAGGCCGTTGCCCTGAAGGAAGACGTGGCGCGCCTGCGCCAGCGCGCCGGCCTGCGGGTGGTAGATGTCGTCGTAGAGCGGCGAGCGCGGCACGGCGTCGGCGCCGGCACCCCAGTCGATCTGCGCCGGCTCGATGGGCTGCGTCTTCACGGCGCCGTGTCGCCCTGTGCGGCGCGCTGCGCCAGCCAGGCCAGCAGCGGTTCACGCACGCCGGCCAGGTTGCGGTAGGCCAGCACGGCCGGGCTCATGCTGGCGATCGCATCGTGCAGCGCGGCCGCGCGCTGCGGCGTGTCCAGGGCTTCGGTCAAGGCTTGCACCTGGACGTGGATCGTGAACACCGCCTGCGCCTGTTCGGGCAGCGGTATGAAGGTCTGGTGCTCGGTGCGCCACCAGGCGCTGGCAGGTGTGGACTGCTGCCAGCGCAGCGGGTCGACACGCGCCGGGTGGGCGTGCAGGCGCGGATGGTCGCTGACATTCCAGACGAAGCGCTCCCAGCGCTCGGCACCGGTGGCCAGGCGCAGCAGGCCGGCGGTGGCCTTCAGCAGCAGCGTGTTGTCGGCCACCGGGCGATGGACCTCGCTGAAGTGCCGGCCCAGCTTTTCCTCCGGCGCCCAGTGGCTGGGCAGGGCCACGGCCAGCCAGGGGATGGCGCCCGAGGCGCCGTCGACGATGGCGAAGTCCTCGGCGAAGGCCAGGCTGGCCAGTGCCGCCTGGCGCCAGGGCTCGGGCAGGCCGAGCAGGCAGCGTGCGACCTCGTCGCCCAGGCCGAAGGAGCCAGCCTGCAATGGCAGCACTTCGCCGTCGTCGGCCACCGCGGTGCCCAGCCGCCTGGCCACCGCAAGCTGGCCGTCCCAGGCCCAGGCGTCGGGATGTTCCTGCGCGGCCTGCGTGTACAGCGCGGCCAGCGCCGGCGCCGCGTCGAAGCCCGGCAGGGCGCACAGCGCCTGCGGCCAGAAGGCCGACAGCACGGCCAGCTTCTCGCGCGGGTGGCGCGCGCCGGGTGCCAGCGGCGTGAGCTGCGGCGTGCCCGCGGCCAACCGGCGCAGGCCCGGCTGCATGCGGAAGGGTGCGGCGACGGCGGCGTCGAAGTCGAAGGGCATGGCGAGATGATGGCGGATGCCGCGCGGGCATGAAAAAGGCACCCCGCAGGGTGCCCTTGCGTCGCACGAAAAAGGCACCCCGCAGGGTGCCCTTGCGTCGGACGAAAAAGGCACCTCGCAGGGTGCCCTTGCGTCGCACGAAAAAGGCACCCCGCAGGGTGCCCGTTCGGGTGTGCTGGGGCGCAGGGCTCAGACGCGCTTCTTGTACTCGTGCGTGCGCGTGTCGATTTCGATGTTGTCGCCGTTCTCGACGAAGATCGGTACGCTGATGACGAAGCCCGTGCCCACCAGCTTGGCCGGCTTGAGCACTTTGCCCGAGGTGTCGCCCTTGACGGCGGGGTCGGTCTCGATCTCGCGCACCACGGTGGTCGGCAGTTCGACCGAGATGGCCTTGCCGTCGTAGAACACCACTTCGACGGACATGTTGTCCTGCAGGTAGTTGATGGCGTCGCCCATGTTCTCGGCCTCGACCTCGAACTGGTTGTACTCGGCGTCCATGAACACATACATCGGGTCGGCGAAGTAGGTGTAGGTGCACTCCTTCTTGTCCAGCACGATCTGGTCCATCTTGTCGTCGGCCTTGAACACGAGTTCGGCACCCGAACCGTTGAGCAGGTTCTTCATCTTCATGCGCACGGTGGCGGCGTTGCGGCCCCCGCGGCTGTATTCGGTACGCAGGACGACCATCGGGTCCTTGCCCTGCATGATGACGTTGCCGGCCCGGATTTCTTGAGCAATCTTCATAGCGGTTTCCGTGGTTTGGGGGCCGACTGCATCCCGGCATTCGATCTTGATGCGGGTATGGCTGCGTGGGCCTGCTTGCTTGACGCAAAGCCCGCGATTCTAGCAGGCGTCAGGGTTTGCCTGGATGGGCCACCACGAAGGCGAGCAGCTGCGTGACGAGGTCGGGCTGGCGCAGCAGCGCAGCGCGCCAGGCCAGCGTCTCGGCCGCCCACGGTGTGGGCAGACCGGGCCAGTCTGCGCGCAGGCCGTTCCACGCCTGCCACAGGGCCGCCACCGCGGGCGGCGGCTGCCAGGCCTGCAGCAGCGCATGGAGCTTCGCAGCATGTGCGCCGTCATGCTGCGGATAGGCCTGCCAGACGAACGGCGCGCCGGCCCAGAGGGCGCGAACCAGCGAGTCTTCGCCGCGCACGAAGTTCAGGTCGGCCGACCACAGCAGACGGTCGAATCCGGCTTGGCTCAGCCAGGGCAGGCGGTGCAGACGCACGCCGGCGGGGGGCGCCGTCACCTGCTGCTGCGCCGGCCCCGGGGTCAGCAGCAGCAGCGTGGGCTGGTGTGCCAGGTCCTGCAGCAGCGCGGGCAGGGCAGGGTTGTCGTAGCAGAAGAGCGTGACCACCCGTTCGCCCGGCCGCACGGCGATGCCCTGCGCCCGCCACCAGGCCATGCGGTCGAAGGCCGCCCGTTCGGCCAGCAGCCCCGGCTCACGCAGCAAGCCGCCGGTGCGCGGCGTGAAGCCGGGGTAGTAGAACCACTTCGTCAGGCCAAGCCCCGGCCCTTGCAGTTGCGGCGACGGCAGGCCGTGCGAACGTTCGACATAGGCCTCGGCGCTGAGGTACTCGAGGTTGATCCACACCGGCGGCAGCGCGCGCCGCGCCATCGACTCGACCGTCGTCGCGGGCGGGTCGCAGCCGAAGGCCTCGATCACGACGTCGCCGGCTGCTGCCGGGCCCGGCCAGGGCAGCACCTCGACGCCGGCTGCGCCGCCGGGGGCCATGAAGGCCAGCGGCGCCACGTCGTCGATGACCAGGCGCACCCGCTGGCCGCGCGCCGCCAGGCCGGCCGCCAGGCGCCAGCAGACGCCGGCGTCGCCGAGGTTGTCGACGACGCGGCAATACACATCCCACAACAAGGCCGGCATCGCGTGATTATCGAAGCGGAGAGAATCGCGGCCGATGAACGCACCTGCCGACCGCCCGACCGATAGCGCAGACCGGCCCGTGCCGGCCGGGGCCGGCACGCCGGCGCGCGCGCGGCTGTTGGCCGAGGTGGTGGCGCTGCCGGCCCTGCCGGGTGTCTACCGCTGGTACGACGCGCAGGGCGGGCTGCTCTACGTCGGCAAGGCGCTCAACCTGAAGAAGCGCGTCGGCAGCTACCTGCAGAAGGACCACGACGGCACGCGCATCGGCCACATGGTGAGCCGCATCGCGCGGCTGGAAACCACCGTCGTGCGCAGCGAGGCCGAGGCGCTGCTGCTCGAGAACAACCTCATCAAGACGTTGGACCCCAAGTTCAACATCCTCTTCCGCGACGACAAGAGCTACCCCTATCTGAAGATCACGGGTGCGCGCGCCGCCGACGGGGCGGGGACCCCGTCGGCTCAACGTTTCCCGCGCATGGCCTACTTCCGCGGCGCGGTCGACAAGAAGCACCGCTACTTCGGCCCCTACCCGAATGCCTGGGCTGTGAAGCAGACGATCCAGTTGATGCAGAAGGTGTTCCGCCTGCGCACCTGCGAGGACACGGTCTACAACCACCGCTCGCGGCCCTGCCTGCTGTACCAGATCCAGCGCTGCTCGGGCCCCTGCGTGGGCCTGATATCGAACGCGGACTACGCGCGCGACGTGCGCGATGCCGAGCGTTTCCTGCTCGGCGACACGCAGGAGGTGATCGACGACCTGCAGTCCAAGATGATGGTCTACGCCGAGGCGCTGGAGTTCGAGCAGGCCGCGGCGCTGCGCGACCGTATCGGCTCGCTTTCGAAGGTGCTGCACCAGCAGAGCATGGACGCGAGCAGCCTGTCGGCCTCGGAAAAGGACGTCGACATTCTGGCCGTGAAGGTGGCCGGCGGCCGCGCCTGCGTCAACCTGGCGATGGTGCGCGGCAGCCGCCACCTGGGTGACCGCGCCTACTTCCCGATCCACGTCGACGAAGGTGCCGCGCTCAGCGCCGAGCAAGCCGATGCCCGTTTCGAGGACGAACTGGCGGGCCTCGAGAACGCCCGCGCGATGCACAACTCGCCCGAGACCGCGGTGCTGGAAGCCTTCATCGCCCAGCATTACATCGGCCAGCCGGTGCCGCCGCAACTCGTCACCAGCCACCCCGTGGACAGCGCGCTGCTCGATGCGCTGAGCGAAACCAGCGGCGTGCGCGTGCGCGCCCAGCACCAGCCGCGCGAGCAGCGGCGCATCTGGCTGGAGATGGCGGCCAAGGGTGCCGAGCTTTCGCTGGCGCGACTGCTGGCCGAAGAAGGCTCGGCACAGGCCCGCACGCGGGCGCTGGTCGAGGCGCTGGACCTCGACGTCGCCGACCCGGCGGCGCTGCGAATCGAGTGCTTCGACATCAGCCACACCGCCGGCGAAGCGACGCAGGCCTCTTGCGTGGTCTACGAAAGCCATGCCATGCAGAGCGCGCAGTACCGGCGCTTCAACATCGAGGGCGTGACCGGCGGCGACGACTACGCCGCGATGCGCCAGGTGCTGACGCGGCGTTATGTCCGGCTGGCCGAGGCCGTGGCGGCCGGCAAGGCCGACACCGATACGGACATGGCCGGCAAGGCCGACACCGAGGCGGACACGGCTGGCAAAGCCGACACCGACACCGACACCGATACGGACACGGACACGGACACGGCCGGCAGGGCCGACACCGACACCGACACCGACACGGCCGGCAAGGCCGACACCGAGGCCGACACGGCCGGCAAAGCCGACACCGACACCGATACGGACACGGCCGGCAGGGCCGACACCGACACCGACACGACCGGCAAGGCCGACACCGAGGCGGACACGGCCGGAGTGGCCGACGTCGATGTGGCGACGGCCACCGAGAGCGCCGCGGCCGCGCCAGCCAAGTCCGCGGCGAAGACGCGCCGCCCCGCCGCCCGCCTGCCCGACCTCGTGCTCGTCGACGGCGGCCGTGGCCAGGTCAGCATGGCGCGCGAGGTGTTCCGGGAACTGGGCCTGGACATCGGCCTCATCGTCGGTGTCGAGAAGGGCGAAGGCCGCAAGGTCGGCCTCGAGGAACTGGTGTTCGCCGACGGCCGCGAAAAGGTCTACCTCGGGCACGATTCTGCAGCGCTGATGCTGGTGGCGCAGATCCGCGACGAGGCCCACCGCTTCGCCATCACCGGCATGCGTGCACGCCGTGCCAGCGTGCGCACCGGCGGCAGCAAGCTCGAGGACATCGCCGGTGTCGGCCCACGCAAGCGCGCACGCCTGCTGCAGCGTTTTGGCGGCCTGCGCGGCGTGGCCAGCGCCGGTGTCGAGGACCTGGCCAGCGTCGAAGGCATCTCGAAGGAACTGGCGGAGGAGATCTACCGTGCGCTGCACTGAAACCCGCCCGCGGCCGTGGCCGTGCGCCATCGTCTGGGGCGCCATCGTCCTGGCCGGCCTGAGCGGGTGCGCGCAGCGCTCCGCACCGGGAGCGGCGCCCGGCCGCGTGCCGGGTGCGCCGGCGGCAGCTGCCGTGCCGGCCTCGGTGCCACCGGCACCTGCTACGGCGGCCGGGCGCGTGCAGCCATTGCCGCCGCTGGCTTCGGCCAAGACGCCGTCGCCCGCGGTGCCCGTAGCGCGGGGCCCGATGCCACGCAACCCGCGTTACGTCACGCTTCTGCCGCCCTTGGCGCCGCGCAGCGAGGCTGCTTTGCGCGTCCAGTTCGCGCAGCGCCTGGTGGCGGCTCACCCCGACGGCAGCTACACCGCACGTACGCCCGACCGCCTGCTGGCGATCCCGGTGCTCGAGGTCGAGCTCAATGCCGACGGCAGCGTGCGCGACATCAAGGTGCTGCGCCGGCCCAGCACCGGCAACGAAGCCACCGCGCTGGCCATCGCCGCGGTGCGCCGCGCGGCGCCCTACGGCAACGTGTCGCGGCTGCCGCGCCCGTGGAAGGTGGTCGAGACCTTCCTCTTCGACGACGACCTTCGCTTCAAGCCCCGCACGCTCGACTTCGACTGAGCCTTTGAGCACGAGGCAAGCCGGTACCGCGCGGCTTGGGCACAATCGTCCGATGTTCCTGACCATCCCCACGCTGCTGACCTGGGCGCGCATCGCGGCCATTCCGCTGATCATTGGCGTGTACTACCTGGGCTGGGACATGGCGACCAAGAACCTGGTCGCCACCATCCTCTTTGTGCTGTTTTCGGCCACCGACTGGCTCGACGGCTGGCTGGCCCGCCGGCTCAACCAGACCTCGGCCTTCGGCGCCTTCCTCGACCCCGTGGCCGACAAGCTGCTGATCTGCGCCAGCCTGCTGGTGCTGCTGGGGCAGGGGCGCGTCGATCCGCTGATCGCGCTCATCATCATCGGCCGCGAGATCGCGATCTCGGCGCTGCGCGAGTGGATGGCGACCATCGGCGCCTCGCGCAGCGTGGCCGTGCACATGCTCGGCAAGCTCAAGACGGTGGCGCAGATGGTCGCCATTCCCTTCCTGCTCTACGACGGCCGGCTCTTCGGCTTCATCGACACGCGGCTGTGGGGCACCTGGCTGCTTGTGGTGGCGGCCGTGCTCACCGTCTGGTCGATGGTCTACTACCTGCGCAAGGCGATCCCGGAGATTCGGGCCAAGGCCCGATGAACACGGCCGGGGTCACGCCGGCTGCGCTGCAGCGCGGCGTACCGGTGCTGTTCGTGCTGATCTGGAGCACCGGATTCGTCGTCGCGCGTTACGGCATGCCGCATGCCGGGCCGATGGCCTTCCTGGCCCTGCGCTATCTGCTGTCGGTGCTGGCCTTCGGGTTGTGGATCGCCGCCGTGCGTGCGCCCTGGCCGCGCGGGCGTGCGCAGTGGGGGCACCTTGCGGTCACGGGCTTGCTGATGCATGGCGGCTACCTCGGCGGCGTGTGGGTGGCGGTGAAGGGCGGGCTGGGCGCGGGCATGGCAGCGCTGATCGTCGGCCTGCAGCCGGTGCTGACGGCGCTGTGGCTCAGCGCCATGGTCGGCGGTGCACAGCGCGTGCGGCCGCTGCAATGGCTGGGGCTGGCGCTGGGCCTGGCGGGCCTGGGTCTGGTCGTGGGCCACAAGCTGAACCTGGGCCAGGCCGCGCTGGCCAACATCGCGCCGGCCGTGCTGGCGCTGGCCAGCATCACCATCGGCACGCTCTACCAGAAGCGCTGGGTGGCGCCCTGCGACGTGCGCACCGCCAACACCGTGCAACTGACGGCCGCGCTGCTGGCCACGGCACCGCTGGCGCTGCTGGAGCCTTATGCGATCGACTGGCATCCGGAGATGCTGGCGGCGCTGGCCTGGTCGGTGCTGGTGCTGACGCTCGGCGGCAGTTCGCTGCTCTACATGCTGATACAACGCGGCGCGGCCACCGCGGTCACCAGCCTGATGTACCTGGTGCCGCCGTGTACCGCGGTGCTGGCCTGGTGGCTGTTCGACGAAGGGCTCACGGCGCTGGGCCTCTTCGGCCTGGCCTGCACCGCCGTCGGCGTGGCGCTGGTGGTGCGCGAGGTGCCGCCTGCACCGCGTGGTCCGCTCGCCTGAAAGCGCGGTACGCGACGGCGTTGGCCTATGTCAATTTCACAGGCCTTCGTGTGCCGCCGCACCCACGTCCACGGGGGACTTGGCTCTAGAATCCCGCCTCCGCTTGACACTGCCGAATGCAGCGGGATGTAATGCCCCGGCACCCCTCGCACCCTGCATGCGGGGCTCGGCAGGGCAGCCACGAAGTACCGAAATTCGACGACACCACTTGAGGGGAACCGCGAAGTGAACAAGAGTGAACTGATCGAGCACATCGCCAAGCAGGCTGACATTTCCAAAGCGGCTGCGTCGCGTTCACTCGAGGCGCTCATCGGCGCCGTCAAGACGACCCTGAAGAAGGGCGGCAGTGTCACCGTCACCGGTTTCGGCACCTTCACCGCCCCCAAGCGCGCCGCGCGCATGGGCCGCAACCCGCGCACCGGCGCGGCGATCAAGATCAAGGCCGCCAAGGTGCCCAAGTTCCGCCCCGGCAAGGGCCTGCGCGACGCCCTCTGAGGCCCAGCACCACCGGGTGCTTAGCTCAGCCGGTAGAGCGGCGCCCTTACAAGGCGTAGGTCGGCGGTTCGAACCCGTCAGCACCCACCACCTCGGCTAGAATTCCGGGCCCTTCCGGCAGCGGAAGGCGCCCTGCACGGGCCCGGGCGCCTGGCCTCGTCTAGCGAACTTGCCGCAGGCCTGCGGTGCACCGCCCAGCCCGTCCCGCCCGGCGCCTGGTCAGCTTTTTTCGCGCAGACTGCTGCGCGACCTTCCCCAGAGGTCCTGTCCGATGTTCGAGTTCATCCGCACCCACACCCGGCTGGCGCTGGGTTTCATGCTCCTGCTCATCATTCCGTCGTTCGTCTTCTTCGGCGTGCAGGGCTACTCGCAGTTCAACGACGCCAGCAACGACACGGTGGCCAAGGTCGATGGCAAGGGCATCACCCGCGCGGAATGGGACAGCAGCCACCAGCGTTACCTCGAGCAGCTGCGTCGCCAGTCACCCGACCTCGCGAGCGTGCCGCCGGACACCCCCGAGTTGCGCCGCGCCACCCTCGAAGGCCTGGTGCGTGAACGTGTGCTGATGGCCACGGCCACCAAGCTGCACCTGTTCCCGACCAACGAGCGCATGGCCCGGTTGTTCGACAGCGACCCGCAGTACGCCGGCCTGCGCGGCCCCGACGGCCGCATCAGCCGCGAGTTGCTGGTGGCCCAGGGCCTGACGCCTGAACTCTTCGACCAGCGGCTGCGCCAGGAGCTCGGCCTCAAGCAGGTGCTCGCCGGCATCCTGCAGACGGCGCCGGCATCGGCCACGCCGGCCACGGCCGCGCTCGACGCCTTCCTCGAGCGCCGCGCGGTGCAGCTGCAGCGCTTCGACCCCGCGGCCTACCGCGAGCGCATCAAGCCCAGCGACGCCGAAGTCGAGGCTTACTACAAGGCCAACGAGGCGCAGTTCCGTGCCCCCGAGCAGGCCACGATCGAATACGTGACGCTGGACCTCGCGACCGTCGGCAAGGGCATCGCGCTGAGCGAGGACGAACTGCGCAAGGCCTACACCGACGGCATCGCACGCTATTCGGTGCCCGAGGAACGCCGCGCCAGCCACATCCTGGTGAAGGCCGAGGCCGGCGCAGCGGCCCCCGAGCGCCAGAAGGCGCGCGCCAAGGCCGAGGCGCTGCTGGCCGAGGTGCGCAAGACGCCCGCCGCCTTCGCCGAACTGGCACGCACGAACTCCGACGACGCGGGTTCGGCCGCGCAGGGCGGCGACCTCGACTTCTTCGGCCGCGGCCAGATGGTCAAGCCCTTCGAGGAGAGCGCGTTTGCGCTCAAGCCCGGCGAGACCAGCGGCATCGTCGAAAGCGACTTCGGCTTCCACATCATCACCGTGACCGCCGTGCGCGGCGGCCAGACGCGCGCCTTCGAGGCGGTGCGCGCAGAGGTCGAGGCCGAGGCCCGCAAGGCCGCAGCGCAGAAGCGCTGGGCCGAGGCGGCCGAGATCTTCACCAACACCGTCTACGAGCAGAGCGACAGCCTGCAGCCGGTGATCGACAAGCTCAAGCTCGAGAAGAAGACCGCGACCGTGCAACGCACGGCGGCCCCCGGCGCGACCGGCCCGCTGGCCTCGGCCAAGCTGCTGGCGGCCGTGTTCGCGAACGACGCGGTGAAGGACAAGCGCAACACCGACGCCGTCGAAGTCGGCGCCAACCAGCTGGTGGCCGCCCGGGTCGTGCAGCATGCGCCCGCGCGCAGCCTGCCGCTGGGCGAGGTGAAGGACAAAGTGCTCGCACGTGTCATCGAAACGCAGAGCGCCGCGCTGGCGCGCCAGGAAGGCCAGGCGCGTGTGGCGGCCCTGCAGGCCAACGCCGGGCCCGAGCCGCTGCCGGTGGTGATCACCGTCTCGCGCACGCAGGCCCAGGGCCTGCCGCGGCCGCTGCTGGACGCCGCCTTGCGCGCCGACGCCACCAAGCTGCCGGCGGTGACCGGTGTCGACCTCGGTACCGACGGCTATGTCGTGATGCGTGTGATGCAGGTGCTGCCGCGTGAAAAACCGCCCGGTGGCGAAGAACCGCTGCGGGCCCAGTACGCGCAGGCCTGGGCCGCCGCCGAGGCCGATGCCTACGTCGAGGCGCTGAAGAAACGCTTCAAGGCCAACATCACGGCAGCGGCCGATGTCCGCGCCACGACCACCGCGGCCGAACGCTGATGTCCCGGCCGCTATAATTCGATTTCTCTGCGGTGGCTGTAGCTCAGTTGGTAGAGTCCCAGATTGTGATTCTGGTCGTCGTGGGTTCGAGTCCCATCAGCCACCCCATCCACTCGCTTCATACGGTCCCATGTCGGACCAAACTTCCCGCAAAATCAACGACTTAACCAGTCGATTGCGTCAGGAAGGTTCCTGCTGTCTCACGGCAGCCGAGCGAAAACGGGGGAACATCTGGGGGAACAAATGGCAGTCCTGAAGCCATTTGGAGTGTTGTTCCCCCATGCTCACCGGCAAACAGTGCAAGAACGCGAGTTGCGACGCGGGTAAGCCGCGTGTTCGCTGGCTGACCCCGCCGGCCTCTACCTTGAGGTCGCGCCATCTGGTTCGAAGCGTTGGTTCTGGAAGTGCCGCTTCGACGGCAAGGAGAAGCGCCTGGCGCTCGGCAGCTATCCTGACATGGGCCTCAAGGAGGCGCGCGGGGCTCGCGACGACGTACGAATGCAACAGCAACGCGGCGAAGATCCGGTGCTGGCCAGGCAGGTCGAACGACTCAGTTCCCGCTTCGGCGCCGATGCAACGTTCGAAGCGCCCGATCACTTTTTCCTTGTGCCTTCCGCCGTAGCGGTAGCGGAGGATCCAGGAGGCCTTGCCCAGTTGCGCACCGGCCGCCGTTGCGACGAAGGTCAGTCCGTCACCAACCCCGCGATCCACGGGTCCGGTACTCAGCCAAGCCCTCAAAGTTCTGTCTGTAGCAATCTTCGCAAACCCAGTCATGGCGCGGCCTCCAGCCCGATCTGTGGGGTAAAAAATCGGGCGATCCGCCAGACCTGTGGGGTAAGTGCATTTACCCCACGATTTACCCCACACAAAGCGTGCGCTTCACTGGGACGGTCTGCTACCTCATGAGATCAAGTTCCATTGCAAATCAACGACTTGGGCGGCGTTTTTGGGTGGCAAGAGACCCCTGAAACGTCACTCGAGGTTCTGCACCTGCTCGCGCAGCTGTTCGATCGCGACCTTCATGTCGACC
>JBBRBW010000063.1:0-25920 GCA_038205425.1 Burkholderiales bacterium | reverse complement strand
GGTGCGTCGTCCTCATCGTGTAACCTCGAAACAACGTCGTCGAGGGGTGCGGCGCCGTTCAGCGGCGCTGCGGTGAGCATGCACATTCAAACCGAGATCAAGGCCCGCCCCTGGCGGCGCCTTTCCATGCTGGCCGCGCTGCTGCTGGCGGCCGGGCCGGCGCTGGCCCAGTTCAGCATGGTGCCCGCGCCGCAGACCACCGTTGCGCCCAAGGCCTCGGCGGCCACCGAGGACAAGGCCTACCGCACCGACGCCGCGCGCCACCTCTACGCCGCGTTCCCGATGCGTATCTTCCGCGGCAAGATGCCGCCGTTGTTGTACTCGGTGATGGCGGTCGAGACCGAGATCGACGCCACCGGTCAGGTGGTGAACGTGAACGTGGTGCGCAAGCCCGCCGCCGATGAAGTCGCACCCTGGGTCGTTGCCATGATCAGGCGCGCCGCGCCCTTCCCGGCGCCGGTGAACGTGGGCACGGGCACCGTGCGCTACTTCGAGATCTGGCTCGTCGACAAGTCGGGCCTGTTCCAGATCGACACGCTGACCGAAGGTCAACGCTGAAGTGGGGCCCCCAAGCTCGCTTGCGCTCGCTACCCCCCGGGGGGCTCTTGCAGCGGACCGGCGAAGCCGGTTCCGCGCAAGGGCTTGGTGAGCCGGCTTCGCCTTGCGCCGGCGCCCGACCGGTGACTGACAGCCGCTAGCTGTTCACGCGGCGCTTCAGCCAGCGCATCAGCGCGCCCAGCAGGGGCAGCTTCTCGTACAGCTCCTCGGCGACGTCCCAATAGTCGCGGTGCAGGCTGATGCGGCCGTCGTCCGCCAGCTTCAGGTGCGAGCCGCCGCGCACCACCAGTTCGTCACCACGCGTGCGTTTCAGGCGGAAGACGAAATCCCAGGTCAGAAAACACTGGTCGCCCTGCACGACGATGTCGTGGACGACGAAGCGCGGCGCGTCCAGCGTGCCGAACATGTGCTCGAAGATGCTGCGGATGGCGGGCACACCCTGCACCTCGTTGAACGGATCCTTGAAACGCGCCCCTTCGGTGTAGACCTCGCCCAGCCGCGGCAAGCCTTCGGGCGAGAGTTGCTCGAAGAGCTCGACGATGCGCGCGATGCGCGGGTCTTCGTGGCGCGCCATGTCAGTTGTCCATCGCGCCACGGCGATCAAGCTTCCCGCCACGGCACCGGCTCCGCCGGGCCGTTGGCGGACGGCCCCGGGGGGGCGAAGGCCGCGGCTCCAAGTCCGCCTGCGCGGACTTGGACGGCTGAGCAAGCAACGCCTGCGGCGTTGCGTGGAGCGCAAGCGAGCTTGTTGGGGGCCTCATCTCACATGCCCGTCGAGCGGCGTACCGCTGCGAAGTAGCTGCCGTAACCCAGGTGGCGCAGCGCGTGCATCCAGAACGTGAACCGCTTGGGAAAGTGGATCTCGAATTCGCCGTGTTTCCAGCCGCGCAGGATCTCCACTGCCGCCTGCTCGGGCGTGATGAGCGCCGGCATGCGGAACTGGTTCTGCGCCGTCAGCGGCGTCTCGACGAAGCCCGGGTTGATGATCGACACGCCCAGGCCCAGCGGCTGCAGGTCGAGGTAGAGCGTCTCGGCCAGGTTGATGAGCGCGGCCTTGGTCGGGCCGTAGGCCAGGCTCTGCGGCAGGCCGCGGAAGCCGGCCACGCTCGACACCAGGCTGACGTGGCCGCCGCGGCCCGCGTGGGCCTGGGTCTGCAGTTGCGGCAGCACGGCGTCCAGCATGCACAGCGCACCGACGTAGTTCACCTGCACGTGGCTCAGCGCCACGTCGAGGTCGAAGGCTGTCGCGCGCATCGCCTTGTAGGTGCCGGCGCAGTAGATGGCCAGGTCGATGCCGCCGTGCACGGAGACGATGCGCGCCGCGGCGTCGCGCATGGCGTCTCGGTCGGTGGCGTCGAGCGCGATGGCGTCGCTGCGGCCGTGCTCGGCGACGAAGCTGTCGAGCGCCTCGCGCCCGCGCGCCGAGACGATGACACGCGCGCCGGCGGTGTGCAGCGCATGCGCCGTGGCGCGGCCGATGCCGGTGGACGCACCCACCAGCCACACCGTCTTGCCGGCCCAGCTGCCGATGCGGGGGTTCAGTGACATGGGCTCACTTCTTGTAGAACGACAAGGTCACTTCGCCGAGGCGGAAGCCGAACTTGCTCATCACGGCCTTGTTCAGCATCACCTTGTCGTCCATCAGGTACATCCAGTCGTCGAACTGCACCTCGTAGACCTTGCCGTCCACGGGCAGACTGAGTGTGTAGCGCCAGTTCAACGCGTTGCCGGCGGCCTGGCCCTCGGCCACGCCGACGACGTCTCCGGCACGGCCGGTCCAGCGGCCGTTGCCCTCGTCGGTGAGCTTCCAGACGCGGCGTTCGGTCTTGCCGTCGCTGTAGGTGAAGCGTTCGTCCAGCGTGCCCTGCTTGCCCTCCCAGCTGCCCGTCATCTGCACGGTGAAGCGGCGGACCACCTTGCCCGAGCGGTCGGTGAAGAGGCCGTGGGCCAGCATCTCGCCGTTGAAGTAGGTCTTGAGGTCGAGCACGGGTTTCTCGGCGGCGTAGTCGGCCGGCGTCGGCGCCGAGGCGCAGCCGCCCAGTACGGCGGTGCCGAGAGTCAGCACGGCGGCGAACACGGTCAAGCGTTTAGACAGGCGGTTCATGGCGGGGTTTCCTTGCGTAACCAGAGGGTCCAGAGCAGCCCCGCAGCGCCCAGTTTCAGCACGCAGGGCAAAAGGCAGTAGGCGAGCGTCAGCGCCTGCAGCGCCGCGGCGTCGCGGCCACCCGGTGCGTAGCCGAAGACACCCAGCAGCGGCAATGCGATGCCGGCGGCCAGCGCCAGGTTGAGCTTGGTGGCGAAGTTCCACCAGCCGAAGTACGCGCCCTCCAGCCGCTGGGCATGGCCGGCGCGCTGGATGACGCCCGCCAGCAGCGCGCCGGGCAGCGTGAGGTCGGCGCCCAGCGCGATGCCGCTGGCCACGCAGACGGCCGTGAAGGCGGCCACGTCGCCGGCGCCCAGCAGCGCGGCCCAGGCGAAGGTGAAGATCGCCAGCACCATGCCGGCCAGCCATGCCCGCCCGAGGCCCAGGCGCGCCACCAGGCGCACCCACAGCGGCATGCTCAAGGCGCCGGCGGCAAAGTAGCTGGCCAGGAAGAGCGGCTCGAAGCCGGGCGCCTGGAGGCGATCGCGGATGAAGAACAGCACCAGCGTCGCCGGTACGGCGCTGGCCACGCCGTTGAGCAGGTAGACCGCCAGCAGGCGGCGGAAGGCCGGCGTGCGCAGCGGCATGGCCAGGCTGGGCAGGGTGGCCGGGGCGGCCTCGATGCGCGGCCGCGGCGCGCGAACCAGCAGCGCCACGCCGGCGGCCAGCGACAGCGTGAAGACGATGCCGGTCGCCGACAGCCCGACCACCGCCGGCAGCACGCTGGCCACCAGCACGCCCAGCAGCGCGAGGCCCTCGCGCCACGAGACGATGCGCGCACGCTGCCCTTCGTCGCCGCCCAGCCGCGCCCCCCAGGCCTGATGCAGCACGCTGAGCACGCTGAAGCTGAGGTAGGTGACGGCCAGTAGCGCAGCGCACCACCACAGCAGCGCGGTCGTGCCCTGCACGGCGGGGAAGAAGAGGCCGCGGAAGCCCAAGGCCAGCACCACCGCCGCGGCGACGGCGGCCATCAGCACACGCGCGACAGAGACCGTGAACCAGCCGTCGACCAGACGCCCGATCCAGGGGTCGGCCACGGCGTCGAGCAGACGCGCGCCGAGCAGCAGCGCGCCCAGCGTGGCCAGCGGAATGCCGAACTCGGCGGCGTAGTGGTTGGGCAGCACCACGTAGAGCGGCAGCGCCACGAAGGCCAGCGGCAGGCCCAGGCCGCCGTAGTGCAGCCCCTGCAACCAGCCGCCACGCCAGGCCGTCGCGGCGGGCGCAGCAGGGGCAGTAGAGGCCACGGCCGCCGTTGGCGTGGGTGTCACGGGCTGCGCAGCCCGAGCAGCTGTTCGCGCATCGCCGGCTCCGAGGTGCGCGGCGAAAGCCAGATACCGAAAAACATGCGTGCAAAGTCGGTCTCGCGCGGCTCGCCGCGCAGCCGGCCGTTGACGAAGAAGCGCGCGCCGGTGCCGGGCAGGTTGAGCCCGGTGATGCGGTCGCCGGCGTTGACGTCGGGGAAGAGCTGCTTCATGTTGCCCAGCCAGCGTTCGGCCACGGGCTCGGCGATCTCGCCCTGGCGCTGCATCTCGGTCAGCGACCTTTCGGCGATCTTCTCGCCCGTCAGGCTGCGCGCGTACAGCAGCTCCAGCGCGAAGGGCGAGGCCACCCAGTCGGCGCCCGGGGGCTGCGCGCCCACCCACAGCCGCGCGTCGTAGACCCGCAGACCGAAAAAGCGCAGCGTGCCGCGACCCAGCAGGCGCGCGCCGGGAAGTTCGCCCGCCAGCTCGGGCGGCGCGCCAATGGGCGCTGGCGACTGCGCGCGCACGCCCGCAGTCGCCAGCAGGGCGGCGGCCAGCAGCAGGCGGCGGCGCGGCTGGGACGTCATGGTGCGCGGCGCAGCGTGAACTGCATGACGTTGGTGTTGCCGGTGTCGAACGCGGCTTCGCAGTAGGCCAGGTAGAACTCCCAGATGTGCATGAAGCGCTGGTCGAAACCCAGCTTGCGCACCTGCGGGTCGTGGTGCAGGAAAGCGGCGCGCCAACGGCGCAGCGTCTCGGCGTAGTCGGGCCCGAAGGCGCATTCGTTGACCACCTCCAGCCCGGCCTTGGCCGCTTCGGCGCGGAAGGCCTGCGGGCTGGGCAGCAGGCCGCCAGGGAAGATGTACTGCTGGATGAAGTCGGTGCTGCGCAGGTAACGCCCGAAGAGGTCGTCGCGGATGGTGATGGTCTGGATGCAGGCGCGGCCGCCGGGCTTCAGGCGCTCGCGCAGCGTCTGGAAGAAGCTGTCCCAGTATTCGCGGCCGACCGCCTCGAACATCTCGATCGACGCGATGGCGTCGAAGGGCTCGTCGGTGATGTCGCGGTAGTCCTGCAGGCGCAGGTCGACACGTTCGGCCACGCCGTGGCGCTGCATGCGTTCACGCGCAAACTCCAGCTGCTCGGTCGACAGCGTGACACCCGTGACGCGGGCACCAAACTCGCCCGCCGCGCATTCCGCCAGCGCGCCCCAGCCGCAGCCGATCTCCAGCACACGCTGGCCCGGCTGCAGGCCGCATTCACGCAGTGCGCGCCGCACCTTGGCGTGCTGCGCCTCGTGCATGGGCTTGTCGTAGTCGCCTTCGAACAGCGCGCTGCTGTAGTTCATCGTCTCATCCAGCCACAGGCGGTAGAACGGGTTGCCGATGTCGTAGTGGGCGTGGATGTTCTTGGCCGAACCGCGGCGCGAGTTGCGGTTCAGCAGGTGCTTGACGCGGTAGGCCAGGCGGCCCCACCAGGTGCCGTAGACCATCGCGTCGACGGCTTCCCGGTTGGCGATGAACAGCTTCAGCAGCGCCGCCAGGTCGGGCGAGGTCCAGCTGCCGGCGATGTAGCTTTCGGCGAATCCGATGTCGCCGCTCTTCAGCGCGGCGGCGCACACGCTCCAGTCGTGCAGGCGCAGCGCGGCACGCGGCTCGCCGCGTTCACCCGCCCTGCCGAAGTGGGCCTGCGAACCGTCGGGCAGCTGCACGTCCAAGGTGCCCACGCGCAGTTGCTTGAGCAGGCGGAACACGGCGCGCGCCGCCGCCGGGGCGGTGGGTGGCAGCGCGATGGCGGAAGACGCGGTGGAAATGGAAGTGGAGGTCATGGCCGACAACTCAGGAGTCTGGGTGAAGGGGAATACGCAGGCGGGCAAGGAGCGGATGCTCGGGTTCCATCGCAGTTGGCCACGCCGCCGCGCGGCACCCGCGATGCATGAAGCGGCGCGGCGCGACCCAGCTTTCCGCCATGGAACCGGCTCCGCCGGTCCATCGGCGGACGGCCAGCGGCGCGGACGCCGCTGGCGCTCGTAGGCGAGGAACAGTCCGCAGGGACTGTTCCTCGTCCGACTCGGCCTCCCCGGGGGGTAGCGAGCGCAAGCGGGCTTGGGGGCCTCATCTCGAGACGAAGCCCTGCGGGGGCGCCGGCTTGCCATGGAAGGGCACACGCTTGAGCCACAAGCGCAGCGCCTGCCAGTGGATGCGCGCGATGACGCCTATCGTCATCAGCGGCATGCCGAAGAAGGCGGCGCGGGCGCTGGCCGGCGTGAGCGGCTGCAGATGGCCCGAGACGCTGGTCTGCAGCAGCGCACCGGCGGCGTCGTCGTGGTCGATGCGTGCCACCGTGCGCTCGGCCGTGCGCATGAAACGGAAGCGGTACTGACCCTGCACTTCGCAGAAGGGTGAGACGTGGAAGACCTTGCGCGCCGTCAGTTCGCGGCCATAGCCCAGGCCGGCACCGGCCAGCAGGTAGCAGTGGCGCTCGCCGAAGGTGTTGTTGACCTCGGCGACGATGGCCGCCAGCGTGCCGTCGGCGCGGTGGCAGTACCAGAAGCTGACGGGCTGGAAGACAAAACCCAGCACCCGCGGGTAGGTGTGCAGCCAGACCTCGCCATCGGCGTCGCTCACGCCCTCGGCCGCCAGCAGTTCTTCCAGCCAGCCCAGTGCATCTTCGCGGCCGTCGCCATGGTCGCGGTCGTGGAAGCTGAGCAGGCCGCGGCGGTTGCGCGGCAGGCCGGCGCAGGGCTGGGCGCGCAGACTGCGCATCGGCAGCAGCACGAAGTACGTCGGGTAGGCGAAAGCGTTGGCCGCCGGGCGCAGGCGGCGGTGGCGCACCACACCCAGACCCAGCAGCGCCCGGGCCGGCGCGCTGGCGCCAGCGCTCGGCGCGCCGACGGACCGGGCCACGGTGTTCGTCATGCCGCCACCGCCTGCGGCGTGGCCTGCCACGCACGCTGTACTCGGGCCACGATGTCCAGCGCCGACATCAGGCCATCTTCGTGGAAGCCGTAGCGCGTCCAGGCGCCGCCGTACCAGACACCGCCGCGGCCCTGCAGCGCCGGCAGTTGCTGCTGCGCAGCGATCGCGGCGCCGTCGAATACCGGGTGGCTGTAGGAGAACTTCTGCAGCACCTTGTCCGGCGCCGGCATGCGCGCCGGATCGGGATTCAGCGACACCACCACCGGCTGCTGCCAAGGCAGCGGCTGCAGGCGGTTGAGGAGGTAGTGCAGGCAGACGGCGGCCTGTTCGCGGCCGGTGTCGGCGGCGCGTGCGTAGTTCCAGGCCGCCCAGGCCAGTGGGCGCTTGGGCAGTACGGCGGCATCGGTGTGCAGCACGGCGTGGTTGGCGTGATAACGCAGCGCGCCCAGCACGGCGCGCTCGGCCGCGCTGGCGTCGGCCAGCAGCGCCAGGCTCTGGTCGCTGTGGCAGGCCAGCACCACGTCGTCGTAAAGCTCGCTGCCGGCGTCGGTGCTCACCGTCACGCCGTCGGCCCCGCGCCGCACGCGGCGCACGGGGGTGTCGAGCCGCGCGTCGGGGATGCCCTGCAGCAGCTTGGCGACGTAATGCTTCGCGCCGCCCGTCACCGTGTGCCACTGCGGCCGGTTGCTCACCTGGATCAGGCCGTGGTTGTGGCAGAAGCGGATCATGGTGGCGATCGGGAAGCGCAGCATCTGGTCGGTGGGGCAGCTCCAGATGCAGCCGATCATCGGCAGGAAGTACCACTCGCGGAAGGCAGCGTCGAAGCGGTGGGTGTCCAGGAAGTCGCCGATGGGTTGCGCGAGTTCGCTTTCGGTGCCCCGTTCGGCGATGGCCGTCGTGAGCTTGTTGAAGCGGCCGATGTCGGCCAGCATGCGCAGGAAGCGCGGGCGCAGCAGGTTGCGGCGCTGCGCGAACACGGTGTTGAGGTTATTGCCGCTCCATTCCAGGCCGGCCTGGCGCACCTGCACGGAAAACGACATCTCCGACGCCGTGGTGTGCACGCCCAGTTCGTCGAACAGGCGCACCAGGTTCGGATAGGTGCGGTGGTTGAAGACCAGGAAGCCGGTGTCGACGCCGTGCGTGCGGCCTTCGAGCGTGACGTCCACGGTGTGCGTGTGCCCGCCGAAGTAGTCGCCGGCCTCGAAGAGCGTGACCTGCGCATCGCGCGCAAGCCGCCAGGCCGTAGCCAAGCCGGTGATGCCAGAACCCACCACCGCCACGCGCCTCATCGCGCGCCCTCGCGCTGCAACGCTGGGGTACCGCGGTCCGCGGTACCCCAGCTTGTAAAGCCTGCCGTGCGGCGCTCCGAAACGAACGAGGGAGGGAGGAGGGAGGAGGAGAAACGCTTCGGGGTTGTCGTCGGGGAACCCGAACGTCCGCACAGCAGTGAAACCGGCATGTCGTTCAGCCCCTGTGCAGCGCTGAACTGCTGCGTGAGAAAGCGCGATGGCGCAAAAGTTCCGCGGCCCGGCGCGGTGTTCCGTAAAGTTGCGTGGCACTGCTGCTGCTGCTGCTGCTGCTGCTGCTGCTGCTGCTGCTGCCGCTGCTCCCGCTGCTGCCCTGACCGCCCCGTTCCGTGCCGTCCATCGCCGTTCCTTCTGACGTTTGAAGCCGGCGTCGATCCGCCGACACTGTCGATCAACCTGAAAACTGATTGGTCGCGTTTTGACTGAATGGTAATATACCAAGAAACAGGCTGGCCGAACTGCTCGGTGGTTTCGCGGTGAAGCGCGGCCGCCGCCGCCGAGCGACTTGGCGCTGTCCTACCCGCAACCGGATCCGGGCTCAGCGGCCCGTCACAGTCTGCCACTTTGTCCAGGACATGAAGACCCACCCCCTGCCTTCCGCCGCCTGCCGCCTGGCACCATGAACGACGCTGCGCGCGACACCGCCATCACGTTGTCGATTGCCGCTGTCGAGCGCGACACCGGCCTGAGCAAGGACACGCTGCGCGTTTGGGAGCGCCGCTATGCCTTCCCCACGCCGGGCCGCGACAGCCTGGGCGAGCGTGCCTACACGCTGGCGCAGGTCGAGAAGCTGCGCGTCGTCAAGCGCCTGCTCGATGCCGGCCACCGCCCGGGCCGCATCGTGCCGCTGCCACTGGACGCCCTGCAGGCGCTGGCCGACCAGACCGTCGACCAGCCGAAGCGTGGCGCCGAAGCCCTGCTCGGCGCTGCCGACGTGCGCGAGCATCTGGCGCTGATCCGCAGCCACGACGTGCCCGGCCTGCGCAGCGAACTCATGCGCCTGCTTTCGCGCGTGGGCGTCGCGCGCTTCGTGCTCGAGGGGGTGGCGCCGTTGAGCGCTGCGGTCGGCGACGCCTGGATCCGCGGCCAGCTCGAGATCTTCGAGGAGCATGCCTACACCGAGGTCGTGCAATCGGTGCTGCGCCAGGCAATCGCCAGCATCCCGATGGCGGGCGTCGGGGCGCGCCCTCGTGTGCTGCTCACCACCTTCCCCGGCGAACCGCACGGCCTGGGTCTGCTCATGGCGGAGGCCATGTTTGTGCTCGAAGGCTGCCACTGCATTTCGCTGGGCCTGCAGACGCCGGTGTGGGACACCGTGCTGGCGGCGCAGGCCTACCGCGCCGACATCGTGGGCCTGAGCTTCACCGGCTGCATGAACCCGAACCAGATCGTCGACGGCCTGGCCGAACTGGCGGCCAAGCTGGCCCCCGAAGTGCAGGTATGGGCCGGCGGCAGTGCGCCCGTGCTGCACCGCCGCGCCGTGCCCAGGGTGCGTGCGCTGGCCAATTTCGATACGCTGGCCGCAGATCTGCAGCGCTGGCGACAGGCCACGGCAGCCGCGTCGTGATGACCCCTGGATGACAGTCCCGGAGCCGCTCCCTAAAATGCCCGCCATGCAGCCCGCCCCAGCCATGTTGTACCCGGAACTCTTCCGACAGCTCGAAGCGGTGCGCTGGAACATGGAAAACGACATTCCATGGGACAGCTTCGACGCCACCTTGCTCACAGAAGAGCAGGCGCAGACCGTCAAGATGAACGCGATCACCGAATGGGCGGCCTTGCCGGCCACCGAGATGTTCCTGCGCGACAACCGCGACGACAGCGACTTCAGCGCGTTCATGAGCGTCTGGTTCTTCGAGGAGCAGAAGCACAGTCTGGTGTTGATGGAATACCTGCGCCGCTTCCGCCCCGACCTCGTGCCGACAGAAGCGGAACTGCACGCCGTGCGTTTCGAGTTCGACCCCGCGCCGGCCCTCGAAACGCTGATGCTGCACTTCTGCGGCGAGATCCGCCTCAACCACTGGTACCGGCGCGCCGCCGAGTGGCACAGCGAACCCGTGATCCGCACCATCTACGAAACCCTGGCCCGCGACGAAGCCCGCCATGGCGGTGCCTACCTGCGCTACATGAAGCGCGCGCTGGCCAAGTTCGGCGACGAGGCGCGGGCCGCATTCGCCAAGATCGGCGTGCTGATGGCCAGCGCGCGGCGCACCGCGCAGGCATTGCACCCGACCAACCTGCATGTCAACGTGCAGCTCTTCCCGCGCGACACCATCCAGAGCCGCATGCCCGACCCCGACTGGCTGCACGCCTGGCTCGACACGCAGATCCAGTTCGACGCTGTCTGGGAAGGCAAGGTCGTCGAACGCATCCTGCACAACATGAGCCTGCTGATGGAGCGCAGCTTCGCCAGCGTGCAGGAGCTCAACCGCTACCGCAAGGAAGTCACCGCCAGCCTGGCAGCGCAGCCGCGCCCCGCCTGAGACACCGGCCCGCGGGCCATCCCCTGATTTACCCGTGGTTTGTGCGCGTCACCCGGCGTGGTGACGCGCGCACGGCCCGCTCACGTCCAGAATCGGCACGCAAGGTCGGACCCCCGAGACGCGGGTGGGTTTCCGACCCGGTGCAAGCAACAATTTTGGGCACGGGCGGGCTGCCGCCGGAGGGGTCGGTTTGCAAACAAGACAAGGTCCGGGGCACACACCCCGGCAAGAGGCGCAAGGCCCGGCGTTCGGGAAGGGGCTGCGGCGCACCCTGCTGGCGGCCCTGACGGCGGTGTGGGTGCCGGCCTGGGCACAGACGGCGCTGCCGGCGGCCCCGGCGGCCTCGGCCCCGGCGCCCACGGTGCAGGTGCAGAGCTTCGAAGTGCAGGGCAACACGCTGCTGCCAGCCGAGGCCATGCAGGCGCGGCTGGCCGAGTTCAAGGGCACGGCCACGCTGCAGCGCCTGCGCGACGCCGCCGCAGCAACCCAGGAGCTCTACCGCCGCGCCGGCTACGGCGGTGTCGTCGCCTTCCTGCCCGAGCAGAAGATGGCCGGCGGCGTGGTGCAGATCCGTGTCATCGAAGGCAAGCTCACGCGCGTCGACGTGGCCGAGAACAAGCAGTACAGCGCCGCCAACATCCGCGCCAGCCTGCCCACGCTGGTTACCGGCGCCACGCCGCAGGTGCGCCGCATCGACGCCGAGATCCAGCTCGCCAATGAGAACCCGGCCAAGACGCTGCAGGTGCTGCTGCAGCCGGGTGACACCGCCGGCAGCATCGCCGCGAAGATCACGGTGACCGAACAGCCCGTGCAGCGTTTCACCGCCCGCGTCGACAACACCGGCGGCGAGCGCACCGGCCGCTGGCGCGCGGCCCTGGGCTGGATGCACGCCAACGTTGCCGACAAGGACCATGTCTTCGCCGTCGAGTTGCAGACCGCGCCCGAGGACACACAGGCCGTGGCCGTGCTCAGCGCCAGCTACCGTGCGCCGCTGTACGGGCAGGCGATGGCCATCGACGCCTACGCTGCCTACTCCGACGTCGACGCCGGCAAGGTCGGCACACAGGCCGGCGACCTGGCCTTCAACGGCAAGGGCTACATCGTCGGCACGCGGCTGAACGTCTACCTGCCGCGCTACTTCAACCTCGACCAGCGCCTCATCGCCGGCCTGGAATGGCGCGAGTACCTCAACAACTGCAGCATCGCCGGGCTGCCCCAGGGGGCCTGCGGCTCGGCCGGCGAAAGCGTCAGCGTGCAGCCGCTGAGCCTGACCTACACCGCGCAGACCGTCAGCAACATCCGCGCCGGTTTCAGCGTCGGCCTGCACCACAACCTGGCCGTCGGCGGCAGCCATGGCACCCAGGCCGACTTCGACGCCGTGCGCCCCAACAGCCAGCGCCGCTACACGCTGCTGCGTGCCTCGGCCCAACTGGCGGTGCCGGTGGCCGAATGGGGCGTGCTCGCGGCGCGACTGCAGGGCCAGTACAGCGCCAAACCGCTGGTGCCGGGTGAGCTCTTCGGCATCGGCGGCGCGCAGAACGTGCGCGGCTTCGAGGAACGTGAGCTCGGCGGCGACAGCGGCGTGCAGCTCAGCATCGAGGCCGTCGGCCCGAACTTCGGCGACAGCCTGCTGAAGCAGCCCGGGCTGGACCTGCGGGCGTTGCTCTTCGCCGACGCCGGCTACGTCAGCAACCAGCAGGGCGACCCCTGCCTGCTGGCGCGCAGTGATTGCCACATGGGCAGCCTGGGCCTGGGCCTGCGCGCCAGCTGGCAGCAGTGGCAGCTGCGGCTGGACGTGGCCCGCGCGATGAGTACAGGCACCACGACGAAGAAGGGCGACATGCGGGCGCATTTCGGCCTCAATACCGCCTTCTGAAGAACGCGTTCGGCCATCGCGGCCCGATCGGCCGCGGCGCCGCAGACCAGAGAGAACCGCCATGCGCAGCAAGCCCCACCCTCTTCCCCGCCGTCACCGCCTGAGCCCGCTGGCGCAGGCCATCACGGTAGCCGGCCTGCTGGCCACGCCGCTGTGGCTGCAGGCGCAGACCGGGCCGAAGGGCCTGCCCAGCGGGCTGCAGGTGGTACAGGGCCAGGCCAGCGTGGCCACCCAGGGCACGCAGATGACGGTGAAGAACGGCGCCGGTGCGATCCTGAACTGGCAGAGCTTTTCCATCGGAGCGGCCAACGGCGTGCACTTCGAGCAGGCCGGCGCGGCCAGCAAGGTGCTGAACCGCGTCATTGGCAACGACCCCTCGGCGATCTTCGGCAGCCTCACCAGCAACGGCCAGGTCTGGCTGCTGAACCCCAACGGCGTGCTCTTCGGGCCAGGCGCGCGGGTCGACGTGGCCGGGCTCGTCGCCAGCACGCTGCGCCTGAACGACAACGACTTCCTGGCCGGCCGCTACCGCTTCAGCGCGGCCGAAGGCGAACATGCCGGCATCCGCAACGAGGGTGCGCTCACCAGCAGCTTCGGCGGTCATGTCGTGCTGCTGGGCGCGTCGGTCGAAAACGCTGGCCGCGTCAGTGCGCCCGGCGGCCGTGTCAGTCTGGCCGCGGCGCGCAGCGTCGAGCTCGTCGACACTGGGCTGCCCCACCTGACGGTCAAGGTGAAGGTAGCGGCAGGCGAGGTGCTGAACCTGGGTGCGCTGGCCGCGGCGGGCGGCACCATCGACGTCTACGGTGGCATCGTCAACCAGCAGGGCCTGGTGCGGGCCGACACGCTGGGCGCCGACGCGACGGGGCGCATCGTGCTGCACGCTGCCGATATGCTGACGCTGGGCGCAGCCAGCCGCACGCTGGCCCAGGGTCTGCAGGCCGGTGCGTCCGGTGGCGCCGTCGATCTGCTGGGCGCGCAGATCGGTGTGCTGGGCAAGGCGGTGGTCGACGTCTCGGGTGTGCTCGGCGGCGGCGGCGTCCGCGTGGGCGGTGGTGTGCAGGGCCAGGACCTCAGCGTGCCGAACGCGCGTGCCGTCTACTTCGGCCCCGAAGCCGTGCTGCGTGCCGACGCCACCGGCGAGGGCGGCAACGGCGGCCGCATCGTGCTGTGGTCGAACGAAGCCACGCGCGCCTACGGCACGCTCAGCGCCCGCGGCGGCCGCGTCGCTGGCGACGGCGGCTTCGTCGAGACCTCGGGCGGCTGGCTCGACGCGCGGCCCGTGGCGGTCGACGTCGCGGCGCGCGGCGGCCGTGCCGGCAACTGGCTGCTCGACCCCAACAACATCCTCATCAACAACACCGGCCCCGACACCAACATCAGCGGTGGCCCGGTCTTCACTTCGAGCAACGACAACTCGGTGATCGGCGTGGCGACGATCGCCGCCGCCCTGAACGCGGGCACTTCGGTGACGGTGGCCACCGGCACCGGCGGCAACAACGCGCAGCCCGGCGACATCCTCGTCGACGCCGCGACGCTGAACGTGGCACCCAGCGCCGGCGTCACGCTGACGTTGCAGGCCGCGCGCGACATCGTTGTGGGCAACAGCAGCATCACCTCGACCGGGCAGGCCCTGTCGCTGGACTTCGTGGCGGCCGGCTCGGGCATCGGCGCCATCGAGATCCGCAACAGCACGATCACCACCGCTGGCGGCAATGTCACGCTGGGCGGCGCCATCAGCCAGCAGTTGCCGCTGCCCGGCGGCGGCCTCACGGCGCTGGCCTACAAGCCGGCGACGGGCTACCAGGCCGGCAACGCGGCCAGCCTGACCACCTCGGGCGGCCAGATCGGCGTGCACGTGCACGACTCGACGCTGACATTGGGCAGCGGCAATTTCACCGCCACTGGCTTCACCCCCATCGCGAACGTCGACGCCGTGGCCATCGGCGGCGCCACCGGCACCACCAACCTGAGCGCGGCGCGCATCGACATCGTCGGCGCAAGCTTCGTCGCGCAGCCCATCGGCATCGATCTCGGCGTGCACATCCGCGGCAACAGCACCAACCTCACGGCCACGCAGGGCATCGCCATCGAAGGTGCCGGCGCGGCCGGTGTCGAGATCGCCGACGGTGCGCGCATCGCCCTGAACGCGGCGCCGGCCAGCGGCGCCGTCGTCAAGATCGTCGGGCATGCCGGCGTCGACGTCGGCGTCGCGCTGCTGTCCGACAACTTCGGCATCGGCTCCGCCGGCCGCGGCACGCGCATCACCGTCAACAACGCGTCGCTGCAGCTCAGCGCCGATTCCACGTCCAACGTCGGCCTGGCGATGTTGAACAACGACCTCGCGCCAGGCCCACTGCTCGACCTGGGCAACGCCTCCTCGGCCAGCTTCACGGTGCCGGCCTCGGGCGGGCAGACGGCGATCGTGCTCAACGACGTCGAACTCGTGCTGCCCGGCGGCGGCGCCACCAGCTTCACCGCCAACCGCGACATCCGTCTCGCGCGCACGCAGATCACCGGTAACGGCGGCAGTCTGAACTTCAGCGCCCAGGGCGTCTTGATCGACAGCTCGCTGATCGCGTCTTCCGGCACCGCGCTGGCACTGGGTTTCGCCACCACCGGCGCCGCGCCGACGGGTGTCTACCTTCTGAACAGCATCGTCGACACCGCCGGCGGCGACGTGCGCTTCGGCGCCTCGCAGGTCGTCTGCTCGACCGTGCTGAGCTGCACGGCGGCGGCCGGCAACTGGATCGAGTCGTCCACCGACTCCAGCAACTACAGCGGCTTCAGCATTCCGGCGGCGCTGTGGCTCGAAGGCAGCACCATCGACGCCGGCAGCGGCCGCGTCTACGGCGGCGGCGCAGCGCAGACCGCGGCCCTCGGCGGCGCCGGCGTCACGCTCGACGGCAGCATCGTGCGCGCACGCGAAATCGACCTCGCAGGCCGCTCGGAGTACGAAAGCGGCATCAACGTGGCCGGCGGCACCTACACCGCCACGCGCGTCTTCAGCCTCGACGCCTTGAGTTCGGCGGCCGGCTTCTACGGCATGTTCGTCGGCAATGGCGCCACGCTGCGCCTGAGCGACCCGACCGCGGCCACCGGTTCGGGCATGAGCCTGAAGGCCACGCAGCGCAGCGCCGGCCCGGCGCTCGGGCTGGAAGGCGGCAACGCCGGCTCGACGCAGGAAACCACCATCGCGGTCGACGGTGGCACGCTGCTGCTGCAGGGCACTGCTGCGGGCGGCAGCGACGGTTCGTCGGGCGTCAGCGCCACGGGCACGGCAGCGGTGCCCGGCGGCCTGCTCATCAATGCGTTGGGCGCCACCGGCGTGACCATCAGCGCCTTCAACCAGGGCAGCCTGGGCGACGCGCTGGTGCTGTCGTACATGAACCTGCTGGGGCCGCAGAACGCCGCCACCAGCCCGCTGAACATCACCGCCAGCGGCGGCCGGCTCACCGGCAGGCCGAGCTCGGTGCTGACCGGCATCACGCTGTCCAGCGCCGGGCCGGTGCGTCTGCTCACCGACGGCCTGGAAGTCAACGGCAGCCGCCTCAGCGGCGACGCGGGGCTGGTGCTGCACACCAACACGGCCGCGGGCGGCCGCGCCGCAGCGCCCATCGCCATCACAGGCTCGACACTCGAGGCCGCCGGCGTCGGCGCCGAACTGCGCATCGAAGGCTCGGCGGGCGACAACGTGCGCGGCCTGGTGGGCTACAACGCTGGCCAGGGCGTCACGCTGACCGACAGCAGCCTGCTGGCCAGCGGTGCCGGTGCGCGGGTTGTCGTCAGCGGCCGCGGCAGCGACAGCGCCGGCACGGGCGTGGTGCTGACGCGCAGCGTGCTGACGGCCACCAACCTGAACCTCGTGGGTCGCGGCATCTTCGACGGCGACGGTGTCGTCACCTCAGGCGCGAGCGGCACGCCGACGGTCGTCAGCGCCACCAACCTCACGGTTACCGGCACCTCGGCCAACAGCGCCATCAGCCAGACCTTCGTCGGCGTGCGGCTGGGCAGCGACACGCGGCTGAGCTTCAGCGGCGGCGGCGTGGCGCAGATCGACGGCGACACCGTGCTGCTGGGCCCGGCGGTCACCGGCGCGCCCTTCCGCGCCGAGGGGGCTGCGGCCAGCTTCACCGTTTCGTCCACTGGCTCCCAGCTGTTGAACGCCGCGACGCTGGACTTCACGGCCGGCACCGGCACCGCCGTGACGCTGCGCGCCGACAGCGACGCCAGCGGTGCCGGCCGCCTGCGCCTGATCGACAGCACCGTGCTCACTGGCGGTGGCAGCTTCGCGGGCTCGGGCCGGGGCGTCTACAGCATCGACGCGCAGGGCAATGCGCTGCCCTTCAACACCACGGTGCGCGAGGGTGCACTGGGCGTCTTCTTCGGCGGCAGCACGCGCATCGACGCCGGTGCCGGCGGCATCAGCCTGAACGGTACCGGCGCCCTGGACGGCCGCAGCGGCACGCTGGGCAACTCGCCGGGCGTGGGTGTGCAGGGCAGCGCAGACCTCATCGGCGGCAACATCGTCCTCGTCGGCAGCGGTGGCGACAGCGGTGCCGGCATCGACACCGAGAGCCTCACCCCGGGCTCGACGCTCAACCTCACGGCACCGGCCATCAGCGTCACCGGCACCGGCACCGGCTTCGCGTCGCTGACCAGTCCGCCGAACCTGGGCGTGTCGGTCGGCAGCAGCAGCTGGAACGCCGGCGCTGCCGGCACGCTGGCGATCAGCAGTCTGGCCAGCGGCATCGCCATGAGCGGCATGGCCGTTGCCGCCGGCACCACCACGCTCAACGCCGCGGGCCCGCTGACGATCAGCGGCAGCGGCTTCACCAGCGCCGGCGCCTTCACCGCCACCGCTGTCGGCCCCACCGTCAACGGCAGCCTGTTCAGCGTGCTGAACACCAGCGTCAATGCCGGCGGCGCGCTGACGATGGACGCCACGGCCACCACACCCGGCGTTGCACTCGCGCTGCTGCAGGGCGTGGTGCTGACGGGCGGCAGCGTGGCCTTGTCCGGCACGGCCTCGGGCGCGCTATCGAATGCGCCCGGCATCAGTGCCGTCGCGCCCGCGGGCTCGATTACCGCGACCTCGGGGCCGCTGAACCTCACCGGCCGCAACCCGGCGCTCGACACCGAAGGCATCCTGCTCGAAGGCCCCTGGCTGCTGCAGGCGCCGAACGTCATCAACATCGTCTCCGACGGCACGACGCTGCTGCGTTCGCCGGTCGGCTTCTCGGGCAGCCCCAGCTTCAGCGCCGCCCAGGCGGTGAACCTGACGCTGAACAGCCCCTTCGGCATCAACCTGGGCGACGTGGCGTCGGCGCTGGACGCCAACACGCTGGGCATCGCGCTGGCCGGCCAGTCGCCCACCAGCACCTTCACGCTGACGGTCAGCGACCCGAGTGGCCTGCTCGTCGACCGGCCCTTCAGCCTGCCGGCGCGGCTGCAGGTGCGCGCGCAGTTGGTTGCAATCTCGGCCACCGGCAGCCTCACCAGCACGGCGCCGGGTGACGCCATCGTGCTCGACGGTCTCGGCGGCAACGCCATCGCCTTCTTCGACAACCAGGCCGGCCCGGGCGCCTTGGGCGCACCCAGCGGCCGTTGGGTCGTGCAACTGCAAGACCCGGCCAGTGCCAACCTCGGTGGCCTGGGCGGCAACTTCACCGCCTACAACCTGGCCGCACAGCCCTGGGCCGTCGACGCCAGCGGCAACCTCGTCACGCCGGCGACCGGCAACGCCATCGGCTACGCGGTGGCGCCGTCGGTGCTCACGGGCACGGCGCTGGCCGGCCTGCTGAGCAAGGTCTACGACGCCAGCACCGCCATCACGCTCAACCCGCTGGGCTGGACTCTCAACGGCCTGCTGGCCGGCGACACGCTCACGCTGACAGGCGCGACGACGGCCACGCTGGCCGACAAGAACGTCGGCAGTGGCAAGGCCGTGACGCTGAACCCGGCCAGCGTCTTTACCGTGCTTGACGTGGGCGGCAACCCGGTCTTCGGTTACGACCTGCCCGTCTTCACCGCCACCGTCACGCCAACGACGCTGGTGCTCAGCGGCACGGTGGCGGCCAACAAGGTCTATGACGCTGGCCTGGCCGCCACGCTGGCCAACGCCGGCAGCATCACGCCGCTGGCCGGCGACGTGGTGGGTCTGGGTGCCGCCACCGCCAGCTTCGCCGACAAGAACGTGGGCAACGCCAAGCCGGTGACGCTGACCGGCCTGGTGCTGACCGGCGCCGACGCCGGCAACTACACCCTGCTGCTGCCTACCGGGCTCACGGCCGACATTACGCCGCTGGCGCTGGCCTTGACGGGCCTGACGGCAAACAGCCGCGCCTACGACGGCAGCGTGCTGGCGACGTTGAACGGCACCGCCGCCGTGGGCGCGCTGGCCGGCGACAGCGTGCTGCTGGCGGGCAGCGCCGCGGCCAGCTTCGCCGACAAGAACGCTGGCACGGCCAAGACCGTCACCGTCTCGGGCCTGACCCTGATCGGCGTCGACGCCGGCAACTACGCGCTCGTGCAACCCGCGGGCTTCACCGCCGACATCACACCGCTGGCGCTCGCGCTGACCGGCCTGACCGCGAACAACAAGGTCTACGACGGCAGCACCGTGGCGCCGCTGGCCGGCAACGCCAGCATCGCGCCGCTGGCGGGTGACGTGGTCACGCTGGCCGGCGCGGCCGCGGGCAGCTTCGGCGACAAGAACGTCGGCAGCAACAAGCTGGTGGGCATCGGCGGCCTGACACTGGCCGGCAGTGACGCCGGCAACTACCAGCTGGCGCCGCCCGTCGGCGTCAACGCCAGCATCACGCCGGCTGCGCTGACGCTGGCCGGCGTCACGGCCGCCAACAAGGTCTACGACGCCACCACGGCCGCCAGCGCCAGTGCCGGTCTGGGCGGCCTGGTGGCCGGCGACGCCGTCAGCGCCACCCTGGCGGCCAGCTTCGCCGACGCCAACGCCGGCACGGCCAAGGCGGTGAGCTACAGCGCCACCACGGTCGGCGCCGATGCTGCCAACTACACGCTGGCCGTGGCCAGCGGCAGCACCGTGGCCGACATCACGCCGGCCACGCTGGTCTACCTGGCCAACCCGCTGAGCCTGCCCGCCGGCAGCGCCATCCCGCTGCTGACGGGCAGCGTCACCGGCTTCGTCGGCGGCCAGACGCTGGCCGGCGCCACCACCGGCGCGCTGGCCTTCACCACCACCGCCACTGGAAGCAGCTCGGCCGGCAGCTACGCCATCGACGGCGGCGGCCTGGTGGCGCTGAACTACCAGTTTGTGCAAGCGCCGGGCAACGCCAGTGCGCTGACGTTCGGCGCGGCGGCCAGCGCCGACCCGGCGACGACTGCCAACCAGGTGGCGCTCATGCTCGGCCTGCAGTCGGTGCAGGTGGCGCTGGCGATGTCCAGCCCGACCGAAGGCCGCGTGCTCGACGTCACGCCGGCCTTCGCGCTGGGCGCCGACGGCAGCGACGGTGAAGGCCTGTCCTTCCGCGCCGTCAACTTTTCGCTCATGCCGCGCGACGAGGTGCAGTCGTTGCTGGCCGCGCGCGCCAGCTACAAGAAGAAGGTCTTCGCCGGCAGCCTGTCGAAACTGGAACTCGACCCGGCGCTGGCCGACGTGCCGCCGTGCAAGACCGAGGCCGAGCTCGACACCGGCAACTGCCTCGTCACCGAGGCGCTGAAGAAGGAGATCGAGGTCATCGCCGCGCGCGCCGCCGTCAAGCCGCGCAAGGCCGACCGCCGCAAGGTGCGCCAGGCCGCGCTGCCGAACATCGAGCGCAAGCTGGCGCTGCTGATCGGCATCAACAAGTACGACGACAAGCGGGTGCCCGAACTGGGCGGCGCCGTGCCCGACGCGCGCGCCGTGCGCGACCTGCTCGAGGGCCGCCTCGGCTACGAGACGACGGTGGTCGAGAACGCGAACCGCGAGACCCTCATCCGCGCCTTCAACAAGCTGGCAATGGAGGCCGACGCCAACGACAGCGTCATCGTCTACTACGCCGGCCACGGCGAGGTGGTGCCGGTGAACGGCGTCGACGTCGGCTACTGGCTGCCGGCCGACGTCAACCCCGACGAGCCCAAGACCTGGATGTCGAACAGCGACATCGCGCGCATGGTGGCGGCCATCGGCGCGCGCCAGCTGATGCTGATCAGCGACAGCTGTTATTCGGGCACGCTGGCCGGCAGCGAGAAGGTGCAGCTCGACCAGCGCACCGACGCTGCCGATCTGCTCAAGCGCAAGGCCGCAGTGGTGCTGAGCTCGGGCGGCAACGAGCCGGTGGCCGACGAGGGACGCGACGGCCACTCGGTGTTCGCCTGGCACTTCATGCGCGCCATCGAAGGCCTGGACCAGTGGCAGGTGGGCACCAACGTCTTCGAACGTGTGCGCGCTGCGGTGGTGAAGGACTTCCCGCAGACGCCGCAGTACGGCGCCTCGCGCACGGCAGGCCACCAGGGCAACACCGACTACCTGTTCGAGCGCCGTGAGTTCGAGGCCGTCGTGCCCGTTCCCTTGCCGTCGCCGCTGACGGCCCCGAAGCGCTGACGCTCAGGGCGGCGCAGGGGTGCGGCGGTTCACGAGTGCGATGCCGCCGCACACCGCAGCCAGCGCCACCACCAGGCGGGCGCCGAGCGGTTCGCCCAGCAGCGCCACGCCGGCCAGCAGCCCGAACACCGGCGTCAGCAGCACGAAGACCGAGATGCGCGTGGCCGGGTAGTGACGCACCAGCCAGAACCAGACCAGATAGCTGGCGAAGCTGATCACGACCGTTTGGAAACCCAGCGACCACAGCGCCGGGCCGCCCCAGCGGGCGGGCCAGGGCTCGCCCTGCCACAGCGACGCCGCCGACAGCGCCACGCCCGAAACGGCCAGCTGGTACAGCAGCGTCTTCTCGGGGCTGGCGGTGGCCAGCCGGCTGGCGCGCAGCGTCAGCGTCGTCAGCCCCCACAGCAGCGCCGCGGCGATGCCCAGCGTGTCGCCCAGCCACTGGCGCGGGCCCGCGGCCGGTGTCACGAAGCCCTCGGCAAAGGCCCACAGCACACCGCCGAAGGCCAGCGCCAGCCCGGCCCATTGCGGCGCGTGCAGCCTTTCGCTGCGCGCGATGAAGGGCATGCCCAGCGCCACCACGAAGGGCGCGAGGTAGATGAATACCGCCATGCGCGATGCGCTGGTGTACTGCAGGCCGATGAAGATGCAGGCGAACTCGGCGGCGAACAGCGCGCCGGCGAGCAGCCCGCCGCGGCCGGTGCCGTCGGCCTGCAGCAGCGGCAGGCCGCGCGCCCACGCCCAGGCCAGCAGCAGCGCCGCTGCGCCGAGCGAGCGCAGGCCACCCTGCAGCAGCGGCGGGATGTCGGTGAGCCCCACCTTGGCCGCCACCTGGCCCAGGCCCCACAGCGCACTGCAGCCGACGAGCAGCAGCACCGCCTGGCCGTCCAGCGTCGTGCGGCGGCCCGGGCTCATGGCGTTGCGGCCTGCCGCTGCGGCAGCGCCAGCAACAGCGCTGCGCACAGCAGCCCGGCGATGGCGCCGGTGGTATGTGCCAACGGCGCGGTGGCGATGTCCCAGCCGCCGCCCAGGCGCAGCGGCGGGCCCCAGGGCTCTTCCAGCAAGACCTTCAGCAGCAGCCCGGCGCCCACCGCGGCACCGATGCCCCGGCGCGTGCCGCTGGCCGTGACCACCAGCCACGCCGCGGCGACGGCCACGCCGGCATGCAGCACACCCGACAGCCCGCCGTAATGCGCCAGCGCCGGCTGCACGGCCAGCGCGGCGTGACCCAGCGGCCAGGCCAGCAGCCAGGCCAGCGCGGCGCGCGGGGGCAGGCGCGCGGCCAGGCCCAGCGCGGCCAGCACGGCGCAGCCCGCCAGATTGGCGGCCAGGTGTTTTTCGCTCCAGTGCACGAAGGCAGCGCTGAAGGCGCGCCAGGGTTCGTGCAGCGCCAGCGCGGGTTGCCAGTCGAGCAGCGGCGCCGGCAGCCACCAGCCCAGCAGCGCGGCGGCGCCGAAGGCCGCGGCCAGGCGGGCCCAGGCGTGGCCCGGCGTGTTCAACCGAACACGGCGCGCCACAGCGCCAGCACGGCGTCGCGCTGCGCAGCCAGGGTCTCGGGCTCGAACTGCGTGGGCTGTTCGTCCAGGCGCGCACGGTGCTGGGCTCGGCGCAGTTCGCGGTAGGCGTCGGCGGCGGCGCGGCCCACGCCGGTGGGCAGCAAGGCGGCGTGCTCGGCGCGCTGCAGCAGCGCGATGTTGCCCTTGTTGTCCTGCAGTGGCGCCTGGCTGCCGCTGTGCGCCAGCACCAGGTACTGCACCGCGAACTCGACGTCCATCATGCCGCCCGGGCTGTGCTTGACGTCGAAGCGGCCCGCCCGCACCGGGCGCGCGGCGCGCAGCTTCTCGCGCATCGCGCGCACCTCCTCGCGCAGCGCGGCGGCGTCGCGCGGCGCGGTGAGCACGGCGCGCCGCGTGGCCTCGAAACGCGCCGCCACGCTGTGCGCGCCGGCGCACCAGCGCGCGCGTGTCAGTGCCTGGTGTTCCCAGGTCCAGGCGGTGTTGCTGCCGCGGCCGGCCTGGTAGTTCTCGAAGCTGCTGATCGAAGTGACGAGCAGTCCCGAGTTGCCGTTGGGCCGCAGCGCGGTGTCGATGTCGAACAGCTCGCCGGCTGCCGTGCGCAGCGTCAGCCAGGTGATGAGCCGGCGCACGAAAGCGGCGTAGACCTCTTGCGCGCGCTGTTTGTCGTCCGGCAGCGCACGGCCGCCCGAAGCGGCCGGATCCCCCTCGGGGGGCGGGCGCTGCCCAGCAGCGGCCTGGGGGTCGGTTTCCTCGCTGTCGTCGTAGACGAAGACGACGTCGAGGTCGCCGCCGTAGCCCAGTTCCAGTCCGCCCAGCTTGCCGTAGGCGATGACGGCCAGCCCCGGCGTGGCGCGGTGGCGCTGCTTGAAGCCCGCCCAGGCCCAGCGCACGGTGATGTCGAGCAGCGCATCGGCCAGCGCCGACAGGTCGTCGGCCACCTGCTCGACCGTGAGCTCACCACCGACGTCGCGCACCAGCGTGCGGAAGACCTCGGCGTGGTGGGCGTGGCGCAGCGTGTCGAGCAGCTGCTCTTCGTTGTCCTCGCCAGCGCGCTGCCAGGCCACCAGCCGGTCTTCGAGCTCGGCGGTGAAGGCGGTGCGGTCGAAGCGCAGGTGCAGCAGGCGTTCGTCGGCCAGTTCGTCGACGACGCCCGGGTGGCGCATCAGGTACTGCATCGGCCAGCGCGCCAGGCCGAGCAGGCGCAGCAGGCGGTTCAGCACCTCGGGACGCTCGGCCAGCAACGCGAGATAACTTTCGCGGCGCAGCAGCGGTTCCACCCAGTCGACGAAACGCAGCGCGGCGGCGGGCGAGCACTTGCCGTCGTGCATCGCCTGGCCGGTCTTCTGCATCAGGCGGCCCAGGCGCAGCCGGCTTTCGTCGCGCAGCGCCTGCACACGCGGCTGCTGCGCCCAGGGGCGCACGCGTTCGGCCAGTTCGGGCGGCAGGCGTTCGAGCAGGTCTTCGCTGTCGATGGCCGCCGGCTTGGGGCCGCAGCGCTTGCAGCTGCCTGGCGCGCCTTCCGGCGCGCTGCCCTGGCCCTCGCGCAGCAGCGCGTCGAATTCGGCGGCCACCAGTTCGCGCACCTCGAGCAGGCGGTCGAGCAGCGCGCAGCTTTCGGGGCCACGGCAGAGCAGGCCCAGGCTGCGCGCGATCCAGCCCAGGTCGGCGTCGTCGGTGGGCAGCAGGTGGGTCTGCTGGTCGTCCAGGTACTGGATGCGGTGTTCCACCTGGCGCAGGAAGACATAGCCCTCGCCCAGCTTCTCGGCCGTGTCGGGCTTCATCAGGCCGCGCGCGGCCAGCTTCTTCAAGGCGCTGAGCGTGCTGCGTGTGCGGATCTCGGGGAAGTTGCCGCCGCGCACGACGAGCATCAGCTGCACGATGAACTCGATCTCGCGGATGCCGCCGCGCGACAGCTTGACGTCGTTGGCGCGTTCGGGGCGCCCGGCGGCGCGGCGCTGCGCCTCGTCGCGTATCTTGCGGTGCAGCTGGCGCAGGCCCTCGAAGATGCCGTAGTCGAGGTAGCGCCGGTAGACGAAGGGCGTGACCAGCGAACGCAGCGCCAGCGCGCGGCCGCTCGTCACCGCGGCGCGCGGCGCCACCACGCGGCTCTTCAGCCAGGCGAAGCGTTCCCACTCGCGGCCCTGCACCTGCAGGTATTCCTCGAGCATGCCCAGGCTGACCACCGGCGGGCCCGAACTGCCGTTGGGGCGCAGCATCAGGTCGACGCGGAAGACGAAGCCGTCGTCGGTGGTCTCGCCGATCAGCGCATACAGGCGCTTCGAGACGAAGGTGAAGTACTCCTGGAAGCTGGTGGGGCGCGGCCCGGCGGTGAGGCCGTCGCCGTCGTCGCATTCTTCGTAGACGTAGATGAGGTCGATGTCGGACGAGACGTTGAGCTCGCGCGCGCCGAGCTTGCCCATGCCGACGATCCACAGCTCGTGGCGGCGGTCGTCCGCGCCCAGCGGCGGGCCGTGGCGTTCGTCGGCTTCGGCCTGGGCCTGGGCCAGCGCCAGTTCCAGCGTGGCCTCGGCCAGCGCCGTCATCGTGCCGATGATCACGTCCAGCGGTGCGCCTTCCTCGACGTCGAGCACGGCCAGGCGCTCCAGCACCAGGTTGCGCGCCACGCGCATCGCACCGGCCAGGTCGCGCCCGGCGGCCTGCAGGCGCTGCACCAGCGCGGTGATGGCCGCGCCGTCGGGTGCGCCGGGGGGCAGCAGGGCCAGTTCGGCGGCGTAGCGGCGGCGGATACGCTGCACGAAGCGGCTGTGCGCGGCGTCCGCAATGACGGTGTGCATCGGGTCCCTCCGAAAAGCATCCTCGCGCGGCGTCGCCCTCTGTACGGGGCGGCGGCCGGCGGCGCAGTGTCATCGCTTCGTCAAGGCCTACTGATCCTGGGGGGCATGGTGACTGGACAGTCGCAAAATAGGCGCATGAAGATAGCCGCCGTTCAGATGGTCAGCAGCCCCGATTGGGCCTACAACCGCGACGCCGCCGCCCGCCTGGTGGCCCGGTCCGCGGCCGATGGCGCAACGCTGGTGGCGTTGCCCGAATACTTCTGTCTGCTCGGCCGGCGCGACAGCGACAAGCTGGCGCTGGCCGAAGACCCGGGTAGCGGCACGATCCAGGAATTCTTGTCGGACCTGGCACGGGAACACGCGGTCTGGCTGGTGGGAGGTACGCTGCCGGTGAAGGCCGGCGTGGCCGGTCGGGTGCTGAACCGCTGCGCCGTCTACGCGCCCGACGGCCACGAGACTGGCCACTACGACAAGATCCACCTCTTCGCCTACGACAACGGCCGTGAGAGCTATGACGAAGGCCGCACG
>JBBRBW010000062.1:0-26388 GCA_038205425.1 Burkholderiales bacterium | reverse complement strand
GCCTGTCACGCCGGGGGTAGCGGGTCAGAGTCCCGTCAGCTACTGAAGAGACAGCCCCAGGCCGTGAGCGCGCGCCAGGCAACTGCAGGACTGCGGGTGTACCTGCGGCCATGACGAGGCTTCGACCGCGAGGTTGGCGTTGGAGGCGTTGGGCGCGCGGCTGAGCAGCACATGGCAGAGCCGGCGTCAGCAAGGAAACGGCATGTTGAAGAACCATCCAGCACGTGCAGCACGACGTGCTCGACGAGCCTCAGAGAGCCTCCGAAAAGTACTGGATATTGGAACGCTTCCAATATCCTTCCAATATCCAACAGCGCCGGCCGCAAAGAAAAAGGCCTCGCATCGCTGCAAGGCCTTGATCTGACTAACTTTTTTTGGCTCCCCGACCTGGGCTCGAACCAGGGACCTACGGATTAACAGTCCGGCGCTCTACCAACTGAGCTATCGGGGAATACAGCCCTACAGTATAGCCGGAAACACCGGGCCTCCGACCTCGGTCCGCTGCACCCTCGCCATCAGAAGTCCAGCCCCAGCGACGCGTGCAGCGTGCGCGGCGCCAGCGGGTAGAGGTAGGCGTGGCCGTACTGGAAAGGCGCTTCTTTCCAGGCGCGCTGGTCGGCCAGGTTGTCGACACCGGCGCGCCAGACCGCACGCCGGTTGCCGCCCAGGCGCTGGGTGTAGCGGGCGGCCAGGTCGACGCGGGTCCAGCCCGGCGTGGCTACGCCGTTGTCGGGCAGCACCATGCGTTCACCCTCGTGCGTGACGAAGGCCAGCAGGGCCAGGCCCGGCACGCCGGACAGGTTGTAGGCGCCCTGCAGCTTCACACTGCTGGCCGGCACGTTGGTGGGCCGCTTGCCGTTCAGCCCGGCGTCCGTCGATCCCTCGCGCCGAGCGTGCAGCGCTATCACGCTGCCGCGCAGGCTCAGCGCGCTGCCACGCCACTCTGCCTCGAGCTCGAGGCCGCGGTGGCGCGCCGTGCCGTCGGCGCGGCGCAGGCAGCTGCCGGCTGCGCTGCAGCTGCCGATGTCGCGCCACTCGGGGCGATCGATGTCGAAGGCCGCCACACGCCAGTCCAGGCTGCGGCTGGCGTGTTTGTAGCCCAGCTCGATCTGCCGACTCTTCAGCGCCGGCAGCGCCTGCCCGGCATCGACGTAGCGCGCACGGCTGGGGATGACTTCGCTTTCCACGCCGCGGCCCCAGCTGGCATAGGCCGTGCCCGCGTCGCCGACGGCTTGGCTGAGTGCCAGCCAGGGCGTCGTGTAGCGCTGCGTGTAGGCCGTGGCGCGTGAACCGTCGGTGCGTACGCTGTCGCGCTGCAACCGCGTGTGGCGCAGGCCGGCCCACAGGCGCAAGCCGTCGCCGAAGCCCACCATGTCCTGCAGATGCAGTTCGGTGCTGCGCTCGTCGCGGTCCGTGTTCTCGTCGCTGAGCGATGGGTCGGCGGGCACCACGCTCAGGCCATCGACGCTGCCGCTGCCGACGTAGTTGTAGGCCTGGCGCTGGTAGCGCGCGGTGTAGCGTGTGCCCAGCACGCCGACGTTGAACCGGTGGCTCAGTCCGGCAAGCTTGGCCTGGCCTTGCAGCGACAGGTCCAGCGCGCCGCTGTGACGGCGTTCACCTTCGCTACGGAAGTCGTAGAAATCGAAGCTGCCGTCGCTGCAGTAGCGGTCGTAGTTGTTCTCGCTGCTGCAGCCGTAGGGAAAGGCAATACGGTCGTCGGTACGCAGGCGCTGGCTCATGGCATGCGCGACGAAATCGACGCCTGCACCCATCGACTGCGTATAGCGCAGCGACGCCGTCTGGCCCGCCATCACCACCGGCAGGCTCCAGGCCTGGTTGTTGAGGTTGCTGCGTGGGTCGATGCCGGCGGCATCGGGCAGGCGGCTGCCGAGCAGGCTGAAGCCGGGCGTGCTGCGCTGGCTCTGGCGGCTGATCTCGAATTCGGCTTCGAGCAGGCTGCCTTCCGCGGGCTGCAGTTCGAAGGCGCCAGCCAGCAGGTGGCGGCGGCCGCGCGCATTGCGCATCGGTGGATCCAGGCGTTCCGCGCTGGCGTTGATGCGCCAGCCGGTGCGCATGCCGCTGTCGCTGCGGTCGCCGATGTCCAGCGCCGTGGTCACGCTGCCGTCGGCCTCCCAGCCCAGGTGCAGGTTACGCACGTCGCGCTGCGGTCGCTTGATGACCAGGTTGACAAGCCCGCCCGGGGCGCTGGTGCCGGCCTGCAGGCCGCTGGTGCCCTTCATGATTTCCAGCGCCTGCTTGTTGGCCTGGGCGATGACGGTCTCTGCGTTGATGGGCAGGCCGTCGCGGCGGAAGTTGAAGCGGTTGTCCAGCGTATAGCCGCGCACGGCGAGTTGGCTCCAGTAGCCGGGCGGGTTGTAGGCGTCGGTGATGCCGGCGTCCAGGCGCGTGATGTCGGCCAGGCTGCCGATGCCGGCATCCTGCAACTGCGTGGTGCTGATGACGCTGGCCGATAGCGGCGTGCGCGACAGCGGCATGTCGCCAAAGCCGGCCACGGTGACGCTGTTGGCAGCGCTCTGGCCGGTGACGGTGATCACCTGCGCCGGCGGTGTCTGCGCGAGCACCGGGCCGGCCATCGCCAGCAGGATTGCATGCGCCAGCAGGCCGCGGCGGCGCAGCGGCTGGCCGGCAAGGGAGGGAGACGCAGATCGGAATGCCATCGTGATGCCTTTGCGATGGCAGGTGGGCAAACTCTGGAGGCCGCGCACGAAGAACACGTGCGCCGATTCAGGCTGCTTCCCTGCGCGAGGATTACCTCAATCAGGTTCAAAGGGACTGTCTCAGTCGGCACCGCGTAAACGATGCCAACACCCCTAGCGAAGTGCAGCCGGCCCGTTTGGAGCCGGCAGCACATTATGGCTGTGCTGCGAAACCGCGGCGACGCCGCACACAAAACAGCCCGCACATGGCGGGCTGTAGGTTTCAGGTGCTGCGCTTCAGTCGAAGACCGGCGACTCCACGCCCAGCACCTTGTGCAGCCTGGGGCTGGTGGTGGTGTACTGCAGCAGGATGCGTCTTTCCGGGAAGACGTAGGGTGCCGCGCCGAAGGCCGCCAGTGCTGCTTCGTGGAAGCCCGAGAGGATGAGCTTCTTCTTGCCGGGGTAGATGTTGATGTCGCCCACGGCGAAGATGCCGGGGACGTTGGTCTCGAACTTCTCGGTGTCCACCACCAACTGTTTGCGGTCGATGCCCAGCCTCCAGTGGGCGATGGGCCCGAGCTTGGGGCTGAGGCCGAAAAAGACCAGCAGCATGTCCAGCGGCAGCGCCCGCGTCACGCCGTCGCCGCCGGTGAGCTTCAGCCCCTGTAGCCGGCCGTCGGCTTCTTCGAAGCCTGTGACCTGGCCGACGACGAACTGCATCTCGTGGGCCTCGCACATCGCGCGCATCTTGGCCACACTGGCGGGCGCGGCGCGAAGGCCGTCGCGCCGGTGCACCAGGATCACGCTCTCGGCCTGGTGCGGGCCGGGTTGCGCGAAGTTCAGCGCCCAGTCCAGCGCCGAATCACCGCCGCCGACGATGACGAGGTTCTTGCCTGCGAACTGCACCGGGTCGCGCACGCGGTAGAAAACCTGCGTGTCGTTGAAACGCTCGAGCCCGTCGACCTTCAGCGTGCGCGGCTGGAACGAACCCACGCCGCCGGCGATGAACACCGTCTTCGTGAGGAAGCGTGTGCCTTTGTGGGTCTCGACGAAGAAGCGGCCGTCGGGCTGCTTCAGCACCACGGTGACTTCGTGGCCAAGGTGGAAGGTGGTACCGAAGGGCTCGATCTGCCGCAGCAGGTTGTTCGTGAGTTCCTGGCCGGTGCACACGGGCACGGCCGGGATGTCGTAGATGGGCTTGTCGGGGTAGACCTCGACGCACTGGCCGCCGGGGTAGGCGAGCGAGTCGATGATGTGGCACTTGATCTCGAGCAGCCCCAGTTCGAAGACCTGGAACAGACCCACCGGGCCGGCGCCGACGATGACGGCGTCAGTCTCGATCGCGCCGGCCGCGTCGGCGGGCGGCGGCGGCGTGGCGTGGGCTGGCGCCTGGACGCGCTGGTCCATGACCGCGCGCTTCAGCGGACCAGCTGGTCGAGTTTGTCCTTGCGGTCTTTCCACTCGTCGGCGTCGGGCGGCGGCGCCTTGCGCTTGGTGATGCTGGGCCACTTGGGCGAGAGCTCGGCATTCAGCTTGATGAAGGCCAACTGGTCGGTCGGCACGTCTTCCTCGGGCAGGATGGCGTTGACCGGGCATTCGGGGATGCACACCGCGCAGTCGATGCACTCGTCGGGGTCGATGACGAGCATGTTCGGGCCTTCGCGGAAACAGTCGACGGGGCAGACATCAACGCAGTCGGTGTACTTGCAGCGAATGCACGATTCGAGAACAACGTGGGTCATTTACGGGCTCGGTGGAGTGTGACGGGGCCGGCGGGGGCATGCCGCGGCCCGCACCAGGCGCCATTTTAAGGCGCGGGGACCCCGTGCCCGGCTTGCGCGGCGGCAAGCCCGGGATGGGCAGATGGCCGAAGCAGCGCGCGCGCACCGGCGCCGACCGTCACCACCGTCGGCCGGCCGGCGTGCAGCACGGCCGCCGCGGCCAGTTCGTGCAGGGCGTGATCGCTGGCCACGGCGTCGGGCCAGCCGGCGCGCGACACCACGCACACCGGCGTGTCCTCGGGCCAGCCCGCCTGGCGCAGCGCGCGGCCGAGCAAGCCCAACTGGCGGCCGGCCATGTAGAAGACCTCGGTGTCGGCGTGGCGGCCGGCCTGCAGCCGGCCCTGCTGCGTCATCGCCGTCGTCAGGCTGACGCTGCGCCCGGCGCCGCGGCGCGTCAGCGGGCGCTTCGTGTATGCGGCCGCGGCGATGGCCGCGGTGACACCCGGCACCACTTCGCACTCGATGCCGGCAGTGGCCAGGGCCTGCAGCTCTTCTTCGAGGCGGCCGAAGACGCTGGGGTCGCCGCCCTTCAGGCGCACCACGCTGCGGTGCGCGCGGGCGTGGCGCACCAGCAGCGCGTCGATGGCGGCCTGGCCGGTGGCATGGCAGAAGCCGCGTTTGCCCACGTCCACCCACAGCGCGTGCGGCGCCAACTCGCGCAGCGCGGGGTCGGTCAGGGCGTCGAAAAGCACAACATCGGCCTCGGCCAGGCGGCGTGCACCGCGCAGGGTGATGAGGTCGGCGCTGCCGGGGCCGGCGCCGATGAAAACCACGCGGCCGCTGTTCATGCCGTTCATGCCGCGCTCAACGCCTGGCGCACCAGCAGCGCGCCGCTGGTGCGGTGGCTGGCGGGGTCGACGACGATCAGCGCGCCGGCGACACGGTTGGCGGCATAGGCCGCCAGCGGCAGCGGCTGCTGCAGTTCGAACACCACCTCGCCGATCTGGTTGACGGCCAGCGCGTGCGCGGCCTCGGGCTGCAGCGTGTGGATGTCCAGGCAGCTGGTGATCGCGAGCAGCCGCGCCTGCACCCAGCGGTTGCCGTGGCGCAGCAGGTATTTGCGGCCGGGGGTGGCGGTTTCCGTGTCCAGCCAGGCCAGCGTGGCGGCGAAGCGGCGCGCCGGCTGCAGCGTGCCCGGCGCAGCCAGCCAGTCGCCGCGCGAGACGTCGAGCTGGCGGTCCAGCACCACGCCCGCCGACTGGCCGACCCGGGCCGCCTGCACCGTGCCGCCGGCGCGCCGCAGCCCGGCCACGGTGGCGCGTTCGCCGCTGGGAAACACCTGCACCTCGTCGCCGAGCTGCAGGCCGCCCTGGGCGATGCGGCCCCACAGCACGCGCGGCTGCTCACCCGTGCCAACGCCTTCGCGGGCCACGTATTGCACCGGCAGGCTGAGTGGGCCGGCTGCCGCGTCTTCCGTGACGGGAAGGCTTTCCAGCAACTGCAGCAGCGTGGGACCGCGGTACCACGGCGCGTTCAGCGGCGTCGTGACGTTGTCGCCGCGCAGCGCCGACACCGGCACGATGCCAGCGACTTCGATGCCGGCTTCGTCCGCGAAGGCCTGCAAGGCCTGCGACACGGCCGCGAAGGCCGGGCCGGGCTCGGCCACGGCGTCGAGCTTGTTGACCGCGAACACGATGCTGGGCAAACGCAGCAGCCGGGCCAGCAGGCTGTGGCGACGCGTCTGCGGCAGCAGCGGCACCGGGCTGGCGTCGAGGTCGAGCTTGGTGATGTCGACGAGCACCACGGCGGCGTCGCTGCCCGCGGCGGCGGTGACCATGTTGCGGGTGTACTGCTCGTGGCCCGGGGCGTCGGCGATGATGAACTTGCGCGCCGGCGTGGCGAAGTAGCGGTAGGCCACGTCGATGGTGATGCGCTGTTCACGCTCGGCCTCGAGACCGTCGGTGAGCAGGCTCAGGTCGATGGGTGCGCCGGCAGCCCGCGCCTGCAGGTGTTCCAACTGGTCGGCCAGGATGGCGCGGCTGTCGAAGAGCAGGCGGCCGATGAGCGTGCTCTTGCCGTCGTCGACGCTGCCGGCCGTGAGGAAACGCAAGGCCTTGTGTGTAGGGGCCGCAGGGGCCGTATCGGCCGGCACAGGCGACGGAGTCTGGGGCAGGGCGGACATCAGAAGTAGCCTTCCTTCTTGCGCCGCTCCATCGAAGCGTCGCTGGTGCGGTCGTCCATGCGCGTGGCGCCGCGTTCGCTGACGGTCACGGTGAGGGTCTCGGCCACGATCTCGGCGGCCGTTCCGGCGTCGCTTTCAACAGGGCAGGTGCAGGTCATGTCGCCCACAGTGCGGAAGCGAACCGCCAGCGTTTCCACCGTTTCGCCGGCGGCGGGTGGCGTCACCGGCGTCACCGGCACCAGCAGGCCCTTGCGGCGCACGATCTCACGTTCGTGGCGGTAGTACAGGCCGGGCAGCGGGATGGCTTCGCGCGCCAGGTAGAGCCAGACGTCGAGCTCGGTCCAGTTGCTGATCGGGAAGGCGCGGAAGTGCTCGCCCGGCTTGATGCGCGTGTTGAACAGCGTCCAAAGCTCCGGCCGCTGTTCCTTGGGCTGCCACTGGCCGAAGCCGTCGCGGTGGCTGAAGATGCGCTCCTTGGCGCGTGCCTTCTCTTCGTCGCGACGCGCGCCGCCGATCAGGCAGTCATAGTGGTGTTCCTCGATGGCCTCCAGCAGCGCCACGGTCTGGTGGCCGTTGCGGCTTTCGAGTGCGTGCGCCAGGCGCACGGTGCCGCGCCGCATGCTGTCTTCGACGCTGCCGATGACGAGGCGCTCGCCCATCTCGGCCACGCGCCGGTCGCGGAAGTCGATCACCTCGGGGAAGTTGTGCCCGGTGTCGACGTGCAGCAGCGGGAAAGGCAGGCGGCCGCTGAATTGATCGCCACCGACGCGTTGCTTGAACGCCTTCTCGGCCAGGCGCAGCACGACGCAGCTGTCCTTGCCGCCCGAGAACAGCAGCGCGGGCCGTTCGAAGCTGGCTGCGACCTCGCGCAGGATGAAGATGGCCTCTTCCTCGAGCCCGTCGAGGTGCTGGTGGTCCAGGCCCGGCAGCAGGCAGTCGAGGCTGACAGGGGCGTTCATGCGGCTTCCTTCGATGCGTTACGGCGGGTGTGCAGGCCGCACTCTTTTGCCGTCTCCTGCTCCCACCACCAGCGCCCCGCGCGCACGTCCTCGCCCGGCGTCACCGCGCGGGTGCACGGCGCGCAGCCGATGCTGGGGAAGAAGCGGTCGTGCAGTTCGTTGTAGGGCACGTCGTGGGCGGCGATGTAGTTCCAGACGTCGGCTTGGCTCCAGTCGGCCAGCGGGCTCAGCTTCTGGCGCCCCTGTTCGTCGACACTGCTGAAGGGCACTTCGGCGCGCGCACCCGACTGCTCGCGGCGCAGCCCGGTAACCCAGGCGCTGCGCCCGGCCAGCGCACGCGACAGCGGCTCCAGCTTGCGCAAGGCGCAGCAGGCCTTGCGCAGGTCGACGCTGCGGCGCATCGGCAGTTCGCCGTGTTGGCTCTCGAAGCGCAGCACGGCTTCGGCATCGGGCGCCCAGCGCTCGATCGTCACGCCGTAAAACGCCTCGACGCGCGCCAGCAGCGCCAGCGTCTCGGCGTGCAACTGCCCGGTCTGCAGCGTGGCCAGCGCGATGGGCAGGCCGTGGCTGGCGATCAGGTCGGTGATCACCATGTCCTCGGCACCCAGACTGGTGGTGAAGACGATGTGGCCGCTGTGGCGCCCGGCGGCCTGTTGCAGTTGCCGCAACGTGTGGGCCAGTCGTTCGCCGTAGCCGGGGTTGCAGCGCGCATGCAGCGTGATGGCAGTGGGATTCATGGGTAGACTCCGGCGCCGCGTTCGGGCGGCACGGTCTGGTAGTGGCTGTCGAAGTAGCCCAGCGCCCGCTGCGCGGCTTCCAGCTTCTGGTCGGCGCGCAGCTGCACGGCGTCGAAGCCGCAGCGGCGCAACAACGGCAGCATGTCGGCGAGCACTTCGCCGGTGGCGATGATCTCGCCGGCGTAGCGCAGCCGGCCGCGCAACAGCACGGCCTGCGAATAAGCGCGGCCGTCGGTCCACTTCGGGAAGTGCAGCAGCACCGTCGCCTGGCGGTGGATCTCCTCGGCGCGCGCCAGCACGTCGGCGGTGTTGTCCAGCGCCAGCGCGCCGGCGGGCAGCGCCGCTGCAGGGTCTACGAATTGCATCGTCATGGCGGGCTCTCAGACCGCGGCGGTGGCGCGGCGCACCGCGTCGGCCGCGTGGCGAAAGGGCAGGGCACCGAGGCGGCGCGCGGTGTCGACGAAGCGCTCGCCGGCGCGGCGCTCCCGCAGGTAGGTGCCGACCACGGCCTCGATCACGTCGGGCACCTCGTCGGCCGCAAACGACGGGCCGATGACCTTGCCCGGCACGGCCGCCCCGCTGAGCGTGCTGCCGTCGGCGCCGGCCACACTGACCTGGTACCACTCCAGGCCGTCCTTGTCGACGCCCAGGATGCCGATGTGCCCGCTGTGGTGGTGGCCGCAGCTGTTGATGCAGCCGCTGATGTGCAGGTCGATGTCGCCGATGTCGTGCAGTTCGTCGAGGTCGGCGAAACGTTCCGTCAGCGCGGCGGCGATGGGGATGCTGCGCGCGTTGGCCAACGCGCCGAGGTCGCCGCCGGGGCAGGCGATCATGTCCGTCAGCAGGCCGATGTTGGCGGTGGCCAAACCGTGTTCGCGCGCCGCCAGCCACAGCGCACGCAGTTCGCTTTCCCGCACCCAGGGCAGCAGCAGGTTCTGTTCGTGGCTGACTCGCAGCTCGCCCTGGCTGAAACGTTCGGCCAGTTCGGCCGCGGCTTCCATCTGCTCGGCCGTGACATCGCCCGGCGGCAGGCCGGCGCGCTTGAGCGACAGCGTCACCGCGCGGTGGCCCGGCAGTCTGTGCGCATGCACGTTGCGCTGCAGCCAGCGGCTGTAGGCGGGCAGGGGCTCGGTGGCGGGCGTGGCGGGCGCGCCGCCGCCTGCGGCCACCGGCGCCGTGAAGCTGATTGCGACACGATCGAGCTCGGCCTGCGGGATCAGGGGTGTGCCCGGGTCGGCAAGCAGGGCCTCGAATTCACGCTGTACGGCGTCGACGAAGGCCTGGCCCTCGGCCTTGACCAGGATCTTGATGCGCGCCTTGTACATGTTGTCGCGGCGGCCGCAGAGGTTGTAGGCGCGCACCACGGCCTCGATGTAGACGAGGATCTGCTGCCAGGGCACGAAGGCCGCGAACTCGGTGGCGATGACCGGCGTGCGGCCCATGCCACCACCCACCGCGACGCGGAAGCCCACCTCGCCGGCGGTGTTGCGGTGCAGCGTCAGCCCGATGTCGTGCCAGGCGGTGGCGGCGCGGTCCTCGCGGGCGCCGCTGACGGCGATCTTGAACTTGCGCGGCAGGAAGGCGAATTCCGGGTGCAGGGTGCTCCACTGACGCAGGATCTCGCAGTAGGGGCGCGGGTCGACTTCCTCGTCCGGCGCGATGCCGGCCAGCGCGTCGGTGGTGATGTTGCGGATGCAGTTGCCGCTGGTCTGGATGCCGTGCATGTCGACTTCGGCCAGCAGGTCCATCACGTCGGCGCTGCGCGCCAGCGGAATCCAGTTGAACTGCAGGTTCTGGCGTGTCGAGAAATGGCCAAAGCCACCCCGCTCAATGGGCGAGCCGGCGTCCTGCAGGTCGAATTCGCGGGCGATGCGGGCCAGCTGGCGCAGCTGGCGGCTGCTCAGCTCGCCGTAGGGCACGGCCACGCGCAGCATCGGCGCATGGCGCTGCACGTACCAGCCGTTCTGCAGGCGCAGCGGGCGGAAGTCGTCGGCGGCAAGCTCGCCGGTCAGGTGACGCTGCAGCTGGTCGCGGTACTGGGCGGCGCGCGCGTGCACGAACTGGCGGTCGAAATCGGTGTAGCGGTACATCGCGTGGGAGGTGCGCCGGCGCAGGCAAGGGCGAGCCTGGGGCCCGGAGCACGCAATGTAGGCAGCCTGCTTATCAGCAGGAACTACAGATAAGTAGCTTGTTTATATGTCACCGGCATAAGCCGTGCGAAGTCGGGCGTGCAGCCATCCCGGACAATCGGGCGATGAAACGCAGTCGTCCCGAAATTTTTGGCCGAACGCCCCGCCGGTTGGGGTGTCTGCTGTGTCTGGCGATGCTGGCGGGATGCCAGACCGCGCCACCTTCCCGGCCGGGGGTACCGCCGACTGCACCGCCGGTAGTGACGCCGGCAGTGACGCCGCTAGTGACGCCCGAACCGCCGAAGGCACCGGCGGTCGTACTGCCGCCGCCGCGGCCACCGCGCATCGGCCTGGCGCTGGGCGGCGGCGCGGCACGCGGTTTTGCCCATATTGGTGTCATCCAGGTGCTCGAGGAGGCCGGCATCCGCCCGGCGCTGGTGGCCGGCACGTCGGCCGGCAGCCTGGTGGCCGCGATGTACGCTGCCGGCAAGACCGGGCTCGAGTTGGGCCAGTTGGCGCTGACCATGGACGAGGGCGCCATCACCGACTGGTCGTATCCCACGCGCGGGCTGATCCGTGGCGAGGCGCTGGCGCGTTACGTGCGTGAGCAGACCGGCGGGCGCACCATCGAGCAGATGAAGCTGCCGCTGGGCATCGTCGCCACCGACCTCGACAGTGGCGCGCCCATCCTCTTCCAGCGTGGCGACACCGGGGCGGCGGTGCGTGCCAGCAGCGCGGTGCCGGCGGTGTTCCAGCCGGTGCGCATCGGCAGCCGCGAGTATGTCGACGGCGGGCTGGTGTCGCCGGTGCCGGTGCGTTTTGCGCGCCAGATGGGCGCCGAACTGGTGATCGCGGTGGACATCTCGTCGCCGCCCGAGGGCAATGCCACCGGCGACGTGATGTAGATGCTGCTGCAGACCTTTGCCATCATGGGCCGCAGCATCAACCAGTTCGAGCTGCGCGACGCCGAAGTTGTGCTGCGGCCACTGCTGGTGGGGGTGGCCAGCGCCGATTTCTCGGCACGGGCGAAGGCCGTGCAGGCCGGTCGCGAGGCGGCGCTGCGCGCGTTGCCCGACCTGAAGGCGCGCATCGCGGCCTTCATGGCACGCCAGGCGCGGCCCGACTGAGGACCGCCGCACGCCCAAAACGAGGCGGGCCCGGCGTTGCCACCGGGCCCAAAAAAAGAACGGGCCCGGCGTTGCCACCGGGCCCAAAAACAACCTTCCACACGAGAGACCCGGGGTTGAAGTCCCCCAGGCCCTGGATAGAGCAGCGGGCGGCGCAGAAAGTTCCGCGCCTGCCGATCAGAGCGTTGGCGCGGGCTGGCCGCGCCGCGCGATCAGGCCACCTTCTTCGACTTCGTGGCGGTCTGGCTGGCCTTGACGGCCTGGTTCGTCATCGTCGTGAAGTTGGCTTCGGCCACTTCGGTGGCTTGCTTGGCAGCCTTCTGCACGCTTTCAAAGGCGTTGTTGGCAGCGGCGACGGCCGACTTCATCATCGCGACGGCGCTTTCCGAGCCGGCGGGTGCGTTCTTGACGGCGGTGTCGACCAGGGCCAGCACCTTCTTCTGGCTGTCGGCCATCGTGGCTTCGGCGGCCTTGGTGACTTCGGCGTTGGTGCCGGCCAGGATTTCGTAGACGTGACGGCTGTAGGCAGCGGCCTTCTCGGCGCTGGGCTGCAACATGCTGGCCTGCAGGTTCAGCAGTTCCTGCGCGTCCTTGACGGACAGGGCAGCCTGGGTCGACTCGGCCACTTCGGCCAGCGTCGTCTTGGCGACCTGCATGTTCAGCTCGACCAGCTTCTCGACGCCTTCGAAGGCCTTAGAGGTCAGGCCGAACAGGGTTTCGAGGTTGGCCTTCTGGGCGGCAGCGAATTGCTCGGGCGTGAAGTTCGTGATCATGGTGTGTCTCCGTTCAGGTGAGGTCAGGGAACCGGTGCTGCGCCTTGCTCAAACAACTTTGCTGCGCTGCAACATGGACTGAAGTATAAGCAGCCGAGCGATCCTTGCAAGCCTTTTTTGATGCAGTGCAGCAATCTAGGGGTCGCTTCCTAGAATCCATCCCCGTGCTGGCCTTCCATTCCGATCAGTTCGTGCTGCCGCTGCCGCCCGGACACAGCTTCCCGATGTCCAAGTACCGGCTGCTGCGCGAGGCCGCCGAGGCCACGCTGCCCGCCGTGCGTGTGACCGAGGCCCCGCCGGCCAGCGACGGCGAACTGGCGCTGGCCCACGAGCCGGCCTGGATCAGCGCCGTGGCCGAAGGCACGCTGAGCGCGGCGCAGCAGCGCGAGATCGGCTTCCCCTGGAGCGAGCGCATGGTCGAGCGCTCTCGTCGCTCGGTGGGCGCCACCATCGCCGCGGCCCGCGCCGCGCTGTTCGACGGCGAAGGCGTGGCCGTCAACCTGGCCGGCGGCACCCACCACGCCTACGCCCACAAGGGTTCGGGCTACTGCGTCTTCAACGACGTGGCGGTGGCGGCGCGGCTGATGCAGGCGGAGTGGCATCGGCGGCGCCAGCGCCGGCCGGGCCTGCAGCGGCTGTTGCGCGTGATCGTCATCGACCTCGACGTGCACCAGGGCAACGGCACGGCGTCGATCTTCCACGACGACTCGAGCGTGTTCACGCTCAGCCTGCACGGCGCGCGCAACTTCCCCTTCCGCAAGGAAGCCAGCGATCTCGACGTCGACCTGCCCGACGGCTGCGGCGACGCGGACTACCTGGCCGCCCTCGATGCTGCCCTGGACGCAGCCTGGGCGCGCCATGGCGACGGCCTGCCCGGGCTCGCCTTTTTCCTGGCCGGCGCCGACCCGCACGAAGACGACCGTCTGGGCCGGCTGAAGATCACGGCTGCCGGCCTGGCCGAGCGCGACCGGCGTATGCTGGCGTCGCTGCGCGAGCGGGGCATCCCGGTGGCGCTGTCGATGGCCGGGGGCTACGGGCGCGACATCCACACCACCGTGGCGGTGCAGCGGCGCACGCTGCAGGAGGCGCTGGCCGCCTGGCAGGCGTGGCCGAAGCGGGTGCCGCAGCCCGCGGTGGAAGAATCGGGCACATGAGCGACCGCGCCCACCCGCTACCCCGAGCGGATTTCCCGCACTTCCAGTCCATCACCACACGCTGGATGGACAACGACGTCTACGGGCACGTCAACAACGTCGTGCACTACAGCTACTTCGACACCGCGGTGAACCGCTACCTGATCGAGGCCGGCGCGCTGGACATCCATGCCGGCGAGGTGATCGGCCTCGTCGTGCAGACGCAATGCCACTACTTCGAGAGCCTGGCCTTCCCGCAGACAGTGCACGCCGGCGTGCGCGTGGCGCGGCTCGGCCGTTCCAGCGTCAGCTACGAGCTGGGCCTGTTCGCCGACGACGCGCCGCTGGCCGCCGCGGTCGGGCGCTTCGTGCATGTCTACGTCGACCGCAGCACGCGCCGCCCGGTGCCGGTGCCCGAGAAACTCCGCGTCGCGCTGGCGCCCCTGCTCGTGAACCCCCAGGAAACTGCATGACGACTCGTCAAGACACGCACCCGGCGGCCCACGTCGTCATCAACCCCGAGATCACGCCGGCCAGCACCGCGGCGGTGGACGCGGCCATCACCTCGCGGCGCTCACTGCGCGCCTTCCTGCCCACGCCTGTTCCGCGCGAAGTCATCGAGCAGATCCTGACCGTGGCCGCACGCGCGCCCTCGGGCACCAACACCCAGCCTTGGCAGGTGCACGTGCTGACCGGGGCCGCGCTGCAGGCGCTGTCGCGCGACATCCTCGCGGCCCACGACGACCCGGCGCTGCGCGCCGCCCAGACCAAGGAATACGACTACTACCCCACCGAGTGGCAGAGCCCCTACATCGACCGCCGGCGCAAGGTGGGCTGGGATCTCTACACGCTGCTGGGCATCGGCAAGACCGACAAGGCGCGCATGCATGCGCAGCACGGGCGCAACTACGCCTTCTTCGGCGCGCCGGTCGGCCTGATGTTCACTATCGACCGCGTCATGCGCCAGGGCAGCTGGCTGGACTACGGCATGTTCCTGCAGAACGTCATGGTCGCAGCGCGTGCGCGCGGCCTCGACACTTGCCCGCAGGCCGCCTTCACCGACTTCCACCGCATCATCGGGCAGCACCTGGGCCTGCGCGAAGACCAGATGGTGGTCTGCGGCATGTCGCTGGGCCACGCCGACCCGGCGGCGGTGGAGAACTCGCTGGTCACCGAGCGCGAGCCGGTGGCCGGTTTCACGCGTTTTCTGGATTGAGAAGGCAAGGCCCCCGATGAGCACCCACCCGACCCGCCCCGCCGTGCTGGTGGCGCGCGCCGTGTTCCCCGAAGTCGTGGCGCGCTTGCGCCAGCACTTCGATGTCGAGGACAACCCCGACGACACGGTCTACTGCAAGGCCGAGCTGACGCGCCGCCTGCAGGGCAAGGCCGGTGCCTTCACGACCGGCAGCGACCGTGTCGACGCCGAGGTGCTGGCCGCGAACCCGCAACTGCGCATCGTCGCCAACATGGCGGTGGGCTACAACAACGTCGACAGTCCTGCCTTCAACGCCGCCGGCGTGCTGGCCACCAACACGCCCGACGTGCTGACCGAGACCACCGCCGACTTCGGCTTCGCGCTGATGATGGCCGCGGCGCGCCGCATGGCCGAGAGCGAACGTTTCCTGCGCGCTGGCCGCTGGGACCGCTGGGCCTACGACATGGTCGCCGGCAGCGACGTGCACGGGGCCACGCTGGGCATCCTGGGCATGGGGCGTATCGGGCAGGGCATCGCGCGCCGCGGCGCCTTGGGGTTCGGCATGCAGGTGATCTATCACAACCGCAGCCGCCTGCCCGAGGCCACCGAGGCGGCGGTGAACGCACGCTGGGTCGACAAGGCCACGCTGCTGAAGGAGGCCGACCATCTGGTGCTGGTGCTGCCCTATTCGCCCGCGAACCACCACTGCATCGGCGCGGCCGAGCTGGCGCTGATGAAGCCCACTGCGACGCTGACCAACATCGCGCGCGGCGGCGTCGTCGACGACGCGGCGCTGGCGGCCGCGCTGCGCGAGCGCCGCATCGCCGCCGCCGGGCTCGATGTCTTCGAGAGTGAACCCGCCGTGCACCCGGGGCTGCTGGACCTGTCGAATGTCGTGCTGACGCCGCACATCGCCAGTTCCAGCGTGGCGACGCGGCTGGCCATGGCCAACCTGGCGGCCGACAACCTGATCGCGGTGCTGACGGGCGGCACCGCGCTGACGCCGATCAACGCCGGCCAGCTGCAGTCGCGCGTCTGACGCGTGTCTGAAGCGCAGGGCGGCTGCCGACGCCGGCCTGCCGCAACGGTGACAATTGAGGGCTTATGCCCGACTGGACGATGATTGCTGCGCTGGCCCTGCTGGCGCTGAACCTGCTGCTGTTGCTGTACTTGGCGTTGCGCCGGGTGGACAGCAGCAGCGCCGCCGACGCCGAAGCGCTGCAGCGCCTGGAACGTGAGCTGCGCGACGAGCTCGGCCGCCAGGGTCAGACAACACGCGGCGACCTCGCCACCTTCCAGCAGATGCTGCTGGCGCAGAGCGGCGACGTGGCGCGCACGCAGAACGAGCAGATCGACAGCTTTCGCACTCAGCTGGCCACCACGCAACAGAGCGTGAGCGCCGCCCTGGCCCAGGCCACGCAGGCCCTGGCGCAGCAGTCCACCGGCGCGCGCGAGGCGCAGGACGCCGCGCTGCGCCGCTTCGGCGACACGCTGGCCGAGCAGCTGCGCGGGCTGTCCGAAGCCAACGACCGCCGCCTGGCCGAGGTGCGCGCCGCCGTCGAGCAACGCCTGGGCGCGCTGCAGGAGGGCAACGAGAAAAAGCTCGACCAGATGCGCGCCACCGTCGACGAGAAACTGCACGCGACGCTCGAGCAGCGCCTGGGCGAGAGCTTCAAGCAGGTGGCCGACCGGCTGGAGCAGGTGCACAAGGGCCTGGGCGAAATGCAGACGCTGGCGCGCGACGTGGGTTCGCTCAACCGTGTGCTGACAAACGTGAAAACACGGGGCATCTTCGGCGAGATGCAGTTGGCAGGGCTGCTGGAACAGGTCTTCACGCCGGAGCAGTACGCCACCAACGTGATCACCATTCCGGGCAGCAGCGACCGTGTCGAGTTCGCCATCCGTCTGCCCGGCCAGCGCATCGACGGCGAGCCGCTGTGGCTGCCGATCGACGCCAAGTTCCCGCGCGAGGACTATGAACGCCTGCTAGACGCGCAGGAGCGTGCCGACCCCGCCGCGGTGGAGGCTGCCGGCAAGGCCATCGAGACGCGCCTGCGTCTGGAAGCGAAGAGCATCCGTGACAAGTACGTCTCGCCCCCGCACACCACCGACTTCGGCATCCTCTTTGTGCCCACCGAGGGTCTGTATGCCGAAGCGCTGCGCCGCCCGGGGCTGCTAGAAGCGCTGCAGCGCGAGTTCAAGGTGATGCTGACCGGCCCGACCACGTTGCTGGCCACGCTGACCAGCCTGCAGATGGGTTTCCGTACGTTGGCGCTGGAAAAACGTTCTGCCGAGGTGTGGGAAGTGCTCGGCGCCGTGAAAACCGAGTTCGGCAAGTTCGGCGAAGTGCTGGCCAAGACCAAGAAGAAGCTGGACGAGGCCAGCTCCACCATCGACGCCGCGACGACACGCACGCGGGCCATGGAACGTCGCCTGAAGACGGTGGAGGCACTGCCTGAAGCACAGGTGACGCGGCTGCTTCCCGGGCTGGCCACGCCCGTTGCGGACGACGATGCCGACACCTGAGACGTCTCCGTCTGATCCCTCACTGCAGGCGCCGAGCGCCGGTTCCGCCCCAGTGCTGGCGGCACTGATCGCCGGCCAGCTGGGCATGCATTCCGCCATGGCCGGCCTGCGCCTGGCCGCGCCGCTGCAGACGCTGGGCGAAGGCTACAGCGCCTGGTCGGTGGGCCTGCTGCTGGCGCTGTTCGCCGCCGCGCCGGTATTTACCGCACTGCAGGCCGGCCGCCTGGCCGACCGCCTGGGTTACCACCGCCCGGTGCACCTGGCCGTAGCGATCAGCGTACTGGGCTGCGGGCTTGCCCTGCTGTCGACCTTCGTCACCGGTGCCTGGCACTTCGCGCTCCTGTGCGGCGCCGCGCTGGCCGCCGGCGGCGGCACCAGTCTCGGCATGCTGACCATCCAGCGCACCGCGGGCGTCGCGGCGCGCGACAGCGTCGAGCGGGTGCGCGTGTTCAGCTGGCTGGGCGTGGCGCCGTCGTTCTCGAACGTCATCGGCCCCGTGGCCACCGGCTTCATGATCGACGCCTACGGTTTTCGCGCCGCCTACGGCCTGCTGTTGCTGATGCCGCTGGCCAGCCTGGTCACGGCACGCTGGGTGCCGCGGCTGGCGCCGGCCGGCGCCGCCGCCGCCGTGGCCGGCAGGCGTGCCTGGGACCTGCTGAAGGCACCCGGCTTCCGGCGCCTGCTGGTCGTGAACTGGCTGCTTTCCACCTGCTGGGACGTGCACACCTTCGCCGTGCCGGTGCTGGGCCACGAGCGCGGCTTTTCGGCCAGCACCATCGGGTTGATCCTCGGCACCTTCACACTCGCCGTCACCGGCGTGCGCATGCTGATTCCGCTGCTGGCGCACCGCGTCGACGAGATCCGCGTGCTGCGCGGCGCGATGCTCGGAACAGGCTTCGTGTTTGCGCTCTATCCGCTGGCGCCCAGCCCACTGGCCATGGGCGCACTGGCGGTGCTGCTGGGCATCACGCTGGGCAGCGTGCAGCCGATGGTGATGTCGATGCTGCACCACCTGACACCCGACCACCGCCACGGCGAAGCGCTGGCGCTGCGCTCGATGGCCATCAACGGGTCGAGCACGGTGATGCCCCTGCTGTTTGGCGCCGTCGGTGCGCTGGTGGGCGCGGGTGTGCTGTTCTGGGTGGTGGGCGCCGCCGTGGGCAGCGGATCGTGGGTGGCGCGGCGGCTGCCAACAAACGGCTGAGAGCCGGCGGCACGCGGCGCCGCGCGCTCCAGGGGACGCTCAGAACCTGATCGTTCCCGGCTGCGGTGCCTCAGGCGGGGGCGGCGTGGGCGCTGGAGGTGCAGGCCGGGCCTCGGGCGCGGCGGCCACGGCGCGCTGCACCAGCGGCGTGGCCACGGCCGCGGGCCAGTTGCGCGGCAGCTTCGATTCCTTCGGATAGCCGGCCGCATCGAGGTAGCTCGCCCAATCGGTATCCGAGAAACCACGCAGCGGTTGCGCGCCGACGGTGAGCGCCGGCACGGTGCGGCTGCCGATCAGGCGCTCGAGCGCCTGCGCGTCCTCTTCGCTGCCGATCGTGCGCTCGGTGTAGGGCACACCGCGCTGCTGCAGCAGCTTGCGGCCGTTGTCGCAGGGCGCACAGTCGGCCGTGGTGTAGAGCGTGACCGGGTAACGCGACGTGGCCTGGCGCAGGTCGATCGGCAGGCCGACTTCGGCGCTGGCGGCCGGCGCGTTGCGTCCGATGGGCGTGACACGAAGGTTGCTCTCGTAGGGGGGCCGGTCGGTGTAGGTCACGCTGCCGTCGGGTGCCACCACCTTGTACTGGGCGCATGCCGGCAGCGCGGCCAGGGCCAGCAGCGCCAGGGCGGCAGGGGCGAGGGGCATGCGCGCAGTCTTCAGGTTCATGGGGTGGGCAGGGCGCCGGGAGAAGCCTGGAATCTAGCCGACCCGCGGCCCGATCTCAAGCCAGGCCTTGGTGGCGCAGCAACGCGTCCAGGCGCGGCTCGCGGCCGCGGAAGGCCCGGAAGCTTTCCAGCGCCGGGCGGCTGCCGCCGACCTCAAGCACGTGCTCGCGGAAGCGGCGGCCGGTGGCGGCGTCGAACACGCCGGCCTCCTCGAAGGCGCCATAGGCGTCGGCCGACAGCACCTCGGCCCAGGCGTAACCGTAGTAACCGGCCGCATAACCGCCGTCGAAGATGTGGCCGAAGCTGTGTGGGTAGCGCAGGAACTCGGGCGCGCGCATGGGCTGGATCTCGGCGTTGACCTCGTCGCGGATGTCACCAACCCGGCCCGCTGCCGCGTCCTCGCTGTGCAGCCGCATGTCGAAGAGCGAAAACTCGCACTGGCGCAGCAGACGCAGGCCGCCGCCGAAGTGGCGTGCCGCCAGCATGCGGTCGAAGAGCCCGCGTGGCAGCGTCTGGCCGGTCTGCAGGTGGCGGGTCAGGCGCTGCAGCACCTCCCATTCCCAGCAGAAGTTCTCCATGAACTGGCTGGGCAGCTCGACGGCATCCCACTCGACGCCCGAGATACCCGAGACGCCCAGCTCGTCCACCTGCGTCAGCATGTGGTGCAAGCCGTGGCCGAACTCGTGGAACAGCGTGATGACGTCGTCGTGGGTCAGCAGCGCCGGCTGGCCGCCCACCGGTGGCGCGTAGTTGCAGATGAGGTGTGCCACCGGCAACTGCAGGTGGCCCTCGGGGCGGCGCCAGCGCGCGCGGCTGTCGTCCATCCATGCGCCCGACTGCTTGCCGGCGCGTGCGTACGGGTCGAGGTAGAAGGCCGCCACCGGCGTGCCGCCGCGCCAGACGCGGAAGAAGCGCACGCTGTCGTGCCAGACCGGTGCTTGCTCGGGCCGGATCGCAACTTCAAAGAGCGTCTCGACGAGCCCGAACAGACCCTGCAGCACAGCCGGTTCGGTGAAGTACTGCTTCACCTCCTGGCTGCTGAAGTCGTAGCGCGCGTGCTTGAGCTTTTCGGCGACGTAATGGCGGTCCCAGGCCTGCATGTCGGGCAGGCCGAGTTCACGCGCCGCGCAGTCGCGCAGTTCGGCCAGTTCACGTTCGGCCGCCGGGCGGGCCCGCTGCGCCAGGTCGCGCACGAAGGCCAGCACCTCGTCGGCTGTGCGCGCCATCTTGGGCACCAGCGCCAGCTCGGCGTAGCTGGGGTGGCCCAGCAGCGCGGCTTCTTCGGCGCGCAGGTCCAGCAGTTCCTGCATGACCGCGGTGTTGTCGAGTTCGGCCGGGCCCAGTTCGCTGGCGCGTGTGTTGTAGGCGCGGAAGAGCTGCTCGCGCAGCGGCCGGTGGCTGGCGTACTGCAGCAGCGGGATGTAGCAGGGCGCCTGCAGCGTGAGCCGGCAACCCGCCACGCCGGCCGTGGCGGCGGCTTCGCGTGCGGCTTGGCGCACGTCGTCGGGCACGCCGTCGAGCAGGGCTTCTTCGACGTCGAGCGTGAAGGCGTCGGTGGCGTCCAGCACGTGGTCGCCGAAGGCCTTGGACAGCGCGCTGCAGCGCTCCTGGATGGCGGCGTAGCGTGCACGCTGCGCGCCCTGCAGTTCGGCGCCGCCGAGCACGAAGTCGCGCAGCGTGTCGGCCAGCGCCTTGCGCTGCGACGCCGTCATCGCCGCCGCGGCGGGGCTGGCCGCCACGGCCTTGTACTTGGCGTAGAGGCGCGCGTCGGCGCCCAGCCGGGTGGTGAAGTCGGTGATGCGCGGCAGCGCCTCGGCGTGCGCCGCGCGCAGCGCCGGCGTGTCGGCCACCGCCTGCAGGTGGTTGACGTGCGACCAGGTGCGCCGCAGCCGCTCCACCGGCACATCGAGCACCAGCGCCAGCGCATGGTGGTCGGCAGGCACCTCGGGGCCTACGGCGCGTTCGAGCGCCACCTCCGCCGCGGCCAGCAACAGGTCGATGGCCGGCTTGACGTGTTCGGGGCGGATGGCCGCGAAGTCGGGCATCTCGCCGCCGTGCAGCAGGGGGTTGTCGGTAAGGGTCATGCGTGGGCCTCCGCAGCCTGCAGGGTGTTGACGAGCAGCATGGTGATGGTCATCGGGCCGACGCCGCCCGGGACGGGGGTGATGTAACCGGCCGGACCGAGCGCGGCGCGCACGGCCGCGTAGTCGACGTCGCCGCAGAGCTTGCCTTCGTCGTTGCGGTTCATGCCGACGTCGATGACGACGGCACCGGGCTTGACCATGCCGGCCGTCAGCGTGTTGCGCCGCCCGACGGCGACGACGACGACGTCGGCCTGGCGCGTGTGCAGGCCCAGGTCGGGCGTGCCGCTGTGGCAGACGGTGACCGTGGCGTGGGCCTGCAGCAGCAGCAGCGCCATCGGCTTGCCGACGGTGTTGCTGCGGCCGATGACGACGGCGTGTTTGCCCTTGAGGTTCAAGCCCGTGCTCTCGATCAGCTTCATACAGCCGAAGGGCGTGGCCGGGCGCAGGCCGGGCAGGCCGGTCATCAACGCGCCGGCGCTGTGCACCGAGAAGCCGTCGACGTCCTTGGCGGTGGCGATGGTCTCGATGACCTTGTGCGGGTCGATGTGTTTCGGCACCGGCATCTGCACCAGGATGCCGTGGATGGCCGGGTCGGCGTTCAGCGCCGCGATGCGTGCCAGCAGCGTGGCTTCGTCCAGCGTGGCCCCGTAACGTTCCAGCACCGAGTGGAAGCCGCATTCCTCGCAGGCCTTGACCTTGTTGCGCACGTAGACGGCGCTGGCCGCGTCGTCGCCAACCAGGATCACGGCCAGCCCTGGCTTGCGCCCGCTGGCCGTGAGCACCGCCGCACGTGCCGCGACCTTGCTACGGATGTGCCGGGACAAGGCGACGCCGTCGATAGGCTGGGCGGTCATGGAGCGTGCCTCAAACAAGCGAGGCCGCGTGTTGCGGCCTCGGTCGGGGTGACGAGGGGAATCAGACTTTCGTCTGCGCGCCGAGGGCGATCTTCAGCAGGTCGGCCACGGTGTTGGCATTCAGCTTTTCCATGATGTTGGCGCGGTGCGCCTCCACCGTCTTGATGCTGATGCCCAGGTCGTCGGCGATCTGCTTGTTCAGGCGGCCGGCAACGATGCGTTCAAGCACCTGCGCTTCACGCGTGGTCAGGCGGCTGAGCAGGGCATCGCGGCTGGCCTGCTCCTGGTGCTGGCTGAAGGCGCTGCGCGCCTGGTCGAGCATGCGCTCGACCAGGCCCAGCAATTCCTCTTCCTTGAAGGGTTTCTCGATGAAGTCCATCGCGCCCTTCTTCATCGTCGTCACCGCCATCGGCACGTCACCGTGGCCGGTGATGAAGACCACCGGCAGCGGGCTGTTGCGCTCGAGCAGGCGGTCCTGCAGTTCGAGGCCGCTCATGCCGTCCATGCGGATGTCGGCGATGAGGCAGGCCACTTCACGCGGGTCGAAGCGAGACAGGAAGGACTCCGACGAATCGAAGCACTTGACGCGGTAGTCCTTGCCCTCGAGCAGCCACTGCAGCGAATCACGCACGGCCTCGTCGTCGTCGACGACGTAGACGGTACCTTTCTTGGGGATCAGGCTCATGGGCAGAAGGCGGCGTGCAAACGCGCGGCGTTGATCAGGAATTCGTGGAGGTCTCGCCCTCGGCATGGGCGGCTGCAGCGTCGGAGCGGCCCACGATGTCCACCGGCAAGGTGAACGAAAAGCGGCAGCCGACGGCCTGGGGCCCATTGTAGAGGTTCTGCGCCCGCATCCGACCCCGGTGCGACTCGATGATCGAGCGGCACAGGCTCAGGCCGATGCCCAGCCCTTCGGCCTTGGTCGAGAAGAAGGCCTCGTAGAGGCGGCCGATGACCTCGTCCTTGATGCCCGGGCCCATGTCGGTGACGCTGAACTCGATCACGCCGCCCTCGTCGGGCGTGTAGCGCGGCACCACACGCAGCTCGATGTGGCGGCGCTGCGGCGGCAACTGCGCGCCATCGATGGCCTCGGCGGCATTCTTCAGCAGGTTCAGCAGCACCTGCTCGACGAGGATGGGGTCGGCCATGATGGTGGGCAGGCGCTGCGCCACGTAGGTGTGGATGGACACGTTGCGCCGGCGCAGCTCGATGCCGGCCAGTTCGACCGCGTCCTCGACGATCTCGCGCGCCTCCGCAGGCTGGCGTTGCGGCTCGCTGCGTTTCACGAAGGCGCGGATGCGGTGGATGATCTGCCCGGCCCGCTCGGCCTGGCGAGCCGTCTTCTGCAGGGCCGCGATCAGGTCCTCGGGCTTGATCGAGTCGGCCTTGACGCGCGAGACCATGCCGTTGCAGTAGTTGGTGATGGCGGTCAGCGGCTGGTTCAACTCGTGCGCTACCGAAGACGCCATCTCGCCCATCGTGACCAGGCGGCTCGTGACCTGGGCCTTCTCGGCCTGCGCGGCGCTCTGTTCCTCGGCACGCAGACGGGCCGTGATGTCGGTGGCGATCAGCATCTGCGCCAGGCGGCCGTCGGTCCACTGCAGGTAGCGCGCGCGCACGTCGAACCACTTTTGCAGCGACTCGACAAAAACCTCGCTCGGGCTGCCGCCGGTCTCGGTCAGTTCCTCGGTCGGCAGGCCCGACATGCCGTCTACCTCGTCGTGGCCGTCGCCGCCGAAGGCGTCGACGCCGACGGCGCCGCCGGCCATCTGCTGGTGGCCGGTCGGTTCGTTGCCGAACCACAGCCGGTAGCTGCGGTTGGCGAACAGCAGTTCTCCTTGCTGCACCGACAGCACCGATACGGAAGCATCCAGCGCCTCGAGCACGGTGGTGAAACGTTCGTGCGACGCCGAGAGCTGGTCGCGGATGCGCTTGGCCTCGGTGATGTTGGTGATGCTGGTCATCCAGCCCGTCTGCTGGCCCCTCGGGTCGATCAGCGGACTGATGTACATGCGGGCGTCGAATATGCCGCCGCCCTTGCGCATCACCTTGACCTCGATGCCGCCGGCGGGGCTGCGGCCCTGCAGTTCCTGCTGCAGCAGGCGCGCGTTTTCCTCCAGCCGGTCAGGCGGCCAGTAGGGGTAGGGCGGCAGACGGCCGACGAGCTCGCCCTGACCGAAACCCGTCATCTGGCAGAAGGCGGCGTTGACGTAGGTGACGCGGCCTTCGAGATCCATCGCGCGCATGCCAGTGGGCATGCTGTTCTCCATCGCGCGGCGGAAGTTGGTCTCCTGCACCAGAGCGCCCTGGATCTGGCTGCGCCGGCGCATGTGGCGCCAGGTGCCCAGCAGCATCCACACCGTCAGCACGCTCAGCGCCACGACCATCCAGAACAGCGTGTTGTTGACAAGGCCGATGCTGGTGCGCCAGCCCTGGCCGCGCAGCAGCAGGCCGTTGAGCGCCGGCGTCAGCGGCGCGTCGCTGACGATGGCCGCACGCTGGCTGCCGCCGCCGGGCATGGGTGTGACGGTGGCGGCCAGCAACTTCTGGTTTTCGTCGACGACCGAGATCATGTGGCGCTGCGACACGTCGGCGGGCACGAAGTGGCGTACCAGCGATTCGACCGAGTACTCGACGATGAGCACGCCGGCGAAAGCGTTGCGCTCGACCAGCGGCAGGTGCAACTGGAAGACCGCGGCGCCGGTGTTGTCGGCAAAGCCGCGTGAATAGGTAGGTGAACGGGTGTCGCGCGCGGCGCGGAAGGTGGTCTCGGGCTCGCTCTGCTGGCCTTCCGCCGGCAGCGCGGGCTCAGGCGTGTCGCCGGCGGCGTTGAAGTTGTAGAGCAGCGCGCCGTAACTGGCGCGTGTCCGGCGGCGGGCGTCGAGCCAGCTCAGGTGCGTGACTTCGGGCCTCTCGCGGGCGAAGGCGGCGGCCTGCTCGATGAACTCGTCAGTGCGCGTCTCGCGCACCACGAGGTCGCGCGCCATGCGGATCAGCGTTTCCTGGTTCTGGATCAGGCGCAGGCCGATCTGCTGCTGCGTCAGTTCCGTATCACGTTTGACCGACTCCGTCTCACGCTCGATTTCCTCGTTGCGCAGGTACCAGAAGGCGGAAATGATGGCAGCCAGGAATAGCAGCACCGACAGCAGCGGCCCCAGCGTGGCGAAGCGATCCTGCCGCGCCGGCGACTGGCGCCGCCACCAGCGGCTGAACAGGCGCTTGGCGGTGGGCAAGTGCGCGGGCAGGGTGGGATTGCCCGCGCCGGTGGGCGCTGAGGGAAGCGTCATGCGGCGGATTATCCAGGGGACTTTGACCAGGGAGCGATAATTCCACATAGTGAAAATACTGCGCACTATTTGAAATTAAATCCACTTGTGCCAAACTTGCGCCGGGCGCAAAAACACCGCTTCGAGGAGACAAACCATGTCCGCATTGCCCGAGTCACTTCGCGGCGTCGATGCCACCGACGCCGATCCCCAGGAAACCCGCGAGTGGCTGGACGCGCTGTCGGCCGTCATCGGCAGTGAAGGCGCCGGCCGCGCCCACTTCCTGCTGGAGCAACTGCTCGAGCACGCGCGCCAGTCCGGCATGGACATGCCGTTTTCGGCCAACACCAGCTACACGAACACGATCGACCCCGACGAGGAAGAGCGCAGCCCCGGCAACCTGAAGCTCGAGGGCCGGCTGCGCGCCTACATGCGCTGGAACGCGATGGCCCTGGTGGTCAAGGCCAACCGCCTGCACCCGGCTGACGGCGGCGACCTCGGCGGCCACATCAGCAGCTTCGCGAGCCTGGCGCACATGCTGGCCGCCGGCTTCAACCACTTCTGGCACGCCGAGAGCGAAGGCCATGGCGGCGACCTGCTCTACATGCAGGGCCATTGCAGCCCCGGCATCTACGCCCGCGCCTTCATGGAAGGCCGGCTCAGCGAAGAACAGATGCTGCACTTCCGCCAGGAAGTCGGTGGCAAGGGGCTGTCGAGCTACCCGCACCCCAAGCTGATGCCCGAGTTCTGGCAGTTCCCCACCGTCAGCATGGGCCTGGGGCCGCACATGGCCATCTACCAGGCGCGCTTCCTGAAGTACCTGCACGCCCGCGGCATCGCCGACACCGCGAACCGCAAGGTCTGGGTGTTCTGCGGCGACGGCGAAATGGACGAACCCGAAAGCCTGGGCGCCATCGGTCTGGCCGCGCGCGAGAAGCTCGACAACCTGATCTTCGTCGTCAACTGCAACCTGCAGCGCCTGGACGGCCCGGTGCGCGGCAACGGCAAGATCATCCAGGAACTCGAAGGCGTGTTCCGCGGCGCGGGCTGGAACGCCATCAAGCTGATCTGGGGCAGCAACTGGGACCCGCTGCTGGCGCGCGACAAGGACGGCGCGCTGCGCAAGATCATGCTCGACACGCTGGACGGCGACTACCAGGCCTTCAAGGCCAACGACGG
>JBBRBW010000061.1:0-26388 GCA_038205425.1 Burkholderiales bacterium | reverse complement strand
GTACGCGCCGCAGGGCGTGCCGCGCCTGGCGCTGCGGCGCACACCGCCCGACGAGCTTGTGATCGCGCCCTACGCCACGGCGCTGGCCGCGCAGCTGCTGCCGCATGCCGCCAGCATGAACTACGCCGCGCTGCAGGGCCTGGGCGCGCGCGGGCCGCTGGGCTTCATCGAAGCGCTTGATTTCACACCGGCTCGCCAGACTGGCCCGCAGGCGCTGACGCCGGTGCACACGGTGATGGCGCACCACCAGGGCATGAGCATCGTGGCGCTGGCCAACGTGCTGCTGGGCGGCGTGGCGCAGCGCTGGGGCATGGCCAACCGCCGCATCGAGGCCCTGGTCTCGCTGCTGCACGAACGTGCCCCACGCGAGGTGCCGGTGCTGCCGGCCGCACCACTCGCGCTGCCGCTGGCGCAGACGCAGCGCGCGCCATCGCTGCAGCGCGAGGTGCTGCCCGGCGTGCAGGCGGTGGAACCGACGCAGCTGCTGTCCAACGGCCGCTACCACGTCGCCTTGCGCGCCAACGGCGCCGGCTACAGCCGCCGCGGCACGCTGGGCATCACCCGCTGGCGCGACGACGCGCTGCGCGACGACGACGGCAGCTTCTTCTACCTGCGCCGCTTGCCCGGCCCGGGCGCGGCGGCGGGCGGTGCGGCCGCGCCGCTGGTGTCGCTGACGCAGCACCCCGCGCCCGACCCCGCGGCCACCTACCAGGCGCTGTTCGACGCCGACCGCGTGCGCCTGGACGCCATCTGGCCTGGCCTGCACACGCGCATCACGGTCTGGGTGAGCCCCGAGGACGACATCGAGTTCCGCCAGGTCGAGCTGCGCAACCGCGGCAACGCGACGCTGGAGCTGGAGCTCGTCTCGAGCTTCGAGCCGACGCTGGCCGAAGCACGCGCAGACGAAGCCCACCCGGCTTTCAGCCAGCTCTTCGTGCGCGCCGAATGGCGGCCGGCTGCACAGGCGCTGGTGTTCGAGCGCACGCCGCGCCTGGCCGGTGAACAGGGGCTGCATGCGGCCCACTTCCTGACGGAAAACGACGCCGGCGTGGTGGCGCTGCGCGGCCAGACCGACCGCGCGAAGTGGCTGGGCCGCAACCACACGGCGGCTTCACCGCAGGGCACGCTGAGCGCGCTGCCGGCAGCGCCGGCGGTGCTGGCGCTCGACACCGGCCTCGACCCGGTCTGCGCGCTGGCGGTGCGCCTGCGCATCCCGCCCGGCGGCCGCGTGCGACTGACCTTCGCCACCGCCGCTTGTGATGACAGCGCGACGCTGGACGCGGTGATCGACAAGTACCGCCAGCCCAGCCATGTCGAGCGCGCCGCGCTGATGTCGGCCACGCTGGCCGGCATCCGGCTGCGTGCGCTGCGCATCGGTGCCGACGAGCTGGCCGCCATCCAGCTGCTGAGCACGGCCCTGCTGCTGGGTCTGACGCGACTGCAGACAGAGCCCACCGACGAGCCCAGCGACCGCCGCAGCCTCTGGCGCCTGGGGCTTTCGGGCGAGCGGCCGCTGCTGCTGGTTTCGGCCGGCGCGATGCACGGTCTGGGGCTGCTGCGTTCGCTGGCACGCGCGGCCTCGCTGTGGTCGGCCAGCGGCCTGGCCTGCGACGTGGTGGTCGTGAACGCCGAGCCAGCGGGTTACCAGATGGCGCTGCAGCGCGACATCGCCGCGCTGCGCGACCGCCACGAGGCCGACAGCGCGGCCCTGCCCGCGGCCGAGCGCGTGGGCCTCTTCCTGCTGCGCGCCGACGAGCTGAGCGCCGTCGAGCTGGCCACGCTGCACGCGGTGGCGCGGGTCATCCTGCAGGCCGACGGCCGGCCGCTGCTGCACCACGTCGCGGCCTGGGTCGCCGCGCACGACGAGGCGCTGCAGGCGCGCCAGGGCGTGGCCACCGTGGCGCCGGCACTGGTGCAGGCGCGCGCCCCGGTCGCGGCATCGGCGGGTGGCTTCAGCGCCGACGGCTGCAGCTTCGCCTTCGACGTGCACACCACGGCGCGGCCGCCGCGGCCGTGGATCAACGTGCTGGCCAACCCTGGTTTCGGCACCCTGGTCAGCGAAGCAGGTGGCGGCTGCACCTGGGCCCACAACAGCCGCATGAACCAGCTCACCGCGTGGCGCAACGACCCCGTGGCCGACACACCCTCCGAGAGCTTCTGGCTGCAGGACCTGCGCAGCATGGAGACCTGGAACCTGGCGCCCGGCGCCTGCGGCGACGAGCGTGTGCACTACGCGGTGACACACGGTCAGGGCACCACGCGCATCCACCACCAGCGCGGCGACGTCGAGGTCGTCGCCACCTGGTGCGTCGACACCGAACAGGCCGTCAAGCAGGTGCGGCTGAAATTGGTCAACCACGGCCCGCGCACGCAGCGCCTGCGTGTGACCGCGGTGGTGGAATGGCTGATGGGCGCGGCACGCGCCGACCGTCACACCGTGCACACGGGCCACCACCGCCAGGCCTGGCCCGGCGCGCCCGGTGCCGCGGCGTCGGCGCCCGCGCGCCGCTTGCTGGTGCTGACGGCGACGCAGCGCGAACACGCGGCGGGCTTCGGCGGCGGCACCGCCTTCCTGGCGCTGGCCGGTGACGCCGAGGGCCTGCACGACTGGACCTGCGACCGCCGCGAAGCTTTCGACGCACGCGGCCGCCCCGTGCTGCCCGACCACTGGCTGCAGACCTCCGGCAGCGGCCTCGACCCCTGTGCTGCGCTGTCGACGCCCGTCACGCTGCACCCGGGCGAGCACAGCGAGTGCTGCTTTCTGCTCGGCCACGCCGACGACGTGCTGGCGGCGCGCAACCTGGCCGCCGCCGCCGCGCGCGTGGCCCCGGCGGTGCGCCTGCTGGCGGTGGCCGTGCAGTGGGACGAACTGCTGGGCGCCACCACCGTGGCCACGCCCGACCCGCTGTTCGACGCGCTCGTCAACCGCTGGCTGCTCTACCAGGCCGTGGCCTGCCGCCTGTGGGCCAAGGCGGCCTTCTACCAGGCCGGCGGCGCCACCGGCTACCGCGACCAGCTGCAGGACACGCTGGCGCTGGCCTGGGCGGCGCCCGAGCTGCTGCGGGCGCAGATCGTGCTGTGCGCCTCGCGCCAGTTCACCGAGGGCGACGTGCAGCACTGGTGGCACATGCCGGGCGGCGCCGGTGTGCGCACCCATTTTTCGGACGACCTGCTCTGGCTGCCGCACGCCGTGCTGCACTACCTGCGCGCCAGCGACGACAGCACGCTGCTCGACGAGTCCGTGTCCTTCATCGAGGGCCAGGTCATCGCCGAAGGGGCCGAGGACAGCTACGGCACGCCGACGACCAGCGCCGAGACGGCCAGCGTCTACGAACACGCTGCGCGCAGCATCGACCGCAGTCTGCGCACCGGCGTGCACGGCCTGCCACTGATGGGCAGCGGCGACTGGAACGACGGCATGAACCGCGTCGGCGCCGAGGGGCGCGGCGAATCGGTGTGGCTGGGCTGGTTCCTGTGCACGCTGGTGGCCGGTTATGCACCGCTGGCGCGTGACCGCGGTGAAGCGGCGCGCGCGCGACGCTGGGAAGTCGCCGCCGCCGGCTGGCAGGCAGCGCTGTTCGGCAACGGGCTGGGGCCGCAAGGCACCGCCTGGGACGGCGCCTGGTTCACGCGCGCCTACTTCGACGACGGCTCGCCGCTGGGTTCGCAGCACAACGCCGAGGCGCGCATCGACCTCATCGCGCAAGCCTGGGCCGTGCTTTCGGGCGTGGCGCCGGCGGGCCTGGCGCGCCAGGCCATGGCCTCGGCGCAGACGCACCTGGCCGACCCCGAGGTGGGCGTGCTGCGCCTGCTGCACCCGCCGCTGGTGCATGCCGAGCCGAGCGCCGGCTACATCCAGGCCTACCCGGGCGGCGTGCGCGAAAACGGCGGCCAGTACACCCACGCCGGCGTCTGGGGCGTGATGGCGATGGCGCAGCTGGCACAGGCCGCCGACAGCACGCCGGCCGAGGCCCGCGCCGCGGCCGACACCGCCTGGCAGTGGTTCACATGGCTCAGCCCGGCACACCGCAGCGCCCACCCCACGCAGGGCGCGGCCTACGGGCTGGAGCCCTATGCGGTGGCCGGCGACACCTATTCGCAGCCGCCGTGGGCCGGCCGCGGCGGCTGGAGCTGGTACACCGGGGCCGCATCGTGGCTGCACCGCGCGGCGGTGGAATCGATCTTCGGCCTGCGCCTGCACGCCAACGGGCTGGCCTTCCACCCGGCGCTGCCCTCGCACTGGCGGCGTGCCGAGCTGACGTTGCGGCGCGACGGCCGCACGCTGCGCTTCGTGCTGCTGCGGCCCGGCTTCATCGACACCACACTGGAAGCGCGAGGGCTGCGCGACGACGGCGCCCTGGCGCTGGCGGTGGGTGCACCGCTGGCCTGGCCGGCGCTGCAAGGGGCACATGTGTTCGTCATCATGCTGCCCGACCGGCGCAGCGCCGGAACAGCCAGCACTTCGCTGGCCGAGGCGCCCGCCAGCGCCTGAACACGGGCCGTGCGCTCAGCACGGCACCTGGGCCCCGCTGCGCGCGGGGCTTGCCTTCCTGAGCGGCGTCACACGCCGCCGCCGGCAACACCTGGCGCAGCTGACGGCTGGCGTGAAAAGGCCCGGCAGCGTCTGCACGCTGCCGGGCCGGTCATGCGGGATCGGTCAGGTCCTCAGGCGCCCTTGCGGCGGCCCACCAGGATCAGGCCCAGCAGGCCGAGACCGGCCAAGGCGAGTGAGCCCGGCTCGGGGATCGGCGAGCCCGGACCCTGCGTCATGCCGACGTTGTCGCCCACCGAGCCCGCTTGCGAACCGACGTTCTTGATGCCGCGGCCGGCGTAGCTCACCGTGGTGATGGTGTCGTAGATCGACTGCGCCGAGAAGGTGCCGAGGTCCAGGCCATTGGGGATGCCCGACAACACCGGGCCCGAGGTGTAGACCCAGGTCAGGTTGACGATGCCGGGGTTGTCCACGGGCCCCACATCGCTGGGCGTGAAGCCGACGTTCTGCGCCGTGCACTCCCAGCCCGTGGCACCGAGGCAGGTACCCGCGACATAGCCGTCGAAGTCATAGATCGTGAACAGGCTGCCGAACGTGAGGTCCAGGTTCGACACCGGGTTGGTCGACGGCGCCGGGCCGGAAACGGCGTTCTGGTCCCCCGATAGCTGCAGGTTGTAGCTCCAGAGGTAGGGGCCGGCGCCGGTGATGGTGGTGCCGGTGGGAATGATGTTGGCCATCGCGAAGGCGGGTGCCAGCGCGGCCAGGCAGATCAGGGACAGTTTTTTCATGGTGCCTCTTTCGACTAGGGTTGTAGCGGTCCGGTGGAGTCGGTGAAGGCCCGCCCGGCCGGCCTAGCAGATCGGCCCGGGCGGCATGCACTTCACCGCAGACTCAAGATAAGGGCGCAGCGGTTCGGCATCTGTACGTCCTCGCACTCAGCGCCCTGCCACCCCCGCATCAGCGGGGTGCGACGACGCCGCTGTCGTCGGACAGCACGATCTCGACGCGACGATTCATCTGGCGGCCGCCCGCGCTTTCGTTGCCGGCGACCGGGAAGCTTTCGCCGAAGCCCTGGGTGCCGATGCGGCCACCGTCGATGCCACGCGACACCAGTGCGCTGCGCACGGCGTCGGCGCGGCGCGCCGACAGCTCCTGGTTCATGCTGTCGCTGCCGACGCTGTCGGTGAAGCCCTCGATCTGCGCATGGCGCTTCGGGTAGGCCTGCAGGAAGCTGACGAGCTTGTCCATGCCGCGCATGCCGCCGGACTTGAGGTCGGCGCGGCCGGTGTCGAAGAGCACGTCGCCGATGGTGATGACCATGCCGCGGGCGGTTTTCTTCGCGTCCAGGTCACGCAACTGATCTTCGAGCATCTGGTTGCGCGCTTGCGCGGCCTGCGCGTCCTGCTGCGACGCGGCAGCCTGTAGCTGCGAGGCTTCGGACTGGCGCTGCGAAGCGTTCGCCTGACGCTGGGCGACGCGGGCGTCGCGTTCGGCCGACTGGGCCTGCATCTGCGACGCGCGGGCATCGACCTGCGCGGCCTGTGCGCTCGCCGTGGCTTTGTCGGCCTCGACCGTACGGGCTTCGAGGCGCGCGCGGTCGCGCTCGGTATTGGCCTTGGCCACCGCAGCCTCGGAGGCCTTGCGGCTGCCCGCGGCCTGCGCCGTGGCGACGCTCTGGCTCGCCAGGTAGGCCAGGTTGTCGACCTTGGCCATATCGTCCTTGTCGGCCAGGGCCCTGTCGGCACGGCCCAGCGCGTCGGCGGCGGCCTTCATCTCGACCGGCGCGCCGTCACGCGTTTGCGGGTTGGCCAGCGCTGCGTTGTAGGCGCTGTGCGCCGCGTTCAGCTTGTCGTTGTTGCGCGGCGCCGAGCCGCAGGCCGAAAGCGCCAGCACGGCAGCGGCGGCAAGCAGGCTCAGGGCGCCGAAGGAGCGTGAACCGGCGGTGGTGGTGGTGTGTTGCAGCTTCATGTCAATTCCTCGGGGTGGTGGGGGCGGCCTTGCGGGCCATCTCTTCGCGCAGGGCGCGGGCCGCTTCGTCCAGGGCGTCGGCCGCCTTCTTCGACTTCGCCGACTCGGCCTTCGCTTCGGCCAGCTGCGCATCGGCCTGGGCCTGCTGCGCCAACGACATTGCACGCACCGGCTCGCCGGCGGCGGCGGCCTGCGTGGCGCGGTTCATCTTGTCGCGCGCCATGCTCAGCTCGCCGGGAGCGAACTCGGTGGCGCCGGCGGCGGCGGCATGCTGGATCGCAGCGGCCGAAACGGCCATCTGCTCGTTGGGCGGCGGCGGCGGCGTCGCGCAGGCGCCCAGGCCGAAGGCGACGACGGCAAGCAGGCCGGCCGAAGCCAGGGTGCGTTGCAGCGTTTTGGAGGGGGCGTGGAGCCTGCGTGGGGTCATGGTGTGCTTTCGTTGCGGTGCAGAACGAGGCGCTGCGCGGCGTGTCTTGTCTAGCCAGGTCGGCAGTGACTCGGGGCCACGACCTTGAACTCCGTGCCCGCGAGCGTCGGTGCGTCATCGCACGCACCGGCGCAAAGGGATGCCGTCCTACAAGTCGACGCGCCGTGCACCGATGGGCGCGACGGGCCGCCATTCCTAAAGTGGACTTCCAGGTTGCAGACAACCCGCACCGCACCACCGGAAAGACTCCATGGCCACCCCGAACGACACCACACCGCGCAAGACCGCCGCCGCCGACACGCTGGCGCTGCAGCTCGACACGCAAGCCCTCGAGGCCGTGCGCCGCAGCACCGAAGCCGGTGCCGCGCTGCCGGGCGACGCTGCATGGCGCACCGCTTTGGTCAAGCTGCTCAACGACTCGCTGGCCACCGAACTGGTGTGCGTGCTGCGCTACAAGCGCCACCATTACACCGCCCAAGGCCTGGCCTCGACGGCCATCGCCGCGGAGTTCGCGGTGCATGCCGGTGAAGAGCTGGCCCACGCCGACCGCCTTGCGCGCCGCATCTGCCAGTTGGGCGGCGAGCCCGACTTCGCGCCGGCCACGCTGGTGCAGCGCAGCCACGCGGCCTACGACGAATCGCCGGGCCTGAAAGCCATGATCCGCGCCAACCTGGTGGCCGAACGTGTGGCCATCGAGGCCTATGGCCAGCTCGTCGCCCTCGTCGGCGACAAGGACCCCACCACCAGGCGCCTGCTCGAGGACATCCTCGCCGACGAGCAGAAGCACGCCGAAGAACTGCAGGGCTGGCTCAGCGATTGACCGGCAAGGGTCGAACCCCGAGCGCGCCCTGCATCACGTCCCCCTAACAACCCTTTTTCAGACCGGAGCATCACCATGATCATTCGCCATACCCTCGCCATCACCGCCGCCGTCATCGCTTTGGCCACCGTCACCGGCTGCGCCGTCACGCGCGGGCAGGAATCGGTCGGCGCTTATGTCGACGACACCGCCATCACCACCGCGGTGAAGGCGCGCTTCATCGACAACAAGATCGTCGACGCGGTGTCGATCAGCGTCGAAACGCTCAATGGCGTCGTGATGCTGTCGGGCTTTGCCAAGAGCTCGGCCGAGAAGTCGTCTGCCGAAGCCGTGACCTGGAAGGTCAACGGCGTCAAGGGAGTCAAGAACGAGATCGCCATCCGCCCGTGAGCCTAACGAACTCACTGCACTGACAAGGAGCACAGCATGAACTGGGAACAGATCCAAGGAAACTGGAAACAGGTCACCGGCCAAGCCAAGGAGCAATGGGGCAAGCTGACCGACGACGACATGGACATCGTGGCCGGCCGTCGTGACCAGCTCGCCGGCAAGATCCAGGAACGCTACGGCGTGGCCAAGGAAGAGGCGGAACACCAGGTCGCCGAATGGCAGAAGAAGGCTTCCGACAGCTGGTTCAAGAAGGACATCGCCAAGCCCTGACCCGACGGTCGGGCGGGTGCGGTAGCAGAGCACGCTGCGCCGCACGCCCGCCGGCCCTGCCGCCCCGGTCTGCCGGCCGGGGCGGCGCCCCCACACGCGACACCCCGGCCGCGACCGTTCGTGCCGGCGCTACTGCATTGGAAACCTCATGAACACGTCCGCCCGCACCTTCCGCCTGTCGCGCATCTCGCGCGGCTGGCTGCCTGCCTTCGCACTGCCGCTGGCGTTGCTGGCCGCCTGCGGAGGTAGTGGTCTCGACCCCATCCTCGGCACGCCGCCGGTGGCGCGCGCCCCGATGGTCAGCGCCACGACGCCGCTGGCCACCACGCCTGCGGTCACCGGCGTGGCCGGCACCGTGCGCCCCACCGCGACCTTCGACCGTGCGATGACGGCGTCGACGCTGACGCCCACGAGCTTTTCGCTGGCCTGCCCGGCCGGTGCACCGGTGACCGCCGCGGTCAGCTATGACGCCGCCACCCGCACCGCCACGCTGACTCCGGCCGCCGCGCTGCCGGCCAGCACCACCTGCGTGGCCACCGTCAGCACCGCCGCGCTCGACAGCCTGGGCTTCGCGATGGCCGCGCCCTACACGTGGAACTTCGTCACCGCTCAGGCCGTGGCCGTCGACACGACACGGCCGACGGTGACCTTCGGCGTGCCCGCAGCGGGCGCCACCGGCGTGGCCACCAACACCCGCGTCACCGCCACCTTCAGCGAGGCGATGGCCCCGGCCACGCTCAGCGGCACCAGTTTCACCGTCGTCAACACGACGCTGAACACCGCAGTGGTCGGCACGGTCAGCTACTCGGCAGCCGCCCGCACCGCCACCTTCACGCCCACCGCACCCGCAGGCCTGGCCGCCAGCACCGTCTACACGGCCACGCTGAGCACCGCCATTACCGACACCGCCGGCAACGCCCTGGCCGGCAATACCGCCGTGCTGCCGGCCGCCGGCGCGCAGGTCTGGAGCTTTACGACCAGCGCCACCGCCGACACCACGGCGCCGACAGTTGCCACGATCAGCCCGACCGACGGCAGCACCGGCGCCTGCCTGGGCACCGCGGTCAGCGCCACCTTCAGCGAGCCGATGGACACGGCCACGCTCACCACCACCAACTTCGGCGTCACCGCCGGCGGCACCGCAGTGGCCGGCAGCGTGAGCTACGACGCGCCGACGCGCGTGGCCACCTTCACGCCCAGCAACGCCGCGGGCTTTGCGCCCAGCACCGCGCTCGTCGTCACCGTACGTTCGGGTGTCACCGGCGTGCTCGACCTGGCCGGCAACCCGCTGGCCGCCAACCGGGTGTGGAACTTCACCACCGGCACCGCCGCCTGCCTGGGCAGCAGCGTCAACCTCGGCACGGCTGCGGCCTACGGCGCCTTCGGCGGCGGCGCCGGCGTCACCAACCAGGGTGTGAACACCGTGATCGGCGGCCATATCGGCACCACCGCGGCCTGCACGCTGGTCACCGGTCTGCACGACGCGAGCAACGTCTACACCGAGACGCCGCTGAACGTTGGCGCCGTCAACGGCAGTATCCAGTGCGGCCCGCCTGCACCCGGCACCACCACCTCGCTGGCCGTGGCCACGCAGGCCCGGGCCGATGCGCAGACGGCCTACAACACGCTGGCCGCCCTGCCGCCGGGCAGCGACCCGGCGGCCGGGCAGCTCGGCGGCCTGACGCTGGCGCCCGCGGTCTACACCGCGGCCGGTGGCACGTTCGCCATCACCAGCGGTGACCTCGTGCTCGACGCACAGGGCAACGCCGGCGCAGTGTGGGTCTTCCAGAGCGCCGCGGCGCTGACGGTGGGCCTGCCCGCCACGCCGCGCCGCGTGTTGCTGATCAATGGCGCACAGGCCAGGAATGTCTGGTGGCAGGTCGGCAGCGCCGCCCGCATCGAGCCCGGCAGCACCATGGTGGGCACCGTCATCGCGCCGGCCGGTGTCACCGTCTCCACCGCCGGCCAGACCATCCAGACCACGCTGATCGGACGCGCCCTGGGCCTTACCGCCTCGGTGACGCTGGTCAACACCACGATCGTCGCGCCATGAGCCCCGTGACCGCCGGCAGCACCTGCCGCGCACACCGCGCGCCCATCACAACGAACAGAGAGCCCTCCATGACAACACGCACACCGACCCTTCGCCTGCTGGCGCTGGCCTGCCTTGCAGCACTGACCGCGCTGCCCGCGGCGGCGCAGCAGGAAGGCGGCTACTTCTACGGCGGCATCGGCGCCGGCCAGGGCCGCGCCAAGATCGACCAGGAACGCATCAGCAGCACGCTGCTGGGCGCGGGCCTGACGAGCAGCGGCTTCGCGGCGGACAACAAGTCCAACACCTACCGCATCTTCGGTGGCTACCAGATGAACCGAAACTTCGGCCTCGAGGCTAGCTTCTTCAACCTGGGCAAGTTCGGTTTCCACACCAACACCACCCCCGCAGGCACGCTGGACGGCCAGGCCCGCATCCAGGGCGGTGGCCTCGACCTGGTCGGCAGGCTGCCGATCAGCGAACGTTTTTCGCTGCTGGCCCGCGCGGGCGTGCAGCAGGCGCGCACACGTGACCACTTCACCGGCAGCGGCGCCGTGTCCGTGCTGAACCCGACACCGAGCAAGCGCGACACCGGCTACAAGTTCGGCGTCGGCATGCAGTACGACGTGACGCCCAACTTCCTGGTGCGCGGTGAAGTCGACCGCTACCGCGTCAACGACGCCGTGGGCAACCGCGGCACCGTCAACGTGGCCTCGGTGAGCCTCGTGTTCCCGTTCGGCCGCGCCCCCGCCGCCACACCGCGCATGGCCGCGGCCCCGGCCTACGTCGCGCCGGCTCCGGCGCCGGTCTATGTCGCTCCGGCACCGGTCTACGTGCCGCCGGTGGTGGTGCAGGCGCCGGTCGCCGTGCCGCCGCCCCCGCCGCCGATCGAACGCCGCCGCGTCAGCTTCTCGGCCGAGTCGCTGTTCGGCTTCGACAAGAGCACGCTGCGCCCCGAAGGCCAGGCCGCGCTGGACGGCTTCGCACGTGAAACCGCAGGCACCCGCTACGACGTCATCACCGTCGAAGGCCACACCGACCGCCTGGGCACGCCGGCCTACAACCAGAAGCTGTCGCTGGAACGCGCCGAAGCCGTCAAGGCCTACCTCGTGAGCAAGGGCGCCATCGACGCCAGCCGCGTCAAGGCCGTAGGCATGGGCGAGAGCCAGCCCACCAAGGGCACGGCCGACTGCAAGGGTGCCAAGCCCTCGCCGAAGCTGATCGCGTGCCTGCAGGCCGACCGCCGCGTCGAAGTCGAAGTCACCGGCACGAAGTGATGGACAACAGTGTCCGTATCGGCAACCCGCCGGCGCCCGCGCCGGTAGCGCTGGCCGTCATCGTTCGCAACCTGCTCAGGCTGTGGCCGCTGATGGCGGCCGGGTTGGTGATGGCGGGCCTGTTGTTCACCCTGGTTGGGGTGGTGCGGCTGGCGGTGCAGCAGGCGCAAGCCCGCCACGCCGACACTGCCGCGCGCGCCGATGCCAATTTCCGCTGCAACACGATGGCCGGGAGCGAACAGCGCAGCGACTGCCGCGCACGCGCCTCCGGCCTGCTCGTCGACACCGCGGCCGCACGTCCCTGAACATCGCCCGGAGCCTTGAGGAACACCCCATGAAGCCGAACCGAAGCCTGTTGCTGCAGGCAGGCGCCTGCGCCACCCTGGGCCTTGCCGCGCTGCTGGCGCCGCTGGCCGCCACCGCGGCCACCAAGGCCGAGCAGACCGAACTGCGCGCGCGCTACCAGCGTGAACTGGCCGCCTGCAAGAGCGGCCAGACCGGCCAGGAGCACAGCGCCTGCGTGCGTGAAGCCCATGCGTCCTACGCCGAGGCACGACGCGGCGGCCTCGGCAACGGCGCCGCGCCCTATGCCGCCAACGCACGCCAACGCTGCGAGGCACTGCGCGGCGGCGACAAGACCGACTGCCTGGCGCGCATGGACGGCCACGGCACGGTCAGCGGCAGCGTCGAGAGCGGCGGCATGCTGCGCGAGTTGAAGACCTACAGCGTCGGCAAGCGGCCTGTCTCACCGGGCACACCGGCGTCCGCTCCGCCGCCGCCGAGGCCGCCGCAACCGCGGCCGGTGCCGGTGCCGGTGCCGGGGCCGGGGCCGGTCGACCCGCCGCGCTGAAGCACCGGCGCGCCGCAGCGCCGCGGGCACGCGGCGGCCGACCGCCGGAGGGGTGCCCGTTCAGCGCGCTCCGGCCCGCGCCAGGCGGATATGCCACACCGCCACGAACATCGCGGCGATGGCCGGCCCGAGCACGAAGCCGTTGAAGCCCATCACGGCCATGCCGCCCAGCGTGCTCAGCAGCACCAGCCAGTCGGGCAGGCGCGTGTCGCGGCCCACCAGCATCGGGCGCAGCACGTTGTCGGCCAGGCCGATGATCAGCACGCCCCAGGCGATCAGCGCCCAGCCCTGCCACGTCGCCCCGGTGACGAGGAGGTAGAGCGCCACCGGCGCCCACACCAGCGCCGCACCCACTGCCGGCAGCAGCGACAGGAAGGCCATCAGCGCCGTCCACAGCAGCACCGCGCCGACGTCCAGCGCCCAGAAGGACAGGCCGCCCAGCGCTCCCTGGATCGCCGCGACGACGAAGTTGCCGCGCACCGTGGCGCGGATCACGGTGCTGAACTTGTCGACCAGTTCCTGCGTGTGCTGCGGCGCCAGCGGCACAGCGCGGCGCAGCAGGCGCACCAGATCCTCGCCGTCGCGCAGCAGGAAAAACGCCAGGTACGGCGCGATGAAGACGCTGAGCGCGAAGTCGAGCGTGTTCTGCCCGATGTCCAGCGCCTGCGCGCCGAGGAGGCGGCTGCCCTGCAGCAGCAGCGCGTTGAGCCAGCGTTGCAGCGCGGTGAAGTTGACGAGGTCGAAGCGGTTGAGCAGCTCGCGCACCCACTGCGGCAGCGCGGTGAAGATGTCGCGGAAGTACTGCGTCGGCCTGAGTTCGTTGCTCTGCACCCGTTCGTAGAGCGAGGCGGCCTCGCTGCCCAGCCCGACCAGCAGCAGCAGCAGCGGCAACACGACGAGCACGGCCACCAGCACCAGCGTCAGGCCCGCCGCCAGCGAACGGCGCCGCCCCACGCGCCGCAGCAGCCAGCGGTTCCAGGGTGCAAACAGCAGCGCCACGATGGCGCCCCACAAGATGGCGCCGGCAAAGGGCAGCAGCACCCAGGCCAGCGCCAGCGTCACCGCCAGCAGCAGCCAACGCAGTGCAGGGCCGAAGGCGGCGTCCTTGGGCGAAGCGGGCGGGGGGTCGGGCAGGCTCATCGGCGTTCTCGCAGCGCAGCGTGCCGGGTTGGCGGACGATGATCGTAGCCGGCACGCCGGCGGTCGGCCGTGACATGTCAGACCGCAGCCGTGCCGGCGGCGCGTCCGTGTCAGCGCAGGCGCACGGGGGCCTCGTGCGCACCCTGCGCCGCAGCGTCGTCGTGGAAGGACCAGCGGCCGCCCCCGCCACGCTTGGCGCGGTACATGGCCTGGTCGGCCCGGTGGATGAGCAGGTCGATGTCGTCGCCATCCTCGGGGTAGACGCTGATGCCGATGCTGGCCGTGAAGCCGGGCGCGGCCGCGTCCACGCCGCCGGGCCGGGCCAGCGCGTGCAGCATCTTGGCGGCGATGCGGGCGGCGTCGTCGGGCATCGCGATGTCGGTCAGCAGCACCAGGAACTCGTCGCCGCCGTGGCGGCTGACGGTGTCGGCTTCACGCACCGCGCTCACGAGGCGGTTCGCCGCCTGCTTGAGCACCTCGTCGCCGACGGCATGCCCCAGCCTGTCGTTGACGAGCTTGAAGTCGTCGAGGTCCACGAACAGCAGCGCCAGGCGGCTGCCGCGACGCCGCGCAGCGGCGATGGCGCGTGTAAGACGGTCGATCAGCAGCACGCGGTTGGGAAGCTGGGTCAGCGGGTCGCGCTCGGCAGCATGGGCCACGAGGCCCAGCGCCTGCGAGGCGTCAGCGGCGGCGGTCTGGGCCGCCAGCGCCGTGACGACGAGCTGCTCGTTGGCGGCCAGCAACTGCGCAGGCTGGCTGTTGCCGAGCCGGCTTTCGGCGCGCACCACCTCCTGCAGCAACTGCGCCAGCTCGGCGCGGGCCGCGCCCACCTTGGCCTGCACCCGCGCCAGGTCTGCGGCGGCCGCCGCCGCTGCGGCGTCCGACGCGCCGGTGTCTTCGCGGCTCACTGCACTGCCCTTTGCGCCGCGCACTTGGGGTCTAGCGCCTGGGAGCGGCCCTGCGCGCTCATGACGCAGCAGCCCCAGGCTTGCGTGTCGGGCGGCCGCCGAGCAGGCCCTCGTACCCGGGCAGCGGCTGGCCGATGCGGATGCCGCCGGCGTCGATGTGGTATTCGCACAGTGTGTCGGAGTGGGCGCTGGCGCGTACCTTGATCACCGCCATTACGCGGCGCAGGAGGCTGTCGAGTTCGATGTAGCGCTGCACGATGATGGCGTCGGTGAGGAAGGCCGCGCCGTAGGGGCTGAAGCGCAGGTCGGTGTAGCGGTCCTCGAGTTCCGAGGTCATCAGCACCGTCACGCCGGCGCTGGCCAGCGCCGTCACCAGGCGCAGCAGCGATTCTCGGAAGTCCTCGCGGAAGGTCGGCGCCAGCGCCAGCTCGAAGCCCGAGAGCGAGTCGATGACCACGCGCGTGGCGCCGCAGTGCTGGATCTCGGCCAGCAGCAGGCTCACGATCTCGTCGACCGACAAGTCGGCGGCCGGTGTCTCGAGCATCACCACGCGGCCCTGCGCGATGAGCTCGGCCACCACCGGCTGGCGCGCGCGGTTGGGCCGCTGCTCGAAGGCCACGAGGATGCCGACCTCGTCGTTGCGCGCGCCCTCGGCGAGGAAGGCCGAGGCCAGCACGCTCTTGCCGGAACCCGAGGGGCCGGCCACCAGCATCGAGTAGCCGCGCGGCAGGCCGCCGCCGAGCATGTCGTCGAGCCCCGGCACGCCCATCTGCGCGCGCGCCAGCACCGCCGGCACGAGGCTGTCGACGTGCGGCGGCTGGCCGGGGCTGTCGGCGTTCGCGGGCGGCGCGGTGTGCTCCAGCGCCGCCGCGGGCGTCGCGCCGGCCGGCGCAAAGACCTCGATGCCCGCGGCGCCGATGCGAAAGGTGTGCAGGCCCGGCAGCGCGGGCTGGCCGCGCATCTTGCGCACCTCCAGCTTGCGCACCGCCGAGTTGCGCTGCACGCTCTGGTGCAACCGCAGCAGGCCGTCGGCCACCGTGAACACCGGGCTGGCGCCGTCGTCGTCGGCGTATTCGCCGATCAGGAAGGTGGTGGCCTGCCACGTCGTCATCAGCAGGCCCAGCTGCTGCAGAAAGAGCTGCAGCGCGTTGTGCGCGGCGTTGCCGGCTTCGCGCAGCAGCACCACCGAGCGGAACGAGTCGACGAAGACCAGCGCCGGGCCGTGGGCCGTCACCTCGTCGGCGATGCGGCCGAGCAGGCGGTCGGCGTCACCGTGCAGCGCGTCGTCCGAGAGGTTTACGAAGTGCACACGCTCGCCGAGCGCCGCGCTGTCGTAGAAGTCGAACTGCTGCTGGTAGCGCAGCATCTTCAGTGGCGGCTCGCCGAGCACCGTGAAGTACAGCGCCGGCCGCTCGGGCGTGGCCAGCGCGAACATCATCTGGTGCGCCAGCGTCGTCTTGCCGCTGCCGGGCGGGCCGGCGATGAGGTTGAAGCTGAACTCGGGCAGGCCGCCGCCGAGCACAGGGTCCAGCCCCGGCACGCCGGTGGCCAGTCGAAGGATCTCCACTTTGTCGTTCATGTTTGTCTGTCCCGCACCGGCAGGTCGCCGGGTGGCCCCCAGGCGGTGCGCAGCAGCCTTTCGGTCAGGGCCTTGCCAATCAGTTGCTCGAGCAGACGGTGCAGCTCGTCGAGCAGCTGTTTGCCTGCGGCCAGTGCCTGCGGCGCGCCGTGCGCCAGAAACAGGGCCTGCAGCGCGTCGAGATCCAGCGGCGCCGCCGGGTCCTGGGCGGCCATTGCGAGCCAGGGGTGGGCGCTGGCCGCGAGATGGGCGCTGCGGTTGAAGAGCGCCACCACGCCGCCGGCGCCGATGACGGGGCGCAGCGCCAGTTCCGCATCGCGCCACACGGCGACCACCGCGACGACGGCGACTACGGCATCGCCGTCAGCGCCGACCCGGTTCCCAAGAGGATCGGGTGGCCGCTCACGGGCCTTGCCGGCGTCGGCCATCGTGGCGTTGGGCACTAGAGCAGCTCGTCCACCGTCAGCAGGCGGTAGTGAACTGCCAGAACGGCGCCGCAGCGGCGGGCCAGTTCGGCCGCCGTGGCGGCGTGTTCAACGCCGTCCACCTTCACCAGCAGCCAGTGGCAACCCTGCCGCGACAGCGCCAGATAGCGCCGCAGCAGCGTGATCTCGTAGCCGAAGCCGGCCAGCGCGCCGGCGCCTTCGACCAGGGCCTCGAGCTCGACCACGCTCTGTTGCGGCAGGAAGTGCAGCAGCGACGCCGGCGGCCAGCCGGCGTGATGGAAGGCGAGTACCGCCGCATCGGCCTGGGTGGCGCCGGGCAGGCCGACCATCACGGAGCCGACGGGCTTGAAGACGCCGAAGGACGTGGGCACGGTGCCGCTCGACATCGTGGCGCTCAGCGCTTCGTCGTTGCGCGCGCCGGTTTGCAGCGTGTCGGGCGGGGCCAGGTCGGCCGTGGCGTTGAGGTTCATGGCGCTTCCGTTGGGGGCAGGGGCCGGGCGGCGGGGCGGCCGGGCATCAGGGGCCCGCGCAGCACGACAAGAGGAACCGATGTTGACGGCCCGCAGCCCGCGGGTCAGTGCGCTGCCGAACAGCAGTTCAAGGCGGCCTTCCGTTCGCGAGCGCACCGACGCCGCGCGCGGCCGGGCCTAGCGTCGCCCACTTCTACCGTAGCGGCTCACCGAGGCCCAACCCACCATGTCGACCCGCCCGCCGCAGCAGCGCCTGCGCGACACGCCTGCCGGCGCCTGAAGCATGCACTTCACCGGCATCGGTACCTCCACGCCCGCGCGGCGCTACACCAAGGCCGAGTGCCTGGCCGCCTTCGAACGCTCGGCCTGGTTCGGCCGCCTCGACGAACGTGCTCACTTCGTCGCACGGGCCGTACTGCAGCGCGACAACGGCATCGAGGCACGTCGGCTGGCCGTCGACCACCTCGACGAGGTCTTCGCCATCGACCCCGACACGCTCGCGGCGCGTTTCGGCCGCCACGCGCCGGCGCTGGCCGCCGAGGCCGGCGCGCGCGCACTGGCGCAGGCCGGCCTCGTGGCCACCGACATCGATGCGGTGGTGGTCAGCACCTGCACCGGCTACCTCTGCCCCGGCCTGTCGGGCCACGTCGTAGAGCGCCTGGGGCTGCGCCACGACGTGCGCGCCTACGATCTCGTCGGCCAGGGCTGCGGCGCGGCGCTGCCCAACCTGCAGCTGGCACAGGCGCTGCTGGCCAGCGGCGCGGCGCAACACGTGCTGTCGGTCTGCGTGGAGGTCAGCAGCGCCGCGATGTACCTCGACAACGACCCTGGCGTGCTGATCAGCGCCTGCCTCTTCGGCGACGGCGCCGGCGCGGCCGTGCTGTCGCACGAACCCGCCGCCACCGGTCGGCGCCTGCGCTGGGCCGACAGCGCCTCGTTCACCGACCCGGCGCAGCGCCAGGCGCTGATGTTCGAGCAGCGCGGCGGCCTGCTGCGCAACGTGCTGACGCGCGCCGTGCCGGCGCTGGCCGCCGAACACGCGCAGGGCGTGCTGGCCACCGTGCTGGGCCGCGCCGGCCTGCAGCCCGGCGACATCGCCACCTGGGTGATGCACGCCGGCGGCCGCGACGTCCTGCAGGCGCTGCAGCAACGGCTGGAGCTGCGCCCCGGCGACCTGGACCACAGCGCCGCGATGCTGCGCGAGTACGGCAACCTGTCCAGCGCCTTCGTCTACTTCGTGCTCGAGGCCGCGCTGGCCGACGACGCCCCGGCCGGCTGGTGGTGGCTTTCGTCCTTCGGCGCCGGCTTCAGCTGCCACGGCGCGCTGCTGGAAGTGCAATGACCCACACCTTTGCATGCGCCTGCCGCCGCGGGCCGGGCGCCGGGCTGCTCCCAGGCGGGCCCGGCATGGCCTCGGCGGATCGGCCGACGTACCCGTCAGACGAGGGGCGCACATGACCCTGCCGCGCAAAGTGAGTGCCGAGACGCTGGACCACCTGCCCGCCGACGACCCGGACGCGCAGCGCTCGCGGCGCGACCTGATCCGTGTGCACCGCGTGATGGGCACACGCGGCATCGTCGCTCGCGGCTGGCAGGCGCTGTGGCCGCCGCAGCGCCGCGGTGTCCCCTTGCGCGTGCTGGAGCTGGGCGCCGGCGACGGCACGCTGATGCTGGCCGTGGCACGCCAGCTGGCGGCCAGCTTTCCCCTCGTGGAACTGACGCTGCTGGACCGCCAGGACATCGTGAGCCCGGACACGCTGGCGGCTTTTGCCGAGCTGGGCTGGCAGGTGGAGGTGGAAGTGGACGATGTGCTGGACTGGGCCGCACGGCCGCCCAAAGCCACGCCCGGCGCCTCGGGTTCGTCTTGGGATCTGATCATGACCACGCTCTTCCTGCACCACTTCGAGGGTGCCGACCTCGACACGCTGCTGATGGCGGTTGCCGCGCGCAGCCAGCGCTTCTTCGCCTGCGAACCGCGCCGCGGTTGGCTGGCGCTGACCGGCAGCCACCTCATCGGCGCCATCGGCGCCAACGCGGTGACACGCGAGGACGCGGTGTTCAGCGTGCACGCAGGCTTTCGCGAGCACGAGCTCACGGCGCTGTGGCCGGCGCCGGCGGCGACCTGGCAGTCGCACGAATACACGGCCGGGCTGTTCGGCCACTGCTTCAGCGCCAGCCGGGCCGAGGCCAGCGCATGGGCGCGGTGAACACCGCCGGCCGGGCGCGCGCGTCGCGTACCGTGGGCGCCGACACCGTGAGGCGCTACGACGCCGTGGTGGTGGGCGCCGGACCGGCGGGTGCGACGGCGGCGTTGCTGCTGGCGCGCGCCGGCTGGAGGGTGGCTCTGGTCGAGAAGCAGATCTTCCCGCGCCGCAAGGTGTGCGGCGAATGCATCGCCGCCAGCAACCTGCCGCTGCTGGAGGAACTGGGCCTGGGCGCGCTCTTCGAGACCGGGGTCGCGAACGAATTGCGCCAGGTGAGCCTGCTGCGCGGCACAGGCGCCGTCACGGCCAGCCTGCCGGCGGCCACACACCCGCGCCACGTCTGGGGCCGCGCCATTGGCCGCGAAACGCTGGACACCTTGCTGCTCGAGCAGGCGCGCGCCGCCGGTGCCGAGGTGCTGCAGCCGTGGTCGCTGCAGGCCATCAGCGGCACCGCGGGCGCCTGGTCCTGCGAAGTGCGCGCGGTGGACGGCGCGGCCTCGCTGCGCCTGCGTGCCCAGCTGGTGATCGACGCCCACGGCTGCTGGGAAGCCCTGCCCTCGGCGCGCGACGGACGCGCCGTGGCGCACAGCGCCAGCGATCTCTTCGCCTTCAAGGCCAACTTCAGTGGCGCCGTGCTCGACGAAGGCACGATCCACCTGCTGGCAATGGACGGCGGCTACGGCGGCATGGTGGTGGCCGAAGGCGACATCACCACCGTGGCCTGCTGCGTGCGGCGCGACCGCCTGCACGGGCTGCGCGGCGCCGCCCCGGGCGAACGTGCCGGCGACACCGTCGAGGCCTGGCTGCGGCTGGGCAACGAGGGCGTGCGGCGGGCCCTGCTGCACGCTACCCGCACCGGCCCCTGGCTGGCCGCGGGGCCGTTGGTGCCGGGAGTGCGTGTGGCCACCGCCGACGGCCTGTTCCGCGTCGGCAACGCCGCCGGCGAAGCCCACCCGGTGCTGGGCGAGGGCCTGAGCATGGCGCTGCAGTCAGCGGCGCTGCTGTGTTCGCACCTGCTGGCCGAACCGGCCAACCCCGGCGCGGCGCCGCCGGCGTCCACCCATGACGTGCTGCAGCGGCGTTATGCCGCCGACTGGCAGCGCCACTTCCGGCCACGGCTGCGCGTGGCCGCGGCGCTGGCGCACACCGCGATGCGGCCACGCGCCTCGGCGCTGCTGATGTCGCTGCTGGGCGTCTGGCCCGGCCTGCTGACCGCGGGCGCGCGCCTGGGCGGCAAGGTACGCCCGACACCCATCGCGACGGCCCGTGTGCGTCCGCACACCGTGCCCACGGCGCTGCCCGCCGCCGCGCCACCCACTGCCTGAGGCTGCCGCGGCAGCACCCCCCGATGACCGACACCCACGAACGCCTGATTGCCATCCTCGCGCGGGGCCACAAGCTGGCGCCGGAGCGCCTGGGCCTGGAGGCGCCGCTGCAGGGCCTGGGCATCGACTCGCTGGCCACCATCGAGTTGCTGTGGGACATCGAGGACCAGTTCCAGATCAAACTGACCGCCGACCCCACCGGGCTCGTTACCGTGGGCGACGTGGTGACGCAGATCGACGCCGCGCTGCGGCCGCAGCCTCACGCTGCGGTGCAGGCCGGGGCCACCGCGGCGGTCGGCCTCGTGCCGCCATGAGACGCGTGGCCGTCAGTGGCCTCGGCGTCGTCTCGCCGCTGGGCAACAGCCCGGCCGAGCTGTTTGCCGCGGCGCGTGCGGGGCGCTCGGGCGTGCACCGACTGGAGCGGCCGTTCTCGCAGCGCCTGCAGGCACCGCTGGCGGCGACGGCGGACTTCGACGGCACCGTGCACTTCGAAGGCGCGCAGCTGCGCATGCTCGACCGCTACAGCCAGTTTGCGCTGTTCGCCGCGCGCCAGGCGGTGGCGGCGGCCAGCGACGCGCTGGCCGGGCTGGACCTCGACCATGCAGGCGTCTTCGTCGGCACCGGCATGGGCGGCACGCTCAGCATGGACAGCGGCTACAAGACGCTGTACGAGGATGCGTCCGACCGCATCAAGCCCTACACCGTGCTGCTGGGCATGCACAACGCGGCGGCGGCCTGGATCGGCATCGACATGGGCCTGCGCGGGCCGAACATGACCTACTCGACGGCCTGCTCGTCTTCGGCGGTGGCCATCGGCGAGGCCTGGCAGCGGGTGGCCAGCGGGCAGCTCGAACTGGCATTGGCCGGGGGTGCCGAGGCGCCGCTGTCTTGCGGCTCGCTCAAGGCCTGGGAAGCGCTGCATACGCTGGCGGCCATCGACGCCGACGACCCCGCCACCTCGTGCCGACCGTTTGCGCTGAACCGCAGCGGCATGGTGCTGGGCGAGGGCGCGGCGATGCTGGTGCTGGAACCCTGGGACCGCGCCGTGGCACGCGGTGCGCGCATCCACGGCGAGATCCTGGGCTGCGGCCTGTGCAACGACGCGCGCCACATCACGCAGCCCAGCGTCGAAGGCCAGGCGGCGGCGCTGCGGGCGGGCTTGCGCTCGGCGGGGCTGGCGCCCGAGGCCGTCGACGCCATCAATGCGCACGGCACCGGCACACGCGCCAACGACGGCACCGAGACGGCCGCAGTGCGCGCCGTGTTCGGTCCGCATGCCGAGCGCATGCCGGTGAGTGCCACCAAGGCTATGCACGGCCACCTGCTGGGCGCTGCGGGCGCGCTGGAATGCGTGCTGTCGCTGCTGGCCATGGCGCATGCGGTGGCGCTGCCAACGATGCATCTGCAACTGGCCGACCCGGCCTGCGACCTGGACTACGTGCCGGGGCAGGCGCGCGAGGGTGTCGCTGCGCGCACGATGCTTTCGAGTTCGTTTGCTTTCGGCGGCTCGAATGCCGTGCTGGCTCTGGGCATAGGCGCCTGAATAAGGCCACGGTGTCGGGCGTTTGCGTCACCTCGGTGCCTCAACGCAGTCATTTGTGCGCCACCGCGCGGAAGCGCGCGCGCCACAGCGTAAATTCGCGGGGCTGCGCGGAATGCCGCGAGCAACCGTTCACTTCAAGAAGGAAACACATGGCCACGCGCAAGACCACGAAGAAGTCCGAACTCACCCAGGCCGGCGAGCACCTGAGCACCGCCGCCAGGGAAGTCGGCACCGCGGTGACGCACAAGATCGAAGCCTTCGGCGACGCGGTGTCCGCGGGCATGAAGCGCGCACGCAAGAACGTCGAGAAGCAGCGGGACGAGGCCAAGGCCAAGGTCGGCAAGCTCGTCAAGATGGCCGAGGCGCAGGTGAAGAAGGCGCAGGCCCAGCTGAAGAAGGCCAGCACGTCGGCACAGAAGTCGGTGGCTGCAGCCGAGAAGAAGCTCGAGTCGACACGGCGCAGCACCGGCAAGCAGATCGCCGCATTGCAGACGAGCGCCGAACGCAAGGCCAAGGCACTGCAGAAGGCCGTGGCGAAGGAAGCCGCGGCGCTGAAGAAGGCCGCCGGCATGAAGCTCAAGGCCGCAGCGCCGAAGAAGGCGGCCGCCAAGGCGCCGGTGGCGAAGAAGGCGGCGGCCAAGAAGGCAGCAGTGAAGGCGGCCGTGAAGGCACCGGCAGCGAAGAAGGCCGCGCCGAAGAAGATGGCAGCACCGGCCAAGAAGCTGGCCAAGCCAGCGGCGAAGAAGGCTGCGAAGTAAGGTCCTGCGGGGGCGCCGCACGGGCCCTTGCACGAAACCCGGCCGGTCGGCCATGAGGGGCCGGCCCGGAATGCAAAACGCCGGGTCGAGGCCGGCCGGAATGCAAAACGCCGGCATGAGGCCGGCGTCTTGGGGGGTCTGCGCTCCGGTCAAGCCGGAACGCGACCTTTACTCGGCCTTGTCGGCGGCGGCAGCCTCTTCGCTGGCCACGGGTTCCGGGCGGTCGACGAACTCGACGTAGGCCATCGGAGCGTTGTCACCGACGCGGAAGCCCATTTTCAGGATGCGCGTGTAGCCACCCGGGCGGGCCTGATAACGCGGGCCCAGCTCGTTGAAGAGCTTGGCTACGACGTCGCGGTCGCGTGTGCGGTTGAAGGCCAGGCGGCGGTTCGCCAGCGTCGGCGTCTTGCCCAGGGTGATCAGCGGCTCGACGACGCTGCGCAGTTCCTTGGCCTTGGGCACGGTGGTCTTGATCGCTTCATGCTTGATGAGCGAATTGCACATGTTCCTCAGCATCGCCAGGCGGTGCGAGGTGGTGCGGTTCAGTTTGCGGGGGCCGTTACGGTGGCGCATGGTGCTTTCCTATCCTTATTGAACCCCGGCCGGACAAGGTACCGGGGGTTGCACATGGCAGGCTGACGAATCAGCGTTTATCGAGGCCCTGCGGGGGCCAGTTCTCCAGCCGCGCGCCGAGCGTGAGCCCGCGCGAAGCCAGCACTTCCTTGATCTCGTTCAGGCTCTTGCGGCCCAGGTTCGGCGTCTTCAGAAGCTCGGTCTCGGTGCGCTGGATCAGGTCGCCGATGTAGTAGATGTTCTCGGCCTTCAGGCAGTTGGCCGAACGCACCGTCAGTTCGAGCTCGTCGACCGGGCGCAGGAGGATGGGGTCGAAAGGCGTCGGACGCGACACCTGCGGCACCATGCTGTCGATCGGATTGACGTCGATCTGGCCGAAGAAGGCGAGTTGCTCGACGAGGATGCGGGCCGACTGGCGGATCGCTTCCTCGGGCGCGATCGAGCCATTGGTCTCGATTTCCATGACCAGCTTGTCGAGGTCGGTGCGCTGTTCGACGCGGGCGTTCTCGACGGCGTAGCTGACGCGGCGCACGGGCGAAAACGAGGCGTCAAGCACGATGCGGCCGATGCCCTTGGTCGGCTCGTCGCCGTAGCGGCGCAGGTTGCCCGGTACGTAGCCGCGGCCCTTCTCGACCTTGATCTGCATGTCGAGCTTGCCACCCTGCGACAGATGCGCAATGACGTGCTCGGGGTTGATGATCTCGACGTCGTGCGGGGTCTGGATGTCACCGGCGGTGACGGCGCCTTCACCTTCCTTGCGAAGTACCAGCGTCACTTCGTCGCGGTTGTGCAGGCGGAAGACCACGCCCTTCAGGTTGAGCATGATGTGGACGACATCTTCCTGCACGCCGTCGATGGCCGAGTACTCGTGCAGCACGCCGGCGATCGTCACTTCGGTCGGCGCGTAGCCCACCATCGACGACAGCAACACACGCCGCAGTGCGTTGCCGAGGGTATGGCCATAACCGCGCTCGAAAGGCTCGAGGGTGGCTTTCGCCTTGTGGCCGCCAAGCGGCTCGACCTGGATGGCCTTGGGCTTCAGAAGGGTGGTTTGCATGAAGTTCTTTAGTTCCTGTCAATACCCTCGGCTCGTTACACCGATAAGGCTGTAGGACCGCGCCGGGTCGGGGTCAATCGGCTTCGCACCCGGCATACGAAAGCCTCCGCGAAGGGCGCACGGCCGGTGGGCCGGGCGTCCCGCTCTCGTTCGGTGCTTAGCGCGAGTACAACTCGACGATCAGCGCTTCCTTGATCTCGGCGCCGTGCTGGTCGCGGTCGGGCACCTTCTTGAAGATGCCTTCCATCTTGGTCGCGTCGACCTGCACCCAGTCGGCCAGGCCGATGGACTGCGCCAGCTTCAGCGCGTCGGTGACACGCAACTGGGTCTTGGACTTGTCGCGCAGCGCGATCACGTCGCCGGCCTTGACCTGGTAGGACGGGATGTTCACGACGTGACCGTTCACCGTCAGCGCCTTGTGGCCGACGAGCTGGCGCGCTTCGGCGCGCGTCGAGCCGAAGCCCATGCGGTAGACGACATTGTCCAGGCGCGCTTCCAGCAGGGCCAGCAAGTTGGCACCGGTGTTGCCCTTGCGGCGCTCGGCCTCGGCGAAGTAGCGGCGGAACTGGCGCTCGAGCACGCCGTACATGCGCTTGACCTTCTGCTTTTCGCGCAGCTGGATACCGTAGTCGGAGGTGCGCGAGCCGCTGGTGCGGCCGTGCTGGCCGGGCTTGCTGTCGAACTTGGCTTTGTCGCTGATCGAGCGGCGGGCGCTCTTCAGGAACAGGTCGGTGCCTTCGCGGCGGGAAAGTTTGGCCTTGGGGCCGAGATAACGTGCCACTTGCTGATCCTCTTGTTTCTGTCTGACGCGGCAGAAGCTTCGCTCGAAGCCACCCGCGCGAGTCTGGTGCCGATGGAAAGGGCAGCGCAGACGGTGGGCTTGGAGAAGGAACGCAGTCCTTCAGGTAAAACGGCCGGCGGGCACGAATGCCCACCGGCGCGGGAAACTCTCTATTGTAGCGCCTGCAGCGTCGGGCTGCAGCACCTGGGCAGCGCGCTCAGATGCGGCGGCGCTTCTGCGGACGGCAGCCGTTGTGCGGCACGGGCGTCACGTCGCTGATCGAGTTGATACGGATGCCCAGCGAGGCCAGTGCACGCACACTCGACTCGCGGCCGGGGCCCGGGCCCTTGATGCGCACGTCGAGGTTCTTGATGCCTTGTTCCTGGGCCGCACGGCCGCAGGTCTCTGCCGCCACCTGGGCGGCAAAGGGCGTGCTCTTGCGCGAGCCCTTGAAGCCCTGGCCACCACTGGAAGCCCAGGCCAGCGCACCGCCCTGACGGTCGGTGATGGTGATGATGGTGTTGTTGAACGACGCGTGCACGTGGGCAATGCCGTCCGCAACGTTCTTGCGGACCTTCTTGCTCACGCGGCGCGCGGCTGTGTTGACGGGTGCCTTGGCCATGTCTTGCTTCTTTCAGTGTTCGGGGCGGCTTACTTCTTCAGCGCGGCAGCACCCTTGCGCGGGCCCTTGCGGGTGCGTGCATTGGTGCGGGTGCGCTGGCCACGCACCGGCAGGCCCCGGCGATGCCGGAAGCCACGGTAGCAGCCCAGGTCCATCAGCCGTTTGATGCTGATCGACAGTTCGCGGCGCAGGTCGCCTTCGATGGTCATGCGGCCGATTTCTTCACGGATCTTCTCGAGATCGGTGTCTGAGAGGTCCTTTATCTTCTTCGAGTAGGGGATGCCCACCGCTTCGCAGATTTTCTGCGCGGTGGTACGCCCGATACCGTAGATCGAGGTGAGACCGATTTCCGCATGCTTGTGCGGAGGGACGTTGATACCGGCAATGCGTGCCATGGTGTTCCTCTAGATCAGCCTTGACGCTGCTTGTGACGCGGGTCGGTGCAGATCACGCGCA
>JBBRBW010000060.1:0-26675 GCA_038205425.1 Burkholderiales bacterium | reverse complement strand
CGCCCGAGCATGCCTTGGTCCTGTGCTGTGGCGAGAAAAGCCAGCTGCAGGCGCTGGACCGCACGCAGCCGGGCCTGCCGATGAAGAAGGGCCGCGCGGCCACCATGACGCACGACTACAAGCGCAATGGCACGACCACATTGTTCGCCGCGCTGAATGTGCTCAATGGTCACGTCATTGGCCAGTGCCAGCAGCGGCATACCCACGCCGAGTGGCTGAAGTTCCTGCGCAAGATCGACCGCGAGACGCCCAAGGACAAGACGCTGCACCTCATCGCCGACAACTACGCGACGAACAAACATCCTGTCGTTCAAGAGTGGCTGGCCAAGCACCCGCGATTCAACATGCACTTCACGCCCACTTCGGCGTCTTGGTTGAACATGGTGGAGGGGTTCTTCCGTGACATCACGTCCGACAGGCGTTGCCACCGGTCCAGTCTGCAAAGTTGACCGTTCATTCGGTGCCGGCATCGAGGGACAGCTGCCGGTCAGAGACCTGTCGGTGACGTCGACCGGCGAGCACCCTGCCTCGACCCATTGCAGTCCGCCACCATTTTTAGGACGGCCGGCGCCACGCATCACAGGTGGGCTGCGTAGACGCTGAGGTTCCACAGGTTGTGGGCGACGATGGGCAGCAGAAGTGAACCGGTGCGCTGGCGCAGCCAAAGGTAAAGCAGCGCCGCCGGCAGGACGCCGAGCACGGTGCCGAGCGAGATGCCGTGCAGCGCAAGGAAGGAGAGCGTCACCAGCAGGCCGCCCCAGCCGATGCGCGCGCCCATCACGTCCCAGCGTGCATGGCGGGTGGCGACCGCGCGCTCGGCCAGCGCCAGCAACACGCCACGGAACACGGTCTCCTCGACCAAGCCCGGCAGCGTGCCCTGGTACAGCCAGGTCTCCAGCGGCACGCCGGGCAGGCGGAAGCTCGACAGGCTCATCACCGCATAGTTGATGCCGAGGGTGACGACGGTGACGCCGAGCGCGATCGGCAGCGAGCCGCGCGCCTGCGCCAGCGTGATGCCGGCGTCGTGCCAGTCGAGCATGTGCTTTCGCACCAGCAGCGCGGCCACGCCCAGCACGCCGGCCAGCCCAAGCAGCGGCCCGATCCAGTCCCAGGCGTCGCCGATCCAGCGCTCGCCCGGCACGACCTGCGGCAACGCGCGCAGCGCGAGAAACAGCGCCAACGTGGCCAGCGCGGCCAATGCCCAGGCCCGGCGCGCCGGGTCACGCCCGCTGCACACCCACAACGGGGCCAGCGCCGCCAGCGCGATCCAGGGCGAGGCAGCAATCATTCGGCATTAGGCCCGCTGCGCAGCGGGCTTGCGCTCGACATGGCGGGCGATCAGGACGGACTCGACGTTCACGCACGAGCCCGCGCGCAGTTGACGCAGCGTGGTGACCTGGTCCGTGTGCGGAATGATAGGCATCGAGAAGCCGCGGCCGCCGACCACGCCAGCGGCGTCGACAGCGTCGATGACGCGATTGACGGTCAGGCTCACGTCGTTGACCGCGACCGAGCCCTTGCAGGCGAGGAACTCGCCGAGTTTGCGCGGCGCGAGCACCGCCCACTCCCACCACTCGGCCGCCGGCGCCATGTGCTGCACGATGCCGATGCCGATGCCGATGCCGATGCCGATGCCGCAAGCATGCCCGGACGGCAAGTGGCCGCCGAACTCGTCGCACAGCTGAATCGAGGTCTCGACATTGACTTCGCCGAGGCCATCGAGCCCGCTGGTCTTGCTCAGGCTCTGGCGCGAGACATCGACCGTAGTGCGCGCGCCGCCGTCGCTCCCGGCCAGCGGTTCGGCCCGCTCGATGCGCGCCGCGCTCATCACCCGTCCGGTGGACATCGTGCCGTTCCTCAGTTCAGTCGCGCCAGGATGCGCACCTCTCCGCTCACCTGCGTCACTTCGCGGCAAAGCGAGCCGGCGCGGGGATAGGGTACAGGCCCCGCGGGCCAGGTGTAGGTAGGGCGCCAGATGGCCGATGGCGGCAATTCGCCAGTCGACAGGGCTGTGGCTCTCGCCTGCCTTTCGGCGGCGTAGAACCATGACCCTCCGCGTTGCATCTGCGCACGGAGTACCGACGATCGGCCTAGCGGGAACAAGTCAGGAACGCGGCGGTCTTGAAAGCGCGCAGACGGTGGTCTTGATCGGTACGCGCACGCTACAAGGCATGAACCGATGAGCCACACCACTCAACGCGCCGGCAGGCCGCCATGTATCGCTTCGAGGATCGACGCGTCACTCGGGAGAAGCAGTTCAAGGATCCCACAGCGTGCTGTGCGGCCTGTAGCGGGCTGAATTCGTTGCTCAGACGCCTCGTCACACGCCCCATGGTCAACCCGCAACGTGACGGTCGCTGTGACGGCACAGACCTCGTCACAGACCTCGTCGCAAAGCAAAACGCCGACCTCGCGGTCGGCGCATATTCAGTTCTAAGTTGTTGTTTTTATTAGATGTTTTGTGGTTGCGGGGGCAAGATTTGAACTTGCGACCTTTGGGTTATGAGCCCAACGAGCTACCAGGCTGCTCCACCCCGCGACTGAGCCTTGCACTATAGCACCTTTTGCGGCGCCGCTGGCACAGGCAGCTTCGTGGCAGGCGGTTGGCGCTGTCGCGCGTCGGCGCTGCGCGGCTTATGTGGGTTAGCGAACAGATGCATTGCCACGCCCGGCGCAGCATGCCACACGCCGGAACGGGTCTCGTTCGGCGCGCCCGCCGGCCCGGCAATCCCTCACTGCCTCGTGCCGACATGTCCTCTGTCATCCCCAAGCCGGGCCGCCACTCCGTCGCAGCCACCGCCGCCGTGGCGCCCGTACGCGGCAGCGCCAAGGCACGTCGCCAGCGCGCGGTGCTGAAGACCGGCGCGCTGCAGAAGGCGATCCTGAACAGCGAGAACTTCTCCAGCATCGCCACCGACGAGCACGGCGTGATCCAGGTCTTCAACGTCGGTGCCGCGCGCATGCTCGGCTACGACCCCGCCGACGTCGTCGACCGCATCACGCCGGCTGAACTGTCCGATCCGCTGGAACTGGTGCGCCGCGCGCAGATGCTGAGCACCGAGTTCGGCCAGCCCATCGCACCCGGCTTCGAGGCGCTGGTGTTCAAGGCCTCGCGCGGCATCGAGGACATCTACGAGCTGACCTACCTGCGCCAGGACGGCAGCCGCCTGCCCGCCGTGGTCTCGGTGACGGCGCTGCGCGGCGTCGACGACGCGCTCATCGGCTACCTGCTGATCGGCACGGACAACACGGCGCGCAAGCGCGTCGAGGCCGAGCAGGCGCGCCTGGACGAGGCCCTGCAACGCAGCAACCTCGAACTGCAGGCCGCGCGCATCGCTGCCGACACCGCCAACGAAGCGAAGTCGGAGTTCCTCTCGCGCATGAGCCACGAGCTGCGCTCGCCGCTGAACGCCATCCTCGGCTTCGCGCAGCTGATGGAGTCGGGCAAGCCCGAGCCGACGGCGGCGCAGAAGGACAGCATCGAGCAGATCCTGCACGCCGGCTGGTACCTGCTGGAGCTGATCAACGAGATCCTCGACCTGGCGCTCATCGAGTCGGGCAAGCTCTCGCTGTCGCCCGAGCCGATGTCGTTGGGCGAGGTGCTGGCCGACTGCCGCGCGATGACCGAGCCGCAGGCCGGCGCCGCAGGCATCTCGATGCACTTCTTCCCGCCCGTGCCCGACCTCTTCGTGCGCGCCGACCGCACCCGTGTCAAGCAGATCTGCCTGAACCTGCTGTCCAACGCGATCAAGTACAACCGCAGCGGCGGCAAGGTCGAGGTGCGCTGCAGCACGCGGCCCGACGGCCGTGTGCGCGTCGGCTTCCGCGACACCGGCGCCGGCCTCGACGCCGAGCAGGTGTCGCAACTCTTCCAGCCCTTCAACCGCCTGGGCCAGGAAACCGGCCTGCAGCAGGGCACCGGCATCGGCCTCGTGGTCTGCAAGCAGCTGGCGCGGCTGATGCGCGGCGAAATCGGCGTCGCCAGCCAGCCCGGCGTGGGCAGCGAGTTCTGGATCGACCTGCTCGCCAGCAACGGCCTGGCGCATTTGGACGAAGCCGAACTGGCCGCCGTGCCCGGCGTCGTCGCGCTGGCCCGTGGCGCACCGCTGTGCAGCGTGCTCTACGTCGAAGACAACCCGGCCAACCTGCTGCTCGTGACGCGGCTGCTGGCACGGCGCCCCGACCTGCACCTGCTCAGCGCCACCGACGGCCGCAGCGGCGTCGAACTGGCGCGCGCCACGCGGCCGACGGTGATCCTGATGGACATCAACCTGCCCGGCATCAGCGGCGTCACGGCGCTCAAGCTGCTGGCCGCCGACCCGGCCACCGCGCACATCCCGGTCGTCGCGCTCAGCGCCAATGCGCTGCCGCGCGACATCGCCAAGGGCCTGGCCGCCGGCTTCTTCCGCTACGTCACCAAGCCGATCCGCGTCGCCGAGTTCATGGCCACGCTCGACCTCGCGCTGGCCGCCGGCACCGCCTGCTCGGCCAATCCGCAAGTCCAACCCGAAGAGACCACGCCATGACCCTGGAACGCGACATCCTCGCCGCACGCATCCTCATCGTCGACGATCAGGACGCCAACGTGAAGTTGCTGGTGCGCCTGCTGACCGAAGCTGGCTACACCGGCGTCAGCTCGGCGATGGACCCGACCACCGTCTGCGCGCTGCACCGCCAGCACGCCTACGACCTGATCCTGCTCGACCTGCAGATGCCGGCGATGGACGGCTTCAGCGTCATGGAGGGCCTGAAGACCAACCCGCGCGACAGCACCCTGCCCGTCATCGTGCTGACGGCGCAGCCCGGCCACAAGCTGCGTGCGCTGCAGGCCGGTGCGCGCGACTTCATCAGCAAGCCCTTCGACCTGGTGGAGGTCAAGACGCGCATCCACAACATGCTGGAGACGCGGCTGCTGTACCGCCGGCTCGAGACACAGAACGAACGGCTCGAGCAGGCCGTTGCCGAACGCACCGCCGAACTGCGCGAGAGCGAGGCGCGCTTCCGGGCTCTCACCGAGCTGGCCTCGGACTGGTACTGGGAACAGGACGAGTCGGGCGAGTTCACGCGCGTCTCGGGGCCGGTGATGGAGATGCTCGGGCTGCGCGTCGGCCCGCTGGTCGACGGCCTCGACCCGCAGCCCATCGACGGCTGGGACGCCGGCGAGCGCCAGGTTCTGCAGGCGCGCATCGTGGCGCGCCAGCCCTTCCTCGACTTCGTGCTGCACCGCGCACGGGCCGACGGTTCGCGAGAGGCCTTCCGCGTCAGCGGCCAGCCGATGTTCGACCAGAACTGCCGCTTCATCGGCTACCGCGGCATCGGGGTCGAAACCACGCCGGAGAAGTGAACATGCCGTTTCGCAACCTGCCGGCGCCGGCGCTGGGTTCGCCCAACCAGAACCACCTCATCGCCGCGCTGCCGACGGCCGAGTTCGACGCGCTCTGCGGCGCGCTGGAGCCGGTGCCGCTGCTGCTGGGCCAGATGCTCTACGAGCCCGGCGTGCCGCTGCACCATGTCTACTTCCCGACCACCGCGGTGATCTCGCTGCACCACGTGATGGCCTCGGGCGCGTCGGCCGAGACCTGCAGCGTGGGCCGCGAAGGCATGGTCGGCGTGGCGCTGATCATGGGCGGCAACACCACGCCCAGCTCGGCCGTGGTGCAGACCGGCGGTCAGGGCTACCGGCTGGCGCGCAGCACGCTGCTGCAGGCCTTCGAGGGCCCGGGGCAGTTGCGCCGGCTGCTGCTGCGCTACTCGCAGGCGATGATCACGCAGATCGCGCAGACCGCCGTCTGCTACCGCCACCACTCCATCGAGCAGCAGCTCAGCCGCTGGCTGCTGTGCGCCGTCGACCGCGCTCCGCCGGGCGAGATGGTGATGACGCAGGAACTGGTGGCCAGCATGCTGGGCGTGCGCCGCGAGAGCGTGACGCTGGCCGCCGGCCACTTCCAGGAGGCGGGCTACATCCGCTACCGGCGCGGCCACATCACGGTGCTCGACGCGGCCGGCCTGGAAAGCTGCGCCTGCGAGTGCTACGGCGTCGTGAAGACCGAGATGCGCCGGCTGCTGACCGAGACACTGCTGCGCCAGGGCGAGGCCGCCACGGCCCGCGCCGCCACGGCCCGCGCCGCCTCGGCCCGCGCCGCCTGAGGGCGGCGGCGCCCGGTCAGGGCTGACCTGGGCGGCGCCGGGGCCGGCGCGTAGGAGCCTTCCTACAAGCCCCGCCCCCCGTCGCCGATGGGCAGCGCTCGGCAAGCGGTCACACTCGGGGGTCCGCCGGCCCTCCCGTCGCACCCGCACCCGCCGTCCCCGTGCCCCTGCTGAAGACCTACATCGTCGAAGACAGTGCCGTCATCCGAGACAACCTCGTGGCCGCACTGCAGGAACTGGCGCCCGTGCAGGTGGTGGGGCACGCTGTCGACGAAGCCGGTGCGCTGCACTGGCTGGCCGCCCCCGGGCACGGCGTCGATCTCGTCATCGTCGACCTCTTCCTCACCGGCGGCTCGGGCCTGGGCGTATTGCGCGGCGCCCACGCGCTACCCGGCGTCGGCCGCATGGCCGTGCTCAGCAACTACGCCACCGACGACATACGCGACCGCTGCCTTGCGCTGGGCGCCGACCGCGTGTTCGACAAGTCGACCGAGATCGACGCGCTCATCGCCTACTGCGTCGCCCTGGCCGAGCCACGCGGGCCGGCTGCAGCGACACTCAACGGATGAGCCCCTTGGTCAGCGCGTAGTGCGTGAGGTCGCTGTTCGACGTCAGGTGCATCTTTTCCATGACGCGGCTGCGATAGGTGCTGACCGTCTTCACGCTCAGGCACAGGCTGGTGGCCAGCTGGCCGATGGTTTCGCCCTGGGCCAGGCGCAGGAAAACCTGCAGCTCGCGTTCGGACAGGGTTTCGTGCAGCGGCTGGTCGCCGCCCCCCGCCAGGCCCTCGGCAAGGCGTTCGGCCACCGCCTCGGTGACGTACTTGCGCCCACGGTGCACGGTGCGGATGGCCTTCACCAGCTCGGCCGGCTCGCAGTCCTTGTTCAGGTAGCCGCTGGCGCCCTGGCGCAGCAGCGTGGTGGCGTAGTCGAGCTCGGCGAAGCCGCTGAGCATCAGCACCGGCAGCGTCGGCGCGCGCGCGCGGATCGCGGCCAGCGCGTCGACGCCGCTCTGCCCGGGCATCGAGATGTCGAGCAGCAGCACGTCGACCTCGCCGCGGCGCACGATGTCCAGCGCCTCGCGGCCGTCGGCGGCCTCGGCCACGACCTCGAAGTCGATCTCGTCGCCGAGGAACTGGCGCAGGCCGGCGCGCACCATGGCGTGGTCGTCGACGATGGCGATGCGGATCATGGCCGGCCCCGCCGCGCCGCGGCGCCTGATGCCGCGCTGACCGGCAGGTGGAAACGATGACGCTTCATGGATGGATCTCCCGGCCACTGACCGTGTGGTTGTTGCTGGCAGGCGCCGCCGCGCTGGTGGCGGCGAGCCTGGGGATATTGGACGTGATGCAGCCCGAGGCTACGCCAGCGCTGCGCAACGTGCCTGCCGCCGCGGCGGCGCTGATCGGGCTCGGGGCGCTGGGCATGGCGCTGCGCCATGCGCTGCGCCTGCAAGGCCAGCAGCGGCGCGCGCAGGGCGAGACCGGCCGCCTGGAAGCGCTGGTGCGCGAACGCACCGCGCAGCTGACCGAACTGGCGCAGCACCTGCAGACGGCGCGCGAGGACGAGCGCCAGCGCCTGGCGCGCGACATGCACGACGAGTTGGGCGCGCTGCTCACCGCGGCCAAGCTCGACGCCGCGCGCATCCGCTCGCGCCTGTCGGCGCCGGTGCCGCTGGCCGGTGAGGCGCTGGAACGGCTTTCGCACCTGACGGCCACGCTCGACCAGGTGATCGCGGTGAAGCGCCGTATCTCCGAAGACCTGCGCCCCTCGGCGCTGACCCACCTGGGCCTGGTGGCCACGCTGGAGATCCTGGCGCGCGAATTCACGCGCAACAGCGGCGTGGCCGTGCACTGCGCACTGCAGCCGGTACCGCTGGCGCCGGCCGCCGAACTCACCGCCTACCGGCTGGTGCAGGAAGCCACGACCAACGTCGCCAAGCATGCCCGCGCCAGCAACGTCTGGCTGACGCTGGGGCTGGAAGGCGGGCAGGTGCATCTCGAGGTGCGCGACGACGGCAGCGGCTTCGACACCGCGGTGCCGCCGCGCTCGGCCTATGGCCTGGTCGGCATGCGCTACCGCGTCGAGGCCGAGCAGGGCACGCTGGCGGTCGACGCCGCGCCCGGGCGCGGCACCACGATCCGCGTCACGCTGCCTCCGCGCGCCGCGCCGCCGCTCGAAGCCTGAGCGCGCCAAGGACGGCGCGCCGCGCCGCCCGTCCCCCGAGGGGATCGAGGAAAGTGGCGAAGCCACATTTCCTTCTGAGCCCGCGCAGGCGGCCCGCACGGCCGCTGTGGGCGGCGTCCTACGCACGGACGGCGGCATCGCCGATCGCATAACGCTGGCCCGGCGCCGACACTGGCTTTGTCCCAGCGAACCCGTTGTGGCACCGATGCGCGGCAGATCCCGCATCCCCTTCAGGAGAACCTCATGCTGCATTACGCCGTCGTCTTTCTCGTCATCGCCCTTATCGCGGCGCTGTTCGGCTTCGGCGGCATCGCCGCTGGGGCGGTGGGCATCGCCAAGGTGCTCTTCCTCATTTTCCTCGTGCTCGCCGTCGTCAGCCTCGTCTTCGGCCTGATGCGCCGCGGCTAGTCCGCCCGACCCCTGCACAACATCCCGATTCACCAACGCCCAGGAGGCTTCATGTACGAAACCAAGACCCCGCTCGCCACCCCCACCGGCAGCAACCTCGTCGATCAGGCCGCCGCGGCCGCAAACCAGGGCATCAACGCCACGCACCAGGCGCTCGACGGTCTGGCTGGCGGCGTGCAGTCGCTGCGCGACAAGGCCAGCCCGCGGCTGGACGGCGCCACCGAACAGGCCGGCGCGATGCTGCACCGCAGCATGGACGCGCTGCGCGACGGCTCGCACCAACTGCGCGTCAAGGCACAGCACGCCAGCGAAGGCACAACGCAGTACATCCAGCAGGAACCGGTGAAGGCGGTGCTGATCGCCGCCGCCACCGGTGCGGCGCTGATGGCGCTGATCGGCCTGATGACACGTTCGCGCCGCGACGTCTGATCCCGGCCGCAACGCACCACATCGACGCCGCACATGCTGCCCCCCTGGCTGAAGCTCGTCACCGGCCAGCCGCAGTTGCTGGCCGAGCATGCCGAGGCCTACGGCGAGCTGCTGCAGGCCGAGGCGGCTGCACTGGGCAAGGTCTGGCGACGTCAGGCCCTGCTGGGTGCGCTGGCGGCGGCCAACGCGGCGCTGGCCGTCGCGCTGGCGGGTGTGGCGGTGATGCTGTGGGCGGTCACGCCACCGGCCCCCGGTCAAACCCTGTGGGTGCTGGTGGCCGTACCGCTGCTTCCGCTGGCCGCTGCCTTGTGCTGCGTCCTGCTGGCCCGCCAACATGTTTCGTCGGCACCCTTCGGCGTCCTGCGCCAGCAGATGTGTGCCGACTGGAGCCTGCTGCGTGAAGCAGAGACACCTTGAACATACCGCTCTCCCCCGAGCTTGAAGGCACGGCGCCGCCCGCCGCGCTGCCGAACGTGGGCCACGCCTGCGCGCGCCTGGCTGCTTCGCGCATGCAACTGCGCCTGGCGCTGCGCGGCCCGGTGACGGCGGCCGCCGAAGACGGCTCACCACCGCCCACCCGTTGGTCGAGCCTGCTTGACCTGCCCGGCGTCAGCCTGCTGCGCGACGCCGTGCGCAACTGGTGGCGGCAACACCCCTGGTACAGCGCCGGCAACGCCGCCGCCGCGGCCGTCAACGGCGCCCTGCGGCCAGTGGCCCGGCGTTACCCCTGGGCGTTGGTGGCGGCTGCGCTGCTGGCGGGCGGCCTGCTCGGTGCCAGCCGCCCGTGGCGCTGGCGTGCGCAGGTGGCGGCCGGTGCCGCCGGCGCGATGCCGCGCATGGCGGGCGAAATGCTCGCCACGCTGCCGATGGCTTCGTGGCTGGTGCTGCTGGCCGCGCTGACTCAGGCGCTCGCTCCGGCGGCACCGCCCGCGCCGCCCGCGCCGCCCGCGCCGCCCGCGCCGGACACCAGCGAGCCGGCCGCCGCGGCCGAAGCCGAAGCCGAAGCCGGCCCCTGACCGGACCTGCCCACCTTCACGGGTCGCTGTGCGTCTCAAAGAAGGCATAACCCTGCTGGCACCGCCTGGCGCGGCCCATGGCGGCTTCGGCACGACGCAGCAATATGGCGCCCGTGTCGCCGTCGGCCGGGCACAGCGTGATGCCGATGCTGGGCAGCACGCTGAGCGTCACCGCGCCCACGCGCAAGGGCGCCGCCACCGCATCGAAGACCTTGCAGGCCACGCGGCTGAGCTGTTCGCGGTCGGTCGGCGCCTCAAGCAGGCAGGCGAACCTGTCCCCTTCCAGCCGGCACACCATGTCCTGCGCGCGCAACGCGCTCACCAGCCGCAGCGCCACGATGCGCAAGGTGGCGTCACCGATGTCGCGGCCGTGCTGGTCGTTGATGCGCTTGAAGCCATCGAGGCCGACACACAGCACCGCCAGCGCGGGCGCGTCGCCTGCGGCCGCGGCCAGGCCGTTCGTCAGCCCCTGCTCGACCTGCGCGCGTGTGCTCAGGTTGCCCGGTGTGTGCTGCGGCGCATCGGCCGGCTGCGCGTCGAACTCGCGCTGCAGCTGCTGCAGCGCCGCCACGCACTCGCGCAGCTGCTCGGCACGGTGATCGCCGGGCTGCGCCCTGTCGACGGCAGCGTCGTCCCAGGCGAGGTCCTCGACGCGCTGGCGCAGGCACTCGGTGACGGCCCTGAACAGCGCCTCCCAGTCGTCGCGCCGCATCGTGGCGGGCGCCACATTGCGCGTCAAGAGCGACAGCGGCGCGGTGCCGAACGCGCTGCACGCCGCTTCGGGCAGGTCCGCGGTCGCCGCTGGGCGGCAAGCAGGCGCCAGGCTCAGCATGGCGTCCCCCGCGGTCCTGTCAGGACCGCCGCGGGGTGCTCGGAACGGGTCATCACGCATCCTCCAGAACCAGTATCGACGGCAGTGGTGGGCAGGAAGCTGGCCGGGTCTCGGGACGGGCCAGACCTTGGCCTGCAATCTTTCTATCGTGTGGGTCACGGCCTGTCCGTGCGTCGCCGAACACAAGCACGCCCGCAATGACGGGCTTGCCGGTGACGACGGCGCCGGGCTCAGGCGCGCGGCTCGCCGTCGCGGTTCACGGTGACCGTGGCGCCGGGGGCCCTGTTCAGCTGTACCTGATGGTCATGGCCGCGGAAGCGGTAGGTGACGTCCCAGTATTCGGGCCGCGCCCCGCCGGGCGTGGCCGCGCAACGCTGCACGTCGCGCGTGCCGGAGACCGTACCGTCGCTGTTACGCGCGAGGTTGGAGCCGACCACCGCCCCCGCCACCACGCCACCGGCGGTGGCGATGTCCTTGCCTGTGCCGCCGCCGACCTGGTGGCCGAGGATGCCGCCGATCACCGCACCGAGCAAGGCACCGCCGACACGGTTGTCGGAGCGCTCTTCGGTCACGTTCTGGCGCTCGACCCAGCAGCGCTGGCCCGAGCTGGCCACCACGGCGCGCACCGCGGTCACCGGGGCCTCGAACAGGCGCTCCTTGTTGTGGCGGCGGTAGTCCTGCGCCACCAGCGGCGCTGGGCCGTACTGGCCCTCGTCGAAGCGGGCGTTGCGTTTGACCGGGCGTGCCGACGAGATGCGGTCTTCGAGGCCCATCGCCGCCAGCGACGGGTACTGGCCCGGGCGCAGCACCTTGCAGCGGCCCCTGTAGCCGGCGTCGTCGCAGATCTGCCAGTTGTCAGAGCGAACCACCACCGAAGAGGCGCGGTCGTTGAAGCCGAAGCGCTTGAGGTTGTCCACCGACGACCTCGCCGTGTAGGCGCGGCCGTCGAAGGCGTCGTTGGCGTAGAAGGTCACCTCGGCCCAGGTCGGGCTGCTGAAGGCGAGCAAGGCCACCGTGGCGGCCAGGGCGTTCATCAGCGGGCGATGTGCGGGGATGCGCATGAAAGTCTCCAGGGTGGGGCGCAGTCGAGGCGGCGGGACGCTGCGGCGACTGCACGCTGCAACCGTAAGGCGAAGCGCGCCGGGGGTCGGTGCGCTGTCGCACCCTGTTTGCCGACCGCAGGGCGTGCGCTTTCGTACAGACCCGCGCTGCCCGCACTTCCACCATTGCCTGCGGGGCGCGCCGCAGATGCGGCGGGGCGCCCCGGCCGACATCCGGCACCCACCCCGATCGGAGAACCCCATGAACTACGAAGAACGCGACCCCTACGGCATGTACAAGATCAGCAGCGGGCAAGGTGGCGCCGGCCCCGACCAGCGCCGCGGCCCCGGCCCGCACCTGATGGGCGCCGACACGCTGGTCGGCAACGACGTCTACAACAAGAGCGCCGAGGACCTGGGCGACATCAAGGAGATCATGCTCGACATGCGCAGCGGCCGTGTCAGCTACGCCGTGCTGTCCTTCGGCGGCTTCCTGGGCATGGGCGAGAAGCTCTTCGCCGTGCCCTGGGAAGCGCTGACGCTGGACACCGAGAACAAGCGCTTCACGCTCGACGTCGAGCGCTCGCGCCTGGAATCGGCGCCGGGCTTCAACAAGGACCAGTGGCCCGACATGGCCGATCCGGGCTGGGAGAAGGGCATCCATGCCTGGTACGGGACCGAGCCCCGCCAAGCTGCTCCGGCTGATGTGAGCTGAGCTTCGGCGCCGGCGCCTGCAAGGGCACCGGCGCCGGCCGCGCCGTTCAGCGCGGCTTGCTCAGAACTTGCCCATCAGCACCAGCACCAGCACGATGACGAGCAAGAGGCCGATGCCGCCGCTGGGCCCGTAGCCCCAGCTGCGGCTGTGCGACCAGCTCGGGATGGCGCCGACCAGAAGCAGAACCAAGACGATCAGAAGAATGGTGCCCAGACTCATTGAAGATCTCCGACGCAGCCACCTGGCCACAGCTGAAGACTAGGGGCGCACGCGCTGCGCATCGGTGCGTTGGCGTACCGACGCACGCCAGGGCCGGCGCGCACGATGACGCCATGGTCACCCCCCGCTCCCTCACCTCGCGGCAACGCGCAGATTGCGCGTCATGAGCTCGCCCCGCCAGGAAGCCACAGGCCGCGCCTGCCCACGCTGCCACCGTCGCACCGACCGCGTGGCGCGACGCTGGTTCGACCGCTTGTTCAGCCTCTTCATGCCCGTGGTGCGCTACCGCTGCGTCTCGGCTGGATGCGGCTGGGAAGGCCTGCTGATGCGCCGTCACCGGCGGCAGACGCCGGCCGGTGGGCAGCCGCCCTCGGCCTACCGGCCGCGGTGGCTGGAGCCGTCGCGCATGAACAAGCCCTCGCGCGGCTGAGCGCGTCAGCGCTGCCGCGGCGGCCGAGAGCCGGGTTCCGCCGCACCCTGAACTGACGCGGCCCGCCCTCCAACTACCGCTTCAGGCAGCTTCGTCGGCCGCCGGCGTCGCTGCCGACTGGCGCGCCACGCGCGGGTCGTGCTTCGCGATCAGCGTGCCTACCGCGCGCTGCAGCTTGCGCACTGCGCCTTCGATAGCCTGGTGTGCATTGTCCGCGTGGTCCTTGACGACCACCGCGTGTTCACCCACCAGCCGCGCTTCCAGCGTGCAGTGGATGTCGTCGCCGCCCGTACGCGCGGCGCCATTGACGTCGGACAGGTAGGCCTCGACACGCGTCACGCGTTCGCCGTAGCGGCCCAGCGCCGCGTGTACCTCGGCCTGCAGATGTTCGGTCATCGCGGCGCTGCCCTCGATGTTCTTGTCGGTGTGCAACAGGATTTGCATGGGTGGGTTGTCCGGCGCGCTCAGGCGTGCAGCGTGATGAGGCCGTCGGCCACATAGGCGTTGAAGTCACCGAGCGGCATCGCGGCCGAGCCGTGCGTTTCGCCGTCGGTCCAGCTCAGCGTCACGTCGCTGGGCGTGGCCTGCACCTCCACCGGGCCGGGGCGGATGGCGATCTGGATGCCGTCGCCCTCGCGGTAGGTGACCTTGCCCTTGATCTGTGCGCGTTGTGCCATCGGTTAAACCCCGGTAAGTTGTCCAGGGTCGCAGCATGCGCGGGCCGCCCCACCACCGCCATAGTCCAAGCGCGGGCGGCGGCGCAGGCCTTGTCCTACGCCGCGGCGCCCATGTGCGCCAGCGCACGGAAGCCGGGGCGCGGCAGCGCGCAACATGTTTGCCCCATCCCGCACGGAGTAGGCAGCATGAGCAAGGGCAACAAGGAAAACAAGAAGCCGAAGAAGGTACACACCCCCAACCCGCCCGGGCTGCCGGCCAACCTGGCGCCACTGGCGGCCGCGCCGCCGCGTCCGAAGAAGCGCTGAGCACCGCGCCGAGCGCAGCCGCCAGCGCGCGCCGCGTCGTCCGCTGCTTTGACCTTGCTCAACCTCGCGCCGGGTTGGGGGACTAGTCTCGCCGGACGAGGCGTGCGGTGCGTCTTCTTGGCGCATCCGCAGGTCCGCCTCGAAGACCTCAACTCGGAAAGCCACGCCATGAGCACCGTCGCCGCCGACATGCTGGCGCTGCAGCGCCTTTACCACTGGGAAAAGTCCGCCCGCGACCGCACCACGCTGACGCAGCCCATGGGTGGCGGCGTGCTGCGCGACTTCACCTGGGGCCAGGTGGCCGACGAGGTGCGCCGCATGGCCGCGCATCTGCAGGCCCAGGGCTGGGAGCCGGGCTCGAAGGTGGCCATCCTGTCGAAGAATTGCGCCTGGTGGCTGATGAGCGACCTGGCGATCTGGATGGCCGGCCATGTCTCGGTGCCGCTGTACCCGACGCTGGCGCCGGCCACCATCCGCCAGATCCTGACCCACAGCGACGCCAAGGCCTGCTTCGTCGGCAAGCTCGACGGCTGGGACGGCATGAAGGCCGGCGTGCCCGAAGGCCTGCCCTGCATCAGCTATCCGCTGTCGCCGGCCGACGCCCTCCAGCGCTACGAGGGCTGGGACGCGATCTGCGCCCGCACGCCGCCGCTGGCCGGTCAACCGGTGCGCGCCGCCGACGAGTTGGCGACGCTGATCTACACCTCCGGCACCACCGGCAAGCCCAAGGGCGTGATGCACAGCTTCGGCCACTTCGCCTGGGCGCTGGACGCCGGCCTGAAGCGCATCCCGATGGGGCCCGATGACCGCATGCTGTCCTACCTGCCGCTGGCCCACGTCGTCGAACGTGTGCTCGTCGAGCATGGCTGGCTGACCCAGGGCATGCGCGTCTACTTCGCCGAGTCGCTGGAAACCTTCAACGCCGACGTCCAGCGTGCGCGCCCGACGATCTTCTTCTCGGTGCCCAGGCTGTGGGTCAAGTTCCAGCATGGCGTGCACCACAAGATGCCGGAAGCCAAGCTGGCCCGGCTGCTGTCGATACCGCTCATCGGCGGCCTGGTGAGGCGCAAGGTGCAGAAGGCGCTGGGCCTGGACCAGTGCCGCTTCGCCGCCGGCGGCGCCGCGCCGATGCCGGTGGCGCTGCTGGCCTGGTACCGGCGGCTGGGCCTGCCCGTCAACGAAGGCTACGGCATGACCGAGAACCTGGCACTGTCGCACCTGACGCTGCCGGGCCGCAACCAGGAAGGCACGGTGGGCCCGGCCTACGAAGGGGTCGAGGCCCGCGTCGACCCGGTCAGCGGCGAGGTGCAGATGCGCAGCCAGGCCGTGATGCTGGGCTACTACAAGGAACCCGAGGCCACACGCGTGAGCTTCACCGAAGACGGCTGGCTGCGCACCGGCGACAAGGGGCAGATCGACGCCGAAGGCAAGCTGAAGATCACCGGCCGCGTGAAGGACCTGTTCAAGACCAGCAAGGGCAAATACGTGGCCCCGGCACCGATCGAGGACAAGCTGGTGATGCACGAGACGGTCGAGGCCTGCGTGGTGGCCGGCGCCAACATGGGGCAGCCGCTGGGCATCGTGATGCTCAACGCCGAGACCGTGGCGCGTGTCGCCGACCCGGCGGCCAAGGCAGCCATCGAGAGCTCGCTGGCCGAGCACCTGAAGGGCATCAACGCCTCGCTCGACCCGCACGAGCGGCTGCAGTGCATCGTGGTGGTCACCACCGCCTGGACCGTCGACAATGACGTCATCACCCCGACCTTCAAGGTCAAGCGCAACCGCATCGAGGATCTGTATGCGGTGAACTACGAGCGCTGGGAGGCCTCGGGCCGCCAGGTGATCTGGTACGCGCCCTGAAGCGGGTCGGAGCCAGGGGTTTTTCAAACACAAGGAGACAAGACATGGAACGAGTGATGGGGCGCCTGCTGGCCACCGCGGTGCTGGTGTTCGCTACGCTGGGCGCCAGCGCGCAGCCGGCCGAACTGGAAGGCGTGAAGATCGACGCGGCCGCGCAGGTGGGCGGCGCGGCGCTGCAGCTCAACGGCGCCGGGGTGCGCACACGCGCCATCTTCAGCGTCTATGTCGCGGCGCTCTACGTGCCGCAGAAGGCCGGCGACGCCGCCGCGCTGCTGGCCCAGAAAGGGCCGCGCCGCATCAGCATCACGATGCTGCGCAACGTCGACGCCGACACCTTCGCCGAGGCGCTGAACGACGGCCTGCGCAAGAACCACAGCGAAGCGCAGCTGGCCGGCTGGAAAGCACAGATCGAGACGCTGAACGCCAACCTCAAGGTCGCCGGCGAAGCCAAGAAGCGCGACGTGATCCACCTCGAGTTCCTGCCCGATACAGGCACCCGTCTGGTCGTCAACGGCCAGGCCAAGGGCGCGGCAATTCCGGGCGAGGACTTCTACGCCGCGGTGCTGCGCATCTGGATCGGCGACAAGCCGGTCGACGCCAGCCTGAAGAAGGGCCTGCTGGGCGCGTAAAGAGGCCCCCAAGCTCGCTAGCGCTCCACGCAACGCCAAAGGGGTTGCTTGCTCGGCCGTCCAAGTCCGCGCAGGCGGACTTGGAGCCGCGGCCTTCGCCCCCCGAGGACGATGCCCCCCTACGGCCCGGCGGAGCCGGTTCCGTGGCGGGAAGCTTGGGGCGGCGTTCCACTTCAACGCCGGCGCCGCAGCCAGCGGGGCACGAAGGGTGCCAACGCACCCAGGGCGAGCACGGCGATGCCGACCAGCCACAGCAGGCCCAGTGCGTCGGCGGTGTCGGTGATGCCGAACACCTTTTGAAGTGTGCAGGCCAGGTCGTAGCAGCCGTTGTCGGCCCAGCGGTTGGCCAGGCCCAGGGCCACCATCAGCGCCAAACCGCCCAGCAGCCCGGCCCCGGCACGCCAGGCCACGCCGGCGGCGGTCAGCGGCGCTTCGCGCCAGCGTGAACCGCGGCCCTGCTTGTTGCCCAGCAGGGCGTCGAGCAGGTCGTCCATGTCCTCGTCGAAATGCGCCGTGCGCAGCACGAAGGCGTTGGTCGACGGCAGCGCCTTCAGGTCGGGCGGCACATCGGCGGGGCGCGGCATGCGGGCGTCGTCCAGCAGGATGGGCACCACCTTCGCCTTGCTGGCCAGCGCCAGCCGCGTTTCGCGGCGCACCATGTCCTCGTCGTCGAAGATGCGCGTGCGGCCGCTGGCGCCCGCCGGGCCGGCCCATTGGGTGCCGATGAGCAGGAAGACATGGCTGACCTGGGCCAGCGTGTCCTGGATCTTGGTCTCGAAGTTATCGCCCAGCGCGATGCCGTCGACATCGAGGAAAACGGCGTCGACTGCGGGTATCGCGTCGAGGAACTGCGCCATGCGGCCGGCGCTGACCTGGCTGTCGGCGCGGCGGTAGGAGAGGAAAACCTTCATGCGGGGCGCGGGTGCCTCAATAAAGTTGGGCCTTCTTCAGGTGCTGGGGCGCACGCAGGCGGCCGCTGGGCGGGATCTGCCTGGCGTCGCCGTCGGCGGGGCCTTTCTGGAACTCGTAGACCAGCGCCACGACCTTGTACTTCCAGCTGAAGGGCAGCCTGGCATAGCCGGGCGGCAGCGCCGCGCTGCCATCCTTGGCGATGGCGCGCAGTTCACCCGGTGTCGGCACCGGTGTGGTGGCGGCAATGCCCTGGTCGGACACCACGAGCACGATCTGCCGGTAGTAGCCCGGCGGCGCGTAGAACAGGCGCTTGAGGTAGCCGGCCAGCGTGAAGCCGGGCTCGGCCGTCGACGGCGCGAACCCCGCCGCGCCGGGCTTGCGCGCGCCGTCGGCGTCGATCTGCTCGAGGTCGAGCATGATCGCGAAGCCGTTGCAGCCCGCGCCCAGGTACCTGGGTTCCAGGTAGCCGGCCGAAGCGATCGAGCCTTCGAGGCGCCGCGCGACATCCATCAGCGTCTTGCCTTCGCTGCCGGTCGGCCACAGCAGGAAGGGCGGTATCAGCGCACTGTCGCTGGGTGCTGGCGGGCTCGGCCACGGAAAGGCGGCCAGTTCGAGCGACGCGCACGGCGCGGCCCCCGCCCCACCGCCGTTGGCCGTAGGCCGCGGCGGTGGCGGTGGCGGTGGCGGTGCAGGCATGGGCGCCGGTGCGGTGGCCGGCGGCGGCTCGGCACCGGCCGGCGACGGCGGCTCGGCACCGGCCGTCGGGGGAGGCTCGGCGCCGGCCGTGGGGGGTGGCGCGGTCTCGGTCGCCGGCGCCGAAGACTTGCTGCAACCGAACAAGGCCCCCGCCAATGACAGCAGCAGCGCCGCCAGCAGCGCACGTGTCGCGTTTCTGTTGTTCATGACTCCCCCGTCACGCTGCGCGGGGCACGACGGCCCTGCACCGTCAGATCGTAGACCAGGCCCTGCGCCGCGAGCCATCCCACGCCGCCGCGCGGCGCCGGCCGCGCGGCGCTAGGCTTTGCGCGCGCGACGGCGCCGCCGGTACAGCGCCATCAGCGGCGTCACCGACAGGCCGTGCACGACGATCGACGTCACCACCACCGCCACCGTCAGCGCCACCAGCGTCGGCGCGTGCGCCTGCGGCAGGCCGTGGTTGAGCGCGTAGCTCAGGTAGTAGAGCGAGCCGATGCCGCGAATGCCGAACCAGCCGATGAGCCGCCGCTGCAGCGGCGAGGTGTTCGAGCCCGCCAGCCCGACGGCCACCGACAGCGGCCGCACCGCCAGCAGCACCAGCGGCACGAACCACCACGCCGCGGGCAGCCAGGACACCGACCACAGCAGCATGCCCAGCACGACCACACCCACCATCTCGCCGATGCGGTCGAGCTGCTCGTTGAAGCTCATCACGGCGTGCGCCATCCAGGCCGACGCGTGCTGGCCGTCGGTGGCCAGGTCGACCACCGGCCCGGGCTGCGGGTGGTCGTGGGCCTGCGCCACAAAGGCCACCGCTGCCGCCGTGGCCGCCGGCGTGGTGGCCTCGCCCAGCGCCACCGCAGCGGCCTCGGTGGCCACGCGCGCCGTGTGGCGCAGCGCCAGGCCGGCAGCAAACACGGCCAGGAAGCCGTAGGCCTGCGCCAGCACCGCGATGCCGTAGGCCAGGCCGATGAGGCCCAGCGCGAGGAAGTTCTCGTAGCCCACCGCCACGTGGTGCGTGCGGCGCAGGTAGAGCACGAGCTTGCCCAGGAAGCCGCCCAGCGCCGCGCCGATGGCCACGCCGGCGGCCGTGGCCCACAGCACGTCGACCGCCAGCCAGCGCCAACCCCAGGCGCCGATCTCGTGCGCGCCAACCAGGCCCAGGCCCAGCATCACCACCGGAAACGCGGTGCCGTCGTTGAGGCCGCCTTCGCCGGTGAGCGCAAAACGCAGCTGGTCGCGGTCCTGCGGGTTGTCGACCTGCACGTCGGTGGCCAGCACCGGATCGGTGGGCGCCAGGATGCCGCCCAGCAGCACGGCCACGCCCAGCGGCAGCCCCAGCAGCCAGACCCCGGCGGCGGTGACCAGCGCCACCGTGGCCGCCATCGAAACCAGCGCCAGCCGCAGCGGCGGGAACCAGCGTTTGTCGTGCAGGCCGACGCTCATCTTCAGCCCCGAGGTGAACAGCGACAGCAGCACGATGACCTCGGTGAGGTTTTCGAGCAGGCGCGAGCGGTCGAAGAGATCGGGCGCGGCCAGGCCCATGCCCAGCGGCCCGACGACCACGCCGGCCGCCAGGTAGAGCATCGAGGTGCTGACCGGCAGGGGCGTCAGCATCGAGCCGCCCAGCGCCATGAAAACGAGCAGCGCGCCGCCCAGCGTGAACCAGATGGCCAGGGTCATGGGGCGGCCTTGCGCAAGGGCATCGCGGCGGCTTGGTCTGTGCGTTCGACGGTTCGCGCGGACCGTGTCAGTGGCGGTCGCCGAGATCCACTGCCGCCAGCCGCGCCCCGCGCCATCCTAGGCCAGGTGTTCGTGGTAGACGCTGCAGTCGGTGGCGTAGCAGGTGCACGCGGCGCGCTCCAGTCCGGTGCGGTCCAGCACCCTGAGCTCGCCGCGGTGGTAGGTGATGAGGTCCTGGCGCGCCAGCGCGCCCGCCGCGGCGGTGACACCCACGCGGCGCACGCCCAGCATGGCGGCCAGGAACTCGTGCGTGACGTGGAAGCGCGCGCTGTGGGCGCGGTCCTGGCTCATCAGCAGCCAGCGCGCCAGGCGCGGGCCGATGAGATGGAAGCGCAGGCAGGCTGCCAGGCCGGCCATCTGCGTCAGCCGCACGTAGACGAAACGGCCGATGACCTGGCGCAGCGCCAGGCTCCGCGCCAATTGCTCGTCGAAGGCGTCCTTGTCGACACGCAGCACCAGACCCGCGCCCTGCACCAGCGCCCGCGACGGCACCGCGTCCACGCCCAGCAGCAGCGCCGCGCCGACCATGCCCTCGCGCCCGACCATGCCCACTTCCAGGCTCGGGTGCTGGTCGGTCTGCACCAGCAGCGAGATGAAACCGTCGACCGGGAAGTAGACGTGGCGCAGCACGTCGCCGCGCTCGCGCAGCACCTCGCCCAGCACCAGGTGCACGGGCTCGCAGACGGCCAACAGGCGCTCGCGGTCGGCGCGTGGCAGCAGTTCGATGAGGTGGTTCTGGGCAGCGTGCAGGGCAGGACTCCGGTGGCTGAAGCCGCGGCCGGTTGCGCCACGCGGGGCATCGGACGCGCCCCGTGTACCGAGTCTGGGCGTGCTGCCCGCCCTTCACTGTCATCTAGCGCACACAACGGGAAAAAAGGCAGGCTCGCCGCCTGCGCCGGCTATTCGGCCGCCTTCACCGGCAGCAGGCGGTCGTATTCGCGCTTGACCACCGCGTAACACTCGCAGGTGCGCGCCTGCAGCCCAGGCCGGTCGAGCACGTGGATGTGGCCACGTGAGTAGCGGATGAGACCGGCCTTCTGCAGCTTCAGCGCGGCCTCGGTCACGCCCTCGCGGCGCACGCCCAGCATGTTGGCGATGAGTTCCTGCGTCATCACCAGTTCCAGGCCTTCCAGGCGGTCAAGGCTCAGCAGCAGCCAGCGGCACAGTTGCTGATCCAGCGAGTGGTGGCGGTTGCACACCGCCGTCTGCGCCATCTGGGTGATCAGCGCCTGCGTGTAGCGCAGCATCAGGTGCATCACCGGCGTCGAGCCGTTGAACTCGTCCTTGATGACGCTTGCCGGCAGCCGCCAGCCTTCGCCCGCGCTCTGCACCACGGCGCGGCTGGGCGTCGAGCCACCCCCCATGAAGAGCGAGACGCCGACCACACCTTCGAAACCGACGACCGCGATCTCGGCCGACGCGCCGTCTTCCATCACGTACAGCAGCGAGACGATGGCATTGGTGGGGAAGTAGACGTGGCTGAGCGCGCGGCCCGATTCGTAGAGCACCGTGCCCAGCCGCAGTTCGGCCCATTCCAGTTGCGGCAGCCAACGTTGCCATTCGGCGGCCGGCAATGCGGCCAGCAAGTGGTTGTCCAGGGGGTCCTTGTGCCCAGCCATGGTCGGTGTTCCTTTTGAGTATGGCGTTCGACGCGGCGGCGACTGCAACCGGGAGCCCGGAAGTACCCAAGCGTGGCTGGATGCAGGGTGAGACGACGCTGTTCGATATCGTAAACGCAGCGCCTCTTGCCACCACGCTGCGCTGCCTGCGGTTCGCCAGCGCACAGACCCGCGGCGCGTCTGGCGCTACAAAGGAGTCCACCCCCCTGCAGCCGCCCCGCTGTGCACCCCACGGCATGGCGCACCCGCCGTATGCAGAGGACAACCAAAGCCCTTCACCGGAAGCCCGCCATGACCACAGCCCATCGGCCCAGCCGGAACCAGCCCTCCGCGGCCCTGCCACGATGGAGCACGACCAGCGTCGGCGACAGCGCCGACACCCAGCCGGTGGAACTGTCGGCGCTGGGCGATCACGTCTCACTGTGCCGCGGCGCCGGCAGCCGCTACGGCGGCCTGCTGCGTGGCGCGCAGGCCGTGCACGGCATGGTGGCGGCGCGCTTCGTCACCACGCTGGCGGTGGTGGTGTTGGTGATCGGCGCGCTGCTCGTCGTGTTCTAGCGCGTGGCGACGAGCCCCCTGCAGCGCCTGCTGCCCAGGGCGCCGCGCGCGCTGTGCCGCATGCTCGAGCCCACCGCCGGCGCGGTGGCGCCGCCGGTGCGCTCCGAGGTCTTTGGCCCCGAGCGCTTTGCCCAGCACGGCCGCAGCCTGGGCGCCACGCACGCGGCAGCGCCTTCGCGCCTGCCCGGCGCCGGCTTCTTTCCGCGGCTGCGCGACAACATCCGCATGCTGCGCCAGGCCCACCGCTACATCGCCGCGCAGGCCGCCACCGGCTACGACGTGAGCCCGGCGGCGGAATGGCTGCTCGACAACTTCCACCTCATCGAGACCCAGCTCGACGCCATCCACGAAGGTCTGCCGCGCAGCTACTTCCGGCGCCTGCCGGTACTGCAGGGTGAACCGCTGGCCGGGTTGCCGCGGGTCTACGGCGTGGCCTGGGCCTTCGTCGCCCACACCGACAGCGGCTTCGACGAAGAGCTGCTGGTGCACTTCGTCGCCGCCTACCAGCACAGCCGCGAGCTGCAGCTGGGCGAGATGTGGGCGCTGCCGACGACGTTGCGCGTGGTGCTGGTGGAGAACCTGCGCCGCCTGGCCGAACGGGTGGCCACGCAGAAAGCGGCGCGCGAGGTGGCCAACCTGTGTTGCGACGACATCGCGCACTGGACCGGCGACAGCCTGGCCGAGGTGCAGGCACTGATGGCCGAGCGCGGTGTCCACACCGCGTTCGTCGCCCAGGTCATGCAGCGCCTGCAGGACCGCGGCGTGGGCGGCGCGCGGGCCGAGGCGCGTTTCCCGGCCTCGGTGCAGGCCTGGCTGCAGGCGTTGCGGCCCGAGCTGCCGGCGCTGCAGCTGCAGCAGGGTTTCGACCAGACCGCAGACAACCTGAGCGTGGGCAACGCGGTGAGTTCGCTGCGCGCCATCAACGACGCCGACTGGCCCGACATCGTGGCGCGCAGCAGCCCGCTGATGCAGCTGATGCTGGGCGCGCCGCTGTTCGCCGCCGAGCACACCTGCACCCGCGACCAGACGCTGCACGGCATCGAGAAGATGGCGCGGCGCAGCGGCCGCAGCGAACTGCAGGTGGCGCAGGCGCTGCTGGCGCTGATGCAGACGGCACCCATTGGCGACGCGCGCCCCGGCATCGCCGCGTACTGGCTGCAGGGCCGGGGCCGCGGGGCGCTGGCCCACGCGCTGGGCCTGCACGAAGGCTGGCGGCCGCCGCTGCGCGCGGCGCTGCAGCGCGCCGCGCTGCCGCTGTACCTGGCGGCCGTGCTCGGCGGCAGCGTGGGCCTGGTGGCCTGGATGCTGCAGCGCCAGGGTGCACCACCGGCAGGCGCCTGGGGCGCCCTGATGGTGCTGCTGATGCTGCTGCCGGCTTCCGAAGCGGTGGTGGCGGTGATCCACCGGCTGATCAGCGAATCGGCGCGGCCGCAGCTCCTGCCGCGGCTGGCGCTGGCCGAGGGCATCCCCGACACGCACCGGGTGATGGTGGTGATTCCGGCGCTGCTCGGCAGCGCCGCGGGCACGGCTCGGCTGGCGCACCGGCTGCACCTGCACGCGCTGGCCAACCCCGAGCCGCAGGCGCAGTTTGCGCTGCTCACCGACTGGGCCGACGCGCCCGCCGTCCAGGCCGCGGGCGACGAAGACCTGCTGGCCGACGCGCTGCAGCACATCGAGCAGCTCAACGCCACAGCACCGGTGCCGCACGGCGCGCCACCGCGCTTCCTGCTGCTGCACCGCCACCGCCAGTACTGCGCCACCGAAGACCGCTGGCTGGGCTGGGAACGCAAGCGCGGCAAGCTCGAACAGCTGCTGGCGCTGCTGGCCGGCGAGCCCGGCAATGGATTCATCGACCTCGGCCAACTGTCGCACGTGACGCCGGGCACAGCCTACGTGCTGACGCTGGACAGCGACACCCAGCTGCCACCCGGCGCGCTGCGTGAACTGGTGGGCGTGGCCGCACACCCGGCCAACACACCGCAGCTGGGGCCCGACGGCCTCAGCGTGCAGCGCGGCTACGGCATCCTGCAGCCGCATCTGGTGATGCCGCTGCCCACGGCACAGGACCGCACGCCTTACCACTGGCTGTTTGCCGGACAGTGTGGCATCGACCCCTACAGCGCGGCCAGCTCCGAGGTCTACCAGGACGTCTTCAGCGAAGGCAGCTACACCGGCAAGGGCCTGCTGCACGTACAGGCCGTGCACGCCGTGCTGGGCGGGCGGATGCCGGCCGAAAGCATCCTCAGCCACGACCTGCTCGAAGGTTCACTGGTGCGCTGCGCCTCGGTGACCGACGTCTCGCTGGTCGAGGAGGCGCCCTTCCACGCCGACGTCGCCGCGTCGCGCCTGCACCGCTGGACCCGCGGCGACTGGCAGCTGCTGCCCTTCCTGCTGCAGCCGCGGGCCTACACGATGCGTGGCGTCAACCGCTGGAAGATGCTCGACAACCTGCGCCGCTCGCTGGTGGCGCCAGCTTCGCTGGTACTGCTGGTGGGCGTGCTGGGTTTCGGTGGCCTGACGCCGTTGAGTGCCGTGCTGCTGGTGCTGGCGGCCTTCACCGCCGGGCCGCTGATGGGCGCGGTGGCCGCCTTCGCGCCCAGCCGCGACCTCCTGGCCAAGTGGCACTTCTACCGCGCCGCCTTCATCGACCTGGCGCGCACGCTGCTCGGCGGGCTGTGGCACGGCGCGCTGCTGCTGCAGCACGCGCTGCTGGCCACCGACGCCGTCGCGCGCACGCTGTGGCGGCTGCTCTTCAGCCGCCGCCACCTGCTGCAATGGACCACTGCCGCCGAGGCGGAAGCCGCCGCGCAGACCACGCTGGCCGGCACCTGGCGCCTGCACCGCAGCGTGCCGCTCGCGGCGCTGGCCATCGCCACCGCGCTGCTGCTGCACACCCCCGCGCACGCCGGTTGGACGCTGGCGCTGTGCACGCTGTGGGCCAGCGCGCCGCTGTGGACCTGGTGGGTCAGCCGGCCGCGGCCGGATGCTGGCGGCGCGGCGCTGTCGGGCGAGCACAGCGCCCGCCTGCACGCGCTGGCGCGCGACACCTGGCGCTACTTCGAGCGCACCGTCACCGCCGACGACCAGAACCTGCCGCCCGACAACCTGCAGACCACGCCGCACGAGATGCTGGCGCGCCGCACCTCGCCCACCAACATCGGCCTCTACCTGCTGAGCGCGGCCTGCGCACGCGAGTTCGGCTGGATAGGCACGCCCGAACTGCTGGGGCGCCTGGACGCCACGCTGGCCACGCTGGGCGGCATGCAGCGCCACCGCGGCCACTTCCTGAACTGGTACGACACGGCCACGGCGCTGCCGCTGCTGCCGATGTACGTGTCCACGGTGGACAGCGGCAACCTCAGCGGCCACCTGCTGGCCGTCGCCGGCGCCTGCCGCGAGTTTGCCGCCGCGCCCGACGAGGCCGACAACGCCGCGCGCCTGCTGGCCGTGGCCGCTTCGTGCGAGCAGCTGGCCTGGGCGCCGGACTTTGCCTTCCTGTACCACCCCAAGCGCCACCTGCTGCACATCGGTTTCCGCGTCGCCGAGCAGCAGCTCGACGCCAGCTTATACGACCTGCTGGCCTCGGAATCGCGCCTGACCAGCCTGCTGGCCATCGCCAAGGGCGACGTGCCGGTGCGACACTGGGCGGCACTCGGCCGACCCTTCTTCGCCGTCGGCGGGCGTGCCGGGCTGCGTTCGTGGGCGGGCTCGATGTTCGAGTACCTGATGCCCACGCTGGTGCTGGCCGAGCCGGGTGGCAGCGTGCTGAACGACGCCAACCACGCCGCGCTGCATGAACACCGGGCCCACGCGCGCGCACATGGCGTGCCCTGGGGCATCTCCGAGTCGGCCCACGCCGGCTGCGACCACACGCTGGCCTACCAGTACGCACCGCAAGGCGCGCCGCGGCTGGCGCTGCGCCGCACGCCGCCCGACGAGCTGGTGATCGCGCCCTACGCCACTGCGCTGGCCGCGCAGCTGGACGCCGCCGCGGCCTGCCGCAACTTCGAGGCGCTGGAAGCGCTGGCCGCACGCGGGCGCTTCGGCTGCATCGAGGCGCTGGACTTCACGCCGGCGCGCCAGAGCGGCGGCCAGCGTGTCACGCCCGTCGACACCTACATGGCCCACCGCCGCATCGAGGCCCTGGTCTCGCTGCTGCACGAACGTGCCCCACGCGAGGTGCCGGTGCTGCCGGCCGCACCACTCGCGCTGCCGCTGGCGCAGACGCAGCGCGCGCCATCGCTGCAGCGCGA
>JBBRBW010000059.1:0-26683 GCA_038205425.1 Burkholderiales bacterium | reverse complement strand
GCCGCGTCGGCGGCGGCAGCGTCGACTTCAGCCCCTCGAAGCCGTCCTGCAGCTTGACCTCGGCGCCCGGCACGTCGCCCAGGTAGCTGGCCAGGATCTTGTGGTCGGTGGGGTGGATCTCGAACAGGCGCAGCTGGTCCTGCGGGCGCATCAGCATCTGCGCGATGGCCGGCGAGCCCGGGTACTGGCGGATGGCCTTGCCGTCGTTGAAGGCGCGCACCAGCGTCACCAGCTCGGCCAGCGGCGGGGGCAGGGCGCTGTGGCCGAGCAGCCTGGCGATGCCCTGTTCGTGCTCGCCGCGCTTCTTGGCGTATTCGCCTTCCAGCGAATAACCGCCGGCGCCGGCGTGGGTATCGACGTAGCGCCAGCCCTTGTCCTTCTGGTTCATGTGCTGCAGCACCAGGGCCAGCACGGTGTGCTTGAGCACGTCGGCGTGGTTGCCGGCGTGGAAGGCGTGGCGGTAGGCGAGCATGGATGAACTGTACGCGGGCAGGCGTGGGCGGCGCCGCACAGACGGAAAATGCTGCGCCGCAATAAACTGCCGGCATGAGCACCCTCTTCGACCCCATCCGCATCGGCGACATCGATCTCGCCACCCGCATCGTCATGGCCCCGCTGACGCGCAACCGCGCCAGCCCTGGCCAGGTGCCCACCGCACTGATGGCGGAGTACTACGCCCAGCGTGGCAACCCGGCCACCGGCGCCGGGCTCATCGTCAGCGAAGCGACACAGATCAGCCCCGAAGGCCAGGGCTACCTCGACACGCCCGGTATCTTCAACGTCGCCCAGGTGGCTGGCTGGCGCCGCATCACCAATGCCGTGCACGCGCAAGGCGGCCGCATCGTCGTGCAGCTGTGGCACGTGGGGCGCATCTCGCATGTCTCGCTGCAACCGAACGGGCAGGCGCCGCTGTCCAGCACGGCGCGGCCGGCCAAAGGCAAGACCTTCATCGCCGGCGGCTTTGCCGACGTCTCGACGCCGCGCGCGCTGCGCACCGACGAGATCGCCGGCATCGTCGCGCAATACCGCCATGCCGCGCTGATGGCGATCGAAGCCGGTTTCGACGGCGTCGAAGTGCACGCCGCCAACGGCTACCTGATCGAGCAGTTCCTGCGCGACAGCATCAACGACCGCAGCGACATCTATGGCGGCAGCATCGAAAACCGCTGCCGCTTCCTGCTCGAGGTGATGCAGGCGGTGGCCGGCGCCATCGGCGGCGGCCGCACCGGGCTGCGCCTGTCGCCCGTGACGCCGGCCAACGACGCCGGCCCCGACAGCGACCCGCAGGCGCTGTACGAACACGCCGTGGCACAGCTGGCGCCGCTGAAGCTGGCCTTCGTGCACGTCGTGGAAGGCGCCACCGGCGGCCCGCGCGACATCGCGCCCTTCGACTACGCCGCGCTGCGCGCGAAGTTCCACGGTGCGTGGATGGTCAACAACGGCTACGACCGTGCGATGGCATTGGCGGCGGTGGCCAGCGGCGACGCCGACCTGGTGGCCTTCGGCAAGGCCTTCATCGCCAACCCCGACCTCGGCCGCCGCCTGCGCGAGGACGCGCCGCTGAATGCGCTGGACACCGCCACGCTGTACGGCGGTGGTGCTGCGGGCTACACCAGCTACCCGGCGCTCGCAGACGCCGACGCCAGCGTCGCCTGAGCAAGGCGCTCAGCCGCGCCTGCGGCTGAGGAAGAGTTCGCGCAGGTTCACCTCACGTGGCCCGGGCTGCAGCGTCACGCTGTCGCCCGGGCTCACGGTGCCGGGTTCCATCACCGCCAGGTAGGCGCCGCAGTAGCCCGACTGCTGCATCAGCTTGGCGGCGTGCACGAAACCTAAAGCGGCGTTGAACTTGAAGCAGGGCTGGCGCGGCTCGCTCACCGCCAGCACACAGCCGGGCAGCACCAACCGGTCGCCGATGTAGAGATCGGCCTCGCTCAGCCCCTGCAGCAGCAGGTTCTCGCCGAAGAGCCCCGGCGGCAGCGCTGCGCCCCAGGCGGCGACCCCGGCCTGCGCGCGCACCGTCTGCCAGAAGGGCAGATGTTCGGACGGGTAGGCGTAGATGGCCTTGGCCAGGCCGCCGTGCACCGAGAGGTCGGCCTGTTCGTCGCCCTCCAGGCCCAGGGGCCGCACCACGACCGGGCCGGGCACCGCCGCCTTGCCGATGGCGCTCATGACCTGCTGCGCCCCCACGGCCAGCGGCCGCGCGCGGCCGGTGCAGACTTGCAGCACTCGTGCCGCGCCCATCTTCAGGCGGTGCCGTACTTGGTGGCGAACTGCACGCCCATGCGCTGCAGCAGCGGTGTGGGCAGCTCGCCGCCGGCGCAGACGATCACCGCCTGGTTGGGCAGCACACGGGCGCCGGCCTCGGTCTTCAGCGCCACGCTGTCGGGCTCGATTCGCTCGACCTGTGAATTCAACAGCACCTCCAGCCGCCCGGCCTCGGCCTGCTGCTGTACACGCTGGCGGTTCTTGTCCTTCACGCGCGAGAAGGCGGCGCTGCGATAGCTCAGCGCCACGCGCGTGTCGGGCTGCTCGGACAACGCGATGGCGGCCTCCAGCGCGCTGTCGCCGCCGCCCACCACCAGCACCGCCTGGCCGCGGTACTGCTCGGCGTCGATCAGGCGGTAGACGACCTTGGGCGATTCCTCACCCGGCACGTTCAGCTTGCGCGGCGTGCCGCGGCGGCCGATGGCCAGCAGCACCGAACGGGCGTGGTAGCGCCCCTGGTTGGTGGTGACGATGAAGGTGTCGCCCTGCTTGTCGATGGCCTCCATGCGCTCGCGGAAGTGCAGCTCCAGGCCGGTCTTGCTGACCACGCCCTGCCAGAACTCGAGCAGCTTCTCCTTCTGCACCTCGCCGAACTTCATCCTGCCGATGAGCGCCAGCTGCACCGGCGCGGTCATCGCGATCTTGTTGCGCGGGTAGTGGTAGACCGAGCCGCCGAGTGAATCTTCCTGCTCGATCAGCCGGTACTTCAGCTTGTGCTCGATGGCGCTCAGGCCCGCCGAAATGCCCGCCGGGCCGGCGCCGACGATGAAGACGTCGAGGTCGGCCGGGCCGGTCTTGCGCTTGCGCAGGCTCTCGATGGCCTGGCGGCCCTGTTCGGCGGCCTTTCGGATCAGGCCCATGCCGCCGAGCTCGCCGGCGATGTACAGGCCCGGCACGTTGCTCTCGAACTCGGGCGAGACGGCCGGGATGTCGATGCCGCGCTTCTCGGTGCCGAAGACCAGCGTGATGGCGTCCACCGGACACGCGGCGCGGCATGCGCCGTGGCCGATGCACGAGGCCGCGTTCACCAGCACCGCCTTGCCGCCGACGATGCCCAGGGCCTCTTCCGGGCAAGCGTGCACGCAGCCGCCCGAGCCGATGCAGCGGTGCGGGTCGACCACCGGGTGCAGCGACGGGGGTTCGGTCAGGCCCTGGGCCACGGCTTCGGCGTGGGCCTGCACATTGACGCGCTCGCGGCGACGTCCGTGCATGACGTACAGCACGATCGCCAGCACGACAACGGCCAGGTAGGGCAACAGCGGGGTCAGCACGGCAGGGGGCGCTCGGGTGGGGTGGTGGCCATGACGGTATCAGGGCTGCGGCAGGCGGGCCCGGCGTGCGCGGACCGCGCCGCCTAGAAGGCGTACCAGGGGCCGCTGGTCGCCAGCGCCTGCCCCCAGATTGCGGTGCTGACGCGGCGGCCGTAGAAGAAGGGCAAGCCCAGCACCAGCGCGCCGGGGTTGGCACTGCCGGCGGCGCCGCCCAGGTTGGCGTAGGCGGTGTTGCTGCTGGCGAAGAGCACGTCGGCGCTGGTGATGCCCAGGCTGAACTGCGTGCGTGTGCCCAGCATGTCGATCAGTTCGACCAGGCGTTGCTGCGCCGTCGCCGGGCAGTACCAGGTGGCGCCCGCGCCGCTGCCGGCGCACTGCGTCGTCAGCGCGGCGTCGTCGAAGAACAGGCCGTTGGAGCCGCTGTCGATGTAGGTGTAGGGGTAGCGCACGCTGCCAATGGTGGCGCTGAGATACAGGTAACCGAGGCTCGCTACGTCGGTTTCCAGGTGCAGCCGCGTGTCGCCCGGACGCGGCTGGTTGTTGGACTGGGTGCCGATGCCGAACACGAGCCGGCCCTTGGCCACCGCGGCGCCCACCTCCGGCAGCGCCGGCAGCAGCACAAGGGTGCCGTTGTTGTTCACCGCGAAGGCGCTCACGGGGTTCTGAACCTGCTCTTCGGCGCGCACCGCGGTGGCCGTGCAGCGGCCGGCGGTATCGCAGCGGTAGTAGAGCGTGTAGGTGCCGCTGTAGTCGCCGGTTTCGCAGATCAGGCCGCAGTCGTAGCTCAGCATGCCTACGCCGAGCACGCCCTTGGCCTGCAGGCTCGTCACCGACTTCAGCAGCGCGCCGTTGGCGGCCGCCACGCAATCGGCCGGCGCCTCGGCCCCTGCCGGCGTGCCGTCGTCGATGAGCTGGATGGGCAGCGTGGCGGCACGCTCCTCGCCGATGGTGACATCGGCCCGGGCCATCGGCCCCCAGACGGCGCCGACGACGAAGGGGTAGCACTCGTGGACCGGCTGCGCCGCAGGGCCGCTGCCGGCCATCACCGGCGGCAAGGCCAGGCCGGCCACGGCGCTGCGCAGCACGCGCAGGCCGATCGAGCCGGTGTCGAGGAAAACGTGGTCTATGGAGGCGCAGGACGTGGTCGAGCCCGGCGCGCAGACCTTCACCGTCACGTAGGGCAGGTTGGCCACGCCGAGTGCGAAGCCCGAGGCCGGGCCGCTGTCGACGACGATCTCGGTTGTGTTTGGTCCCGTCGGCTCGGCCAGCGTGACCGTCACGCCGGTGGGGGTGGTGGGCACGCCCGAGACGATCAGCGTCGTCTCGCTCGAATTGCCGCCGCCGCAGCCAGCCAACGCCGCCAGCGCGGCGGCCAGCAATGCCGCGCGCGCGGCTTCAGCGCAGCGCATCGGTGGCCACCCCCGCTGGCACGCGTGAACGCAGCCAGGCACGGCCGACATGGGCGTTCAGGTGGGCGTGGGCCTCGACCACCAGGTCGCCCTGCTGCACCACCGCGGCGTGCAGCACGCCGCGGCGCTGGCGCATCGCGGCGCGGCCGCCTTCGGCATAGGCGGCGAAGTGTGTGCCCAGCAGCTGGTCCAGGCGCGGCTTGCTGCGCGCGTTCCAGGCCACCGCGAAGACGCGGCCGTCGGCGCCGGCGTACTGGCGCACGGTGGAGCCGTCGGCCAGCGTGAGGGTGTGCACCTGCATGCCCAGGGTCGCAGTCTGGCGCCGTGCGCCGGCCAGGCGCATCTGGTCGGCGTGGATGCTGGCCAGGTCTTCGCCGAGCACGGCATGCGCCGGCCCGGCCGGACCCAGCGCTGCGAGCAGCGCGGCCATGCCCAGCGCCGCCCATGCCGGCGCGCGACGCGCGCTAGGGCCGCACACGGTCGATGACCAGCTTCAGCCCGGTGGTGCCGAGCTTGACGGGACCGATCTCCCCTTCCAGGTCTCCGGCGGCGGGTATGGCGTCGCCGCGGCGGGAAACGCGCACACCGACCATCACCTGCGCGTGCAGCGACAGCCGCGACTGCGGCACCATGGCCAGCGTGTCGTCGAGCGCGAAGTCCAGCGGCAACTCGCGGCCGCGCTTGCGCAGCAGCGCCACCGGGAAGCGTGAGCCCTCGACCGGCCGTGCGTAGACGAACACGGTGTCATCGGGGTCGACGCGGGACTTCATCGCCTCGCTGACTGCTACGCGGCCGGCCACGAAGGACAGACCGGCCGGCGCCGAAGCGGCGGCCTTGCCGGCCGCGGCAACGATGAAAGAACGCGCTTCGGCGATGCCGGTCTCGATAGGCTGGCGCACGGCCACGTCGGGGCCGGTCTTCAGCGCGCGCTCCCACAGCGCAATCGCCTCGGCATAACGCTTGCGCTCGAAGGCTTCCTTGCCGGCCAGCACCAGCGCCTTCAGGTTGCCGGGCTCGAGCTGCAGCGCCTTGGCGATGAGCGTGGCGGGTTTGCCCTGCAGGCTGCCGTTCTGCGCCACGCCCAGCGCATCGGCGTAGTCGGCATGGGCCTGCGCGTCCTCGGGGCGCAGCGCCAGCAGCTTCTCGTAGGCCTTGCCGGCCTCGGCGAAGCGGCCGACCATTTCGTGCGAGTGCGCCAGCATCGCCCAGCCGGCGGCGTCCTGGGGGTCCTTCTCGACCGCCTCCTTGGCACGCGCGATGCCGCGTTCGACCTGGCTGGCCGACAGCGGTGCCGGCGCGGCGCTGGAAGCCGGCGCGGGCGCAGCCACCGCGGCCGACGCAGCGGGAGCCGGCGGCGCGGCCACGCGCGAACCGCGCTGCCAGAGGAGGGCGAACACGGCGACCGCTGCGGCTGCGGCCGCCAGCAGCCACAACCGCCCGGAAATGGACTTCAGGGGCATCGCGGGTCAGAACATCTCGTAGCGGTAGCCGACATAGAAGAAGACGGAGTTGCTGTTGTCGTGGTTGACGGGGCCGTCGGTGCGTGAGGCCTCGTAGAGCAGTTCGCCCAGCAGGCTGGCGCGCCGGCTGGCCCGCCACGACAAGCGTACACCGGGGCCTACGCGCAGCAGTTTGACGTCTTGCTTGTCCTTCTGCGTGTACAGGCGGATCGAGGGCTCCACCGTCAGGTCGGGGTGGTTGGGTATGGCGCTGAGGTTGTTGTACGCCGCCTGGTAACCGGTGAAGTAGGGCGTGCGCATCACGCTGACATTGAAGTTGTTGATGTCGCGCTTCGAATACAGGTTCGTGCCGGTGAGCTGGGCGCTGAAGCTGACCTGGCCGCCAGTGGCCGTGGTGGCCTCGAAGTCGCCCACCGCGGGCAGCGCGCCAACGGCGCTGTAGCGCAGGTCCATCGAGCCCTGCCAGCGTGCATTCAGCGGCCGTGCCACGCTGACGAGGAACTGCCGCGCGATGGCCGAGGTGGCCAGCGCGTCGTCGCGCACCTGCGCCAGGCTGCGCGTCTGCAGCAGCGTCTTCAACGAACTCGCGCCCGAGCTGATGAGCGCGTTGCTCAGCTGCAGCGAAGGCGCGCGGCGCTCGTCGACCAGCATCGTCACCGTGGTCTGCGCTGCGGCCTGGAAGCTGGCGTGCAACGACAGCGCATTGACCATGCTGAACACGCCGTCGTAGTCGAGCAGGCCGTTGAGCGACCAGCGGTCGCCGGCGTAGCGCAACTCTGCACCCAGGGCGCGGCGGTTGGTGATGCCTTCGGTGGACTGCTGCAGCAGGTAGAAGTTGCCGGCCCAGCGCTCGGCCAGCGTGTCGGCCTCGAGCACCGCGGCCAGCAGCTTCTCGTTCGGCGACGAGATCAGCGGGTTGGCCGGCACGCCGCCCATGAGGTCGACCTTCAGCCCTGGCGTCACCGGGTAGGCCAGCGAGACACCGTCGAACAGCCCCAGCAGGCCGCCGCTGATGGGTGACTGGCGGCCGGCGCGCACCGCCAGGCCGGCGAGCGGGCTGTCGCCACTGCGCCGGTGCTCGACATAGACACTGCCGATGGAGCTGCTGCTGTGCCCACCCGACAGCAGGTTGCTCGCGCCCGAGCCGCGCACGACGGCGCGGGTTTCGTTGTCCTTGCCGACGAGGCGGCCGCTCAGGTCGACGCTGGTGACGATCGACGACTCGGTGGTGCGGCTGAGCGTGGCCTGATCGATGCCGGTGGCGATGTTGACGAGCGACTTCGTGCGCGCCTTGCCGCCGTAGTGGTACTGCGCGACGTTGCCGCTCCAGGGCCGCGGCGCAGCGGCGACGGCGGGCGCCCCTGGCGTCACCGGCGCACCCAGTGCGGCCAGGCGCTGCGCGACGCGGCCGGCGCCCTCACCCTGCGGATACAGCTTCATGTAGAGCTGGTACTCGATGCGCGCGCGGGTGGCGTCGTCGGCCTGCTCCCAGGCGTTGCCGATGAGCTCCTGCGCGGCCATGGTCTGGGCGTTGGGCGGCAGCTTGAGCAGGTCGTTGAGCAGCGACACCGCGGCGTCGGACTGGCGTGCGGCGAGCGCGGCGCGGGCACGCGTGAGGAGGTCGAGCGCCTCGCGCTCGACCTCGGCTTGGGCAGCCTCGGCGGCGGCGCCGCCGATGGGGGCCGGTCCGGCCGCCGCGGGTGGCGCGGATGCGGCCGGTGCGGCCGGCACGGGCGAGGCCGATGCGGCCGGCGCCACTGCCACCGGGGGCGCCACGGGCGGCGCCACTGGGGCAGGCGCGGCGGCGAGCGCCGAAGCTGGTGCGACCGCGGCCGGCGTCGGCACTGCAGGCAGTGGCGGCGCCACCGTGGCGGGTGTCACTGGCAACGCGGGCGCGGGTGCGGGGCCTGCGGCCACGACGGGCGGCGGAATCAGGTCGACGATGCGCGCACGAGGAAAGCGCGGCAGCGCGATCGCCTGCGCGGCCTCGGCTTCCTTGAGCGACGCGAAATAACCGACCACGATTTCGTAGCCCGGCCGGCCTTCCACCACAGCCGGCGAACTCGTGACCTCGAGCTGCTGGAACTCGCTCGGAATGGCGCGGATCTGGTCTTCGTCGCCCTTGGCCACGGCTTGCAGCACGAGCCCGAAGCGGCGCGCCTGCAGCACCGGCTGCGGGTCGGCGCCACTGCTGGCCGGCGGCGCGGCGCGAACCAGCAGCTCGATCGTGCGCGCGTTCGGTCCCTGGCGGCCTTGCAACAGCATCGGGCGCGCCAGGCGGACCGTCAGCTGCTTGCTGCGGTTGCCCGGCTCGGGGGTGTAGGCGATGGTGGTCTCAGGCAGGCCGGAGGCGGCCGGCACGCGGCGGAACTCGTCGAGCACCTGGCGCTGCACGGTCTCGTCGGCCTGCAGCAGTTCGAAACGCAGCGTGTACAGGTCGGCGGCGTTTGTCGGCGCCAGCTGCACGAAGCGCACCGGGGCGTTGAAGCGGATGCGCAGCACCTGCGCGTCGCCCTGGGCGCGAACCTCGATGTCGTCGAAGGTCTGCGCCATGGCCGGTACGGCCTGCGCCAGCCCGAACAGCAGGATGCCGCTCCACAAGGCGGCGCACCAGCGCCGCAGCGGCTTGTCGGCGGAGCCGTGGGCGGCGCTCACGGCTTGCCCGGCACCGGCACCGGCCGCACGCGCGGGTTGCCATGCATCTGCCGCGGGATGATCTCGCCGTTGGTGATGTGGCAGCTGATGCAGGTCGTCCTGTCGGGCAGCAGCTGGTAGGCGGGCGAAAGGTGCTGGTACTTCACCGGCTGCCAGGCCAGCGGCCGGTGGCAGCTGTCGCAGGCGCGCACGGTGACGAAGTGGTTGCCGGGGCGTGCACTGGCGTCGACGCCGTTGTGGCAGGCCTGGCACTGGCCGGCCATTGCCGCCGTGTGGCTGAACTGCGCCGGCGTCCACGACGTGTTGCGGTGGCAGCTGTCGCACGAAAGGCGGTTGCCGAAGTGCCTGGCCGGCCGGCTGCCGGCGAGCTGCCCGTTGTGGCAGACCTGGCACTGGCCGGCGACGACGCCGCGGTGGTCGAAGCCCTTGGTGGCGGCCGCGCCGGACACGGCCAGGTCGCGTGGCAGCAGGCGCGGCAGCGCGGCGTTCATCGCGGCGCGGCGCACCGGTACCGGCCGCAGCAGCGCCGAGAACGAGTTGCTGGTGTTTCGGTGGCAGCCGGATTCATCGCAGTCGCGGCCGGCGAAGTGGTTGGCCTTGTCGCGCGTCTTGATGGTGCCCGTGTACCACTTGTATTGGAACTCGTGGCAGCTCATGCAGGTGAAGCTGCCTGCCGGCACGCCCACCGTGTGCATGGTGGTGCCGTGCACCGGGCCCGTGGTGTTTCCGGGCCGCATCGAGGTCATCGTGCTGGCCATGCGGAAGGTGGTGAAGTTGGTGCTGCCATGGCACAGCTCACAGGGCTGCGAGCCGACCGGGATGTGGGTGTTCAGGTTGTTCGCGGTCGGCGACGCGCCGCACGAGGCCAGCGGCATCGGCACCGGTTGGTACGGCAGCGCGACGGTGACACCACATTGCGCGCCCGGCAGTGTCGAGGTCGTCCGGCCGCTGCCGGCGAAGGGGCCGGCGGCGTGGCAGGAACGGCAGTTCGTCCTGTGGTCGGTGTGCAGCTGCGTGTTGGTGCCCAGGCCGGTGATCGTGAAGTCGCCCGCGCGGACGTGGCAGGTCGAGCAGGCCCCGTTGGTCGGGATGTGCCCGGTGGGCTTGACTGCGCCGTCGAAGTAGGTGGTGCCGGTGTGGCAGGCTGAGCAGTCGCCCGTGGACGGGTGGCTGGGGTCGGCCACGCTGTAGGTGCTGGCGGCGGCCGTGGGCCGTGTCTGGAAGCCCTTGTACTGTGCGCCGGGCACGAGCGTGGAAGGGCTGATCGGGTAGACGCCCATGCCCATCCAGACCATGCCGGTGTTGTGGCAGGCATTGCAGTTGCCGGTGACGCCGGTATGGATCTGCACGCCGGTGGGCACCGGGGTGGCGAACAGCGTGCCCGGCGCAGTGCGCGCGGCCGAGGCCGGGATCAGGCCCGAGACGCTGGAGATGCCGTGGCAGGCCTCGCACACCGTCGACGAAGGAATGTGCGCGTTCGGCCCCATCGGACTGGTCGGCGGCATGCCGACGATGCGGGTGATGCCGGTGTATGGCGCCGGCACGGTGCCCGAAGGCACGTGGCAGGTGACGCAGCCGGTGCTGATGCCGGCATGGCTCATCAGCGAGCCGCTGAACCTCGCGCCGTTGCCCACCGGCAGCACCGACACCGACGAGCCGGTGCCGACGTGGCAGACCTCGCACGAGGCGGTAGTGGGGATGTGCGTGCCGTTGGTCGGCAGGCCGACGATGCTGAAGCCGGCCGACGGAATGGCGTACAACGCCGCCGCTGCCGCGCTGTGGCACTGCGCGCAGTTCGCGGTGGTGCTCTGCGCGTTGGCGTGGATGTTGGCCAGCGTGGGCATCACCGCGTAGTTGGTGCTGGTATGGCAGGCCGTGCAGGCGGCGCTGGCGTTGTACGGAATGTGGTTGGCCGGCTTGTCGACGCCGATGAAGGCGGTGGTGTTGCTGTGGCACAGCGAGCAGTCGCCGCTGACCGGATGGCCGGCGTCGGCAACGCGGTAGGTCGCGGCACCCGCGGCCGGCCGCGTCTGGAAGCCCTTGTACGACGCACCCGGCGTCAGCACGCTGGGGCTGATGGGGTAGGCGCCCATGCCCATCCAGACGTGGTTCGTGTCGTGGCAACTGCCGCAGTTGCCAGTGACGCCGGCGTGGATCTGCACCCCGGTGGGCGCCGGCGTGGCGAAGCCGGTGCCCGGGGCGGTTCTGGTGGCCGAGGCTGCGATCAGGCCACTGGGCGCGCTGCCCAGGTGGCAGGCCTCGCAGGTGGTGCTGCTGGGGATGTGCGAGGTCGAGCCCACCGGGCTCGTGGGCGGCATGCCGACGATGCGGCTGATGCCGGCAAAGCTTGCTGTCGTGCCGGCCGGCACGTGGCACGAAGCGCAGTTCGTCGTGATGCCGGCATGGCTCATCAGCGAACCGCTGAACCGGGCGCCGTTGGGCACTGGCAGCGCGGCGATCGAGGAGCCCGTGCCGACGTGGCAGGCCTCGCACGACGCCGTCGTCGGAATGTGGTTGCTCGGCAGACCGACGATGGCAAAACTGATCGCCGGGATGGCGAAGCTCGGGGCCGCCGCGCCGTGGCACTGCGCGCAGTTGGTGGTGGTGCTGGGCGCGTAGAGGTGGATGTTGGCCAGCGTCGGCATCGCGCTGAAGTCAGTGCTGGTGTGGCAGTTGTTGCACTGCACGGTGGCGGCCACCGGGATATGGTTGGCCGGCTTGTCGACGCCGGTGAAGGCGGTGGTGTTGCCGTGGCACTGCGAGCAGTCGCCGGTGCTCGGGTGCGCGGGGTCGGCGACGTTGTAGGTGCCGGCTGTGCTGCGCGGCCGCGTCTGGAAGCCCTTGTACTGGCCGCCGGGGGTCAACACGCTGGGCGAGATCGGGTAGGCGCTCATGCCCATCCAGACGTAGCCGGCCTCGTGGCAGGCGTTGCAGCCCGAAGTCACGCCGTTGTGGATCTGCACGCCGGTGGGCGCCGGCGTGGCGAACAGGCTGCCCGGCACCGAGCGCGTGGCCGAGGCGGGGATCAGGCCCACCGGCAGGCTGGCCTGGTGGCAGGCCTCGCAGACGGTGGACGAGGGGATGTGCGAAGAGGCGCCAGGCGGGCTGGTCGGTGGCATGCCGACGAGCCGCGTGATGCCGGCAAACGTGGCGCCGCTGATGGCCGGCACGTGGCACGACACGCAGTTGTTCGAGATGCCGGCGTGGTTCATCAGCGAGCCGCTGAACCTCGCGCCGTTGCTCACCGGCAGCGCCGTGACCGACGAGCCGGCGCCGACGTGGCAGACCTCGCACGAGGCCGTGGTGGGGATGTGGTTGGCTGGCAGCCCGACGATGCTGAAGCCGGCCGAGGGAATGGCGAACGACGCCGCCGCGGCGCCGTGGCACTGCGCGCAGTTGGTGCTGGTGCTGGGCGCGTTGGCGTGGATGTTGGCCAGCGTGGGCATTACGCTGTAGCTGGTGGACGTGTGGCAGCTGTCGCAGGTGGCGGTGGCCGCATAAGGGATGTGGTTGGCCGGCTTGTCGGTGGCCATGAAGTAGGCCGTGCTGGCGTGGCACTCCGAGCAGTCGCGCGTGGTCGGGTGCGAGGCGTCGGCCACGTTGTTGGGGCCGGCGGCGGCGCGCGGCCGGGTGTGGAAGCCGAAGTACTGCGCCCCGGGCACCACGGTCGTCGGGCTGATCGGGTAGGCGCTCACGCCCATCCACACCAGGCCGGCTTCGTGGCAGGTGTTGCAGCCGCCGGCGACACCGCTGTGGATCTGCGTGCCCGTCGGGGCCGGTGTCGCGAAGCCCGTGCCGGGCGCGGTGGCGGTGGCCGAAGCGGGCACCAGGCCGGCCGGCATCGAAGCCAGGTGGCAGGCCGCGCAGTTGGTCGACGAAGGAATGTGCGCGCTGGCACCGGCCGGGCTGGTGGGCGGCATGCCGACGATGCGCGTGATGCCCGCGAATGCGCTGCTGCTGCTGGTGGGCTGGTGGCAGGCCTCGCAACCGCTGCCGATGCCGGCGTGGTTCATCAGCGAGCCGCTGAAGCGCGCGCCGTTGCCCACCGGCAGCGAGGTGACTGACGATCCGGCCGCGACGTGGCACAGCTCGCAGGGCGCCGAGGTCGGAATGTGGTTGGCCGGGAAGCCGACGATGCTGAAGTTGGCCGTCGGGATGGCGTAGAACGCCGCCGCCGTGGCGCTGTGGCACTGGGCGCAGTTGGCCGTGGTGCTGGGTGCGTTGGCGTGGATGCTGGCCAGCGTGGGCATCACCGCATAGTCGGTGCTGGTGTGGCAGGCGCTGCACTGCGCGCTGGCGGCGTAGGGAATGTGGTTGGCCGGCTTGTCGACGCCACTGAAGGCGGTGGTGCTGCTGTGGCACTGCACGCAGTCGCCAGCAGCCGGGTGGGCCGGGTTGGCGACGTTGTAGGTGCCGGCCGCCGCGCGCGGGCGGGTCTGGAAGCCGCGGTACAACGCGCCGGGCACCAGCGTGGTGGGCGAGATCGGGTAGGCGCCGACACCCATCCACACCATGTTGGCCTCGTGGCACGACACGCAGCCACCGGTGACGCCGCTGTGGATCTGCGCCCCCGAAGGTGCCGGCGTCGCGAAGGCCGTGCCGGGCGCGGTGAGCGTGGCGCTGGCCGCGATCTGCCCGACCGGCGTGCTGGCCAGGTGGCAGGTCTCGCAGGTGGTCGACGAGGGGATGTGCGAGCTGCCGCCCGCCGGGCTGGTGGGCGGCATGCCGACGATGCGTGTGATGCCGGCGAAGGCCGTGGTGCTGCCCGCCGGCTGGTGGCAGGCGGTGCAGTTGCTCGCGATGCCGCTGTGGCTCATCAGCGAACCGCTGAACTTCGCAGCGTTTCCCACCGGGAGCGTGCTCACCGACGAGCCGGTGCCGACGTGGCAGTTCTCGCACGGCGTGGTGATCGGCAGATGGTTGCCCGGCGGGCCGACGATGCTGAAGCTGGCCGTCGGGATGGCGAAGTACGCCACCGCCGCCGCGCTGTGGCACTGCGCGCAATTGCTGCTGGTGCTGGGCGCGTTGGCGTGGATGGCCGCGATGCTCGGCATCACGCTGTAGTTGGTTCCGGTGTGGCAGGTGTCGCAGGTGGCGCTGGCGGCGTAGGGGATGTGGTTGGCCGGCTTGTCGATGCCGCTGAAGGCGGTGGTGCTGGCGTGGCACTGGGCGCAGTCGCCCGTGGCCGGGTGCGCGGCGTCTGCGACGTTGAAGGTGCCGGCCGTTGCGCGCGGGCGGGTCTGGAAGCCGTAGTACTGCGCGCCGTTGACAAGGGTGCTGGGCGAGATCGGGTAGGCGCCGACGCCCATCCAGACCATGCCGCTGTCGTGGCAGTTCGAGCAACCCGAGGTGACGCCGGCGTGGATCATCGCGCCCGTCGGCGCCGGGGTGGCGAAGCCGCTGCCCGGCGCCAGCCGGGTGGCCGATGCCGGCACCGCGCCCGCGGGCATGCTGGCCAGGTGGCAGGCCTCGCAGACCGTCGAAGTCGGAATGTGCGAGCCGGCGCCGGGCGGGCTGGTGGGCGGCATGCCGACGATCGCGCCGATGCCGGCGAAGCTGGCCGGCGTGCCGGCGGCCACGTGGCAGGCCACGCAGTTGCTGCTGATGCCGGCGTGGTTCATCAGCGAGCCGGCGAACCTGGCCCCGTTGGGCACCGGCAGCGCCGTGATCGACGAACCCGTGCCGACGTGGCAGAGCTCGCACGCCGCGACGCTGGGGATGTGGTTCGAGGGCAGGCCGACGACGCTGAAGTTGCGCGCTGGAATGGCGAAGCCCGGCGCCGCCGCGCCATGGCACTGCGCACAGTTGTTGGTGGTGCTGGGTGCGTTGGCGTGGATATTGGCCAGCGTGGGCAGCACCGAGTAGTCGGTGCCAGCGGTGTGGCAGGCACTGCAGGTGGCGGTAGCTGCGTAAGGGATGTGGTTGGGCGGCTTCTCGGCACTGACGAAGGCCGTCGTTCTGCCGTGGCAATGCACGCAGTCGCCCGTGGCCGGGTGGTTGGCGTCGGCGATGTTGTAGGTGCCGCCGGCAGCGCGCGGGCGCGTCTGGAAGCCCCTGTACTGCGCGCCCGGGGTGATGACGGCGGGCGAGATCGGGTATGCGCCCATGCCCATCCATACGTAGGCCGACTCGTGGCAGGCCACGCAGCCGCTGCTGACGCCGCTGTGGATCATGGCGCCGGTCGGCGCGGGCGTGGCGAAGCCGGTGCCCGGCGCCGACTTGCTGGCGCGCGCAGGAATCAGGCCCGCCGGCAGGTTGGCCAGGTGGCAGGTCTCGCACTGCGTCGAAGAGGGAATGTGCGAGTCGGGGCCGACCGGGCTGGTGGCGGGCATGTGCACGATATCGCTGGCCGCCAGGCCGAAGAAGTCGGTGTCGGTGCCCTTGGGCGCATGGCAGGTGACGCAACCGCTGCTGATGCCCTGGTGGTTGAACATCGAGTTCGAGAAGCGCGCGCCGTCCAGCACCGGCAGCGCCGCGATCGACGAGCCTGCGCCGACGTGGCAGACCTCGCACGAGGCGTTCGTCGGGATGTGGTTGCCGGGTATGCCGACGATGCTGAAATTCACCGCCGGTATGGCGAAGGACGCGGCGGCGGCGCCGTGGCACTGGCCGCAGTTGCTCGTCGTGCTGGGCGCGTTGGCGTGGATGTTGGTCAGCGTCGGCATCACGCTGTAGTCGCTGCCACTGGTGTGGCAGGCCGTGCATTGCGCCGTGGTGGCGTAGGGGATGTGGTTGGCCGGCTTGTCCACGCCGGTGAAGGCCGTCGTGCTGCTGTGGCAGCGCGCGCAGTCGCCGACTGTCGGGTGCGCGGGGTGGGCCACGCCGAAAGTCGATGCCGCCGCGACCGGACGCGTCTGGAAGCCCTTGTACTGGGCACCCGGTGTGAGGGTGCTGGGGCTGATCGGATAGGCGCCCATGCCCATCCAGACGTAGCGGGCGTCGTGGCAGCTGCTGCACTCGCCGGTGATGCCGGCGTGGATCTGCACGCCGGTGGGTGCCGGTGTGGCGAAGGCGGTGCCGGGTGCCGTCTTGGTGGCCGAGGCCGGGATCAGTCCGGTCGGTGTGCTGCCCAGGTGGCAGGCCTCGCATGCGGTGCTGCTGGGAATGTGCGACGTCGCGCCCATCGGGCTGGTGGGCGGCATGCCGACGATGCGGCCGATGCCGGCGAAGTTGACGCTGGTGCTGGCCGGAACGTGGCAGGCGACGCAATTCGTCGTGATGCCGCCGTGGCTCATCAGCGAGCCGCTGAACTTCGCCCCGTTGGGCACCGGCAACGCGGCGATCGACGAGCCCGTGCCGACGTGGCAGACCTCGCACGACGCGGCGGTGGGGATGTGGTTAGAAGGCAGCCCGACGATGCTGAAGTTGTTCGCGGGGATCGCAAAACTGGCCGCCGCTGCGCCGTGGCACTGGGTGCAGTTGGTGGTGGTGCTGGGCGCGTTGGTGTGGATGTTAGCCAGCGTGGGCATCACCGCGTAGTCGGTGCTGGTGTGGCAGCTGTTGCACTGCGCGCTGGCGGCGTAGGGGATGTGGTTGGCGGGCTTGTCGACGCCGGTGAAGACGGTGGTGTTGCCGTGGCACTGGCTGCAGTCGCCGGTCGACGGGTGGGCCGGATCGGCCACGGCATAGGTGCTGCCGGCGGGCGTCGGCCGGGTCTGGAAGCCCTTGTACTGGCCGTTGGGCGTCAGCGTGCTGGGGGCGATGGGGTAGGCGCTGACGCCCATCCACACCATGCCGGTGTCGTGGCAGCTGTTGCAGCTGCCGGTGACGCCGTTGTGGATCTGCACGCCGGTAGGTGCGGGCGTGGCGAAGCCGCTGCCAGGCACGGCGCGCGTGGCCGAGGCGGCGATCAGGCCCACGGGCATGCTGGCCTGGTGGCAGGCCTCGCAAGCCGTCGACGACGGGATGTGCGAGCCGGCGCCGGGCGGGCTGGTCGGAGGCATGCCGATCAAGCGGCTGATGCCAGCAAAGGTCGCGTTGCTGGAGGCCGGCACGTGGCAGGACACGCAGTTGCCAGTGATGCCGGCGTGGTTCATCAGCGAGGCGCTGAACTTCGCGCCGTCGACCACCGGTGTGGCCGTGATCGAGGAGCCCGCGCCGACGTGGCAGAGCTCGCACGAGGCGGTGGTGGGGATGTGGTTAGAAGGCAGCCCGACGATGCTGAAGTTGTTCGCGGGGATCGCAAAACTGGCCGCCGCGGCGCCGTGGCACTGGGCGCAGTTGCTGCTGGTGCTGGGCGCGTTGGCGTGGATGTAGGTCAGCGTCGGCATCACGCTGTAGGTGTTGCCCGCGGTGTGGCAGGCGTTGCAGGTAGCGTTGGTGGCGTAGGGAATGTGGTTGGCCGGCTTGTCCACGCCGCTGAAGGCCACCGTGCTGCCGTGGCACTGCGAGCAGTCGCCGTTCAGCGGATGCGCGGGGTCGGTGATGCTGTAGGTGCCGCCGGCGGCCACCGGGCGTGTCTGGAAGCCCTTGTACTGCGCACCGGTGGTGATGACCGACGGCATGATCGGGTAGGCACTGACGCCCATCCACACCATGCCGGCCTCGTGGCAGGTGTTGCAGCCGGCAGTGATGCCGGTGTGGATCATCGCGCCGGTGGGCGCCGGGGTGGCGAAGGCGGTGCCGGGGGCCGTGGCGGTGGCCGTCGGCGCGATGAAGCCGACGGGCAGGCTGGCCAGGTGGCAGGTCTCGCAGTTCGTCGACGAGGGGATGTGCGAGGCGCTGCCGGCCGGGCTCGTGGGCGGCATGCCGACGATGCGGCCGATGCCGGCAAAGCTGGCCGTGCTGCCCGCCGGCAGATGGCAGGTCGCGCATTTGCTGGCGATGCCGCTGTGGTTCATCAGCGAGCCGCTGAACTTCGCGCCGTCGGCCACCGGCGTGGCCGCGATCGAAGAGCCCGGCCCGACGTGGCAGACCTCGCACGAAGCGCTGCTCGGGATGTGGTTCGTGGGCAGGCTGACGATGCTGAAGTTGGCCGCCGGTATGGCGAACGAGGCCGCCGCGGCGCCGTGGCACTGGGCGCAGTTGTTCGTGGTGCTGGGCGCGTTGGCGTGGATCGCCGTGATCGACGGGATCTGCGCGTAGTCGCTGGTGTTGTGGCAGCTGTTGCACTGCGCGGTCACGGCGTAGGGAATGTGGTTGGCCGGCTTGTCGACGCCCGAGAAGGCGCTGGTGCTGGCGTGGCACTGCGAGCAGTCGCCCGTGCTCGGATGCGCAGGGTCGGCCACCGCGTAGGTGCCGCCGCCGGCGCGCGGCCGGGTCTGGAAGCCGCGGTAATGCGCACCGGCGACGATCATGCTGGGCGAGATCGGGTAGGCGCCCATGCCCATCCACACCGCGGCCGTGTCGTGGCAGGCCGAACACCCCGAGGTGACGCCGGCATGGATCTGCTGGCCCGAAGGCGCTGGCGTCGCGAAACCGGTGCCCGGTGGCGACTTGCTGGCCGATGCCGGCACCGGCGTCAGCGGCATGCTGGCCAGGTGGCAGCTCTCGCAGACCGTGGAAGAAGGGATGTGCGCGCCCGGCCCCATCGGCGAGGTCGGCGGCATGCCGACGATGGCCGTGATGCCGGCGAAGGCCGTGGCCGCACCGGCCGGCCGGTGACAGTCGGCGCAGCCGCTGGCGATGCCGCTGTGGTTCATCGGCGCGCCGCTGAACTTCGCGCCGTTGCCCACAGGCAGGCTGGGTACGCCCGCGCCGCTGCCGACGTGGCACAGCTCGCAGGCGGCGCTGGTGGGGAGGTGGTTGGCAGGGAAGCCGACGATGGCGAAGCCGGCCGAAGGGATGGCAAAGGCCGCCGCCGCGGCCGCGCTGTGGCACTGCGCGCAGTTGCTGGTGGTGCTGGGGGCGTTGGCGTGGATGTTGGCCAGCGGCGGCATCACCGCGAAGTTCGGGTCGCGGTGGCAGTCGCTGCAGGCTGCGGTGACGGCGTAGGGAATGTGGTTCGCCGGTTTGGCCACCGCCCCGGTGAAGGTCTGCGTGCTGTGGCATTGGTCGCAAGCGGCCGAGGTGCGCGGGTGGTTGGCCGACTTGCCGGGCGCGCGCAGCCCGGTGTGGCAGCTGGCGCAGCCGCCCGGCATCACGCCGAAGTGGCTGAACCTCGCGTTGGCGAAACTGCCCAGGTTGTGGCAGCTGTCGCAGGTCTGCAGGGTCTGTACGTGCAGCGCCGGCATGGCCTGCGCGCCGCGGGTGTTGTTCTGCACGTGGCAGCCCACGCACTCGCGCGGCGTGCCCTTGAAGATGCCGCGCTGGTGGCAGGTCTCGCAGCGCACGTCCTCATGGCGGCCGCGCAGCGGGTAGCCGGTGGCGTCGTGGTTGAAGCTGCTGGCCGCGGCCTGGGCACCGGCCGGCATCGGGCTGGCCAGCAGGCCGGCGAAGACGAACAGGGCCGCGGCGGCCAGCAGGCCGCGCACCACCGCCGAGCCCATCTCACGCAACGCAGTCAGCACAGTGCGCTCACACTGCACGGCAGCATGGAGGAAACACCTGCTTGCAAAAGACCGGCGCCGTCTGCGGCCCGGCGAGCCGCCGGCGGCTTGGTTGGCCCCTGCGAGTTGGCGCCCTCAGCCGGCACGGCCCGACGCTGCGCGCTGCGCGCCGCTGCGCCCGAAATACCGCTTGCTGAGCCTCCCGCCATGGGGTGCCGTCCTTTGCTCTTCGTGGTGGGGCCGCGCCGCGCCACCGCCAGCAGCCTGCCGTTGGGTTGTCCCCGAGGCCAGTCTGCATGCAGGCGCTCTCCCTCCCTTAAGCCGTTCTTAATACTTGTGCCGGCTGCAACAGGGTGTGCGCCGCGATGACCCGCCGCGGCGGGCTGCGGCTTGTCATCTAATGCACGCTGCAAGCTTGCGGTGGCAAGGAGGTGGAGCACATGCGTTTGCTGCTGGTCGAAGACGAGGAAGTGCTGGGCCGGTTCGTGGCAATGTCGTTGGGCGCCGCCAACTTCACCGTCGACTGGGTACGCAGCGGCGGCGAGGCCCTGGCCGCCAGCACCGCCCGTGTCTATGACCTCATCCTGCTCGACCTGGGCCTGCCGGACATGCTGGGCGAGGTGCTGCTGCGTCAGCTTCGCAGTGCGCGCGTCGCCACGCCCGTCATCGTGCTGACGGCGCGCGGCTTGATCGAGGACCGCGTCGCGATGCTCGACCTGGGAGCCGACGACTACATGGTCAAGCCTTACGACGTGGTCGAGCTGCAGGCCCGCGCCCGGGCATTGGTGCGCCGCGCCGCGCAGGCCATGGACCCCGGCGACGTGCAGCGCGTCGGCCCGTTGGAGCTTTACCAGGCATCGCGCAGCGCTTGCTGGCACGGCGCGCCCATCACGCTGACGGCCAAGGAGTACGACGTGCTCGAGACGCTGGTCGTGCGGCGGCCCCGGGTCGTCAGCAGGGCGCAGCTGGAAGAGGCCTTGTACGGCAGCGGCGAGCAGGTGGAGAGCAACTCGATCGAGGTCTTCATCCACTTCCTGCGCCGCAAGTTCACGCCGGGGCTGATCCTCACCGTGCGCGGCCGCGGCTACCAGCTGTGCAGTGAAGATGCTCTGCGGGCCCAGGCGCCGGCGCAAGGCGCTGGCGGATGAGCGCGCCGTGGCTGCGCGGGCCGGGCTGGACGCTGCAGCGCCGGCTGTGGCTGATCGGCGTCGTCACCACGCTGCTGGCCTGGGCAGGCGGTGTGGCCCTGGCGCTGACCGTCGCCCGCGCGGCGATGGAGGAGTTGCACGACCGCGAACTGGCCGAGGTCGCGGTGCTGCTGCACGGCATCAGCGGCCACGAGCTGCAGGAACTGGACGCCGCGGAGTCGATCGTCGATCGCATCCAGAACGTGCGCGCCGACAGCGATGGTGCGCTGGGCAATGACTACCGCTACCAGGTCTGGTCGGCGGGCGGCCGTTTGCTGCTGGCCAATTTCGGCGACGCCCGCACGCCTGCGCTGACCGCACTGGCAGCACCTGGCCATCACTGGCGCCAGATCGACGGCGAACGCTGGCGGGTCTACAGCCACCGCTCGCAGGTGCTCGACCAGGAGGTTCAGGTGGCCGAGCGGGCCACGTTGCGCGCACCCAGACTGGCGCGGCTGGACGCGCTGTGGCTGCTGCTGGTCGTGCCGTCGCTGGTACTGGCGCTGTTGCCGGCATGGTGGTTGTCGCGCTGGCTGCTGCGCCCCTTGCGCGAGCTGGCGCGTGACCTGGCCACGCGCTCGCCTGCCAGGCTGGAGCCTTTGCAGGTCAATGAGCCGCCAGCCGACATGCTGCCGGTGCTGGCGGTGCTCAACGCCCTGTTCGAACGCCTGGCCGAGGCGCTGCGGCGCGAGACGGCGTTCACGGCCTTGGCCGCCCACGAGTTGCGCACGCCGCTGGCGACGCTGCGCGTGCTGGCCGAGACCGCACGCTCGGCCCGCGACGAAACCGAGCGCGCCCAGGCGCTGGGCGAGATGGTGCAGAGCGTCGACCGCTGCGCACATCTGCAGGACCAGTTGCTGACGCTGTCGCGCCTGGACAGCCGCGGCGCCGTCGACCTCGACCAGGAAGTCGACATGGCCGAGGTCGTGGTCGACTCGGTGGCCGACCTGCTTGCGCAGGCGCGTGCCCGCGCAGTCAGGCTGGTGAGCCGCCTCGACGGTTCGGCCGTTCGCGGGCACCGCTTCGGCGTGCTGACGCTGGTTCGCAACCTGGTGGCCAACGCGGTGCACTGCGTTCCCGAAGGGGGGCGCGTGGAGGTGAGCACGGCCACGGAGGGCAACAGCGTCGTCTTGACGGTCGACGACTCGGGGCCGGGCATACCCGCGGCCGAGCGCGACCGCGTGTTCGAGCGCTTCGAGCGCCTGCACCACGAACAGGCCGGCGGCGTGGGCCTCGGCCTGTCGATCGTGCGCTCGGTGGCGCTGATGCACGGCGCGTTGGTGACCTTGTCGGACTCGCCTCTGGGCGGGCTGCGGGTGGTGGTCGAGTTCCGGGGCCGCGCGCTGCAGCGCGAAACGCTGCCCGAGGCGGCCGGGCCCGAGGGCCGCTGAACGGGTCGACCGGCCGTCCTAAGGGTGGCCTCAGGTTTGCATCCTATTGTTCGTGCCATCTGCACGGCAGCCGTGCAAAGTGCGGGCATGCCGCCGCCCGCGAACCTGGAAAACACCTTGCACGACAAGGACTTGGCCCCTCGCTCCAGATGATCTGTCGGCCTGCCGCAGGGTGACTGCCCGCGCCGCCGCTTGATACGCTGCGCGGCATCGATGCAGCAACATCAAGGGCCCATAGCGCGTTGAACTTTCCGTTCCGCCGACCGAAAACAACGGCTCGACGAGCGTTTTCCTTGCAGTTGTCTTATGACCCAACCCGACCCTACTGACCGGGGTGCGCCCAGCACCGTGATGGGCGAGCACCTGGAACTGGCCACCGTGCCGCGAGCGCCGACGCGCCGCAGCGGCGACAGCCTGGGCTGGCTGCTCTTCGCCGGCATGGTGCTCGGTATGTGGCAGGTCAGCCAGATGCAGCTTTACACCGCCAAGTCCGATACCGGCTACTGGCTGGGGGTGAGCGGCGGCACCTTGATGCTGCTGCTCTTCGCCTACCCGCTGCGCAAGCGCTGGCAGGTGCTGGCGCGCATCGGCAAGACCAAGCACTGGTTCGTGGTGCACATGTTCCTGGGCATCTTCGGGCCCCTGACGATCATGGCGCACTGCACCTTCCGCATTGGCTCCGTGAACGCCGGCGTGGCGCTGTTCAGCATGCTGATCGTGGCGCTCAGCGGCATCGCCGGGCGCTTCATCTACCTGCGCATTCACCGCGGCCTGGGCGGCGAAGTCGAGTCCTTCGACACCCTGCGCAAGACGCTGGGCTTCAGCACCGAGACCGTGCATACCGAGTTGAGCTTCGCGCCTCAAGTCGAAACGCGGCTGCGCTCGTTCGATGCGCTGGCCCGTCGGCCCAGCCATGGCTGGGGCGAGCACCTGCAGAGCCTGCTCTCGCTGCCCTTGAAGCTGCGCCGGCAACGCCGCCGCTGCCAGCGCGAGACCGACCGCAAGCTTGCGGCGCTGGCGCCCGAACGCGGCTGGAGCCCTGCCGAACTCGAGCGCCGCCAGCAGCGCGCACGCCGGCTGGTGGCCGATTACGTCGGCGCCGTGTTGCGCGTAGCCCAGCTTGCGGCCTACAGCCGGCTGTTCTCGCTGTGGCACCTGCTGCATGTGCCTTTCGTCGTGGTGATGGTGGTGTGCGCGATTGCCCACGTGGTGGCGGTGCACGCGTACTGACCCCGTGACGCACGCCTTCTTCGACTCCGCGGCTCGCGCCCCTGCCCGCCTCGCTGTCCCGGCCTGCGGGTGCCCATGAGCGGCCTGGGCCGCTGGGCGCGTGCCGCAGCCGCCGCGCTGCTGCTGGCCGCCGGGCCGGTGGCGGCGCAGGGGCTCGAATCGGCGCTGGCCCCGGGGCCGGTGATCGAGGGGCATGTCAAGGCCGAGGCCGACTGCAGCCAGTGCCATGTGCGATTCGACCGCGGCGGGCAGGACAAGCTGTGCGTCGTCTGCCACAAGGATGTAGGGCAGGACCTGGCGAAGAAGATCGGCCTGCACGGCAAGCAGAAGCTGCAGCCCTGTCGCAGCTGCCACACCGAGCACCGCGGGCGCAACGCCAACATGGCCCCGCTCGACACCAAGGCCTTCGACCACAAGCAGACCGACTATCTGCTCAAGGGCAAGCACGCGCCGGTGGAGTGCAAGTCCTGCCACGTGGCGGGCAAGAAGTACCGCGATGCCTCGCACGACTGCCTGGCCTGCCACGGCAAGGACGACAAGCACAAGGGCACGCTCGGCAAGGCCTGCGCCGATTGCCACGTCGAAGAGGGCTGGAAAGAGACCCGCTTCGACCACAGCAAGACCAAGTTCGTGCTTACCGGCAAGCACATCGACACCAAGTGCGACGCCTGCCACAAGTCCAAGATCTACAACGAAGCGCCCAGCACCTGCATTGGCTGCCACAAGAAGGATGACACCAAGAAGCACAAGGGCCGCTACGGCGAGAAGTGCGAAACCTGCCACGGCACCAAGGACTGGAAGACCACCACCTTCCACCACGACACCGACACCAAGTACGCGCTGCGCGGCAAGCACGTGCAGGCCAAGTGCGACAGCTGCCATACCGGCCACCTGTACCGCGACAAGCTGGCCACCGACTGCCTGAGCTGCCACCTGAAGGACGACAAGCACAAAGGCACGCTGGGCAAGGACTGCCTGGCCTGCCACACCGAGAAGGGCTGGAAGGAGCCGGGCAAGTTCGACCACGACAAGAGCCGCTTCCCGCTGCGCGGCGGCCACGTCAAGCCCGAGTGCAAGGCCTGCCACACCACGCCGCTGTACCGCGAGACGCCCAGCGATTGCCTGGCCTGCCACAAGAAGGACGACAAGCACCAGGCCACGCTGGGCACGGCCTGCGTCGACTGCCACACCGACCGCGACTGGAAGGCCACGCGCTTCGACCACGCGCGCACCAAGTTTCCCTTGCGCAACGGGCACACCGCCCCGCCGCTGAAGTGCGAGGCCTGCCACAAGGACATGCGCAGCTTCCGCGACACGCCGCAGGACTGCGTGTCGTGTCACAAGAAAGACGACAAACACGAGGCCCAGCTCGGCACCCGTTGCGAGACCTGCCACGACGACCGCAAGTGGACGAACACCCGCTTCGACCACGCCCGTGCGCGCTTTGCCCTGGTGGGGGCGCACGTGAAGGTGGAGTGCAAGAGCTGCCATCTCACGCAGCGCTACCGCGACGCGTCGCGTGACTGCATCGGCTGCCACCAGAAGGACGACAAGCACAAGGCGCGCTTCGGCGAGAAGTGCGAAAGCTGCCACAACCAGCGCGACTGGCGCCTGTGGACCTTCGACCACGCCCGCCGCACCGACTATCCGCTGGAAGCTGGCCACGCCAAGGTGGCCTGCGAGGCCTGCCACGTGCAACCCGCCGCGCGCGGCAAGGCGGCCGCGCCGCTGGACCGCCTCTGCCTGTCCTGCCACCGCCGCGACGACGTGCACGACGGCGCCTTCGGCGCGCGTTGCGAGCAATGCCATACCGCCACGCGCTGGAAACAGGTGAGCAACCGCCGCACGTCGGCGGCGCCGCCGAACTTCAGGTTGGCGGCCAGCGCCAGGGGACCGGGAACCTGAGGGAACACACAAGGCGTCCGGAGTCCGGCGTTCGCGCCTGTCGGCACTTCGTCCAAGGCTTCCCGCTCCTGCTGGCCCTGGCCTTTGGCGGCGGCGCGTGCCGCGGCACCTGCATCACCGCTGTACCCGGCGCGACACGCATGTCGTCATCGGTAACTTCGTCAACGGCGCCACCTTCCAGGGCAAGCGGCTGTCGTACAACAACGCGTCGCTGGTCTTCGGCACCTGGCAGCTGGAGCCCTCGCTGAAGCTCTACCGCCAGAGCGACAACACCGGCGCCACCCGTTCACGCTGGGCGCCAGGCCTGCGCCTGAACTGGCGCGTCGTGCCGCAGGCGGCGTTGGAGTCCGAGGTCAACGTCGAGAAGAGCAAGACCAGCGGGCCGCAGTGCATCGGGTCATCGCGCCGCAGCTGCTTCTTACGTCGGCGGCTGCGTCGACTTCCAGTTCCGGGCCCGGGCGGCGCCTTCGCGCGCCAGTTTGATTTCGATCAACAGCCTTGAATCGCGGTGTTTCGCCGCCGATCGAAGCCGAAGATGTCGAACTTCAGCCAGTCCTGAACACGTTTCCTAGGTAAATCAGGCACCTGCGTGATCTGTATTCGATGGCGCCTGAACTACCGATTCACCCAAAGTTGAACTCTTCAGGGTTCTGCTCTTTCAATTCTGAACTCCGGTTCCGGCCCAAATTCGTCGGCTCAGCCCGCGGGCCCATTCTGCCGGCACCATAGGCCGAGATGGACGAGCCTCGCGATGCATCCCTTGCGCGAGTGCTATGCCCGATTGACTCAACGTTCCGGTCGGTGATTCCGCCACCTTGACCATTGGCGGTGAAGGATCCGTCGGATCGCAACGCCGTCAGCATATTTGCCGCGCGACTGACCGTCAGGTTGATGAGGCGAAGCGGCCACTCAAGAGCGAAGACTGAAGACCCGCCAACGACCCATCAGCGACATTCGCTGCCGTGAACTCGTCGCCCCGAAGCAGCCGGTCGCATAGGCACCGAGGCCCCCGAAGGTGTTCCCGCACAGTGGGCATCCACAGGTAGGCGGCACACAGGGCGATTGAGGCGCAGCGCTTGGCTTGAGACCGTCCGAGGTCACCACCTCGGGAGCCTCGCGTGCAAGCCATCGGCCGGCAGCCCAATCCTCCGATCAGGGCGCCGGACGGCACCCCGGTCTACTACGAGCGCCACCGACCCGAGCAGACCACGCTGTACCGCTTGGTGCAGCAGCACGCCGCGACCTTCTTCGAGCAGGCCGAGGCCGCAGCCGGCGCCGACCTGCCGCAGTTTGTGAAGGACGAGTTCGACGCCTTCCTGGAGTGCGGCATCCTGGCCCACGGCTTCCTGCGCTTGCATTGCGACGACTGCGGCCACGACAAGCTGGTCGCCTTTAGCTGCAAACGCCGAGGCTTCTGCCCGTCGTGCGGGGCCCGGCGCATGGCCCAGACGGCGGCTCACCTGGTCGACCACGTCATTCCTCG
>JBBRBW010000058.1:0-26728 GCA_038205425.1 Burkholderiales bacterium | reverse complement strand
CACGCGGCTCATCTGGCGGTCGATCCAGGCCTGTGAGCGCTGCTCGTCGCTGCGCCCGGACCAGGTGGCTTCCAGGCGCGCCAGGATCGACGCGTCGAGCAGGCCGTCGGCCAGCGCTTCCCAGGTGCGCACCTCGGTGCGTTCGCGCCCGCTCGGCGGAATGAGCTTGCCCACGGGCGACAGCGTGTCGAGGTATTCGACGATGACACGCGAGTCGAATACCGCTTCGCCGCCGTCAAGCACCAGGCAGGGCACCTTGCCCAGCGGGTTGCTCTTCAGGATGGCGTCGTTGCCCCAGACGTCTTCGACGTCGAGCTGGCATTCGAGCTTCTTCTCGGCCATCACGACGCGGACCTTGCGCACGTAGGGGCTGGTGAGTGAACCGATGAGTTTCATGTGATGCCGTGCGTGTGGCTCGCGCCTGTGCCTGAGGTCGGTTTCATTCTAGCGACCGGCCCCGGCCGGCGCCGGGGGTGTCTGTCGCGTGAAATCCACGTGCGCCGGGCGCCCGGGCAGGCGCAGTTCGGCGTTGGCCGGCGCCATGCGCGCCACGACGCGGCCGCCGCGCAGCACACACAGGCGCTGGGCGCGCAGGCGGATCGCCTCCTCGGGTGAACGGGCCTGCAGCAGCACCGCGTCGGCGCGGCAGCCGACGTCCAGGCCGTAGTCTGCCAGGCCCAGGATGCGGGCGTTGTTCACGGTGACGGCGTCGAAGCACTGGCGCTGGCCCTGCAACGAGGTCATTTGTGCCACGTGCAGGCCCATCGCCGCGACCTCCAGCATGTCGGCCGAGCCCAGCGCGTACCAGGGGTCGAGCACGCAGTCGTGGCCGAAGCCGACGTTGACACCGGCGGCCAGCAGCTCGGGCACCCGCGTCATGCCGCGGCGCTTGGGGTAGCTGTCGTGGCGGCCCTGCAGCGTGATGTTGATCAGCGGGTTGGCCACCGCGTGCACGCCGGCTTCGGCGATCAGCGGCAGCAGCTTGCTGACGTAGTAGTTGTCCATCGAGTGCATGGACGTCAGGTGCGAACCCGTCACCCGACCCTGTAGCCCCAGGCGCTGGCTGTGAAAGGCCAGCGTCTCGATGTGGCGCGACAGCGGGTCGTCGCTTTCGTCGCAGTGCATGTCGACGCGCAGGCCGCGTGCGGCGGCCAGCTCGCACAGCAGCTTCACGCTGTCGGCGCCTTCCTGCGCCGTGCGTTCGAAGTGCGGGATGCCGCCGATCACCTCGACGCCGAGGTCCAGCGCCCGCTTCAGGTTCGCCAGCGCGCTAGGCGTGCGCAGCACGCCGTCCTGGGGGAAGGCCACCAGCTGCAACTCGAGGTAGGGCGCCACGCGGCGCTTCACCTCCAGCAGCGCGCGCACGGCCAGCAGGCGTTCGTCGCAGACGTCGACATGCGAGCGGATGGCCAGCAGCCCGCGCGCCACGGCCCAGTCGCAGTACTGCAGCGCTCGTTCGGCGATGGCCTCCTCGGTCAGCAGCGGCTTGAGCTCGCCCCAGAGGCGGATGCCTTCGAGCAAGGTGCCGCTGGCATTGACACGCGGCAGCCCGTGGCTGAGCGCGCTGTCGAGGTGGAAATGGGCGTCGACGAAGGGCGGACTGAGCAGCCAGCCCTGGGCGTCGAGGACCTCGGCATCGGCGGGGGCCGGCAGCGCCGGGCCGACGGCGGTGTAGCGCCCGCCTTCGGCCAGCAGGTCGATGCCGCTGCGGCCGTCGGACAGCGTGGCGTTGCGGATGACGAGGGGCGGCGGGCTGTCCATGGGCACTTTCGGGCATGCAAGGCGGATGCCAGCATACGGCCGCCGGGCGCCGCAGCGGCACGGCCGTGCCGGCTTCGTGCCAGGCCACACGCGGCAGCGCCGGGCGCTGGCCGCGCGGCCGGCAGGGTCGCTTGTCACGCTGTGCCATTGGGAGCAAACTGGGCTCGACGGCGCTCAGCCGGTTTGTCCCGAACAGTGCTTCCCACCGCTCTTGTTCCCCCTCTCCCTACTCCCCCGGTGCGTGTTCTCCCACCCTGCGGTTCTCCCGCCGGCGGCTCCGCTGTCGGCATTTCGCTCCATCCTCGCCAAGGAGATTCCATGAATCTGACGATCAGTGGCCATCATCTCGAAGTCACTCCCGCTCTACGAGAGTATGTGCTCACTAAGCTGGATCGCGTGACACGCCACTTCGACCAGGTCGTCGACATCACCGTATTGCTGACCGTGGAAAAGCTCAAGGAGAAGGAGCGCAGGCAGAAGGCCGAGGTGACTCTGCACGTCAAGGGGCGCGACATCTTCTGCGAGCAGTCGCACGAAGACCTCTACGCCGCCATCGACCAGCTGATGGACAAGCTCGACCGTCAGGTCGTGCGCCACAAGGACAAGACGCAGGACCACCACCACGCAACCGCCAAGCGGCTGGACGTCGCGCCCTGAGGCCTGGCGTCACGCCGCCCGGGCCCGAAGCCCGATGAGCACACGGCCCCGCGGGGCCGTTTTGCATCAGGGCAGCGGTGTTGCTGCCATGCCGCATTCCTTGCCGAATCCACCCGTTTCGGGGCCGGTTGCCTTGTCTGCCCGTGCAACACGGGGTCTATGATCCGCCCTCTTTCAAGCAACAGCTTCTGTCACCGCCCGGTCTGCTGTCCGGTGCGAAGAGGAAGGCCCCGATGAACCGTCTCGCCGCGATCCTGCCTGCCAGCAACGTGCTGGTGAATGTGGATGCGACCAGCAAGAAGCGCGTTTTCGAGCAGGCCGGGCTGCTGTTCGAGAACCAGCACGCCATTGCCCGCAGCATCGTCACCGACAACCTGTTCGCGCGCGAGCGTCTGGGCTCGACCGGCCTGGGCCATGCCGTGGCCATCCCGCACGGCCGCATCAAAGGCCTGAAGAACCCGCTGGCCGCGGTGGTGCGAGTGCAGCAGCCCATCCCCTTCGACGCGCCCGACGACGAGGCCGTTTCGCTGCTGATCTTCCTGCTGGTGCCCGAGGCGGCGACGCAGCGGCACCTCGAGATCCTGTCCGAGATCGCCGAGATGCTGTCCGACCGCGAGCTGCGCGAGCGCCTGAAGACCGAGCCGGAAGCCGCCGGCGTGCACAAGCTGATTTCCGACTGGGAACCGCTCAAGTCGGTAGCTTGAGGCGCCGGCCGATGTGCGCCGCCGCGACCCAGGCCTTGCGCGGAGCCGGCTTTGCCGGGCCGCAGCAAGAGCCCCCCCGGGGGGCGGCGACCGAAGTGCGCCTGGGGGCCCCATGAAGCCGACCTCCATCAGTGCGGAAGCGCTGTTCGAAGCGCACCGCGAGACGATGCGCTGGGAATGGGTGGCCGGCCATGCCCACCCCGAGCGCCGCTTCGACGACGCCGCCGTGCTCGACGCACGCAGCGCCGCTGACCTGGTGGGCTACCTGAACTACATCCACCCCTACCGGGTGCAGATCGTCGGCCGACGCGAGGTGGCCTATCTGCTGGCCAGCGCGCCCGACGACATGGAACGCCGCATCTCGCGCATCGTCACGCTCGAGCCGCCGGTGCTGATCATCGCCGACGACCAGGTGCCGCCCGAACGCCTGGTGGCAATGTGCGACCGCGCCGAGATCCCGCTCTTCGTCACGCGTGAATCGGCCGGTCACGTCATCGACGTCGTGCGCGGCTACCTCGGCCAGCACTTCGCCGAGCGCACCACGCGCCATGGTGTGTTCATGGACATCCTGGGCCTGGGTGTGCTGCTCACCGGCGAATCGGGCCTCGGCAAGAGCGAACTGGGGCTGGAACTCATCAGCCGCGGCCACGGGCTCGTCGCCGACGACGCGGTGGACATCTTCCGCATCAGCCAGATGGACCTGGAAGGCCGCTGCCCCAAGCTGCTGCAGAACCTGCTGGAAGTGCGCGGCATCGGTCTGCTCGACATCAAGGCCATCTTCGGCGAGACCGCGGTGCGCCGCAAGATGCGCCTCAAGCTCATCGTGCATCTGGTGCGCAAGGAGACGATGGAACGCGAGTTCGAGCGCCTGCCCTACGAACCGCTGAACGAGGACGTGCTGGGGCTGCCGGTGCGCAAGGTGGTCATCGCGGTGGACGCCGGGCGCAACCTGGCCGTGCTGGTGGAAGCCGCGGTGCGCAACACCGTGCTGCAGCTGCGCGGCATCGACACGTACCAGGAATTCATCAAGCGGCACCAGGCCGCGATGGAAGAAGGCGAGGGCGGCTGAGCCCCCGGCCGTCGGGTCGCGCCGGCGCTCAGTCGGGTTCGCCCAGGGTCGCGGTGCCGGCGATGTGCCGGCTCAGGAACTGGTAGGCGCGGTCACCGATGCTGCGGCACATGGGCTTGGACGCGTCGATGGCGGCCTGGAAGTGCACGCCGCCCCACAGCCGTGATTGACCGCAGACGGTCTCGAACTGCGTCCAGCTGTCGAAACTCAGCGTGGTCTCGGCGGCCGGTGTGACGCCGGGTTCCACGCGCGACGAGCCGGGCGGGTAGGTAGCCCGCCAGCCCAGGGTGTCCGAACCGAGGAAGCGCCGGCTGGCCTGCGCATGGGCAGCGCAGAAACACGACGAGCCCGACGGGTACTCCGGGTGGTCTGCCACACCCAGGTAGCTGGCCCACTGGTCTGCGGGCAACAGCACGGTGCCGCGCCCCGGGCCGCCCCAGGCCTGCACCCGGGACTTGCCATAAATATGACGCGCGGCGCTGAAGGGTCTGACCGCATCGTGCTGCCGCTTCTCCTTCCACACTGCGATGCCGCCGTCGAAGGCGGCCAGGTTGACGAGGAAGTCGTACTGCACGAACTGCTCCACCGTCCATTGCCGTGACACCGACAGGAACAGCGCCACGAAGCCCAGGCTTTCGATCTTGTTGTTGAACAGCTCGGCGCTCAGCTTGCGGTGGTCGTCCAGCGTCGCCGAGGCGGCCAGCACTTCGTCGAGTTGTGCCTTGTAGCGGGCACGGCCGCCCGGGCCGCGGGGGTCGCTGTCGCGCGGTGGTGGCACGTTGTAGGGCGCCGGCGTGCGGAAGGAATAGGGCCGCGTGAGCGCAAACTGCGGCGTGGCGAACTGCTGCGCCGCGAAGATGCCGTTGCCGCGTGTTGTCACGGCAGGCTGCCACCGCGAGGGGTCGCGCAGGTCGTAGGCGGTGTTGGCGGGTTCGTAAGCGGTGTAGTCGCCGTAGGGCAGGCGGTTGAACTGGCGGCCACCTTCGTTGCCGAGCTGGTTCATGCCGTCGTTTTGCCGTGCGGCCACCACCGCCATGCCGGCGGCGCGGCCGATGCCGGCCGGTGTGGCCAGCTGGGTCGAGGCCAGTGCCGGGTCCAGGCCCACCGAACGCAGCATGTCTTCCCAGCGGGCGCGCTCGGCGGGGTAGAGGCTGTTCAGGACTTGCAGGCTCGCATAGAAGACAGCGATGTTTCGGTTGCGGTCGGTCTGGCCTTCAGAGGCCGGACGCCGCGGCAGGCGCGAGTACACGCCCACCGCGCTCGCGTTGTAGGGCGCGATAGCGTCGAACATCGCATTCGTGATCAGCGTTGTCGTGCGCAGCACCAGCGTGGCATCACCCGGCGAGACACTGGCGAAGATCACCGGAACGACCGCGGGGATGACGACCTGGATGGGCGCGTTGCCGCGATCGAAGTCGAAGCTCTGGGCCGCTGCCGGCGGCAGCCGGCCGAACAGGGCCAGCATCGCGCAAAGGCCGGCACTCACGTAGGTTCTCAGGTGCATGCTGTTCGCCTCGTTCGAAACGCGGCACATGGCGGCCGTGATTCAAATGTCGAGGGCCGGGCACCGCTGCGTCAAGGCGGTACGGACCAAGAACTCGGGGGCGGAGAAACCCGCGCCTACTTCTGGCGGTGCGTGCAATCGGCCTTGGTGCAGCGCGCGTAGAGCGACAGCGAGTGTTCCTGCAGATCGAAACCGCGCGTGATGGTCACCGCACGCTGGCGGGCTTCGATCTCGGCGTCGTAGAACTCTTCGACGCGGCCGCAGTCCAGGCACACCAGGTGGTCGTGGTGCTGGCCCTCGTTGAGCTCGAACACCGCCTTGCCGCTCTCGAAGTTGCTGCGCGTCAGCAGGCCGGCCTGCTCGAACTGCATCAGCACACGGTAGACGGTGGCCAGGCCGATGTCGGCGCCTTCGGTCAGCAGCGCCTTGAACACGTCCTCGGCCGTCATGTGGCGGCGCTCGGTGCGCTGGAAGACCTCGAGGATCTTGATGCGCGGCAGCGTGGCCTTCAGGCCGCTGCTCTTGAGTTCGTCCACATGCGTCATGGCGGTTTCCTCGGTCACCACGGCCGGGGCCGGGTTGATCTGCGCGTCGGGCCCGTCGTTAGAATGCGCGCATCATAGCCAGCCAGGCTAAACCCCCGCGCGACACCGCAGGTCCGCCGCGCACCGGGGCTCACCCACCCTTGCCCGTGCTGCCGCCCATGCGCCGTTCTGTCCTTCTTTCCTGCACCCTGCTCGGTGGCCTGCTGCTCACGGGCTGTGAATCGCTGCAGCGCACCGACAGCCTGTTCGGCCTCCTCACGCCCTACCGCATCGACATCGTGCAGGGCAACGCCATCACGCAGGAACAGGCCGCGCTGGTCAAGCCGGGCCTGAACCGGCAGCAGGTGCGCGAGGTGCTGGGCACGCCGCTCATCGCCGACCCCTTCCACGCCAACCGCTGGGACTACATCTTCACGCTGCGCCGGCCTGGCGCCGAGCCGCAGCGCCGCAGCGTTGTCGTCACCTTCGAGAACGACGTCGTCAAGTCCATCGAGGCACCGCCGCTGCCGTCGGAACGCGAGTTCGTGGCCTCGATCAGCCGCTACAAGGACCTGCGCGCGCCCAAGCTGGAACTGTCGCAGGAAGAGCGCGCGGCGCTGCCGCTGCCGCCCAAGCGCGAGGCTGCGCCCGCCGAGCCCATGGGCCCGGTGCGTGACTACCCGCCGCTGGAAAAGACCTGAGCCGATGCTGAACGTCGCTGTGGCCGGCGTTTGCCCATGCTGAACATCGCCGTGGCCGGCGCTGGGGGCCGCATGGGTCGCATGCTGATCGAGGCCGTGCTGGCCAGCGGCGACTGCCGGCTCAGCGGCGCGCTGGATGTGCCTGGCAGTCCCGCGTTGGGCCACGACGCCGGCGCGTTTGCCGGGCGCGAGACGGGTGTGGCCGTCACCGCAAGCCTGCCTGCCGGGCTGGCCGGCGCGCACGTGCTGATCGACTTCACGCGGCCCGAAGGCACGCTGGCGCATCTGGCGGTGTGCGGCGAACTCGACGTGCGCGCCGTGGTCGGCACCACCGGTTTCACGCCCGACGAGAAGGCGCAGATCGCTGCGCACGCACAACGGGTGGCCACGGTCTTCGCGGCCAACATGAGCGTGGGTGTCAACGTCATGTTCAAGCTGCTGCAGCAGGCTGCGCTGGCGCTCGGCACGGGCTACGACATCGAGGTCGTCGAAGCGCACCACAAACACAAGGTCGACGCGCCCAGCGGCACGGCGCTGGCGATGGGCGAGGTGCTGGCCCGCGCGCGCGGCACCGACCTCGACAGCGACGGCGTCTTCACGCGCCACGGCCATACCGGTGAACGTCTGCCAGGCAGCATCGGCTTTGCCACCGTGCGCGGCGGCGACATCGTCGGCGAGCACACGGTGCTGTTCTGCGGCACCGGCGAGCGCATCGAAATCGCGCACAAGAGCAGCAGCCGCGCCAACTACGCCGACGGCAGCCTGCGCGCCGCTCGTTTCCTCGCCGGTCGGGCCCCCGGCCTCTACGGCATGGACGACGTGCTCGGCCTGACGTAGCCGCGGCACGCGATGGACGGCCTGCAGAAATTCTGGACTGCCACCGACGGCGTCGGCCGTGCGGTGGCGCTGCTGCTGTTGGCGATGTCGGTCTCGGCCTGGGTGTTGATCCTCTGGAAGGGCTGGCTGCTGCGCCGCGCCCGGGGCGACATCGCGCGCGCCGTGCCGGCCTTCTGGGACGCCGTCTCGGTCGACGAAGGCCGCGCCCGGCTGGTGGCCATCGACCGCGAGCGTGTGCTCGTGCCGCTGCTCGACGCCGCACTGGCGCGCCCGGCCCGCGGCACGCTGGAAAGCCAGGGCCAGCTCGAGGCGCAGTTGACGCGGCGCCTGCGCGACGCGCTGCACGGCGGCCTGTCGCACCTGCAGTTCGGCCAGGTGCTGCTGGCCAGCGTCGGCAGCACGGCGCCCTTCGTGGGCCTGTTCGGCACCGTCTGGGGCATCTACCACGCGCTGGCGGGCATCGCGGCGGCCGGCAGCATCGGCCTGGACAAGGTCAGCGGCCCCATCGGCGAGGCGCTGATCATGACCGCCGCCGGCATCGCCGTGGCCGTTCCCGCGGTGCTGGCCTACAACGTCTTCGGCAAATGGGTGGCGGCCTGCGAGGCCGAGCTCGAAGGCTACGCACACGACCTGCGCCAGATGGTGCTCGACGGCCCACGCTCGCCATGAGGCTTCACGGCCAAGACCTTGCGCGGATCCGGCTTCGCCGGGCCGCTGCGAGAGCCCCCCTGGGGGTTGGCGAAGGCGCGCAGCGACAAGCCCGGGGGCGTCGTTGACATGGCTTTTGGTCGCCTCGAACGCAACCCCGGCGCGCAGCCGATGAGCGAGATCAACATGACGCCGCTCATCGACGTGATGCTGGTGCTGCTGGTGATCTTCATCATCACCGCGCCGCTGATGACGAGCAGCCTCAAGCTCGACCTGCCGAAAACCGAGGGCGGCGCGCCCAGCGACGCGCCGGCCTTCGTCGCGCTGGCCATCGACGCGCAGGGCCGGCTTTTCCTCGGCGAACAAGCGCTGGACGCGGGCCAGGAGCGCACGGCCATCGCGCAGCGGGCGCGCGAAGCCGCGCGCCGCGACCCGGCCACCGAAGTGCAGTTGCGCGCAGACAGCCGCGTGCCCTATGGCCGCGTCGCCGAGGTGCTGGGCTGGGTTCAGGAAGCCGGGCTGACACGCATCGGCTTCGTCACCGAGACCCCGACGGCAGCACCCGCCAAATGAGCTGTCCGGCGCCGCGGCGTGCGCAAGTCCGCTTCGTAGAATCGGCGCATGAACGAGAAATACGTCGCCGCCGAAGTTGAAGCCGCCGCGCAGGCGCACTGGGCCGCCATCGGCGCCTACCAGGTCACCGAGGACAGCTCGAAAGAGAAGTTCTACGCCTGCAGCATGCTGCCCTACCCCAGCGGCAAGCTGCACATGGGGCACGTGCGCAACTACACCATCGGCGACATGATGGGCCGCCAGCTGCGCATGAAGGGCAAGAACGTGCTCATGCCCATGGGCTGGGACGCCTTCGGCCTGCCGGCCGAAAACGCGGCCATGGACAACAACGTGCCGCCGGCGCAGTGGACACGCGCCAACATCGCCGACATGAAGGCCCAGATGCAGCCGCTGGGCCTGGCCTTCGACTGGAGCCGCGAGCTCGCGACCTGCGACCCCGGCTACTACAAGTGGAACCAGTGGTTCTTTCTGAAGATGCTCGAGAAGGGCATCGCCTACAAGAAAACCCAGGTCGTCAACTGGGACCCGGTCGACCAGACCGTGCTGGCCAACGAGCAGGTCGTCGACGGCCGCGGCTGGCGCAGCGGCGCGCCGGTCGAGAAGCGCGAGATCCCAGGCTACTATCTGGCCATCACGCAGTACGCCGACGAACTGCTCTCGGGTGTCACCGACGCCGCCGTGCCGCACTACCTCGAAGGCTGGCCCGAGCGGGTGCGGCTGATGCAGGAACACTGGATCGGCAAGAGCGAAGGTGTGCGTTTCGCTTTCACGCACGACATCCGCGACGCGTCGGGCGCGTTGGTGCAGGACGGCCGCATGTACGTCTTCACCACCCGCGCCGACACCATCAAGGGTGTCACCTTCTGCGCCGTGGCCCCCGAGCACCCGCTGGCCGCGCTGGCCGCGCAGGGCAACCCGGCGTTGGCTGCCTTCATCGAGGAATGCAAGAAGGGCGGCACCACCGAGGCCGAGCTGGCGCTGCGCGAAAAGGCCGGCATGCCGCTGGGCCTGCACGTCACGCACCCGCTCACGCTGGCCCAGGTGCCGCTGTGGGTGGGCAACTACGTGCTGATGGGCTACGGCGACGGCGCCGTGATGGGCGTGCCGGCGCACGACGAACGCGACTTCGCCTTCGCCAAGAAGTACGGCATCGGCATCCTGCAGGTCGTTCATGTCGACGGCGAAACCTATGACTACGAGCGCTGGCAGGACTGGTACGCCGACAAGTCGCGCGGCGTCACCATCAACTCGGGCAACTACAGCGGCCTGGGCCACAAGCTGGCGGTGGACGCCATCGCCGCCGCGCTGGCCGGCAGGGGCCTGGGCGAGAAGAAGACCACCTGGCGCCTGCGCGACTGGGGCATCAGCCGCCAGCGCTACTGGGGCACGCCGATCCCGATCATCCATTGCGACGGCAGCACCGAGCCGGGTCGCGAGCGGCCCGGGTGTGGCAGCGTGCCCGTGCCCGAAGCCGACCTGCCCGTCATGCTGCCCGAAGACCTGGTGCCCGACGGCAGCGGCAACCCGCTGAACAAGTGCGCGTCCTTCCTGAACGTGGCCTGCCCGCAATGCGGCCAGCCGGCGCGGCGCGAGACCGACACCATGGACACCTTCGTCGACAGCGCCTGGTACTACATGCGCTACTGCAGCCCCGGCAGCGACGACAAGATGGTCGATGCGCGCAACGACTACTGGATGCCGATGGACCAGTACATCGGCGGCATCGAGCACGCCGTGCTGCACCTGTTGTACGCGCGCTTCTGGACCAAGGCCATGCGCGACATCGGCCTGGTGAAGTTCAGCGAGCCCTTCACCAGGCTCTTCACGCAGGGCATGCTGCTCAACGAGAGCTTCTACCGTGAGGAAGCCGGCAGCAAGAAGCGCTGGTTCTACCCGAGCGAGGTCGAGGTGCAGTACGACGACCGCGGCGCGCCGATCTCGGCCACGGCCCGCGCCGACGGGCTGCCGGTGAGCCTGGGCGGCATCGAGAAGATGTCGAAGAGCAAGAACAACGTCGTCGAGCCCAAGGACATCATCGCCAGGTTCGGTGCCGACACGGCGCGCTTGTTCACGATGTTCGCCGGCCCGCCCGACCAGAGCGCGGCCTGGTCCGACAGCGGCGCCGAGGGTTCCTTCCGTTTCCTGCGCCGGCTCTGGAACAGCGGCGTGAAGATCGCGCCGCGCCTGGCCGCTGCCACAGACGGCTTCGATGGCGCCAGCCCCGCCGCCGGCGCGCTGCGCCGAGAGACGCACCTGCTGCTGCGCCAGGTCAGTGCCGACTACGACCGCCTGCAATACAACACCGTGGTCTCGGGCGCGATGAAGATGCTGAACGCCATCGACGACGCCCAGCTCGCCGACACGCGCGCCGACGCGGCCGTCTTGAACGAGGCCTTCGGCATCCTGCTGCGCACGCTCTACCCGGCCGCGCCGCACATCGCACACGCGCTGTGGAGCGATCTGGGTTACGCGCAGGCCCATGGCGAGATCATCCACGCGCCCTGGCCGCAGGTCGACGAGGCCGCGCTGGCGCAGGACGAGATCGAGCTGATGCTGCAGGTGAGTGGCAAGCTGCGCGGTGCCATCCGCGTGCCCGCGGGTGCCGAGCGCCACGCCATCGAGGCCGCGGCGCTGGCGGCGCCCGAGTTCATCCGCTTCGCCGAAGGCAAGTCGGTGAAAAAGGTGGTCATCGTGCCGGGCCGGCTGGTGAACGTCGTTGTCTGACGCGGCCCGGGACGGGCGGCGCGCTGCGCTGCTGCTGGCCGCCGGCCTGCTGGGCGGCTGCGGCTTCGCGCTGCGGCGACCGCCGCGGCTGGCCTTCCAGAGCATCGCGCTCGTCGGCTTTGCGCCGCGCTCGCCGCTGGCCGAAGAACTGCGGCGCGAAATGCGCAGCCAGGTGCAGGTGCTCGACGACCCCGCCAAGGCCCAGGTGGTGCTGCAGGCGCTGGACGACGCGCGTGAGCGCAGCGTCGTGGCCAGCACCGCCGCGGCGCAGGTGCGTGAACTGCAGCTGCGGCTGAAGTTCAACTTCCGCGCCCACACGCCCGGTGGGCGCGAGCTGATCCCGCGTGTCGAACTGCTGCTCAAGCGCGACCTCAGCTACAGCGAGACCCAGGCTCTGGCCAAGGAGGCCGAGGAAGCCGAGCTTTTCCGCGAGATGCAGACCGACGTCGTGACGCAGGTATTGCGGCGCCTGGCTGCCATCCAGGTATGAGACCCCCAAGCTCATTGCGTTCGGTATCGGCCGGGGGGGGCGAGTCGGACGATGAACAGTCCCTGCGGACTGTTCATCGCCTGCGAGCGCCAGCGGCGTCCTCGCCGCGGGCTCTTGCAGCGGCCCGGCAACGCCGGTTCCGCGCAAGGCCTTGGACAGGTGGCCGGATGCAAGGCGCGGTCTGAGATGCAAGTCCGCGCCGACCAGCTCGAAGCCCAGCTCAGCCGCGGGCTGAAGGCGCTGTACACCATCCACGGCGACGAGCCGCTGCTGGCGCAGGAGGCCGGCGACGCCATCCGTACTGCTGCGCGTGCGGCCGGCTACGGCGAGCGCCAGGTTTTCACCGTCAGCGGCGCGCACTTCGACTGGAGCGGCGTGCTCGGCGCGGCGCAGGCCATGAGCCTGTTCGCCGAACGGCGGCTGATCGAGATCCGCATTCCTTCGGGCAAGCCCGGCAAGGAAGGCGCCGAGGCGCTGCAGCGCTACTGCAACCGCCTGCCCGAGGACGTGTTGACACTGGTGACGCTGCCGCGGCTGGATTTCCAGCAGCAGAAGGCGGCCTGGTTCGGCGCTCTCGACGCCGGCGGCGTGACGCTGCGTGTCGAGACGCTCGACCGCAGGGCGTTGCCGGCCTGGCTGGCGCAGCGCCTGTCGCGCCAGGGCCAGCGCGTGCGCGAAGGCGACGAGGGGCAGCGCACGCTGGCCTTCTTCGCCGACCGCGTCGAAGGCAACCTGCTCGCCGCGCACCAGGAGATGCAGAAGCTGGCGCTGCTGCACCCGGCCGGCGAATTGAGCTTCGAGCAGGTCGAAGCCGCGGTGCTGAACGTCGCACGCTTCGACGTCGCCAAGCTCTCGGAAGCGGTGTGGACGGGCAACGTGGCGCGTGCGTTGCGTGTGCTGGACGGCCTGCAGCACGAAGGCGAGGCGGCAGTGCTGGTGCACTGGGCGCTGGCCGACGACATCCGCGCGCTGGCGCGTGGCCGTGCCGCGCTCGACGACGGCAAGCCGCTGCCGCTGGCGCTGAAGGACGCACGCGCCTGGGGCCTGAAGGAAAAGCTCTTCGAACGTGTGCTGCCGCTTCTGGCCGGCCACCAGATCGCCCACCTGCTGGAGGCGGCCAGCGTCTGCGACGGCATCGTCAAGGGCCTCAAGCACCCCGACTGGCCGCACGCACCCTGGGACGCGCTGCGGCGCCTGGTGCTGATGGCGCTGCAAGCGGCGCTGCAACCGGCGCGCAGCGGCGCGGCGCCGCGGCCGCTGGCCTTGCAGGTTTGAAGACCGCGCTGCGCCGGGCGCCGGTCCGGCCGTTGCCTACTGAGCACCCCCAGGAAATGACTTCGTCATTCCCGCCCCCAGGGTCAAGCAAAGTGGCAAAGCCACGTTTCCTTGAGAGTCGGGACCACGGAAAGACAGGCCCCGGGCGTAAGTCGGGGCCTGGCGTGGATGGGTGCTCCTGCACCGGGGCAGTCCATCCGGGTGGCCGAGGAATGTGGCGTCATCGACGGTCTCGGGTGCTGGGTGCTCGAGACCGCCTGCCGCTGCACGACTGGCGGCCGCCGCCGGGCCTGCGCTGGCCGCTCAGCGCAGCAGGTGTGCCCGCGTGAAGGGGTAGTCCGACAACGTTGGCCAGGCCGGGTTGCCGCCCGCCGATAGATCGCTGCGCGTGGCCAGCAGCTGGTACAGGCCGAGCCAGCCGCGTTCGAAACACAGCGCCGAGCCGGCCAGGTAGAGCCGCCAGGCGCGCAGCGTGGCTTCGCTCGTCAGCGTGCGCGCCGCGGCCAGTTGCACCTCGAGCCGGTCCGACCACGCCCACAGCGTGCGCGCGTAATGCGGGCGCAGGTTCTCCGCGTCCAACAGCTCGAGCCCGCCGCGCGCCAGCGCATGCACCGCCTGCGCCACGTGCACGAGTTCACCGCCGGGGAAAATGTGGCGGTCGATGAAGTCGCCCATGCCCGCGCCCAGCGCCCCGTTGTCCAGCCCGCCGGCCGCGATGCCGTGGTTCAGCAGCAGGCCGCCCGGCCGCAGCAGCCGGTGCAGGTGGCGGAAGTAGGCCGCCAGGTTGGCGCGTCCGACATGCTCGAACATGCCCACCGAGGCGATGCGGTCGAACCGCGCCTCACCGGCCAGCGCGCGGTAGTCCAGCAACTGCACACGCACGCGGCCTGCCAGGCCGGCCTGCTCGATGAGGCGGCCGACATGGGCGTGCTGGTGTCGCGACTGCGTGATGCCCAGCGCCTGCACGCCGTAGTGCTGCGCCGCCCACAGCAGCAGGCCGCCCCAGCCGGCGCCGATGTCCAGGAAGCGCTGCCCCGGTGCCAGCTGCAGCTTGCGGCAGATGAGGTCGAGCTTGGCCTCCTGCGCCTCTTCGAGCGACATCCCGGGCGTGGCGTAGTAGGCGCAGGAATAGACACGCCGCGCGTCGAGCCAGAGCGCGAAGAAGTCGTCCGACAGGTCGTAGTGCGCACGCACCTGGTTGGCGTCGCGCCGGGGCCGGTGGCGCCAGCGCGAGCGAAGGGCCGCCAGGCCGCGCTGCCAGGCGGGTTGTGCGCCCTGCGCCACGGGGTCGCCCACCAGCGCGCCGGCCACCGCCATCAGCTCGCGCATCGGGCCCTGGATGTCGAGCTCGCCGCGCACATGGGCCTCGGCCAGGTCGCCGATGCGGCCGTGCAGCAGCGCCAGCAGCAGGCTGCGGCGCTGCAGCGTGAGCCGCAGCGCCGCCTGCGCCGCACCGGCCCGGCCCCCTGGCCAGGTCAGGGCCATCGGGCACGGCAGATCCTGCAGCCGGCGCTCCAGCGCCGGCATGGCGCGCAGCACCGGGCCGGCAGCGGCGCGCCGCCCATCACGACCCAGGGTCCATTCGGCGTCGTGGCCCATCGCGTCGAGTCTGTCGCGGCGACCCGCGCCGCGATTGAGCAGCCGCAATGCCACCGCCGCCGCGCCCCTGTTCTCAGGGTGAAGGTGCGGGCGCGAACTCGTCGCCGCCCAGCCCCTGCTCGACCCCGTAGCGGATCAGGGATGCCGTCGTCGGCAGCTTCAGCTTGGCCTGGATGCGGCTCTTGTGCGTGCTGACGGTCTTGATCGACAGGTTCAGCGCGCGTGCGATCGCGGTCGGGCGCTGGCCGGCGACCAGCCGCCGCAGTACGTCGAGCTCGCGGTCACTGAGCTGGGCATGTGCCGGCGGCTCGCGCGCGCCGCTCAGGTGCAGCACCAGGCTCTCGGCCAGCACGCTGCTGACGTAGGCGCCGCCGGCGGCCACCTTGCGCACGGCGGCGGCGAGTTCACGCGCCGCGCTGTCCTTCGTGACATAACCGTTGGCACCGGCCTTGAAGGCGCGTACCGCGTACTGCTCTTCGGCGTGCATGCTCAGGATCAGCACCAGCAGCTGCGGAAATTCCTCGCGCACGCGACGCAGCAGTTCGAGCCCACCCATGTCGGGCATCGACAGGTCGACGATGGCCAAGTCAAAGGTCTGCTGACGCAGCAGCGCCAGCGCCGCGAAGCCGCCGTCGGCCTCGGACACCGTCCAGTCGGCCGCAGCATTGCCGAGCACACGCTTCAAGCCCTCGCGCACGATGGCGTGGTCGTCGACGACCAGCAGCCGCAGTGCGGTGTCCGGCACCGGCGTGTTCATCGCCGGGGCTGCCCGGTGGGCGGCCGCGAGGGCAGCTGCATGCGTACGCAGGTGCCGCCGTGGTCCACGCTCTCGAGCTGGAACTGGCCCCCCAGCATGTCGGCGCGTTCGCGCATGCCGAGCAGGCCGAACTGGCTGTCGTGCGCCGCCATGCCCTTGGCGAGGCCGACGCCGTTGTCGCGCACGCTGACCCAGACATGCGCGTCCTCGCGCCGCAGTTCGACGTGCACCGCACTGGCGCGGGCGTGGCGCAGCACGTTGGTCAGCGCCTCCTGGACCATGCGGTAAAGCGCGATGCCGGCGTGGTCGTCGAGCGCGCCGATATCGTCGAGCCGCATCGTGCAGCGCAGGCCGGTGCGGCGCGCGAAGTCCTGCACCAGCCACTCGATGGCTGCGCTGAGCCCGAGGTCGTCGAGCATCTGCGGCCGCAGGTCGACGGCAATGCGGCGCACCGCGGCCATGATCTCGTCCAGCCGCGTCAGCATGCGCTGCGCGCGCGTGCGGTGGCGCTCGGGCAAGGCGTCGTCGGCCATTGCGCTGAGGTCGAGCTTGAGCGCGCTCAGGCCCTGCCCGAGCTCGTCGTGCAGTTCACGCGCGATGCGTCGGCGCTCGGCCTCGCGCCCCTCGACGATGTTCGCCGACAGGCGCCGCAACGCCTGCCGCGAGCGCTGCAATTCCTGCAGTTCGCCCTGGCGCCGAGTGACGTCGTGAATCACCATCTGCAGCGTCGACTGGCCGTGGTCGGGCAGTGCGCTGAGCGCGATTTCCACCTCGCAGGGCGGGCCGTCGCGGCGCAGCAGCGCGGCCCGCAGCGAGCCCAGCGCGCCGGGCTGGGCGAGCACGGCGTCGGTCTGGCGCTGCAGTTCGGCGTGGGCGTCGGAATGCAGCATCGAACGCACCCGGCGGCCGACGATCTCGTGGCCCGAACCGGCCAGCCGGGCGGCAGCGGCGTTGGCGTAGCGGATGTGGTCATCCTCGGCGATCCAGACCGCCATCGGCAGCAGTTCGATCACCGCTTCCAGGCGCCGCAACGGCAGGGTGGCATCAGCCGCCGTCTGCGTGTCCACGCCAGAAGCGATGACTTCGGCTCGTTGCACCGAAGTCACTGCCGTCCCCGCAACTGCACACCGAGACCGTGACTCATGGTCACCACTCCCGTCAGCGTGGCGAAAGTGCAGCTCAGAACAGTGCCGCCCCCTCCCACCGTGTTGATCATTACCCGAAAGCCGCAGGCTTGCTTGATCGCCGTCAAGGCAGGCGCCGTGCCTGCCGCCAGGCGGCCGGGGTGTGCCCAGCTAGGCGGCAGCGGGCCAGGCCAGCGGCGCGTGGTGGGCGACGATGCCGTCGTGCAGCGCGTCGGCCGCCTCGCCGGGGGCGCCGCGCGTGGTGCGTGCGCGCGCGCGCAGCATGTCGAAGTCGAGGAGCTCGACGTCGCGGTTGTCCACCCGCAGGCAGCCTGCCTCGGCCAGCGCGGTGAAGGACCGGCTCACGGTGGCGTGCGCCAAGCCCAGGAAGCTGGCGATGTCGCGTCGGCACATGCGCAGGTGCAGGCTGCGCGTCGAACGGCCGACAGCCGCCATGCGTGCCGACCACCACAGCAGGAAGCGCGCGAGCCGGGCTTCCGAAGCCACCGACGCCATCAGCCCGACGGTGGCCGCGGCGTTGAGCAGCTGGCGGCTCACGGCGAGCTCGAGCGCCTGCGTGAACACCGGGCAGGCCTCGCGCAGATGGGGCAGCTCGGCCAGCGGCAGCACGTAGACGTTGGAGTCCTCCAGCGCCACCGCGCTGGCGGGCAGCAAGGCGCCGTACAGGCCTTCGAAGCCCAGAACGTCGCCGCTGTGCTGGAAGGCCAGCACCTGCTCGTATCCGTCTTCCTGGACCGTCACGGCCTTCGTGCTGCCGCAACGCAGCACGTACAGCGCATGGGCCCGGCTGCCCTCGAGGAACAGCGTGCTGCCCTCGTCCAGGCGGCGCAGCGGAATGCGTGCGGCCTGGCTGGCGCCCGCGCCGTCGTGCGGCGCCACGCCCATCAGGCGTACCAGATCGGCCAGCGAACCCGAGGCGCTGGCCGCGGGGGGCAACCCGAGGCTGGGGCTGTGCAGCGGATAAGCATGCGCGCCTGGAAGGGCGGCGACGGCAAGGAGGGGGTTCACGAAGGGCTCCCGAAGCATGTGGGGTGTGTCGAGCGGCCCACGCGGCTCCGGCATGGACGGGTGCAAGCGTGGCAGCTGTGGCCAGGCTTGTGGAGTCGGCCGGTGCTGCCGCTGGCTGTCGGCCGGTGCATACGGCCGACACGCGAATTCCGAACAGGTGTCGGAAGGCGCCGACACGCGTGCCGTGGCGGACCGAGCGCATCTTCCGCCGGCGGGCTGCGTCGTCATTGCGCACAGTCAACCAGGAGGCCCGCATGCCCGCGCAAGCGGGGCCTGCGAGATTTAGCATGGCGCTGCGGCAGGAGGGATGCTCGGGCACCCGGACGACAGGGCGGGAGTGGGAATGAAGCTGTCGGAGACTTCGCGTTCCGGCGCTGCGGCGCAAGCTGCGGCACGGCCCGTTGCCGATGCCCGCCTGCAGCGCGACCTGCCGCTGCACCAGCAGGAGCTGGAATCCCAGAACCTCGAACTGCGCCGCACCCAGCTCGAACTGGCGGCCGCGCGCGACCGCTACCGCGACCTCTACGAACGCGCCCCGGTGGGCTACCTCACGCTCGATCCGCGGGGCCGCATCCTCGAAGCCAACCTCACCGCAGCCGCCATGCTGGCCCACACACCGCAGGGCCTGCGCGGGCGGCCCTTGTCGGCTTTCATGGCGGCGCCGGAGGCCGACCGCTGGCACCTGTGCTGCAAGGCCGCCTTCAGCCGCGCCGAACCCTGGCGCCTGGAGCTGCCGCTGCGGCGCCACGACGGCACGGCCTTCGAGGGCCAGCTCGACGGCCTGCGTGTCAACGGCGCCGACGACCGCCCCGGCCTGCGTGTCACGCTGACCGACGTCACGCTGCGCCGACAGGCCGACACCGACCGCCGCGCGGCGCTGCAGGTGATGGCCGAGCAGGAGGCCGAGCGCCGCCGCCTGGCGCGCGTGCTACACGACGACCTCGGCCAGCGCCTGAGCGTGCTGAAGATGAACCTGGCCGGGCTGGCGCCCGAGAGCGCCGCCGCGGCCGTGCCCGACGACGGGTTGGCCGAGATGATGCGGGCGCTGGACGACGCCGTGGCCTCGGTGCGCCGCATGGCCACCGAGCTGCGCCCGCTGATGCTCGACGACCTCGGTCTGACGGCGGCCGTCGACGCGCTGGCGCGCCGTTCGGCGCAGGCCTTCGGGCTGCAGCTCACGCTGTGCCTGGCGGCCAGCGACCCGCCGCCCGGCGACCCGGTGTCAGTGACGATGTACCGCCTGCTGCAGGCCGTGCTCACCCAGTTGGCGGGCCAGCCCGGCGTGCGCGGGCTGCGCGTCGAACTGCACGAAGTGCAGGGCCAGCTGGTGCTGACCGTGGCCAGCCGCCGCCCGCGCCGCCGCACCGCGGCCGTTGCGCTGCCTGAAGCCGAACGCTGGACGGCGCTGCGTGAGGGCGCCCACCTGCTGGGCTACGAACTCGAGCTGCAGCCGGCGCCCTGCGGCGCCGAGCGTGTCACCGTGCGCCTGCCGGCACGCAGCGCACGCGCGGCCGCCCCCGATTGAGCCTGCGCACTTCGCGCGCGCAACGCGCGGCCCACACTGACCCGGCCGCGGTGGCGGCGTGGCGGCGTGGCGGCGTGGTGGCGTGGCGGCGTGGTGGCGTGGTGGCGTGGCGGCGTGGTGGGCCTGATGGACGGGCTCAGGGAACAACCGGCGCTGGCGCCCGACGTGGTGGCGATCGTGCCGATGCACAGAAGTGGGCGCGGTGCGCCCGGATGTCGCTCCGTACCGGGCTGGCCATGTTCCAGAGCCTGATCGGCGTGCCGATCACGGCAGGTCGCCGCGCCGCCGCGCCGCACGCCGCCTCGCCGCGGCCGCGACGGACCGCACCGCGTGTTGAGCGCGGTCAATCCGTCGCCAGCGCGGCAGGTCCAGAGTGGCAAGCGGGCGTTCAGGCAAAGGCCGGGCACAAGGAGACAAGCCATGCTGAAGCTACTCGTCGCGGTGGACGGTTCGGCGCATGCGCAGCGCGCCATCGAGGCGGTGGCCCGCCTGCAGGCCGAAGCGCCCAGCCTGGACGTGGTGCTGGTCCACGTGCGCGACGTGCCGATCTACGCCGACCAGTACCCGCCGCTGGACGCCCAGGCGGTGGAGTTCGCGCTGCAGCAGCAGCAGTCGGCGTTGCTCGAGGAGGCACTGGCGCAGGCGCGGCAGGCCGGCCTGAAGCAGGTCCGCACGCAGTCGGAGGTCGGGATGGCTCCAGCCGAGATCACCCGCGCGGCGGGCGCGCTGGGCGTCGACTTCATCGTCATGGGCACCCACGGCCGCAGCACGCTGGGCGGGCTGCTGCTGGGCTCGGTGGCGCAGCGTGTTGTGCACCTGGTGTCGACGCCGGTGCTGCTGGTGAAATAAAGGCCCCGGGGCCTGGCCGCCGCGGCCGGCCCGGACTGCACCGGCCGCCCCGATGGGCACGCACCCCGCTCCCCCTTTCGACCTCTGGGCCTGGCTGCAGGCCTGCAACGAGACGGCCCTGGTCAACCTCGACGCGCAAGGCTGGGGCGCGCCCTTGCGCCAGCGGCGGCTGGCCGCGCTGATGGACGCCGCGCGCACCGGTTCGCCGCTGTACCGGCGCCGCTGGGGCGCCGCGCGGGTGCTGGCCGACCTGGCGCCGGTGCACAAGGCCGAGCTGATGCAGGGCTTCGACGACTGGGCCACCGACCGCGCCATCACCCGCGCCGGCGCCGAGGCCTTCCTCGCCGACCCCGGCGCGGTGAGCGACGCCTGGCTCGGCCGCTACATGGTGTGGACGAGCTCGGGCACCAGCGGCGAGCCCGGCATCTTCGTGCAGGACGCGGCCAGCCTGGCCGCCTACGACGCCATCGACACGCTGCGCCTGCGCGGGCCGGGCGGACCACCGGGGCTGTGGAGCCTGGGCCGCTCCTTCGCCTACGTCGGCGCCACCGGCGGCCACTTTGCCGGCATCGCCAGCGTCGAACGGCTGCGGCGCCTGGGCTGTTCGCCGTGGGCGCCGCGTTTGCAGGTGCTGTCGGTGCAGACGCCGCTGCCCGAGCTGGCCGACGCGCTGCAGGCGTTGGCGCCGCAGGTGCTGGTCACCTACCCCAGCTGCGCCGTCGCGCTGGCCGCGCTGCAGGCCGCGGGGCACCTGCGCCTGGCGCTGGACGAGCTGTGGCTGGGCGGTGAACAGCTCTCGCCGGCGCAGCGCGCGATGCTGGCCATGTGTTTCGCCTGCCCGGTGCACAGCAGCTACGGTGCCTCGGAGTGTTACGCCATCGCCTGCGAATGCGGGCTCGGGCGGCTGCACCTGAACCACGACTGGGTGATCCTGGAAACGCTGGACCGCCACGGCCGGCCCGTGGCTGCCGGCGAACCCGCGCACACCGTGGCGCTGACCAACCTGGCCAACCGCACGCAGCCGCTGCTGCGCTACGTGCTGACCGACCGCGTGCGCTACCTCGAAGCGCCCTGCGCCTGCGGCAGCCGCTTCCCGGCCATCGAGGTCGAGGGCCGCGCCGACGACACGCTGGTGCTGCCGGCCGCCGGCGGCCAGCAGGCCGTGCTGCTGCCGCTGGCGCTGGAAACCGCGATCGAGGAAGGCAGCGGCGTGACGCGCTTTCAGCTCGTGCAGCGCAAGGGCGCGGTGCTGGAGCTGCGGCTGGCGCCCGAGACCGCCGGCCACGCCGAGGCCTACACCCGCTGTGCGGCCGCGCTCGACGGCTTCCTGCGCCGCCACGGCGTCGAACGTGTGCGCATCGTGCGCGGCCGCGGCGGGCCGCAGCGCGACACGATCAGCGGCAAGCTGCGCCGCGTGATCGGGCCGTGCGCCCGCCCGCGGCAGGCCGCCGCCGCTGCAGCACCGTGCCCAACAGGTGATGGGGCCGCAAGCCCGTGATGCCGTTCAGGCCACCGCGCTCGATCCTCGGGCGCGCGGAATTCACTCACAGGCTCTGAGCCGGCAGCGGCGCGCGGCCGGTTGACGGTGCGCAACGCCGCCCGCCACGCGCGGGGCCAGACTGGGCTGGCGCCGGCGCTGTGGCCCGGACCGCGAGGAGATTTCGAATGACGACAAGCACCAAGACCGTGAAACGACAGTTTGCGCCGGACTGCATCGTGGTGGCCAACGCGGCGTGCGCCCGCATCTTCGAGCGCGACGACGACAGTCAGGCGCTGCGCGAGATTGCCGACCTTGTGCACACGCCCAGCCGCCAGAAGGCGTCGACGCTGGGCGACGACCGCCCGGGCCATGCGCTCAAGGGCCAGGCCTCCACCTCCTTCGCCCCGCACACCGCGCTGCTGGAACGCGAACACCAGCGCTTCGCCCGCGAGGTGGCGCAGCTGCTCGAGACCGCCGCGCTCGACCACCGCATGTCCGGCCTCGTGCTGCTGGCCTCGAACCCCTTCCTGGGCGAGCTCAAGGCCGCTCTGGGCGACGCCGCCCGCAAGCTGCTCAAGCGCAGCACGCCCCTCGACCTGACCACCTTCAGCGACCGCGACCTGGAACAGCGCGTGACCCGCGCCCTGGGCAGCGCGGCCGACGAAGGCTGAGCGCCTGTCCGTCGCGCTGCGGCCCCGCTGATCCGCGCGCTGGACCGGGGCTCGGGCGATGCCTCGGCGCTGGCCGCCGATCTCGACGAGCCGCTGGTGCGCCACGAGGACCGCCGCACCAGGCCCTTCGACCCGCGGGCGCTGTGCGGCGTGGCGCAGCCGCTCGAGGCCGGTGGCGTCAACCAGGAGTTCGTGCTGGAAGCGCGCGAGGTGGCGGCCTTCATCGAGATTCTGCTGGCTGTGCATGGGGCACGCCGGGGTGATTGAGCACACGCAATGCCGGGGTGGCGGGCGCCTTGTTGACCGCTGTCAAGGACCGCGCCACGGGCAGCGGGTCTGATGCGGCTGAAGGGTCCTGTCGTGAGCAGCGAACTGAGCCTCGAGCAGCAGTCGTCGATGCTGGCGGCGCTGGCCGCTGCGTGGCTCGCCGAAGGTGGCGCGGTGCAGCGTTTCGAGACCCACATCTCGGTCGTGCTGGTGCACGGCGCCTGGGCCTACAAGTTCAAGAAGGCGCTGCAGACGGCCTTCCTCGACCAGTCGACGCTGGCGCGGCGGCAGCACGCCTGCGCCGAGGAACTGCGGCTGAACCGGCGCCTGGCGGCCGATCTCTACGTCGCCGTCGTGCCCGTCACCGGCACGCCGGTGCAGCCCGTGCTCGGCGGCACCGGGCCGGTGCTCGACCTGGCCGTGAAGATGCAGGCCTTCGACGGCGCCGACCTGTGGGACCGGCTGGCCACGCAGGGGCAGCTGGGGCCGGCCCACGTCGACGAGCTGGCTGCGCTGCTGGCGCGTTTTCACGACACCGCCGCCCGTGCCGCGCCGGCCGGCCGGCGCGGCGCGCCGCCGCAGGTGCGGGCCATGGTGCGGGACAACCTGGACGAGCTCGCTGCGCTGTGCCGCGGCGCCGGCAGCCGCGCCACGCTGCAGGCCTTGCGCCGGGCCGAGGCGCTGGCCTACACCCGGCTTGCGCCGTACCTGGCGCGCCGGCTGGCGCAGGGCAGCGTGCGTGAATGCCATGGCGACCTGCACCTGGGCAACGTCGTGCAGCGCCAGGGGCGGGTGGTCGTTTTCGACGGCATCGAGTTCAACGACGACTGGCGCTGGCTCGACGTCGCTGACGAACTCGCCTTCATGGCCATGGACCTGCAAGCGCATGGCCTGGCGCCGCTGGCGCACCGCTTCGTCAATGCCTACCTGCAGCAGCGCGGCGACTACGACGCCGTGCGCCTGCTGCCCTACTACGCCGCCCACCGTGCCGCCGTGCGCGCCAAGGTGGCCTTGCTGCAGGCCGCGCAAGCCGATGGCGGCAACACACGCCAGCAGCGCAAGGCGCGGCGCTATCTGGCCCTGGCCCGCGCCTTCGGCCTGCCGCGGCGGCCGGCGCTGTTCATCACCCACGGGCCTTCGGGCAGCGGCAAGACGACGCAGACGCAGTCGCTGCTGGAAGCCGCCGGCGCGGTGCGCATCCGCGCCGACGTCGAGCGCAAGCGCCTTGCCGGGCTGCCGGCGCTGGTGCACAGCGCATCGGCGCCCGGCGCCGGCCTCTACAGCCCGGCGATGACGGCGGCGACCTACGCCCGGCTGCTGGCGCTGGCCGAACCGGTGCTCGACGCCGGCTGTTCCGTCATTCTCGACGCCACCTTCCTGCACCACGAACAGCGCGCCGCCGCGCGGCGCTGGGCGGCCGAGCGTGCCCTGCCCTTTGTCGTGCTCGACTTCGAGGCCGATGCGCCGCTGCTGCACCAGCGCCTGTGTGAACGCGCGGCGCGGGGCGGCGATGCCTCGGAAGCCGATGTGCAGGTGCTCGACGAACAGTTGCGCACGGCCGAGCCGCTGCAGCCCGATGAAGAGCCCTTCGTGTACGCCGTGCCCGCGGCGCTGGCACCCCCGTGGGCGCCGCTGCTCGACCGCCTGCGCCGCGGTGGCTTCGACCTGCCGCGGGTCTGAGCCTCAGCCGGTCGGCGGCCGGGCCGGCGGCAGCGCGGCGGGCTCAGTAGCCGCGCTCGCGGTCGACCCGGTGCGCCGGCGCCGCGCCGCTGCACGCCGCGCGCAGGTTGGTCGCGGCCACCGCGGCGGCGCTGCGCGGGTCGGTCAGCGCGGCGGCGTGGGGCAACACCGTCACGCGCGGGTGCTGCCACCAGACATGCTCGGCGGGCAGCGGTTCGGTGTGGAAGACGTCGAGCACGGCGTGCTGCAGGTGGCCGCTGTCCAGCGCGGCCTGCAGGTCGGCGTCGACGACATGGGCGCCGCGCGCCAGGTTCAACACCGCGGCACCGCGCGGCAGCGCCGTGAAGAAGCGGGCATCCAGCAGGCCGCGGGTATCAGCGGTCAGCGGCAGCAGGTTGACGACGATGTCGCACTGCGCCAGCAGCGGTGGCAGCGCCCGGCCGTCGCGCCGCCAGCCCTGCACCGCGTAGCCCTGCTGCGCCAGGCGCGCGGCGGCGGCGCGGCCCATCTCGCCCTGGCCCAGCACGAGCACCCGCACCTCTTCGGCACGGCGCTGGCCCAACACCAGCCAGCGCGCTTCACGCTGCTGGCGGGCGTAGTCGAAGAAGCCGCGGTGCAGCGACAGCACGGCCCACAACGTGGTCTCGGCCATCGCGGCCGTCATCGCCGGGTCGACCATGCGCGCGACGGGCACCCCCGCGGGCAGCGTGGGGTCGGCGAGCAGGCGGTCGACGCCGGCCCACAGGCTCTGGATCAGGCGCAGTGCCGGCAGGCCCTGCAGGCTGCCCGGCGGCGGGTTGGCGACCACGGCGGCCAGTACCTCGTCGGGCCGGGCGCGCGCCGTGGCCACGTCGAGCCACATCGCCTCGGGCAGCGCGGCGGCCAGCGCCTGCTGCCAGCGGGCGCGCTCGGCGGCGTCGAAATCGCCACACAGCAGAAGCTTCATGCGAAGAGGCTAACCCAGGAATTGCACGCGATGAGCTGCGCGGCGCGGCCGGCTGTGGCGGGCTGCGTCAGCCCGCGGCGCGTTCGTGCAGGCGCCGCAGCGCGGCCTGCACGGTGGCCCAGCGCACGGTGCTGCGGTCACCGGGCAGTTGCAGGCGTTCGGCCTGCAGGCCGCTGGCCGTGCCCCAGGCCAGCCACACCGTGCCCACCGGCTTGCCCGGCATCGCGCCGCCGGGCCCGGCGATGCCGGTGACGGCCACCGCCAGCTGCACCGGCGCGTGCGTCAGCGCACCGCCGGCCATGGCCAGCGCGACTTCCTCGCTGACTGCGCCGTGGGCGGCGATCAGGCTCGGCAGCACCCCCAGCAGTTCGGTCTTGGCGGCGTTGCTGTAGGTCACGAAGCCGCGCTCGAACCAGTCGCTGGAGCCGGCCACCGCGGTGCAGGTGGCAGCAATCAGCCCGCCGGTGCAGCTCTCGGCCGCCGCCATGCGCCAGCCGCGGCGGCGCAGCGTTTCGCCCAGCGCCAGCACGGTGGGTTCGAAATGCGTCAGTTCCACAGTCTCGCGCTCACGGCCAGCAGCAGCAGTGTGCAGGCTGCCGCCATCAGGTCGTCGAAGAGGATGCCGAAGCCCTGGCGCCAGCCGATGGCCTGGCCGGGCAGCAGCTTGTAGCGCCGGTCGGCCCAGCCGACGGGGCCGGGCTTGGCGGCGTCGAAGTAGCGGAAGACGATGAAGGCGAGCAGCTGGTTCCACCACGAGGTGGGCATCAGCAGCCACAGCACGATCCAGAAGGCCACCACCTCGTCCCAGACGATGGCGCCGGGGTCGGCCTGGCCCAGGTGCTGCGCCGTGCGCGTGCAGGCCCACAGGCCGAGGGCCAGCGACAGCACGATGACCGCGCCCCAGGCCGCGTCGTCCAGCCAGCGCGACAGCACCATGAAGCTGAGCCAGGCCCACAGTGTGCCCACCGTGCCGGGCGCTTTCGGCGACAGGCCGCTGCCGAAACCCAGCGCAAACCAGCGTGCCGGGTGGCGCAGCATGAAGCCGGCGGTGGGGCGGGCGATGGCGGTCATCTCGATCTTCCCGGTGTTCTGCCCCACCACCAAGGCCTTGCGCGGAACCGGTTCCGCCGCTGCGCGGCACCCGCGACACATGAAGCGCCAGATCGACCCTCAAGCTTCCCGCCACGGAACCGGCTCCGCCGGGCCGTTGGCGGACGGCCAGCGGCGAGGACGCCGCTGGCGCTCGCAGGCGACGCGCAGTCCGCAGAGACTGTTCCTCGTCCGACTCGCCCCACCTGGGGGGTAGCGAACGAAGCGGGCTTGGGGGCTCCACT
>JBBRBW010000057.1:0-27095 GCA_038205425.1 Burkholderiales bacterium | reverse complement strand
TGCCCAGCGTGTCGCGCGCCCCTCACGGGGCGCGCGTGGGTTGAAACCCCGCAGCATGACCGACGCAGCCCCGGCTCCTGGTCGCGCGCCCCTCACGGGGCGCGCGTGGGTTGAAACCAATTTGGTCTTTTGCCAGTACCGAGTACTTCGAGGTCGCGCGCCCCTCACGGGGCGCGCGTGGGTTGAAACGCGGAAGGCGGCGACCTCGTCTTTCGGGTTCAGGTCGCGCGCCCCTCACGGGGCGCGCGTGGGTTGAAACATTGCGTCGTGGGCGGGCGCGGTCGTGTGGGTACGTCGCGCGCCCCTCACGGGGCGCGCGTGGGTTCTCCGGCCACCGCCGATCATCGTCATCCCGGTCAAAACGGTCCTGACCTGGGCAGGTGCAGGCCGCGGCGTACCATCAGCAGGGGCAGGTCGCGCACACCGCTACGCCCCCAACTCTAGGAGACGGCGCCCCATGAACGCCCCCGCCGCGCCACCCGCCTTCGCCGCCGCCGACCGCGCCGCCCGCCAGGCCGCCGTGGTGGCCGCGCTGTCACCGTTGCTGCCTGCGCATGCGCTGCTGTGGCACACCGAAGACACCGTGCCCTACGAGTGCGATGGCCTCACCGCCTACCGCCAGCTGCCGCTGATGGTGGCGCTGCCCGAGACCGAGAGCGAGGTCGCCGCGGTGCTGAAGGCCTGCCACGCACTGCAGGTGCCGGTGGTGGCGCGCGGCGCCGGCACCGGGCTTTCGGGCGGTGCCCTGCCGCACATGCTGGGCGTGACGCTGTCGCTGGCCAAGTTCAACAAGATCGTGATGATCGACCGCGCCGCGCGCACGGCCACCGTGCAGTGCGGTGTGCGCAACCTGGCGATCAGCGAGGCCGCCGCGCCGCTGGGGCTGTATTACGCCCCCGACCCGTCGAGCCAGATCGCCTGCACCATCGGCGGCAACGTGGCCGAAAACAGCGGCGGCGTGCACTGCCTGAAGTACGGGCTGACGTTGCACAACGTGCTGCGTGTGCGCGGCTACACCGTCGAAGGCGAGGCGCTTGAGTTCGGCAGCGAGGCGCTGGACACGCCGGGCCTGGACCTGCTGCCGCTGATCGTCGGCAGCGAAGGCATGCTGATCGTGATCACCGAAGTGACGGTGAAGCTGGTGCCCAAGCCGCAACTCGCGCGCTGCATCATGGCCAGCTTCGACGACATCCGCAAAGCCGGCGACGCCGTGGCCGCGATCATCGCCGCCGGCATCATCCCGGCCGGGCTGGAGATGATGGACAAGCCGATGACAGCCGCGGTGGAAGACTTCGTGCAGGCCGGCTACGACCTCGACGCCGTGGCCATCCTGATGTGCGAAAGCGACGGCACGCCCGAAGAGGTGGCCGAGGAAGTCGACCGCATGCTCGACGTGCTGAGCGGCTGTGGCGCCACGCGGCTGGAAGTCAGCCGCGACGAAGCCCAGCGCCTGAAGTTCTGGAGCGGGCGCAAGAACGCCTTTCCGGCGTCGGGCCGCATCAGCCCCGACTACATGTGCATGGACAGCACCATCCCGCGCAAGCGCCTGGCCGACATCCTGCTGGCGATTTCGGAGATGGAAAAGAAGTACGGCCTGAAGTGCTGCAACGTCTTCCACGCCGGCGACGGCAACCTGCACCCGCTGATCCTCTTCGACGCCAACGACCCCGACCAGATGCACCGCTGCGAACTCTTCGGCGCCGACATCCTGGAGACCAGTGTCGCGATGGGCGGCACCGTGACCGGCGAACACGGTGTCGGTGTCGAGAAGCTCAGCAGCATGTGTGTGCAGTTCAGCCCCGAGGAGCGCGAGCAGATGTTCGCGCTGAAGCGGGCCTTCGACGCCGGCGAGACGCTGAACCCGGGCAAGGTGATCCCGACGCTGCAGCGCTGTGCCGAATACGGAAAGATGCACGTCAAGAAGGGCCTGCTGCCCTTCCCCGAGCTGGAACGATTCTGAATGGATGAAACGCTTCAGCGCCTGGTGGACCAGGTGCAGGCTGCCCGCGCCGACAAGCGCGTGCTCGATATCCGCGGCGGTGGCAGCAAGGCTTTTTACGGCGGGCCGGTCGCGGGAGAGCCGCTCGACGTGCGCGGCCTCACGGGCATCAGCAGCTACGAACCCAGCGAGCTGGTGGTCACCGCACGCGGTGGCACGCCGCTGGCCGAGCTGGAAGCCGCGTTGGCCGAGAAAGGGCAGTGCCTGCCCTTCGAGCCGCCGCGTTTCGGCCCCGAAGGCACGGTGGGCGGCATGGTCGCTGGGGGCCTGGCCGGGCCGGCGCGGGTGTCGGTCGGTGGCGTGCGCGACTACGTGCTGGGCGCCAAGCTGCTGAACGGCCGCGCCGAGCTGCTGGCGTTCGGCGGCACGGTGATGAAAAACGTGGCGGGCTACGACGTGTCGCGTGCACTCGCCGGCTCGATGGGCGTGCTGGGGGTGATCTGCGAAGTCAGCCTGAAGGTGCTGCCCGTGCTGCCGGCGACACTGACGCTGCGCCTCGAGGCCGACCAGGCCGCGGCCATCCGCCGCCTCAACGAATGGGGCGGCCAGCCGCTGCCGCTGAACGCCAGCGCCTGGTGGGACGGCATGCTGGTGCTGCGCCTCGCGGGCGCCGCCGCCGCGGTGCGCGCCGCGCACGAGAAGATCGGCGGCGAGGTCATCGAAGCCGACATGGCCGCCACTTTCTGGACCGGGCTGCGCGACCACCGCGACGAGTTTTTCGTCGGCGCCGCCAAGGCCGTGGAAAGCGGCGCGGCCTTGTGGCGCCTGTCGGTGCCGTCGACCACCGGGCCGCTGAAACTGTCGGGTGAACAGCTGCTGGAATGGGGCGGCGCGCAGCGCTGGATCTGCACCACGGCGCCGGCCGGCCTGTTGCGCGACGCGGCCCACCTCGCCGGCGGCCACGCCGTGCTCTTCCGCGGCCATGACAAGGGCGCCGGCGCCTTTGCGCCGCAGACGCCGGCGATGGCACGCCTGCAGCGTGAACTGCAGCGGGCCTTCGACCCCGACGGCCTGTTCAACCCGGGCCGGCTGCTGGCCGCGGCCTGAACACCACGCACATGGGCAAGGACGTCGTCGAGGACATGGCCGCCTACTACGCGCAGCGGGCGGCCACCTACGAGCGGGTCTACTTCAAGCCCGAGAGGCAGGCCGACCTGCGCACGATGGAAGCCGCGCTGCCGGCCGAATTTGCCGGCCGCGACGTGCTGGAAATCGCCTGCGGCACCGGCTGGTGGACCCCGTACGCGGCACACGACGCCGCCTCGTGGCTGGCCACCGACCTCAACCCCGAGACGATGGCCATCGCCCGCGCCAAGGCGCTGCCGGCCTGCGTGCGCTTTGCGACCGTCGACGCCTACACGCTGGACGCGCCCGAAGCCGACGGGCCCTTCACCGCCGCGGCATCAGGCGGCGCGCCGTCATTCGACGCCGCGTTTGCCGGCTGCTGGTGGAGCCACGTGCCGCTGCAGCGCCTGCCCGGCTGGCTGGCGCTGCTGCACACGCGGCTGGCGCCGGGCGCGCGCGTGGTTTTCCTCGACAACAGCTACGTGCAGACCAGCAGCACGCCGATCTCGCACAGCGACGCCGCCGGCAACACCTACCAGCAACGCCTGCTTCCCGACGGCAGCGTGCACGAGGTGCTGAAGAACTTTCCGACGCGCGAGCAGGCGCTGGCGCTGCTGGGCCCGCGCGCGCACGACGCGTGCTGGGTCGACTGCACGCATTACTGGCTGCTGTCGTATGCACTGCGCTGAAGCCTCTGGCCCACCAACCGCCACATGGACGCGCTGAGAGGCCTGGCCCTGCTGCTGCTGTGCCAGTCGACCGGCGAAGTGGCCGCGCGGGGCGCCCACCTGCCGCTGCCCGGCCCGGTGCTGGGCATGCTGTTGCTGCTGGCGCTGCTGGCCTGGCCCGTCGTGCGCAAGCCGGTCGGCGCGGCCGCCGACGTGCTGCTCACGCACCTGTCGCTGCTCTTCGTGCCGGTGGGCGTGGGCGTCATCACCCACCTGGCGGTGATCGGCGAATACGGCGGCCGCCTGGCGTTGGTGCTGCTGCTGTCGACCGTGGTCGGCCTGGTGGTGACGGCGCTGACGCTGCGCGCGCTGCTGCCCGCGGCGGCGGCGCCCGGCGCAGGCGCCGAACCCGCCTCACCGGGCTGAAGGCAGCGCGGCCCATGCAGAGCGTCGTCGAACTCTGGGTCTACCTCTCGGCCACACCCTTGTTCGGGCTCACGGCCACGCTGACCACCTACGTGCTGGCACAGGCCACCTACCAGCGCCTGAACCAGGCGCCCTGGGCCAACCCGGTGCTGTGGACGGTGCTGACACTGGCGCTGCTGCTGACGCTGACCGACACCCCCTACCCGACCTACTTTTCCGGCGCGCAATTCATCCACTTCCTGCTCGGCCCCGCCGTGGTGGCACTGGCCTGGCCGCTGTGGCAGCGCCGCGCCGAACTGCGCCGGCGCTGGCTGGCGGTGCTGGCGGCTGCACTCGTCGGCGGCAGCGCCGCAGCGGGCAGCGCGGTGCTGGCCGGCTGGGCGCTGGGCCTGCCGCTGCCGGTGCTGGCTTCGCTGGCACCCAAGTCGGTGACCGCGCCGGTGGCCCTGGGCATCGCCCAGCAGCTCGGCGGCATTCCGGCGCTGGCCGCGGTGTTCGCGGTGCTCACGGGGCTGATCGGCGCGCTGCTGGCCAAGCCCCTCTTCGACCTGCTGCGCGTCCGCCAGCCCGAGCTGCGCGGTTTTGCCCTCGGCAGCATCTCGCACGGCATCGGCGCGGCGCGCTCGATGCAGGTCCACCCGGCGGCCGGCGCCTACGCCGCGCTGGCCCTGGGCCTGCAGGTGCTGCTGGCCTCGCTGCTGATGCCTTTCGTTTCCCTGCTGCTCGGCGCGCTGCCGGCGCTGCGGCCCTGACCCGCTTTTTCACGCCCACGACTTCATGCAAACCAAGCTCGCACCCGAGTTCAAGGGCACCCGCCAGGGCGAAGCCGCCGAGGCCATCCTGCGCAAGTGTGTGCACTGCGGCTTCTGCCTCGCCACCTGCCCCACCTACCAGCTGCTGGGCGACGAGCTCGACAGCCCGCGCGGCCGCATCTACCTGATGAAGCAGGTGCTGGAAGGGGCGCCCGTCACGCGCAAGACGCAGCTGCATCTCGACCGCTGCCTGACGTGCAGGAACTGCGAGACCACCTGCCCCAGCGGCGTGCAGTACGGCCACCTCGTCGACATCGGCCGCGAGATCGTCGAGGCCCGCGTCGAACGCCCGGTGGGCGAGAAGGCCGTGCGCTGGCTGCTCAAGGAAGGCCTGACGTCGCCGCTCTTCGGCCCGGCGATGAAACTCGGCCAGCTGGTGCGCCCGCTGCTGCCGCAGGCGTTGAAGAACAAGGTGCCCGGCCCCGCCGGCAAACGCGCGCAGCAATGGCCCACGCGCACACACAGGCGCAAGGTGCTGATGCTGCTGGGCTGCGTGCAGCCGGCGATGATGCCCAACGTCAACAGCGCCACCGCGCGTGTGCTCGACGCCGCCGGCATCCAGACCCTGGTGGCCGACGACGCCGGCTGCTGCGGTGCGCTGCGCACGCACCTGAACGACGCCGCCGGCGGCCTGGCCGACATGCGCCGCAACATCGACGCCTGGTGGCCGCTGGTCAACGGGCTGACCAGCGCAGGCCGCGTCGAGGCCATCGTGATGAACGCCAGCGGCTGCGGCGTCGCGGTGAAGGACTACGGCCACGCGTTGGCCCACGACGCCGACTACGCCGATAAGGCGCGCAAGGTCAGCGCACTCACGCGCGACATCAGCGAGTTGCTGACCGACATCGTGCCCGCGCTGCAGTCGCGTTTGGCCCTCCCCCGCCCGGCGGGGGAGCAGGGAGGGGATGCCACATCCTCATCCGCCCGGCGGGTGGTGCGCCTTGCGTACCACCCGCCGTGCACGCTGCAGCACGGCCAGCAGTTGCGCGGCGGCGTCGAGACCCACCTGCGCACGCTCGGCTTCGAGGTGCACCTGGCCAGCGCCGAAAGCCACCTGTGCTGCGGCAGCGCCGGCACCTACAGCGTGCTGCAGCCCGAGCTCGCCACGCAGCTGCGCGACCGCAAGCTCAAGTACCTGGACGCACCCGCCACGCAGGACCCGGTGGACACCATCGTCAGCGCCAACATCGGCTGCATCCAGCACCTGCAAAGCGGCACGGCCACGCCGGTGCGCCACTGGGTCGAAGTGCTGGACGACGCACTGGCCGGCTGACGCGCCCCCCGGTCTAGAAACCGGCACGCAAACCAGCCACCCACAGTGGCCGCGCCTGTTCAAAGATCGACGCGGCAGCCCCGAAGGCCTGGCGGTCTTGCGCCAGTCGAACCCACAGCCGCGTGTCGTGCGGGCCGGTGTCGACCTCTTGTATGTCGCGCAGTCGCACGATCCAGGCATGCACCTCTTCATACCGATCGGGGTGGTGCTTGAGCGTCCAGGCCAGGCCCACCAGGTCGGCGTAGGCTTCTTCGCGCCGGGTGCGCCACATCTCTGCCAGCAATTCGGCCTGTTCGTCGGTGACACGTGCGCGCCAGCGCTCGTCGTCCAACCCCTCGGGCACGCTGCCCCAAGCCCGCTCCAGATGACGCCAGCAATGCGCTAGCTCGTGTGCTGTGATGGCTTCGACGACGGCGTTGACCAGACTGGGTTCGATGCGGTCGAGCGTGGCTTGCGCCTCGGGGTTGCCGCGCATCGAGAACACCAGCTTGCAGCGTCCGTCCACGAACGCCATGCCCAGCGGCGTCTCACCGGACGTGGGCTGCAGCTGCACGATGATGTCCAGCGGCAGGGCCTGTTCGCGCGCGAACTGCAGTACCGGCAAAGCGGCTGCGAGCCACTGGTGCTCGGTGGTGGTCAGTTCGACGGCCCGTGCCGTTACCCCCGCCAGGGCCAACACGACCCCGAGCGCAAAGCTCCATTGCTTGCCCATGGCAGGGTCTCCGGTCGATAAAGACGTTGTTGCGCATCGCGGGTGGGCGGCAGCAAAGCCAACGACACCCCCTGGGACAAGCCTGAAGGCAGTGGCCCGGCAACAGCAGGCGGAAGTGATCCCCGTTCGGCCTCTACTTCAAACGCTCTTCCAGGATCCGTGGCGAAAACCGGCTCGAGGGCGAACACGTGCGGGGTGCACGCTTCGTGGTCACGCTACCGTGCGCGCAGCCGCCGCTGGACTGGACGACGGCGCCACGGTGTCGATGGCGCCGGCGCAGGAGGCGGCGCAGGAGCCGCAGCGATGAACGAAGCCGCGACCTGCATCCTGATCGTCGAGGACGAGCCCGAGATCCGCCGCTTCGTGCGCCTGGCGCTGGCCGCCGAGGGCCACGAGGTGAACGAGGCCGACGGCCTGCGGCGTGGCCTCATCGAGGCCGGCACACGCCGGCCGGACCTGGTGGTGCTCGACCTCGGTCTGCCCGACGGCGACGGCGTCGACCTCATCCGCGACCTGCGGACCTGGTCGACGATGCCGGTGATCGTGCTGTCGGCGCGCAGCGGCGAGGCCGACAAGATCGAGGCGCTGGATACCGGCGCCGACGACTGCCTCGTCAAGCCCTTCGGCGCCGGCGAGCTGCTGGCTCGGGTGCGCGCCCAGCTGCGCCGCCAGCAGCACACGCCGGCTGGCGAGACCACGCTGCGCTTCGGCGAGGTCAGCGTCGACCTGGTGCGCCGGGTCATCGAGCGGCAGGGCGAGCCGCTGCACTGACCCCCATCGAGTACCGGCTGCTGACCTACCTGGCCACGCAGCCCGACCGCGTGATCACCCACCAGCAACTGCTGAAGGCGGTGTGGGGCCCCAGCCATGCGCAGGACACGCATTGCGCGCGTGTGCACATGGCCAACCTGCGCAAGAAGGTCGAGGCCCAGCCGTCGCGGCCGGCGCACATCCTCACCGAGGCGGGCGTCGGCTACCGTTTTGTGCGCTGAAGCGGGGTGGCGGCCGGGCCGGCGCTCAGGCTTGCGCGGCGCCGACGTAGATGTCGGTGTCGGGCAGCAGCCGGCGCAGCGTGTCGAAGGCGACCTCGGCCGAAGGCCCGCAGGCGCCACCGAGCTCGGGCGTGATGGCGACGAAGGCCTCGCCTTCGAGCAGCCGCAGCTCGCGCAGCCAGGTGCCGGTGGGCAGGCGCCAGCCGATGCGCGCCTGCAGCGCTGCTTCCAGCGCGGCGAGCACCTGGCGCAGCTGGTCGGGCTCGCCGGTCAGCTTGGGCATGCGCAGTTCGCCGGCAGGCAGGATGGGGATGGTTCTGAAGGGCATGGGCGTGGCGTCGGCTCGACGGGCCGGTCCTCATTGTCGTTCCGGCAAGCTATCGTCGGCGCCCCGGATCAACACGAGCACAGGACGCCGGCGATGCAATGGATGCGTTTCTCCCACCACGGCCAGGCCACGCTGGGCTTGCTTCAAGGTGATCAGGTGCATGTGAACACCGGCAGCCTGTTCGACAGCCCGCAAGCGACTGGTGAAGTGCTGGCGCTGGCCGACATCGCGCCCGACGCCTGGCTGCCGCCCTGCACGCCGGGCAAGATCATCGGGCTGTGGAACAACTTCCGCGCCGCGGCCGAGAAAAACGGCTGGGCCACGCCGGCCGAGCCGCTGTACTTCCTGAAGAGCCCGTCCAGCGCCGCCGCGCACGGCCAGCCGATACCCGCCGTGCCGGCCGAGGTGGGCCGCGTGGCCTACGAAGGGGAGCTGGCAGTGGTGATCGGCCGCCGCGCGCGGCGAATTGCGCGCGAGGACGCCAGGGCGTGCATCTTCGGCTACACCTGCGCCAACGACGTGACGGCCATCGAACTGCTGTTCCGCGACGCGAGTTTCCCGCAGTGGACACGCGCCAAGAGCTTCGACGGCTTCGGCGCCTTCGGGCCGTGCATCGAGACCGACTTCGACCCCGCGGCCGCCACGCTGCGCACGCTGGTGGGCGGCCGCGAGCGCCAGAACTGCGCGCTGGCCGACATGTTCTTCGCGCCCGAAGAACTGGTCTGGCGCATCAGCCAGGACATGACGCTGGAGCCCGGCGACGTGATCCTGTGCGGCACCTCGCTCGGTGTGCTGCCGATGAAACCCGGCAGCACGGTCGAGGTGGTGATCGACGGCCTGGGCACGCTGCGCAACGTCTACGGCTGACGCCGATCGGCCCAGGCAAAGCGCGCGTCGGTCTGCGCCGGGGGGCGCCCCATTGCACACTCGACGGTCAGGCCTTCTTGGCGTAGGCGCTGCACCAGCCCTGCGCGCTGACCAGGCGGCCGGCGAAGAGCGGGCAAGGGCCGGAGGCCTCGCCGGCCTTGCCGGTGTAGAGCGCGCAATTGCTGCAGTTCTGGCTGGCGGTATGGGTCTTGTACTTCGACGCGTCGGCCTGGCTGGACAGCGGCACGTAGCCCAGCGTCTGGGCCTGCGGATCGCTGGGGCTGACGAGAGTGGGCGCGCCGGCGGGCGGGGGCGCCGTGACTGCTGCGGGTGCGGCCGGTTCAGGGGCGGGTGCCGGGCTGGCGGCGGACGGGGGTGCCTTGTCGGAGCACGCGGCCAGCAACGAAGCGCCGGCCAGCGGGGCCCAGGGCATCAGGGCGATGAAATGGCGGCGGGTGCTCATTTGCGGGTCCTTGGCGGGCTTGAAGGATTGGATTCTGTGCGCTCCGGCAGGGCCACACCGTGCGGCAGCGGACGCACGCGCAGTGCTGACACCACACCGGCCACCAGCAGCCCGACACCGGCGCCGGTGAGCCAGCCCGGCCCCTGCCCTCGCAGCATGAACGCGTAAGCCAGCGCCGCCAGCGTCTCGAAGACGATGAGCTGCCCGGCCATCGCCGGCGGCAGGCGCTGGCTGGCCTCGTTCCAGCACAGCGTGCCCAGCCACGAGGCCAGCAGGCCGATGGCCAGCATCCACCCGATGAACTTCAGTGGCTGCGGGCCGAAGGGCATCTCGAAGGCGGCGCCGCAACCTTGTGCTGTCCAGCCCCAGAACAGCGCGTAGCCCGCGGCCGCCATCGGCAGCGTCGTCAGCCCCTGCGCGGTGGCCCAGGCGCGCGGGCTTCGGTCGGCGTGGGCGCGCAGCCACTCGCCGTTGCGAATGGGGTACCAGGTCCAGCAGGCCACGGCGGCCACGGCCAGCAGCGCGCCCAGCGCATAACGCGGCAGGTCGGTGTCGGCCGGAAGCTGGGCGCTTTCGGCCTGGTTGACGCAGGCCAGGCCGGCGGCGATGAGCACCAGCGAAGGCGCCATGCGCGCCCAGGGCAGCCGCGCTTCGCGCGCCCCCCCGCCTGCGCCGCCGCGCAGGTTGGCGGTGACGGCGATGACCACCGGCAGCGTGCCAATGAGCATCGTCGGCAGCGGCCCGCCGGCGCGCTGGATGGCCGCCGCGAGGCACAGGTAGTACAGCACGTTGCCGACGGCCGACAGCTTGGCAGCCTCGATCCAGTCGGCGCGCGTCAGTTCGGCGAGCCGGGCACGGTCCCACCAGGCCAGCGGCAGCGCGATGAGCCCGAAGGCCAGGTAACGGCCCATCGTCAGCAGCACCGCAGGGTAGTCGCCCAGCAGCGTGGGCACGATGAACACCAGGCCCCACATCAGCCCCGCGGCGAGGGCGAAGAGGGTGCCGGTGACGAGGGCGTGACGGTGCTGGGGCATGGGGGGCTGCACTGTAGCCGCTGGCCCGGCGCGCGCCGTATTGCATTACGCTGGCCACACGCAGGAGGCCCGCCCATGACCCACATCCTGGCCCTCGACCAGGGCACGTCCAGTTCACGCAGCATCGTCTTCGACGCCCGCGGCCAGGTGGTGGCGATGGCGCAGCGTGAACTGACGCAGCACTACCCGCAGCCCGGCTGGGTGGAACACGATGCCGACGAAATCTGGGCCAGCCAGCTCGCCACCGCGCGCGAGGTGCTGGCCAAGGCAGGGCTGCAGGCGCGCGACATCGGCGCCATCGCCATCACCAACCAGCGCGAGACCACCGTGCTGTGGGACCGCCGCACGGGCCGCCCGCTGCACCGCGCCATCGTCTGGCAGGACCGCCGCGGCGAGGCGCTGTGCGCGCAGCTGCGTGAACACGGCCATGCCGAGGCCATTCACCACAGCACCGGGCTGGTGGTCGACAGCTACTTCTCGGCCACCAAGCTGCGCTGGCTGCTCGACCACGTGCACGGCGCGCACATCGCGGCGGCGCAGGGTGAACTGGCCTTCGGCACCATCGACAGCTGGTTGCTCTGGAAGCTGACGGGGGGCCGCGTGCACGCCACGGACGTGAGCAACGCGTCGCGCACCATGCTCTTCGACATCCGCCACAACCGCTGGGATCCGGAACTGCTGGCGCTGCTGCACGTGCCCGACAGCGTGCTGCCGCAGGTCCACCCGTCCAGCCATGTCTACGGCGAATGTGATGCCGAGTGGCTGGGCGGCGTGATCCCGATTGCGGGCCTGGCCGGCGACCAACAGGCCGCGCTCTTCGGCCAGGCCTGCTTCAAGGCCGGCCTGGTGAAGAACACCTACGGCACGGGCTGCTTCATGCTGATGCACACCGGCGAACGGTTCGAGACCTCGAAGCACGGCCTCATCACCACCGCCGCCGCGCAGCCCACGACGCGCCCGGCCTATGCGCTGGAAGGCAGTGTTTTCATCGGCGGCGCGGTGGTGCAGTGGCTGCGCGACGGGCTGCGCGCCATCGACAGCAGCAGTGAGGTGCAGGCCCTGGCCGAGAGCGTGCCCGACGCCGACGGTGTGATGTTCGTGCCCGCCTTCACCGGCCTGGGTGCGCCCTACTGGGACGCCCACGCCCGCGGCGCCATCGTCGGGCTCACGCGCGGCAGCACCGCGGCCCACATCGCGCGTGCGGCGCTAGAGAGCATCGCCTTCCAGAGCGCGGCGCTGCTGCGCGCGATGGCCAGCGACGCCGTGGCCGCCGGCGGCACCGCGCCGCTGGAACTGCGGGTCGACGGTGGCGCCTGCGTCAACGACCTGCTGATGCAGTTCCAGGCCGATCTGCTGGGCATCCCGGTCGTGCGGCCACGGATCACCGAAACCACGGCGCTGGGTGCAGCCCTGCTGGCCGGTCTGGCCACGGGTGTGTACGGCAGCCTGGACGAGGTGGCCGCGCTGTGGCGCGAGGACAGGCGCTTCGAGCCGCGCCTGACGCCCGGCCAGGCAGCCGAGCGCATGGGGCACTGGGAAGCCGCCGTACGCCAGACGCGGGCCGTCTGACCCGGCGAGTTGCAGGCACAAGCCACGAGGCCAAGGCCTTGCGCGGATCCGGCCCCGCCGGTCCGCCGCAAGAGCCCCCGGAGGGTAGCGAACGCAGTGTGCTTGGGGGCCCTACTTCACCGCGAAGTCTGCCAGCGTCTTGCCAGCAACCAGCGCGTCGCGCAGCCACTGCGGACGCTTGCCGCGGCCACCCCAGGTGCCGCCGCTGTCGTTGCGGAACTTCACCACGGCCACCGGCTTGGCCTTGGCCTTGGCGCCGCGCTTCTTGGCCGGCGCAGCCTTGCCGGCGCTCTTGCCCTTGACGGTGTAACCCAGGTCCTCGGCGGTCAGACCGTAGGCGTCGATGGCCTCACGGATGCGGCCGACGACGCCCTGCACTTCCTTGCGGCGCGCCTTTTCGGCATCGGCCTTGAGAACTTCGATCTGCTTGATGTATTGCGCGTAGGTCTTGGTCATGTGGCGAATGGAATGGAGTAACTCCCTGATCGAACCCGCTGTATGCCGGGTCGAGGTGTCTTGAAGATTCGAAACCGCACCTCTTGAATGACCATTATCACCTGGGTTTGCCGAACCGGCTTTCTCGAGGTTAACGAATTGCAACGGACGGGAATTCGGTCCACGCCGTCGCCCGTTACCGAGACGCTAATTGCCACCGCCGCCGGCGGGTGCCGGCGATTTAGCGTGCGAGCAATTCCTGCGCCTGCGCCAGACCCCGCGTTGCGTGTGCCCAGAATTGCGAGAACGAAACGCAGCGGCGGGCAGGTCAGGGCAACAGACGTGCTGCGGGCGGCAGGTGCAGCGCATCGAACGCAGGGTGCAGGTGAGCGTTGTGAATGCCGTGCACCACAGCCGCCCCCTGCAGGGCGGTCAGCATCTCGGTGGCGCTGCCGCACCAGACGCCGTCGCAGACCTGCCGCAGGCCCCGGCCGACGAAGGCCCAGCGTGCAGGGCTCCAGGGCCAGCGGCGGTGGAAGTCGAGGTCGATCACGCCGATGCGCAGCGCGGCGGCGTCAGCGCCCGGCGCTGCTTCCGCGGCCAGGGACCACGCGTGCATCAGGCGCACGGCGCGCCCACGCACGGCGGCGGCATCGGGCACGGTGCCCAGGCCCGGCGGCGGGGTCGCGCCCAGCGGGGGTTCGTCGACGGGCTGGCCCAGGCCACCGGGCAGCGCCCGCGTGCTGCGCGCCAGCCGGTCCAGCGCGCCGTAGTCGGTGTCGATGGCCGAGCCGCGGCTGTGCCAGGCGGGCGGTGCATAACGCTCGACGTTCTCGGCATTGAAGAGGTAGGGCTGATGGCTGCCCGTGCCGGCCACCCACTGCCAGCTGAGGTGGTTGCTGGCGAGGTCGCCGTCGAGCAGGTGGCCGTACAGCCAGTCGGCACCGGCGCGCCAGTGCACCTTGCGCAGGTGCACGACGCAGGACGCCAGCCACAGCCGTGCGTGGTTGTGCAGATAGGCGCTGCGGTAGAGCGTGCGCACGGCCTCGTCGACCGCTGGCACGCCTGTGGCGCCGGCGCGGATGTCCGCCGGCAGTTCGCGCGTGTAGGTCTCGTCGGGCAGCACGCCGGGGTGCAGCGACGCGAAGATGGACTCGCCTTCGTGCGCCCAGGCGTGGTGGAAATACTCGCGCCAGCCGAATTCGCAGACGAGTTTGTGCTGCACCGGCAGCGGCCCGCGCTGCAGCACGCCGGCCAGCGCCTGCGGCAGCGTCAGCAGGCCGTGCGTGAGGTAGGGCGACAGGCGCGTGACGTCGCCGTCGATCGTGTTGCGTGTGCGGGCGTAAGCGGCCGGGCGCACGGCGGTCAGACGCGCGCGGGCAGCGGCCGGCGTGGGCTCAAACTCGGGGCGCGTCGAACAGTTCGTTCATGCCGCGTCCCAGTCACCGCGACGCACGGCGGCGGCGCGGGCCACGATGGCCGCTCGCTCCTTCTCGTCCAGCCGCGCCAGGTTCTTCACCTGCAGCGCCATGCGCGGGTGGCCGGCGAAACGATCGGCGTGGCGCAGCAGGAAGTCCCAGTACAGCGTGGTGTAGGGGCAGGCGTCCTTGCCGGTGCGCAGCGCGGGTTTGAAGCGGCAGCCGCGGCAATGGTCGCTCATGCGCTCGATGTACTTGCCGGTGGCCACACAAGGTTTGCTGGCCATGATGCCGCCATCGGCGTACTGGCTCATGCCCAGCGTGTTCGGCAGTTCGACCCATTCCACCGCATCGACATACACGGCGAGATACCAGCCGTGCACCTGCTGCGGCTGCACGCCGTGCAGCAGGGCATAGAGCCCGGTGACCATCAGGCGCTGGATGTGGTGCGCGTAACCGAGCTGCAGCGTCTGCGCAAGGGCGTCGTGCAGGCAGCGCATGGGCACGTCGCCGGTCCAGAACCAGGCCGGCAGGTCCTGCTGCGCGTCAAGCGCATTGCCTTCGGCGTAATGCGGCATCTTCAGCCAGTAGATGCCGCGCACGTACTCGCGCCAGCCCAGCACCTGGCGGATGAAACCCTCGGCCGCCGGCAAGGGCACGTGGCCCGCGCGCCACGCCGCCTCGGCCGCGGCGATCACTTCGCGCGGGTTCAGCAACTTGAGGTTCAACGCCAGCGCGATATGCGCGTGGTAGAGCCAGGGCTGGCCGCCCCACATCGCGTCCTGCCAATGGCCGAAAAGCGGCAGACGTTCGGCGACGAAGTCGGACAGCACCTGGAGGGCCTGTTCCCGCGTCACGGGCCAGCCGAATTGGTCCACACACCCGGGATGGGTGGCATAGCGACTCTGCACGAATGCGATCACCTCGCGCGTGAGGGCGTCGGGCGCAAATCGCGTCGGCGCCGGCACGAAGCCCGGGCCGTCAGCGCCGAAACCATCGCGGTTTTCGGCGTCGTAATTCCATTCCCCGCCGGCCGGTTCGTCACCGTCCATCAGCACCCGGTGGCGGCGGCGCATCTCGCGGTAGAAGTACTCCATGCGCAGCTGCTTGCGGCCCTGCGCGTGGGCTGCAAATTCACGCGCGCTGCACAGGAAGTGCCGGTCTTCGCGCAGTTCGATCGCCACGCCGGCCGCCGCAGCCACCTGCTGCAGTGCGGCGCGCACGCGGAAGTCGCCCGGCTCGGTGAGCACGATGTCCTGCACGGGCTGTTCGGCCAGCGTGCGGGCCAGCGCCTGCGCCAGGCCTGCACCGTGCACGTAGTCCAGCGGCATGCCCTCGCTGCGCAGGGCCTGCGCAAAGTGGCGCATGGCCGCCAGGAAGACCACCAGACGCTGCTGGCTGCACCACACATGCGTGGCCTCCTCGGTGGCTTCGCACATCCAGACACGGTCGGTCGCGGGGTCGAAGCCGTCGAAGGCGCTGCCCTGACGGTCGAGTTGGTCGCCGAGCACGACGACGAGGTGGCGCAGGCGCGCGATCGCTGGGCGATCCTCCGCGCTGCGCGCTCCGGGATTCGCGCTCATGGCGCGGTCTTGCCGCTGGCCTTGTGGCGGCGGCAGGCGTCGCTGCAGTAGCGCACTTCGGCCCAGTTCTTCGCCCAGGCCTTGCGCCAGCTCATCGGCCGGCCGCAGGCCAGGCAGGGTTTGCTGGGCAATGCGGCCTTGTTGCCCTTGAAACCGGCAGCAGGCTTCATCAGAACAGCTCGCCCTGCACGGCCGCGGTAGCTGGCTGCGTTGCGGCGGGCGCGCGGCGCGTCGCGCGGCCCGGGGGCGCCAGCCCGCTCTTGCGCGAGCCATGCCGCTGCTGCACGGCGTCGGCCTCGGCGCGTGCGGTGGGCGTGGCGCGCAGGCCGTAGAGGCGGTCCTTCGCGAACTTCAACGCGACGCGCTCGTCGACGGTGGGCGCCGGGTAGTCGGGCGTGCCGAACTCGGGCCGCGGCCGGCAAGGAAGCCGGCGAGCGTCGACCACGCCGCGTCTTCACCCACCGGCTGCAGCGCCTGCCACGGCGGCGCGACGCCTAACGCGGCCGGCGTCGGCAGGTCGGGCAAGTCGGCCAGAGAAAAGGCCGCAGCGCCGTGGAAGACCGATGGCGCCGGCAGCGCAGGGGCGTCCTTGCGCCGCGCCCAGCGGCCGGCCCAGCCCGCGCGGCCCCGCAGGCGGCGCACGACAGCGGTCTGCGGCACCGCTTGCCAGGCCACACCACGCGCGCGGCACCAGGCGGCCACTTCCAGGTCACGCGCACAGGTCCAGCCAGGGCCGGTCTCTTCGTGGCTGAGCAGCTGCGTGAACGGGAACCGGCGCTGCAACGCGTCGAACACCGCCGGCACCGTCCCCACGCGCACCAGCAAGGGCAGACCGCGCGCGGCCAGCGCGCTGCGCAGTTCGGCCAGGCATTGCAGCGTGATCTGAAGGTGGCTCGAGCTGAATTCGGCGCTGGCCAGCCAGTCTGGCTCGATGACGTAGACGGCTGCCGCTGCACGCGCACCCTGCGCGGCGTGCAGCGACGCGGGGTCGCGCAGGCGCAGGTCGCGTTTGAGCCAGACGAGGGTGGCGTCCATGGCCCGCATTCTGTACAGCTGCCGCGCCGGCTGCTGTCGCATGCCGGCTTGCCCGGTGCCGGTGCAGGTCTTGCGGCTACCAGGCCAGCGGGTCGCAGCGGAAGAGGCGTGCGAACTCGGCATACAGCGCCGGGTGGGCGGCGGCCAGCGCGGCGGGCTGCTCGAAGAAGTGTTCGCTGACGACGGCGAAAAACTCGGCCGGGTCGGTGGCGGCGTAGGCGTCGATGACGCCCCCTTCGCCGCGCGCCAGGCGGCCGCGCAAGGCCTCGTACTCGGTGCTCAGCACACGGGCCCAGGCCGGGTAGCCGTCGCGCCGGCCCAGCCAGGGGGCACCGTTGGCGCGGCCGCGTTCCTGGTCGAGCTGGTGCGCAAATTCGTGGATCACGACGTTGTGGCCGTCGTCGGGGTCGGCGGCACCGGCGAGCACGTCGTCCCAGCTCAACAGCAGCTGGCCTTGTTGCCACGATTCACCCGACAGCGCGCGGCGCGTGGCGTGGGTCAGGCCGCTGCCATCGGCGTGTTCACGTTCGACGACGAAGGCGCCGGGATAGACCAGCACCTGGCGCAGGTTGCCGAAGTAGTCGGCGTGGCGGTTCAGCAGCAGCAGCGCGGCCTGGGCGGCGATCAGCACACGCATTTCGTCGGTCATCTGCAACCCGGCGCAGCCGACGAAGGGCTTCTCGGCCACCAGCACCTGCACGTGCTTCTTGACCTGCAGCTGCAGGTCGGCCGGCAGGCGCGCAAAGGCCGGCATGCGACGGCGCAGGATCTCGCGCCAGGCGCGCGGGAAAGGCTGGCGCCGCACCCGCGCGCGCCGCAGCGCGGCCAGCGCCGGCGGGCCGGCCAGCCACGCCGCCACGGCCGCCAGCAGTGCCAGGAAAAACAGCAGGGGTCCGAGCAGTGTCACCCGACCATCTGGGCGCGCCGCGGCGCGCTTTCAAGCCCCCGCCAGCGCGACGGTGGGGGCATCAGGCGTGGCGAAAGACGAGCGCCGTGCCGCCCAGGAACTCGATGGGCCCGGTGTTCACGGCGCCCAGCCGTTGCGCCAGCTGAACAGAGCGGGCATTGGTCTCGCGGATCAGGCTGATGGGCTGGCTGATGCCCAGGGCGTCGCGGCCGAAGCTGCGCGCGGCGCTGGCGGCCTCGAAGGCGTAACCCTGGCCCCAGGCGTTGCGTGCCAGCGTCCAGCCCAGCTCGCAGCCCGGCCAGCCTTCGGGGTCGAGGAAACCGACGCTGCCGATCAGCCGGCGTTCGGCGCGCAGTTCCACCGCCCACATGCCGTAGCCCAGCAGCGCCCACTGGCCGAGGTGGAAAGCCAGCTGGCGCCAGGCGACGTCGCGCCCCACCGGCCCGCCGACGCCGATGTAGCGCATGACCTCCTCGTCGGCGCAGATCGCGGCGTGGGCGTCGAGATCGGCCAGCGTGTGCGCGCGCAGGCGCAGGCATGCGGTGGACAGGGCAGGGATAGCGTTCACGGGACTGCCCGCCGCGCTGCGCGCTTCGGGATTCGCGCTTGGGAGCGGCCCGGCGCGCTCACTTGACTAACCTCCGCGCTGCGCGCTTCGGGATTCGCGCTTGGGAGCGGCCCGGCGCGCTCATGCCCGCGGCTCGCAGCGCACTTCGGTCTTCACCGAACTGGCAATGAAGCAGGCTTCGTGCGCCGCATGGTGCAGCGCCGCCAGCGCGGTGGTGTCGGGGACGTTGGTGCCTGCGAACGCCACGCGCGGGCGCAGCGTCACCAACGTCATGGCCAGCCGGCCTTCGGCATTGCGGGCCAGCACGCCGACGGCGTCGTCCTCGTAGCGCTCGACCACGTGCCCGCCCGCGGCGGCCAGCGACAGGAACCACAGCAGGTGGCAGCTGGCGAGCGCGGCGACGAACATTTCCTCGGGGTCGACCGCCGCCGCGTCGGACATCGGCAGCGGCACCACCGAAGGCGACGACGAGCCCGACAGCAGGGCGCCGCCGTCGAAGCGCAGCGTGTGACGGCGGCTGTAGCGCTGGTCGGTGAAGGCTTCGTTGGCGCCCCGCTGCCAGTGCAGCAGCGCGGTGTGTTCGGCCATGCTCGGCTCCCGGCGAAGTTCAGGCGCGCATCATGACCGAGGCCGCAGCGCAGCGCGACCCCGGCAGGTAGCATGCCGGCCATGACCACCCTGCACTACCTGCCCGGCGCAGCCAGCTTCGCGGTGCACAGCCTGCTGCGCGAGATCGGCCTGCCCTTCACGCTGCAACTGGTCGACCGCGCCAACGACGGCCACAAGTCGGCCGCCTACCTGAAGCTGAACCCGAACGGGCTCATCCCGGTGCTGGTCGACGGCGACCTGGTGCTGTACGAAACCGCGGCCATCCTGCTGCATCTGGCCGATGCCCACCCGGCCGCGGGACTGGCCCCGCCCCTGGGCAGCCCGGAGCGTGCGCACTACTACAAATGGATGCTGTGGCTGAGCAACACCGTGCAGGCCACGCTGATCCACTACTTCTACCCCGAGCGCCTGGTCGACGCCGGCAACCCCGACGGTGCCGTGCAGGTGAAGGCGCATGCCGAGACGAAGGTGGTGGCCTGCCTGGCGCAGATCGAGACGCTGCTGACCGGCCACGGCGGGCCCTGGCTGCTGGGCGCGCAATACAGCGCCGCCGACCCGCTGGCCTTCATGCTCTGCCGCTGGACACGCAACTTCAAGCACCAGCCGGCGCGCACTTTCGAGCACATCGGCCCCTACCTGCAGCGCATGCTGGCGCGGCCGGCGCTGCAGCAGGTGTTTGCGACCGAGCAGCTGCCGCCGCCCTTCGTCTGAAGCTCTAGAAGCTGCCCGACAGACGCAGGCGCTCCAGCCGCAGCGACAAGGCCAGGCGCAGGTCGGCAGCCTCGCGGCGCAGTGCGCCGGCCTCGGGCTCGGCGGCCGCCGCGGCACGTGTTTCCAGCGCCGCGATGCGCTGCATGGTCTCGACCTCGGGTGGCACGACGCCGGCGTCTTTCAGCACCTTCATCGACATGCGCAGTTCGGCCGGCGTGTCGTCGTAACCGTCGCCGAAGTTCAGCGGCTTGCCGTAGCTGGGCGCCGACTGCAGTTCACCGTTGCGCGCACTTTCGTTCAGCGCGCGGCCGATGTCGTCTTCCAGCAGCTTCAGGCGCTGTTCGCGCTTTTCCTGGGCGTTGCCTTCGGTGGCCATGTCGACTCCTTGCGTGCCGCTGCGATGTCTCAGGCGCGCGCCTGTTCGGGCAGTGCCAGCTTCTCGATCCACAGCCGCGTCAGCGGTGTCACCGGCTTGGCCATGCAGCGTTCGTTGACGAGCGCGCGACCCAGGTTGCGGCGCCCGCCCAGGGCGGCGGCGCCGAGCAAGGTCTGGTCGATGAGGTCGCGCTGGGCGTGGCTGCCGCCCAGGCGCTGCGCGCTGGCGCGCACCGGGTAGATGAGGTCGACGGCGCCGTCGGCGTCGCCGCGCGCGTAGGCCAGCAGGCCGCGCATCAGCGGCAGCCCCACTTCACGCGCCATCAGGTGGTTGCTGCGGCGTGCGTCCTCGGCGCCCAGTGCACGCTCGGCACAACGCGCCACCCAGGCCTCGGCGCGCGCCACGTCGCCGGCGGCCAGCATGGCCAGCACGGCGTGCGTGTCGTTGAAGGCGTAGTGCCCGGCGCAGGCGTCCGCCAGCGGCCAGCCGGCCAGCAGCGCCGCGGCATGCCCGGCCACGTCTTCACCCAGCAGGTGCAGCCGCCACAACAGCGCCGCGGCGTCCACCCGCTGCAGCGTCATCTGCAGCGCGTCGCCACTGAGGTGGGCGTCGACCAGGCGCAGCACACCCTGCACGTCCATCGCCTCGAGGCGGAACAGGCTCTTGTGCCACCACAGGTGGACGGCGAAACCGTTGCCCTCGGCCCACTGCGCCTGGCGCTGGCGCAGCCAGGCCGCGCCGTCTTCGTAGCGGCCCTGCATCTCCATCACGTGCGCCACGGCGTGCACGGCCCAGGGCACACGCGCATCGGCGGCCAGCGCGCGGCGGCCGACCTCTTCGGCCTGCGGGTAGAGGTTGCACTCCTCCAGGCCGAAGGCGTAGAGCGCCAGCACATGCGGGTGCAACGGGTCACTTTCGTCCCAGGCCGGCAGCGCACGCGCCGGGCGGGCACGCAGGTTGACGGCGTCGCCGCGGTAGAAGTCCCACAGCTGAGCCCACTGCAACGCCAGCGCGTCCTGCGGGTGCTCGATGAGCAGCTCGTCCCAGACGCGGCAAGCGCCCTGCCAGCGCCCTTCCAGCACCAGCTGCACGGCCTGAGCGTGGGCACGTTCGCGTGCGTTGGCGCGGCGCAGCAGCGCACGCGCCTGTTCGAGATGGCCCTCGGCCTCGGCCGCCAGCGGCGCTTCGGTCAGGCTCAGCAGGAAACCGGCCTTCATCACGTGCGGCAGCGCCCAGCCCGGGTCTTCGGCGATGGCATCGTCGAGGTCGGCCAGCGGCGTGTCGTAGAACGACATCATGCGCCACAGCGCACGCTCGGCCGCGTCGAGCGCGGCCCGGTGGCTGCTGCTGCAGGGGTTGCCGCGCGCATCGGGATACGACATGGGCGCGAATGTAGCGCGGTTGGAAGACGGCGCCGTGCGCGAGACCCTTGGCGCGGCTTCAGCGCGGTGGCTGCGGCCAGCGGCGCAGCGGCCCACGCAGGCGCTCGAAGGCGCGCGCGACCCGCAGCGTGCCCAGGTCGTCGTGCAGGCGGCCCGTGATCTGCAAGCCGATCGGCAGGCCTTCGGTGGTGTGTGCGCAGGGCACGCTGATGGACGGCTGTCCACTCATGTTGGCTGGCAGGGTGTAGGCGATGTGCTCCATCGCGCGCAGCGGGTCGTTGGTCGGGCTCGCGTATTCGGCGGCGAAGGCATGCACCGGCGCCACTGGCGACAGCACAAAATCGAAAGGCTCGGTGGCGGCCACCGCGGCGTCGCGCAGCGCCGCCATCTGCGCCTGGCCGTGGAAGACCTGCGCCGCGGTGTAGCCGGCACCGGCGGCCACCCACTCGCGGATGTAGGGCAACACGAGGGCCCGGCGTTCGGGTGGCAGTGCCGAGATGTCCAGCCACGAGCGCATGCGCCAGAAGAGGTTGATGCCGTCGGCCATCTCGCGCGTGGTGTAGGCAGGCAGCGTTTCGACCACGGCGCCGGCGGCCTCGAAGGCCCGTGCCGCGGCCTGCACGGCGGCCACGATATCGGCTTGCGGCGTCAGCCCCCAGCCGGCGTCGAGCAGCAGGCCGATCTTCAGGCCGCGCAGCGCGGCCTGCGGCTCGCCGCCGTCGTGCAGGTCCTGCCAGGCGATGGCCTGCGGCGGCAGCCGCGTGGCGTCGCGCACGTCGGGCCGACTGAGCGTGGCCATCACCAGCGCGACGTCGGCCACCTGGCGCGCCAGCGGGCCCGCCACGCGGCCGGTGTAGGGCGGGAAGATCGGAATGCGGCCGGCGCTGGGCTTGAAGCCGACGACGCCGCACCAGGCGGCGGGCAGACGTATCGAGCCGCCGATATCCGTGCCCAGGTGCAGCGGGCCGTAGCCGGCAGCAGCAGCCGCGGCGGCACCGGCGCTGCTGCCACCGGGGTTGCGGCTCAGGTCCCACGGGTTGCGCGTGAGCGCGTGGAAGGACGACAGCCCCGAACTCAGCATGCCGTAGTCGGGCATCGTCGTGCGCGCGACGAACACCGCGCCGGCTTCGCGCAGCCGTGCGGCCGGCGGAGCATCGGCGCCCGACGGCACACGCAGGCTGGCCGCCGTGCCCAGCGGCAGCGCACGGCCGTGCGTGGCGATGTTCTCCTTCAGCGTCACGGGCACGCCGTCGAGCGGGCCCAAAGCGGCCCCTGCGCGCCAGCGACCTTCCGCGGCGCGCGCCATGCTCAGCGCTTCTTCGGCGTCGAAGTCCCAGGTGGCGTGGAGGTGCGGCTCCCAGCGTTCGACCTGCGCGACCACGGCATGGGCCACGTCCACCGGCGACAGCGTGCCGGCGGCGTAGGCGCGGCCGAGCTCGACGGCCGACAAGGTGCTCAGATCGGTATGGTGCATGCCGGACGGCTGGCGGTTAGCGGCCCGTTGCGGACGTTCGCGTGTGTCCCGGCCTTTCGCGGTGCGCTGCACAACGTAGGCCGGGCCCCCTTTCTTTGCACCAGCAAAGATAGGGAGTCGGCCGCCGGGCCGAAACCCCGGCCTACGCTACGCAACCCACTTCGAAAGGTCGGGACACACGTGAATGTCCGCAACGGGCCGCAAGCAGAAGCGAGCCTCACCTCAACCCCGATCGAGAAAACGCCGCAAGTTGTTCGCCGCCTGCGCGCGCACCTTGTTGCGCAGCAAGGGCGTCCAGCCGAGCAGCCAGCCCGGCAAGCCCAGCGCCTGGCGTGACCACGCCCAGAAGTCGAAGCGGTCGCGGTGGCGCGTAATGAGGCCGTCGGCGTCGAACTCGAACTGTGCGTCGATGCGGTTCAACACCTGGCGTCCGGTAGCCGAGAAGAGGTAATGCGCATCCCAGTGTGCGCTGCGCTCGGTGACCTCACTCAGTTCCAGCTTCCAGTGCGCCAGGCCTTTGGCCTTCGTTGCCGTGCACAGCATGCGCCACATGCCGCCGATCTGTTCGCGGCCGTGCAGCGAGAAGACCTCGTCGTCGAAGGCTGCGGCCGGCGCGTAGCAGGCCTGCATGGTGTCGGCGTCGAGCCGCGCGAAGGCGACGTAGAAGCGTTCGATGGTGGCTCGGCTCATCTGCGCCTCCGGCGGTGGGTGCGGCGATTCTGTCGCAGCGCGACAGCAGCGCCCAACCGCCGTCACGCGCGCCGCCCGCCCGGCACCGCCGCCAGCAGCCGCTGCGTGTAGGGATGCTGCGGCGCGCTGAACAGCCGCGCCGGGGGGCCCTGTTCGACGATGCGGCCCTCGTGCAGCACCAGCACCTCATCGCACACGTGTTCGACGACCGCCAGATCGTGGCTGATGAAGAGGTAGGTCACGCCGTAACGGTCCTGCAGGTCCTGCATCAGGTTCAGCACCTGGGCCTGCACGCTGACGTCGAGCGCGCTCACCGGCTCGTCGGCGACGATGAGCCGCGGCCGCGTGATGAGCGCGCGGGCGATGGCGATGCGCTGGCGTTGGCCGCCGCTGAATTCGTGCGGGTACTTGGCCCCGTCGGCAGCGCGCAGGCCCACAGCTTCCAGCGCTTCGGCGGCACGCTCACGCTGCTCGGCGAAGCTGGCGCGGTGCAGCACGGCCAGCGGTTCGGCCACCGTCTGCGTGACCGTGCGGCGCGGGTCGAGTGAACCGTAGGGATCCTGGAAGACCATCTGGAACTGCGTACGTGCCTGGCGCAGCGCCGCGGCGGGCAGGAGGTGCAGGTCGGTGCCCTGCAACAGCACGCGGCCTGCGCTGGGCGGCTCCAGCGCCATCACCAGCCGCGCCAGCGTGCTCTTGCCCGAGCCCGATTCCCCCACCACGCCCAGGCTACGGCCGGCCTGCAGCGTGAAGCCGACGCCCGCCAGCGCCTGGACCACGGGCGCGGCGGCCAGCGGGTGGCGGCGTGGCAGGGTGTAGGTCTTGGCGAGGTGCTCGACAGCGAGCAGCGGCGCGTCGGCGCGCGGCCCGTCGACTTGCGGCACGGCGCTGTTCATTCGGGACTCAAGCGGCGTCGGTGCGCAGGCAGCGCGCGTGGTGACCGGCAGCCAGCCGCACCGGCGGCGGCGGCGCGGCGCGGCAGGCGGGCAGCGCCAGCGCGCAGCGCTCGGCGAAGGGGCAGCCGGGCGGCAGGTCGGCCAGCTCGGGCACACGGCCGGGGATGGTGGCCAGCCGGCCAGCGTTGCCGCCAGTTCGCCCCTGCCCGAGGCGCGGCCTGGCCGCGATGAGGCCGCGGGTGTAGGGGTGCGCCGAGCGCTGCAGCACCTCGGCCGTCGCGCCTTCCTCGACCACCGTGCCGCCATACATCACCAGCAGGCGCTGCACGCGGTCGGCCATCAGCGCGAGATCGTGGCTGATGAGCAGCAGCGCCATGCCGTCTTCGCGCACCAGGCCTTCGATGAGTTGCAGCACCTCGCGCTGCAGCGTCACGTCCAGCGCCGTGGTCGGCTCGTCGGCCACCAGCAGCGCCGGCCCGCAGGCCAGCGCGATGGCGATCACCACACGCTGGCGCTGGCCGCCGCTGAGCTGGTGCGGATAGGCGTCGAGCCGCTGCGCCGCGTTCGGCAGCTGCACCCGTTCAAGCAGGCGCAGCGCCTGCGCGCGCGCCGCCGCGGCCGACAGCCCCAGGTGCAGCCGCAGCGGCTCGGCAATCTGGCGCCCGATGCTGTGCAGCGGGTTCAGCGCCGTCATCGGTTCCTGGAACACCATCGCGATGCGGCGGCCGCGCAGCCGGCACATTGCCTTGTCGTCCAGCGTTGTGAGGTCCTGGCCGTCGAAGACGATACGCCCCTGCGCCACCGCGCCTTCGGGCAGCAGCCCCATCACGGCCAACGCCGTGAGGCTCTTGCCGCAGCCCGATTCACCGATGAGGCCCAGTGTCTGCCCGGACTCGATGGCCAACGACACGCCACGCAGCGCCTGCGCCGGGCCGCGCGCGGTGGGCAGCGTGACACGCAGGTCGGTGACTTCGAGCAGACTCACACCAGCGACGATAGCGCCGGCGCGGTGCGGCCCGGCGCGAAGCCGAGATCAAGCAGCGTCTGGCGCACGGCGTCGACCCCCGGCGTGGCAGGCAGCGGGCCTACGGCGGCCAGCAGCGCACTGCCGTCCAGCGCGTGCGGCACGCGCCACAGGTAGCTCATGCGCGCCAGCTCGCGCCACTGCGGGTAGACCGTGCCGAGCGCTCGGATCAACCTCCAGGGCATGCTGCCGACACGGAAACCCTGAGCCGGCCGCAGTCCGAGTTGCGTCGCGGCGGTGTCGATGGCGTCGAGCAGCTGCGCGCCGGTCAGCGTGTGGCCGGTGAAGTGCAGGCGTTCGAAGGCTTCGGGACGGGTCGCGCGCGGCCGTGATGCCACCGCCACGAAGGCCCGCGCCAGGTCGGGCAGGTAGGCCCAGGCATGGGCCACCTGCAGCGGGCCGGGGTAGACCAGCTTGCCGGCGGCCAAGGACTTGACGATGGCCTGATCGAACCACGAACCACTGCCGGCGCCGTAGAAGTCACCGCCGCGGATGACCACGCTGCGCAGCCCCTGCGCCGCCTGCGCCGCCTGCGCCTGCATCGCAGCTTCCATCGCGCAGCGCAGTTCGCCCTTGCGTGTGCTCGGGCGCTGTGGTGTGTCGGGCAGCAACAGCGCCGGCATCTTCTCGCCGTAGTTGTAGACGTTGCCGGGCAGCATGAACAGCGCACCCAGCCGGCGCGCCACGGCCGCACCTTGCTCGAAGGCGGGCAGCGCCTCGGCGTCCCATTGCGTGTAGACCGGGTTCACGGCGTGCACCACGGCCGTGGCGCCGGCGGCCGCAGCGACGAGGGCGCCGGTGTCGGCCAGCGGGGCGGCCACCGCGGTGGCGCCCGCCGGCAGTGGCGCCACGGGTGCGCGGCGCAACTGCGCCTGCACGCGCCAGCCGGCAGCGGCAAACGCGAGCACGGCGGCGCGGCCGAAGCGGCCGTTGGCGCCGAGGACGAGGACGGTGGCGTGGGTCATGGTGGGCCTCCAGCAGCAGTGATCGATAGCCGCAGTCTCGACCTCTGCGCGCCATCCGACAATTGCCTAGATCTACACAGGAGCTATACATTTCCGCATGGCTGAAACAAGCTTCGACTGGACTCTGGTGCGCAGCTTCCTGGCGGTGCTGGACGCCGGCAGCCTGATGGGTGCGGCGCGCCGGCTGGGTGCGCAGCAACCCACGCTGAGCCGCCATGTCGCCGAGCTGGAAGCGCAGCTCGGCACCCCGCTGTTCGAACGCACCGGCCGCGGCGTGCTGCCCACGGTCGCGGCGCTGGCCATCGCCGACGCCGCGCGCCAGATGCACGACGGTGCCGAACAGCTCGACCGCACGCTGCGGCGCGCGCAGGACGCCACCAGCGGCACGGTGCGCATCAGCACCAGCATGGTGGCCGCCACCTGGCTGCTGCCGCCAGTGCTGGCGGGCCTGCACGCGGCCGAGCCCGGCATCCAGATCGAGCTCGTCGCGTCCAACGCGCTGAGCAACCTGCTGCGGCGCGAGGCCGACATCGCCGTGCGCATGGTGCGCCCGGCGCAGGCCAGCCTGGTGGCGCGCAAGCTCGGCGAGGTGGCCATCGTCGCCGCCGCGCACGAGAGCTACCTGGCGCGCGCCGGCACGCCGCGCCAGCCGGCCGAGTTGCGGCAGCACACGCTCATCGGCTACGACCGCGACGACGCGCTGCTGCGCGGCTTCGCGGCGCTGGGCACGCCGGTGGCACGCGAACACTTCGCACTGCGCACCGACGACCAAGTGGTCTACGGCCGGCTGGTCGCCGCCGGCGCCGGCATCGGC
>JBBRBW010000056.1:0-27323 GCA_038205425.1 Burkholderiales bacterium | reverse complement strand
AAGATGAGTCTTGCCGGGGCCTTGAGCCCCCTGAAGAGTCGTTCGAGACCAGGACGTTGATAGGCCGGGTGTGGAAGCTGAGTAATCAGTTAAGCTGACCGGTACTAATTGCTCGTGAGGCTTGACCCTATAACTTTGACGATCGCCGCAAGGCGAAGGGTTCGAGTTAGGGCGTTATGCCAAAGTACGCAGTCATACTGATAAGACTCTATGAATTTGCTGTGTTGTCTGATGACAGCATGGCTACCAGTCAAGCCTGATGACCATAGCAAGGTGGTCCCACTCCTTCCCATCCCGAACAGGATAGTGAAACGCCTTTGCGCCGATGATAGTGCGGGTTCCCGTGTGAAAGTAGGACATCGTCAGGCTAATTACGACGCGAAAGGCCCAGTCAATTGACTGGGCCTTTTTTGCTTTGTGGATTGCATTCCCGCGGGTCGCGGAGCCGGCTAAAGAGCGCCGCCGGATCACGTGACGGATCGAAGTTCTCGCCTAAGTATCTTTCCGACATTGCTCTTGGGCAACTCGTCGCGGAACTCGATGTATTTTGGGCGTTTGTAGGCGGTGAAGTTGTCGCGGCAGTAGGCGCGGATATCGCCTTCTGCCAGGGTCGGGTCGTCCTTGACGATGAATAGCTTGACCGCCTCACCGGACTTTTCGTCCGGAATACCGATGGCGGCACACTCCAACACCCCGGGAAGCAGGCTCACCACCTGCTCGATTTCGTTCGGGTACACATTGAATCCTGAGACCAGAATCATGTCTTTCTTGCGGTCGACGATTCGAATGTAGCCCCGCTCGTCCATCACCCCGACGTCGCCCGACTTGAAGTAGCCGTCGGCGGTCATGACCTCGGCGGTTTCGTCATGGCGTCGCCAGTAACCGGCCATGACCTGCGGGCCACGGATGCAAATCTCGCCCGGCTCGCCCATCGGCACGTCCCTGCCGCCGTCGTCGCGTATCGCAATCTCCGTCGACGGGACGGGCAGCCCGATGGTGCCGCTGAAGTCCTCAACATCCAGACGGTTGCTGGTGGCGACGGGTGAGGTCTCGGACAAGCCGTAACCTTCCACCACCGGACAACCGGTCACCTTGAGCCACTTCTCGGCCGTGGCACGCTGCACCGCCATGCCGCCCCCGTTGGAAACCACCAAGCCGGAGAAATCCAGACGCTGGAACTCGGCATCGTTGGCCAGCGCATTGAACAGCGTGTTCACGGCCGGGAACATATGGAAGTGGTGTTTGGCCAGGGTGCGAACGAAACCGGGAATATCACGCGGGTTGGGAATCAACAGGTTCATCGCGCCCTGGTGTGCTCCCAACAGCGCGCAGATCGTCAGCGCAAAGATGTGATACAGCGGCAGTGCACAAACCACGGTCAACTGCTGTGAACCGACGCGATCCAGCGTCGGTTTGAACCAAGCGTCGCATTGCATGAGATTAGCTACGACATTGCGGTGCAGCAGGACGGCCCCCTTGCTGACGCCCGTAGTGCCGCCGGTGTACTGTAGGAAGGCGATGTCGTCGCCGCAGATGTCGGGGCGACGCAGCTTCATCGCGCTGCCGGCCTCTATCACGTCGCTGAACCGGACCACGGTTCGTCCACCGTCTAGCGGCAAGCTGAACTCGGGCACCACGCGCTTCACGTGGCGCACGGCAAAGTTGACGAGCCGCCCGCGCCAGAAGCCGAGCAAGTCGCCGACCGAGGCCAGCACAACATGCTGCAAGTTCACCTGCTCGACAACCTCCTCCAGCGTGTGAGCGAAGTTCTCGAGCACGATCAACACGACGGCGCCCGAGTCCTTGAGTTGGTATTCGAGTTCACGCGCCGTGTAGAGCGGGTTGACGTTGACAACGACGAACCCGGCCCGTAGCACGCCAGCGATGGCCACTAGGTACTGCGGCAGGTTGGGCATCATGATGGCGACGCGATCGCCACGGACCAGCCCACGTGACTGCAGCCAGGCACCCAGTGCCTCGGACAACAGGTCCAGGTCGCGGTATTGCAGCCGCTGGTCCATGCAGCACAAGGCGTCGCGCTGCGCGTAGCGCCTGAATGCGGCTTCAAGCAGGTCGGCGACGCTGCTGTAAGCGTTCACGTCGGCTTTCGCCGGCACGCCGGGCGGGTAGTAGTCGAGCCAGGGTGAAGGCACTTGGTCAAGCTCCGGGCAAGGACAGGCCTGCATGGTGAAGGCCGGCGGTGCCGGCTGCGCTTGGTGCTTGTCCTAGGCCCGAGCAGCGGTCGCGCCAACCGCCAGGCAGACACTCGGCGCTTCGGCGCCCGCGAACAGCGCCGCGGCCAGCCCGCGCTCGCGACTGGCGACGGTGGCCAGGAATTCGCCGGCGCCGCGCATGGCCCGGAAGGTGTCGAAGCCGCGCTCGAGGAAACCCTGCAAGGCGCCCAGGCCCGCCGCCTGCGCCGGCCCACGCATCAGGCGCAGGCTGGTGCGCAACAACGGGTTGCGTGTGTAGGCCTCCAGTGCCTCTCCGACCGCCAGCATCAGTGCGATCTGACGCTCACGCTCCGCCGGCCCGGCCACCTGACGCCAGCACTGGCCGTAGCGCTTGCCGTCCATCACCGTGCCCACGCCGAGGTCGAGCCCCTCGTCGCGCAAGAGTACGCGCCAGGCACCGGCCATCGCCGTGTCGAGTTCCTCCGACAGCGCGTGAAGCTGCCCGAGCGACTGCACGGTGTTCACGATGTCGCGCGGGAACATGCGCACCAGGCCCGGCACGATGCGCGCAAACTGGTCGTCGCGCGAGGTGAAGTCGCCCGGGCCGTACAGGTCTTCGAGGAAAAACAGGGCCGCGCCGCCGTACCGCGGATGGGCCAGCATGTCGGCGTAGGTCTGCATGAAACGCGCGTGCTGGTAAGCCTTGATGGCCTTGACGCAGTTCCCGAGCGCGATGTCCTCACTGCGCAGGGCACGTTGTGCTGCGACGGCCTGCAGGCTGACCAGGATCTGGTCTGCGGCGGCGCTCACCGCGCTCCCCTCCGCGCCACCAGAGCTGGTGCGACAAGCGCTGCGATAAGCGCTTGCGGGCGCTGCGGCACACTCACGGGCATGGTTGCACGCAAGGGTTCAAATCCGTGGACGAGCTCATGGGTCCGATCTTCGCAGCCGCCTGCCGCGGTGGCTAGTCGGCGCCCTCTAGAGAGGGCGAACAATGCAACACTGCCCCCATGCGCAGAACTCTCGCCGCCGGCGTGACGCGACGGCCGTCCGACTTATCGTGCTCGCCCGCCTTCAACAAGCGCTGACGCTGGGCGCGTTGCTGCTGGCGGCGGCATGGGCGCTGCTCTGTGCACGCGCCGGCCATCCGGGTTGGGGCTTGGCGGGCGCGGCCCTCATCATCGGTGGCTACGCGGTTGTGCTGGCGCTGGAGTTCATGCTGCTGGGCCTGGTGCACGGCGACGACCCGGCGCCGCGTGCCAGCGTCGCGCAGCTGGCGCAAGCGTGGTGGAGCGAAGTGCGTGCCGCGCCCACCGTCTTCTGTTGGCGACAGCCGTTCCAGAGCCAGCGCTGGCCTGACCACCTGCCCGCCGACGCGGCCGGACGGCGTGGTGTCCTGCTCGTGCACGGCTTCGTCTGCAACCGGGGTCTGTGGAACCCATGGCTGCAGCGCCTGACGGCCGCCGGCGTGCCCGTGATGGCCGTGAACGTCGAGCCGGTGTTCGGCAGCATCGACGACGGTGGGTACGCCATCGAGGAAGCCATGTGCCGCCTTGAGGCGTGCACAGGCCTGGCGCCCGTCGTTGCCTGCCACAGCATGGGCGGACTGACGTTGCGCCGCTGGTGGGCGGAGCAGGGCGACGACGCGCGTGTGCACCACGTCATTACCTTGGGCACGCCGCACCAAGGCACCTGGCTGGCGCGCTTCGCAACGTCGCGCAACGCGCGCCAGATGCAGCAGGGTTCGGCCTGGCTCGCCACGCTGGCGGCGCGTGAGCCGGCCGGGCGTTCGCAGCGCTTCACCTGTTTCTACAGCCACTGCGACAACATCGTCTTCCCGCCGTCCACTGCCACGCTGCCGGGCGCCGACAACCAGCACCTGCCCGCTGTAGCGCACGTGCACATGGCCGATCATCCATTGCCGTGGGCCGAACTGCAGCGTCGTCTGCAGCACGATGCACACGCTGCACGGCCCGAGCGATGACGCAACGCCCGCCGCCGCGCGCTCAGGCAGTCGCAACGGCGCCGTGCGCATGAATTGCGTCGATGTCGGCGTCGGCGCCGGCCAGCCGACTTCCTTGGTGATGCGCACCATCATCTCGTTGGTGTCGAAGTAGACCTGCCAGCAACGGTCGGTGTGGCGATAGGGTCGCGCGGCGATCACGGTACTGACGGGGCGATGTCGAGGAGGTTGACCTCGGGCGCTGGGTTCTGCAGCACGTTCGGGATCGTCGCCAGCCCGGCCTTGAAACGCGCAGTGGCGTCGAGCGGATCGTCGCCACCGCGCAGTTGCGCGGTGCGCTCGACGCGCCGTGCTGGCCGCGCCGAGTAGTTCACGGTGGTCTGGCTGAAGACCCTGCTGTTACCGACCAGCGTGTGCACGTTGTCGGGCGTGATGATGGTGGTGCCGAACAGGCCCAGTTCGTGGAGGGTGCCCATCAGACCGCCGATCTGCACGAAGCCGCCCAACTTGAAGGGCCGCAACACCAGCACGAAGGCGCCGGCGGCGAAGTTGCCGAGCATGCAACTTCAGACCGCTTCAGGCCGCGCCGACGGCCACGCCGGCGCCGACCAGCATCGCCGCGAAGCTGATGGTCTGGATGCCGAAGTAACCCAGGATGCCCGGCACCCCGGTGATGTTCAGCGCGATGGCGACGAACGAGCGGAGGCACTTCGTGAGCGTCGGGTCGACGTGGTTGCGGTTCACATCGCCGCCTGCATCAGGCCGACGACCTAACCTATCAACCAGCGGCCGACAATCCAGAAGGCGATAGTGAATGCGTCACAAGGCGGCGCCGACACAGTGCGCGGCGCGCCAGCACTGGTCTGCCTACATTGGCTTCACCGCTTCAGCCAACCCAGGAGTCCACCATGCAGCTCAGCTTCGATACCCACAGCGCTGCGCGCCAGCCCCTGGCCTGGATGCTGGACACGCTGAACGGTGAGTTCACGCCAGCGGCGCTGCCCGCGCGGGCGCGGCGCACCGTGCTGCGCCAAGGCCAGATCCTGGTCATCGAACGCACGCAGTCGCAGGCACTCTTCTGCAGCGAGGGAACGCTGTGGATCACCCACGACAACGACCCGGTGGACCATATCGTCGAGGGAGGCGAACGCTATGACGCCGGCCCGCAGCGCATGCTGGTACACGCGATGAGCGACGCTCGCGTCGAGTTCCTCGCGATCAAGCCCTAGCGCGGACCCGGCTCCGCCGGGCCTAGCCGTCTTCGGCGTCGATGTCGCGCAGCAGCCGCTCGGCGGCGTCGGGTGCAATGTTGAGCAGCGCGGAAATCTCCTGCAGGTCGTCCGGCAGCGCCGGGTTGTCCCAGTCCAGCGCGCTGTGACGCGCAACACGCAGCGCCAGCTGCACGTTGCGCAGCTGTGCCGTGGCATGGCGCGCGTGGCCGTCGCTGATCTGCACCAGCAGCGCCGGCAGATGCCATTTCTGCATCAACGCGTGCTCGAGCTCCTCGAGCTCGATGTGCAGCACTTCGCGCTGCACCGCGGCGCTGCGCAGCGTGGGGTCGGCCAACAGGCGGTCCTCGATCACCATGGCCAGCGCAGGCGCACGCAGCCACAGCAGCAGCTCGGCAAAGTCGTGCAGCAGCGCGGCCTCGTGCAGCACCGTCGCGTCGTGGTCCATGCGGTGCACCGCGAACCCCATCGAGAAGCGCGCCGCACGGCGGGCGCGCCGCAGCACACGCCGGAAACCGGCCCGTGCCGCCGGTTGGTCAGCCTGCAGATCCTCGACGACCGGCTGCGCCGCGAAGGCGTGGAAGAAGGGCGGGATGCCCAGCATCACCAGCGCCTCGGTCACCGTCTCGGTGTCGCTGCCCTCGCGGCCGCGACGCAGCAGCGCCACGTGGGCCAGCACCTTGAGGGTCATCAGCGGGTCGTCGACGATGGCGTCGGCCAGCATGTGCGCGTCCACCGCGTCTTCGTTGGCCGCCAACTCCGCCAACGCCTCGGCGGTGGTGGCGAGCACGGGCAGGTCGGCGTGCTCGAACAGCGCTGTCCAGGCGGCCAGGTCGCGAGGAGCATGGGTGATGAAGGCGGTGTCGGGCGTCATGGCGGGCGCCGGCACGCTGAATAGACGAGCCGACGCCTCAAGGGTATCGGCAAGTGGGGCGGCGCGCTTGAGTGCCGCCCCTTGCCGTGGCTGGTGCCGGCTTCACAGCCGGTTCACGCCCAGCACGTGCCCGACGAGCTTGCCGTCGACGTAAAGCGCGCCTTCGGGCGCACCGGCTTCGCCGTGGAACTCGATCACCGGCTCGGCCAGCGTCATCACGCGCTGGCGCATCGCCACACGTTCGGCCAGCAGGCCGAGTGTGCGGCTGGCCATCAGCAGGGCCAGGGCCAGGAGGTCGCGGGCGCGGCGCTCTCCGGGCTGGGCCGCGTCATAAGGCAGTTCTTGCATCAACATGAGGGGTCTCCGTCGGAAGCGCTTGCCCGGTGCGGGCGGATGGCTCCCTCTTGGGTTTCAGGGGCTGAGGCGACGGTGTCGCCCTTCCAGATGGCTCACTTCCTGGCGCAATGCACGCTCGGCCTGCTGGCGTCGCGCGCCCGAGCCGGGGCGGTGGGCGCCCGCGCTGCGTCGCAGGCTGGCGACCACGAAGGGGTTGCGCGGCTTGACGGTCTTGAGGATCAGCTTCATCGGGTCTCTCCTTGTGGTGACGGGTGGGTGGAACGGAATTGGCGGACCGCAAAAAGCACACGGCCCGGGTGCTGGTGCAACCCGGGCCGTGATGAGCGGACTCTGCCGCGCAAAGCGTGGCGGCGTCAGCGCACCGGCACCCCGGGGGGAGCACCATCGAACAACACACCCTGCGTCGGGACGACCCCTGCGACCTGCCGTGCCGCGACTAGGCGGCAGGGCGGCAGTTCGATACGGGGCAGCAGACGGCTCATGGTGTGGGGGGTAGGGTTGATCGGCTGTGACCGCGCCCCTTGCGGGGTGCGTCTGCACAGGCTTGCGCAAATGATAAACATGCGGTTATCACTGCGCAAGAGATTTTCACAGGAGACATCCTTCAAACGTGGGATGCCGCCGATACGGTGGTGCTGCCGGCGCGGCGTCTGCGGGGCGCAGGCGCCGCGCTTGAACGCTGGCTACTTCTTGCGCTTCAGCGGCGCCACACCGATCTGGCTGCGCAGCCACAAGGCATGCGCGCCCTCGGCTGCCGGCGCCAGTGAACGCGGCGCGGCGCTGCCGACGGGGTTGCGTGCCGAAGGTGCAGCGGGCGGCGGCAGGGGTGCCGGTGACAGCACCTCACCCAGCAGGTCGAGCAGGCGCGTGCGCGCCCGCTGCGGGTGGCGGCGGTAGTAGGTGAGGACCAGGCCGACGATGAATCGTTCGTCGTCGTCCCGCGGGGCCAATTCGTCTGCGTCGGGCCCGTTGCGCTCGGCGCCCGCTGACGCCGCCGTACTGCCGCTGCCCAGCGCGGCGGCGCCGTGCGGCACGTCCATCCAGCCCGCGGGTTTGTGGCACAGGTGTTCGAACTGGCGCGCCAGGCGTTCGCCGATCTGGCGGCTGCGGCCCTTGACCTGGCTCCAGTAACTGGGCTGGATCTGCACCCGTTCAGCGAAGCGCCGCTCCAACCCGCGCAGCGTGGCGGCGTCGGCATGGCGTGCGGTGGCGCGCACGAATTCCTCGAAGAGCGCCAGCGCGTTGTCCAGGCGCACCTGGGCGAGGTCTGGGGGACTGGCTTGCATCACCGCTGATGATAAATCTTCGTTGACCTGCGCGGGCCGGCGCCAAGGGCGCGCTTACGATCTGTGCATGGATGCGGCAGTCGTGCCTCCCCCGGAAGTGACTTTCCCCCATGGCGAGCAGCGTCCGGCGCTCGGGCTGGGCACCTGGCGTTTCGGCGAGGTACCCGAGCAGCGCGCTGCCGAGGTGGCCGCGCTGCGCCAGGCGCTCGAGATGGGGTGGCGTGTGATCGACACCGCCGAGATGTACGGCGACGGTGGCGCCGAAACCCTCACGGGGCAGGCGCTGGCCCAGGCGCAGCGCGCCGGTGTGGCACGCGGAGAGCTGTTCGTCGTGAGCAAGGCGCTGCCCGAACATGCTGGCGTGCGCGCGCTGCAGGCGGCCTGCGAAGCCAGCCTGCGCCGGCTGCAGCTCGACAGCATCGACCTCTACCTGCTGCACTGGCGCGGCGGCGTGCCGCTGTACGAGACCGTGCGCGGCTTCGAGCAGCTGCAGCGCCGCGGTCTCATCCGGCTGTGGGGCGTGAGCAACTTCGACCTCGACGACATGCGCGAACTGGGCCAGGTGCCCGGTGGCCGGGCCTGCGCGACAAACCAGGTCTACTACTCGCTCGGCCAGCGCGGCGTCGAGCACGACCTGCTGCCCTGGCAGCGCTTGCCGCAGATGCCACTGATGGCCTACAGCCCCTTCGACCAGGGTGAACTCGTCAACCTCCCGCGGCTGCGCCTGGTGGCAGAACGCCACCGCGCCACGCCGGCGCAGGTGGCGCTGGCCTGGCTGCTGCGCCAGCCCGGGGTCCTGGCCATCCCCAAGGCCGGCAACACGCTGCACTTGCGCCACAACTGGGCGGCGCAGCAGCTGCAGCTCGGGGCTGACGACCTGGCGGAGCTCGACCGCCAGTTCGCGCCGCCGCGCGGGCGGCAGCCGCTGGCCGTGCGCTGAGCGCGCTGCCGGGGCGCGCTGCCGGGGCGCGCGCCGGCGCCGTTTGGTCGGGCTTCGGTCAGCCGAGCTTGCCGTCGCCCGGGTTTGGATTGATGCGCGGCGCCGTCTTCAGGCTCCACAGCATGGTCACCGCCAGGATGGCGACGACCACGCCCAGCGAAACCAGCACCGGGATCTTGAACAGGTCGACCACCAGCATCTTGGTGCCGATGAAAACCAGCACCACCGCCAGGCCGTAGCTCAGCAGGTGGAACTTGGCCGCCACCGCCGCCAGCAGGAAATACATCGCGCGCAGGCCCAGGATGGCGAAGATGTTGCTGGTGAGCACGATGAAGGGGTCCATCGTGATGGCGAAGATGGCCGGGATGCTGTCGACCGCGAAGATCACGTCGGTCAGGCCCACCAGGCAGATCACCAGGAACAGCGGCGTGGCGAGCTTCTTGCCGTTCTCGACGGTGAAGAACTTCTCGCCGTCGAAGTTCTTGCCCACGGGCATGATCTTGCGCAGCAGCTTCAGTGCCGGGTTGCTCTCCAGGTCGGGCTCCTTGTCCGCGGCCCACCACATCTTGATGCCGGTGAGCACGAGGAAGGCGCCGAAGACGTACAGCACCCAGTGGAACTGCGCGATGAGCCAGGCGCCGAGCAGGATCATCACCGTGCGCAACACGATGGCGCCGATGATGCCGATCATCAGCACCCGCTTCTGGAACTGCGGCGGCACCGCGAAGTAGGTGAAGATCATCAGGAAGACGAAGATGTTGTCCACCGCCAGGCTCTTCTCGATGAGGTAGCCGGTGAGGAATTCCATGCTCTTCGTGCTGGCGAGCGCGGCGCCGTGGTCCTGGTAGACGGCCCACCAGAAGAGGCCGTTGAACGCCAGGCTCAGCGCCACCCAGATCAGTGACCAGTTCACCGCCTCCTTGACGGTGACGCTGTGCGCGCCCTGCTTGCTGAGCACGACGAAGTCGACGAAGAGCGCGGTGAGTACCGCGCAGACAAAAAAGATCCACAGCCAGAGCGGCGCGATGGTGTCCATGGACACTCCCGAGTAGGTTTGAGGTTCGCGCCGAAAGGTCTTGCGGGGGGAGGCCCCTGCGGTCCCGGGCCGCCGGCAGGGCGCCGGTGGCCGTATTGACGGGATGACGCGGCAGCTGGCGCTGCCTGCTACTCCCCTCTCGACGGGGCGGATACTAGTCGGCGGCGATCAACCCCGAAATTTGCGGGCCCAAATGACGAATGGGCCGTTTCGGGCCCAAAGGCGGCACGGGCCCTTTCGGGCCCGTCGCGTGGAGGAGGGCCGGGCTCGGCCCGAACGTCATTCGTCGTCCTGCACCTTGTAGGCGGCCACCAGTGCAGTCTGCACCGAAGGCGGCACGGCCTCGTAGTGCGACAGCACCACGCTGTAGCGGCCCTGGCCGCCGGTCAGCGCGTTCAGCCGGGGCTGGTAGCCCGTCACCTCGGCCAGCGGCACCTGGCCGCGCACGATCATCGTGCCGGCCGCGCCGTTGGCGGTGCCGGTGACGACACCCCGCTTGGATGACAGGTCGCCGGTGATGTCGCCCACGCTGGTGTCCGGCGCGATGATCTCGATGTGGACGACGGGCTCCTGCACCACCGGCCGCGCCTCGCGCAGCGCCGCCAGCGTGGCCTTGCGTGCCGCGGTGACGAAGGCGATCTCCTTGCTGTCGACGCTGTGGCTCTTGCCGTCGTAGGCGGTGACGCGCACGTCCACCACCGGGTAGCCGCTGATGGCGCCTAAGGCCAGTGCCTCGCGCACGCCCTTTTCCACCGCCGGCATGAAGTTGTAGGGAATGGTGCCGCCCTTGACCGCGTCGACGAACTCGTAGCCCGCGCCGGCGTCCATCGGCTCGACACGCAGGAAAACCTCGCCGAACTGCCCCGCGCCGCCGGTCTGCTTCTTGTGGCGGTGGTGGCCCTCGGCCTTGCCGGTGATGGTCTCGCGGTAGGCGATGCGCGGCGGCTGTGTCTTGACCTCGAACTTGTAGGTTTCGCGCATGCGCTCGAGCAGCACACGCAGGTGCAACTCGCCCAGGCCGTAGACCACGGTCTCGTTGCTGGCGGCGACGTGTTCCACCTTCAGGCAGGGGTCCTCGTCGACCAGCTTGGCCAGGATCTCCCACAGCCGCTGCTCGTCGCCATGGCGCTGCGGCTCGATGGCCAGGCCGTGCACGGGCTTGGGCAGTTCCAGCGGCACCATGTGGATGTGGTCGTCCTCGGGCGCGTCGTGCAACACGGCGTCGTAGTGCAGCGCGTCGACCTTGGCCACGGCGACGATGTCGCCCGGCACTGCAGACGGCACTTCCACCGTCTGCTTGCCCTGCAGCAGGTAGATGTGGCTGGCCTTGAAGGGCTTGCGGCTGTCGCCGACGTAAAGCGGCATGTCGCGCGTGACCGTGCCCTGGTGCACGCGGAAGATGCCCAGGCGGCCGACGAAGGGGTCGACCGTGACCTTGAACACATGCGCCAGCACGTGCAGCGCGGGGTCGGGCGTGGCGTGCATGGGCACCGCGTCGGCGCCTTCGCCGCGCAGGAAGTCGGGCGCATTGGCTTCGGTCGGGTTGGGCAGCAGTTTGACGATGACGTCGAGCAGTTCGGCCACGCCGGCGCCGCTCTTGGCCGAGACGAACACCACCGGGATCAGGTGGCCTTCGCGCAGCGCCTGTTCCAGCGGCGCGTGCAGTTCACCGGCGTCGATGTCGCCGTCGTTGAGGTAGCGGTCGACAAATTCGCCATCAACTTCCACGACCTGCTCGACCAGCGCGCGGTGCGCGGCATCGACGCTGCCGAAGTCGCCCTGGCCTTCGCGGTTGAAGAAGCAGTCGACGACGCGCGTGGCGCCGTCGGCGGGCAGGTTCAACGGCAGGCATTCCTTGCCGAAGTGGGCCTGGATGTCGGCCAGCACGGCGGCCAGGTTCACGCCCGGTGTGTCGATGCGGTTGACGATCACCAGGCGGTCGAGGTGGCGCGACGCGGCGTAATCCATCATGCGCCGCGACATCGGTTCGACGCCGACGGCGGCATTGACCACCACAGCCACCGTCTCCACCGCTTCCAGCGCCGGCAGGCTGTGGCCCAGGAAGTCGGGGCCGCCCGGGGTGTCTAGCAGGTGGATGCGCGTGCCGGCGTGCGTGAGGTGCATCACCGCGGTGTTCAGCGAATGCTGCATGCGGCGTTCGAGCGCGTCGAAGTCGCTGACCGTGCTGCCGCGCTCGATGCTGCCGGACGCGACGATGGCCCCGGTGCGCGCGAGCAGCGCTTCGGCCAGACAGGTCTTGCCCGCCGCCGACGCGCCCACGAGGGCCAGCGTACGGATGGCGGCGGGCCCCGAAGGGCTGCCTGCGGTGGAGGGGCTGGGCATGAGAGATCTCCTTGTTCAGGGGCCGCACCGTTGCGGCGACGTGAGGGCCAGCGTAGATCAAGGCGCCGGGGGCGACAACCGCAACAGGTCAATCCAGATCAAACAAACCCCAGCCGCGGGGCCCGCCAGCGGCTGGGCAGTGCGGGCCAGGGGCGCGTGCTACCGTGCGCGCCGCCGCCGGCCGTGACACACGTGTCGCGGCGCGCCCCCGGCGCCGTGACCCCCCGTGACCCCCACCCTCCCGAACCCGCCGCCGCACGTGTTGCCCGTGCTGGTGCTGGCCCAGCTGGCTGGCACCTCGCCGTGGTTCGCGGTCAACGCCGTGATGCCCGACCTGCAGCGTGTCTACGGCTACAGCGACGCCGCCGTGGGCACGCTCACCTCGGCGCTGCAGCTGGGCTTCATCGCCGGCACGCTGGTGTTTGCGCTGCTGGCGCTGGCCGACCGCTTTCCGGCGCGGCGGCTCTTCCTGGGCTGCGCGCTGGCCGCCGCCGCGTGCACGCTGGCTGCCGCGGCGATGGCGGGTTCGTTCACGATGCTGCTGTTCTGGCGCGCGCTGACCGGCTTCTGCCTGGCCGGCATCGACCCGGTGGGCATGAAGATCGCCGCGCTGTGGTTCCCGCGCGGCCTGGGTGCGGCGCTGGGCTGGCTGGTGGGTGCGCTGGTGCTGGGCAGCGCCAGCCCGCATGCGCTGCGCGCGCTGGGGGCCGCGCTGCCTTGGCAGAGTGTGTTCATCGCCGTGGCCACCGCGTCGGCGCTGGCCGGCTGGCTGGTGATCTGGCGTGTGCCCGAGCCACCGCACCCCGCCGGGCTGGTGCCGCTGCGCCTGTCGGCGCTGGCCAGCCTTTGGCGCGATGCACGCGTGCGCGCCTCGGTCTTCGGCTACTTCGGCCACATGGGCGAGCTCTACACCGTCTGGGTGCTGGCGCCGCTGGTGCTGGCGACAAGACTGCAGGGCACGGTGGCGGTGTCGGGCTGGGCCTTCGCCGTCGTCGGTGCCGGTGCGGCCGGCTGCGTGGCGGGCGGCCTGCTGGCGCGGCGCCATGGCAGCGCGCGTGTGGCCGGCACGCAGCTGGCGGCAAGCGGCCTGTGCTGCCTGGCCGCGCCCTGGATGCTGGTGGCGCCGCTGCCTCTGTTCCTGGCCTGGATGCTGGTCTGGGGCGTGACGGTGGCCGGCGACTCGCCACAGTTCAGCGCCCTGACGGCCGCCAATGCACCGCGTGAGGCGGTGGGCAGCGTGCTGACGCTGAGCAACAGCCTGGGCTTCGCGATCAGCGTGGTGTCGATCGAGATCTTCGTGCGCGCCGCGGCGACGCACCCGCTGGCGGCCGTGCTGCCCTGGCTGGCGCTGGGGCCGCTGCTGGGCCTGCTGGCGCTCTTCCCGCTGTTGCGCCGCAGCGGCTGAACGTGGCGTCGACCTGCCTCATTCGTGCCGCAGCGCTTCGATGGGATCGAGCCGCGCCGCGCGGCGCGCCGGGAAGTAGCCGAAGACGATGCCGATCAGCGCCGCGAAGGCGAAGGACAGCAGGTTGATGCCGGGGTCGAAGACGTAGGGCACACCCATCACCGCGGTCAGGCCGATCGATGCCGCGGTGGCAAAGACGATGCCGATCAGCCCGCCCAGCGCCGCCAGCACCACGGCCTCGATCAGGAACTGCAGCAGTACCTCGTGCCCCAGTGCGCCGATGGCCAGCCGGATGCCGATCTCGCGTGTGCGCTCGGTGACGCTGACCAGCATGATGTTCATGATGCCGATGCCGCCCACCAGCAGGCTGACCGCGGCCACCGCGCCGAGCAGCATCGTCATCACCTGCGTCGTGCCCGAAAGCGTCTCGGCCAGCTGCTTGGTGTCGAGTACGTTGAAGTTGTTCTCGTCGCTCTCGGCCAGCTTGCGCCGTTCGCGCAGCAGCTGCGTCATGCCGGCCTTCACGCTTTCGGCGTCGGCGCCATCGTCCATCGACACCAGCAGCGTGCCGACGTTGAGGTTGCCGGTGAGGCGCCGCTGCACGGCCGCAATCGGCATCACGACGACGTCGTCCTGGTCGTTGCCCATCGCCGCCTGGCCCTTGCTCTGCAGCAGGCCGACGACTTCGCAGCTGATGTTGCGCAGCCGCAGACGCGCGCCCACCGGTTCCTCGGTGGCGAAGAGTTCGCGCCGCACCGTCGCGCCGATGACGCACACCGCGGCGCCGGCGCGCAGCTCGGCCTCTTCGAAGACGCGCCCCTGGGCCAGCGTCCAGTTGTTGGTCTCGAAGTAGGCGTTGGTGGTGCCGTAGATCACGGTCGACCAGTTGCGCGCGCCGTAGACCGCCACAGCGCCAGTGTTGGCCTGTGGGGCAACGGCGCGCACGCCCGGAACCTGCGCCGCGATGGCGTCGCCGTCGGCCTGGCGGAAGGGCGGCGAGCCGCCGGCATCGCGCCCCGGCCCCATGCGCTGGCCCGGTCGCACCATCAGCAGGTTGGTGCCCAGGCTGGTGATCTGGTCGGACACCGCCTGCGTGGCGCCGCGGCCCACCGTGACCATGGTGATGACGGCCGCCACGCCGATGACGATGCCCAGGATGGTGAGGAAGGACCGCAGCAGGTTGCGCCGGATCTCGCGCAGCGCCAGGCCGAGCGTGTTGAGCCACATCAGGCGTGCTCCGTGGCCGCGGCTGGGGTCTGCGCGACGGCGGGGGGCGTGCCGGCCTGCGGCCGGTCGCTGTCGATCAGCCCGTCGACGAAGTGCACCACGCGCCGCGCGTAGACCGCCATGTCGGGCTCGTGGGTGACCATCAGCACGGTGATGCCGCGGTCGCGGTTCAGCGCGGCAAGCAGTGCCATGATCTCGCGCCCGCGCTGGGTGTCGAGGTTGCCGGTGGGTTCGTCGGCCAGCAGCACGGTGGGCCGTGTCACCAGCGCGCGTGCGATGGCCACGCGCTGCTGCTGGCCGCCCGACAGTTCGGCCGGCGTATGGCCTTCGCGCCCGGCCAGCCCCACGGCGGTCAGCGCCTCGAGCGCGGCCTTGCGGCGCGCGGCGGCCGGTTCGCCGCGGTAGAGCAGCGGCAGCTCGACGTTTTCCTGCGCCGTGGTGCGCGGCAGCAGGTTGAAACCCTGGAAGACGAAGCCCAGGTGGGCGCGGCGCAGCAGCGCGCGCTGGTCGCGGTCGAGCTGGTGCACCGGCACGCCGCGGAACAGGTAGGCGCCGGCGCTGGGCGTGTCCAGGCAGCCCAGGATGTTCATCGCCGTGCTCTTGCCCGAGCCGCTGGGGCCCATGATGGCGACGAACTCGCCCTCGGTGATGTCGAGGTCGATGCCGCGCAGCGCCTGCACCTCGGCCGAGCCCGTGCCGTAGACGCGGGTCACGCCGCGCAGGCGGATCAATGGAGCCCCGCGGCCGGCGGGTGCGCCGGCCGATCCCCCGTGGGCAACGCCGCCCGTGGCTCCATGTCCGCCTGCGCGGGCATGGACGGGCGAAGCGTCGGCCGCGTCCTGCGGCCGGCGGGGGTCTGCCTGGGAGCGGCCTGGCGCTGGGCCGGAGGGCAAGCTCTCGTTCACTTCGTGCCGCCCGTGGTCTGGCCGATGATCACCGCCATGCCGGGCTGCAAGACCTGGCTCGTGACCTCGGTGTTGCGGCCGTCGCTGACACCCGGCCGCACCGGCACGGTCTGCGGCTGGCCACCTTCCAGCACCCAGACCTGGCGCACCTGCGCGGTGTCGGTGCCGCCGCGACGCCCACCACCACCGCCACCGGCGCCACGCGGCATGCGCGGCATCATGCTCGAGACGATGCTGGTGGCGGGCGCCGATGCCGCTGCGGCGGCGTTGGCCGGCGAGTAGCGCAGCGCCGCGTTGGGCACCAGCAGCGCGTCTGTGCGCTCGACGGTGGTGATGGTGGCGGTGGCCGTCATGCCCGGGCGCAACGTCAGGTCGTCGTTGTTGACGCTGAGCTCGGCCAGGTAGGTGACGACATTGTCTTTCGTCGTTGAACCGAAGCCCACGCGCACGATGCGCGCCGGGTAGCGCCGCGTCGGGTAGGCGCTGACGGTGAAGGTGGCCGACTGCCCGGCGCTGACCTGGCCGACGTCGGCCTCGTCGACATAGACCTGCAGCTTCATCTTCGTCAGGTCTTCGGCCAGCGTGAACAGCGTCACCGCCTGCAGCGACGCGGCCACGGCGTTGCCGGGCTCGACCGAACGCGACAACACCACGCCGTCGATGGGCGAGCGGATGGTGGCCTTGCCCAGGTTGGTCTCGTTGCTGCTGAGCGTGGCCTGGGCCTGCGCGACGTTGGCCTGCGCGCTGGCCACGTTGGCCTCGCCGCGCGCGGCTGCGGCCTCGGCGGCAGCCATCTCGGCGGCCGATGGCACCTGGCCACCGCTGCGCTGGTAGACGTCGCGCAGCCGCGCCAGCGCGTCGCGCGCCTCGGTGGCGGTGGCACGGGCCTGGGCGCGTGCGCCCTCGGCGCCGGCCAGCGCGGCGCGTGAGCCGTTGGCCTGGTCACGCAGCCGCGCGTCGTCCAGCGCCACCAGCATCTGGCCCTTCTTTACGCGGTCGTTGACGTCCACCGACACCTTGGCCACGGTGCCCGACAGTTCACTGCCGATGGCCACCTGCGTCGTCGGCTGCAGCGTGCCGTTGGCGGTGACGGTGACCGTGAGCGCGCCGCGCACGACGGCCTGCGTCTGGTACTGCGGCGCGCCTGCGGCCTGGCGCTGGCCCAGCCAGAACCAGACGCCGGCAGCGATGGCCGCCAGCACGGCCAGGCCGATCCACAACGTGGGGCGACGCCACCACGGGCGCAGCACGGCCGTCGGCCCGAGCAGGTCCTGCAGCGCGGTGTCGGGGTCGGCGGCAGGGGCGGCGACGGGAGCGGTTTCGGCAGGGGTCATGGGGAGGCGATGGTTGCGGTGTCTGGCCTCCAGCCGCCGCCCAGCGCCTTGTAGAGGCGCACGTGCTGGGTGGCCAGCGTGGTGGCGGTGGCGGCCACGCCGTCCTGCGCCGCGAGCAGGGTGCGCTGGGTCTGCAGCACGTTCTGGAAGTCGACCAGGCCGCTGCGGTAGCGCTGCTCGGCGATCTGCGCCGCGTTCAGCGCCGACGCCGCGGCGGCCTGCTGTGCCGCCAGCTGTTCGCGGGTGCCGCGCAGCGCCACCAGCGTGTCTTCCACCTCCTGCAGCGCGGCCAGCAAGGTGGCGCGGTAGCCGATTTCGGCCTCGTCGCGCGCGGCCTCCTGCTGGCGCACCTGGGCGCGGATGCGGCCACCGTCGAACAGCGGCACGCTGATGCTGGCCAGCAGCGATGCGGCCGCAGGTGCGCTGCCCAGGCCCGTGAGGCTGAGCGCGTTCAGGCCGATGGAGCCGCCCAGCGACAGGCTGGGCAGGCGTTGGGCGTCGGCCTGGTCGACACGTGCGGCGGCGGCGCGCAGCTGCAACTCTGCGACGCGCATGTCGGGGCGCTGGCGCAGTACCTCGGCGGGCAGCGCCAGCGCCAATTCGGGCGGCGTCGTCGGTGCGCGGGCTGGCGTTTGCGCCTGCAGCGTGCCGGCCAGCGCGCCGGGGGCGCGTCCGGTGAGCACGGCCAGCGCGTTCATGGCCTGGGTGGTACTGATTTCGAGCGCCGGGATCTGCGCCCGCGTCTGTTCGACGGCGGTCTTGGCCTGCTCGACATCGAGCTGCGTCACCAGCCCCGCGTCGGCACGCCACTGCACGATCTGCAGCGTCTGCTGCTGGCTGGCGAGGCTCTGCCGCGCGTTGGCCAGCCGCGCCTGCGTGCCCCGCAGCTGCAACACGTTCAACGCCACCTCGGCGGCCACGGCCACGCGCGTGGCAGCCAGCGTGACGGCGCTGGCTTCGGCCGTGGCGTCGGCGGCGCGCAGGCCGGCGGCGCTGCCGCCCCAGAGGTCGGCCTCCCAGCGGGCGTCGATGCCGACGCCGTAGCTCTGGGCGGTGGCACTGCCCTCGCGGCGGCTGGCCTGGGCCGAACCGCTGCCGCTCACCGTCAGCGTGCGGCCGGCGGCGGTGAGATCACGCTGCGCGCGCGCCTGGCGCAGGCGGGCCTGCGCCGCGGCGATGTCGGTGCTGCCGGCCAGGGCCTGTTCGACCAGGGCGGGCAGCACGGGATCGTCGAAGCGCCGCCACCACTGCGCCAGTGCAGCGACCTCGCCCGAGGACGGCGCCGCGGCACTCCACCCGGCCGGCACCGACAGCGGCGCCGCTGGCGAAGCCGGCTGCTGCAGCGAGGCGCAGCCCGACAGCCCCAGCACGACCACGGCAAGTACGCAGACGATCGGACGCGGCGACACCAAGCGCAGCCCCATAAGCCCCATAAACCCATGATGCGTGCATTGCCGTTTCTGCTTTGTGCGGTGCCGCATGAAGCAGCGTAAATCTCGCGGCCGGCCGGGGTTGCCGCTCAGGCAGATCCCCGGCTACTGGAAGGCCACCTCGGCAAAGCTGCGCAGCTTGCGGCTGTGCAGCGCGCCCGGGCGTTCCTGGCGCAGCAGTTCCACCGCACGCATGCCGATGCGCAGGTGCTGGTCGACACGTTCGCGGTAGAAGGTGTTGGCCATGCCGGGCAGCTTGATCTCGCCGTGCAGCGGTTTGTCGCTCACGCACAGCAACGTGCCGTAGGGCACCCGGAAGCGGAACCCGTTGGCGGCGATGGTGGCGCTTTCCATGTCCAGCGCCACGGCGCGGCTCTGGCTGAAGCGGCGCTCGGGGCCGGCGTTCGGCAGCAGCTCCCAGTTCCGGTTGTCGGTGGACGCCACGGTGCCGGTGCGCAGGATGCGCTTGAGCTCGTAACCCTGCAGCTGGGTGATGTCGGCCACGGCCTGTTCCAGCGCCACCTGCACTTCGGCCAGCGCGGGAATGGGCACCCACAGCGGCAGCTCTTCGTCGAGCACGTGGTCCTCGCGCATGTAAGCGTGGGCCAGCACGTAGTCACCCAGTTGCTGCGTGTTGCGCAGCCCGGCGCAGTGGCCCAGCATCAGCCAGGCGTGCGGGCGCAGCACGGCCACGTGGTCGGTGATGGTCTTGGCGTTGGCCGGGCCGACGCCGATGTTGACCATCGTGATGCCGCTGTTGTCGGGCCGGCGCAGGTGGTAGGCCGGCATCTGCGGCAGCCGCGGCGGCGCCACGCCGAGCTCGTCGCCCGGCCGCGCGCCGGTGCCGGTGCGCCGCGTGACGAGGTTGCCGGGTTCGACGAAGGCCTCGTACTCGCTGTCGGGGTCGGCCATCACGGCATGGCCGAGCTTGATGAACTCGTCGATGTAGAACTGGTAGTTCGTGAACAGCACGAAGTTCTGGAAGTGCTCGGGCGCGGTGCCGGTGTAATGACGCAGGCGGTGCAGCGAATAGTCGACACGCGGCGCCGTGAACAGCGACAGCGGCAGCGCTTCGCCCGGCGCCGGCTGGTGCGTGCCGTTGGCGATGCCGTCGTCCATCGCCGCCAGGTCGGGCAGGTCGAAGCGGTCGCGCATCAGCAGCCGCCGTTCGTGGCTCATGCTGCCTTCGAGGTGGTCGTGCTCGGCCAGCGAGAAGTGCACCGGTATCGGCTGCGCGCTGGTGCCCACCTCGATGGCCACGCCGTGGTTCTTCAGCAGCAGGCGGAACTGCTCGAGGTAGTAGTTGGCGAAGAGGTCGGGCCGCGTGATCGTGGTCTCGAAGCTGCCGGGGCCGGCGACGAAGCCGTAGCTCAGCCGCGAGTCGGCGCGCGCCACGGTGTCGGTGCGCACCCTCACGAAGGGGTAGCAGGCGCGCACGTGCTGGCCGTCGTCTTCGCCGGCGACGAAGCGGCGCAGGCTGTCGCGCAGGTGCTCGACGCTGCTGCGGTAGATGGCCTGCACCTGGGCCAGTGCGGCCTCGGCGTTGTCGAACCGGGCCGGGGCGATGAAGAGGGGAAGCGAGGTCATGTCGGTTGCTGTTCTTGTTATGGACACGCCATTATCGACGCGCTGCCATGACAACCGCACTGACACGGCGCGCGACGGGATGCAGCGCCGCATCACCCGGCGCGCTACAGGATGTAGCGCCGCATCACCCGGCGCGCTACAGGATGTAGCGCTGCATCACTCGGCGCGCTACAGGATGTAGCGCGATAGATCCTCGTTATGCGCCAAGTCGGCCAGCCGCGCGTCGACCGCCGCGGCGTCGATGGCCACCGTCTGCCCGCTGCGGTTGGGGGCGTCGAAGCTGATCTCGTCGAGCAGCCGCTCCATCACCGTGGCCAGTCGGCGCGCGCCGATGTTCTCGGTGCGCTCGTTGACCTCGAAGGCGATCTGCGCCAGGCGCTTCACGCCGGCGGGCTGGATCTCCAGCGTCACGCCCTCGGTGGCCAGCAGTGCCTGGTACTGCTTGACGAGGCTGGCGTGGGTGCTGGTGAGGATGGCCTCGAAGTCCTCGACGCTGAGCGAGCTGAGTTCAACGCGGATCGGGAAGCGTCCCTGCAGTTCGGGGATCAGGTCGCTGGGCTTGGCGAGGTGGAAGGCGCCGCTGGCGATGAAGAGCATGTGGTCGGTCTTCACCGGCCCGTACTTGGTGCTGACGGTGGTGCCTTCCACCAGCGGCAACAGGTCGCGCTGCACACCCTGGCGGCTGACCTCGGCGCCCTGCGTTTCCTGGCGCGAGGCCACCTTGTCGATCTCGTCGATGAAGACGATGCCGTTGCCCTCGGCGTTGGCCAGCGCGGCGGCGCGTATCTCGTCCTCGTTGACCAGCTTGCCGGCCTCCTCGTCGACGAGCCACTGGCGCGCCTCGGCGATCTTCAGGCGACGTGTCTTGCGTCTGCCCGCGCCGGCCTGCGAGAACAGGCCTTTGAGCTGCTCGGCCATCTCGTCCATGCCGGGCATGCCCTGGGCGCCCAGGATCTCCAGTGTCGGCTTGGCCTCGGCCAGGTCGAGTTCGATCTCCTTGTCGTCCAGCGTGCCTTCGCGCAGGCGCTTGCGCATCACCTGGCGCGCGGTGTTGTCGGCCGGCGCGGGCTCGGCGGTGAAGCCCATCGCGCGTGAACGTTCGTCGCGCGTGTCCCTGGGCAGCGGCACCAGCACGTCGAGGATGCGGTCCTCGGCGGCATCTTCGGCGGCGGCGCGCTTGGCGCGCATCTGGCGTTCACGTTCCTGCTTGACGGCCACGTCCATCAGGTCGCGCACGATGGTGTCGACGTCCTTGCCGACATAACCCACCTCGGTGAACTTGGTGGCCTCGACCTTGATGAAGGGCGCGTCGGCCAGCCGTGCCAGGCGGCGCGCGATCTCGGTCTTGCCCACGCCGGTGGGCCCGATCATCAGGATGTTCTTGGGCGTGATCTCGGTCTTCATCGCGCCCTGCACCTGCTGGCGCCGCCAGCGGTTGCGCAGCGCGATGGCCACGGCACGCTTGGCGCCGTTCTGGCCGACGATGTGGCGGTCGAGTTCGGAGACGATCTCCTGCGGGGTCATCGACGAGTTCATGAGTCTTCGGCTGGAGGCGGTAAAAGGGATGGACTAGTCTGCACGGCGCGAGGGATGAGCCGCATGGAAACAGCGAGGGCCCGTCACAACTGGCTGATGCCCGGTGCAACTTGCGCAATGCGCTCGGCGAATGGGACGTGACCGCCCCCGGGCAAGGTGACGCTGAGCACCGACGGCAGCCCGCTGCAGTTGGGCTGCGAGCCCGGCACGGCGCGCGCCGCGCTCGGCGCAGCGATCGACGCAGCGCTGGGCGCCGGGACGGCCGAGCCGACCTACGCCTGCCCGGCGAAGCTGCGCCTGGTGCTGCAACCCGACAGTCCGCCGCGCTGACGTCGTATGCTTCACGACCCCAGCACTTCGACGGTGTGCTGCTGGTTGGTGTAGATGCAGATGTCGCCGGCGATCTCGAGCGATCGTTTCACGATGTCGGCCGGCGCGAGTTCGGTATGCGCCAGCAGCGCGCGCGCGGCGGCCTGCGCGTAGGCGCCGCCCGAGCCGATGGCAACGATGCCGTACTCGGGTTCCAGCACGTCGCCGTTGCCGGTGATGATCAGCGAGCAGGTCGCGTCGGCCACCGCCAGCATGGCCTCCAGGCGGCGCAGCACGCGGTCGGTGCGCCAGTCCTTCGTCAGCTCGATGGCGGCGCGCTGCAGGTGGCCCTGGTGCTTCTCGAGTTTGGCCTCGAAGCGTTCGAAGAGCGTGAAGGCGTCGGCCGTGGCGCCGGCGAAGCCCGCCAGCACCTGTTCGCGGTAGAGCTTGCGCACCTTGCGCGCGCTGCTCTTGACGACGATGGTGCCCAGCGTGACCTGGCCATCGCCGCCGAGTGCCACGAGGGCGCCGCGGCGCGCGCTGACGATGGTGGTGCCGTGGTAGTTTTCCATGAGTGCCTCAGATGCAGCCGCGACGCTGGGATTCAAGCCAAGCCCATGCGCGGAACCGGCTTTGCCGGGCCGCTGCATCAGCCCCCTCGGGGGTGGCGAAGGCGCGAAGCGACAAGCCTGGGGGCTAAACTTTTCGGACTTGCACCTTGGCGTGCTCGTTGATGCCCATGGCGCCGAAGAACAGCGCCACCAAGCGATGCGTGTCGACGAATTGCACGGCGCGGCCTTCGTTGCGCTTGGACAGCACCCAGTTCAGCAGGTCGCCGGCGGCAATGAAGTCGACGCGGATCAGGCGCGAGCAGCTGACGTTGACCAGCGGCGCCTGGTTCGATTCGCTCTGCAACTTGGCCAGCGTGGCGCTGATGTCGCCGATGAGCTGGCCCGACAGCTCGACATTGGCCACCTCGAAGTTCTGCGCGCCAGCGCCAGTGTCGTCCGACAGTCCGGACTCCATGAAGCCGGTGAAGACCTCGCTGACCAGCGACAGATCGGGCTGGCGTGTCGACAGGCCGCCGCCGCTGATGTGTACCTTGCAGCGCGTGGGCTCCCAGCTCGGCGGGCTGACCTCGTAAGTGACGCAGTAGTCGATGGCCGCCTCGTCGAACTGGTCGGGGCGGTTGGCCAGGCGCAATGCGTCCAGGCGCGTCAGCCAGAAGGCGGGGTCGGCGTCGCGCACGCCGGTGGGCGCGGCCTCGGCCAGCACCTGGAAAAGCTTCTCGCCGGCGATCCAGCGCAGTTCGATCGACTGGCCACTCCACAGGCGGAACAGCGTCGCCAGCTGCATCGCCGCCTCGGCGTCGATGCCCTGCAGCTGGTGCCAGTCGAAGACCCAGGGCAAGGGCATCTGCAAGGTCTGCGAGCGCAGCCGCGCCACTGCCTCGATGTCCAGGTGTTCGGGCGCCAGCCAGCCGACGTCGCCGGTGCTGCGTGAAGGCGCGCTGTTGCTGAGGTCGGGCTCCTCGGCCTGCGCGTCGGCCACCTGCTTGGGCAGTGAATACCACTGCGGGGCGCTCCAGCCGAACTGCTGCGCGTATTCCACCGCCAGGCTCTCGAAACGCTGCTGCTGGCCGGTAGCGCGGTAGAGGTCGAACAGCACCAGCCAGGTCTCGGCGTGCTGGCCCCGTGTGCCCTCGGGGCCGGTGATGCGCTGCAGCGCTTCCTCGCACTGCGCGAAGTCGGCGTTGGCGAAGGAGATCACGGCCTCGTCGAGTTCGGGGTCGTGCTGGACCTCGCTGACTTCCACCGCGAAGGGGCTGCCGAAGTCGCTGAACTCGTTGCCGGCCAGCGCCTGCCCGGGCGACAGCGCGGCCGCGCGGCTGGGCGTGGGCTCGGGCCGGTCGAAGGCGGCGGCGGCCATGGGTGCCAACGGCGGCAGGCCGCGCCCCATCTGCAGCGGCGCCGGTGCGGCGGCGGGCGGCAGATTGCCCATCGGCAACGGCGCGGGCGCCTGGGCCGGTGGCCTGCCGTCGGCCAGGCTGCCGTTGCGGGCTTCCGTGACCGCGTCGCGCAGCAACGGCGCGGGTGAACTGTTCGCAGCCGGGGCCTTGTTGCGGGTGTTGCCGAAGCCGGCGTCACCGACCATCTGCTGCTCGATCTCGTCGATCTTGGCCTTCACGCCGTCGGGGCGTGCCGAGCCGTTGTCGGGCAGCCGGGCTTCGGAGTCGTCGAGCCGGGATGAGGTGCCCAGGGCCGCCAGCTGCTCGGGCGACAGGCCCTCGCGGCGCACCCGCCGCAGCATGTCGAATTCGCGTTTGCGCACGAAGTCATTGCGCCGCTTGCGCTCGATCATGGCCTTGAGCTCGGACTTCTCGAGCTCGAGCTCACGCGTGTCTTCGAGGCGCGTGTTGAGCTCGGTCCAGTCGGTGGCCGGGTTCGCAACGAACCTCACCACCTTGCGGAAGAAACTCTCGTTCTCGGCCATGAAGGACGATGGTACGCCAGCGCGCCGTCAGGCCGGGGCGCGTGCGCCGCCCAAGATTTCACGGCAGCCCACCGACCAAGGACTTGCGCGGAACCGGCTTCGCCGGGCCGCTGCAAGAGCCCCCTTGGGGGGTGGCGAACGCAGTGAGCCTGGGGGCTCCATTTCTAGTCGCCAAACATCTTCTGCTTGAGCTCGCGGCGCTGCTGCGCCTCGAGCGACAGCGTCGCGGTGGGCCGGGCCAGCAGGCGCTGCAGGCCGATGGGTTCGCCGGTTTCGTCGCAGAAGCCGTACTCGCCGCTGTCCAGGCGCGTCAGCGATTGCGCAATCTTCTTCAGCAGCTTGCGTTCGCGGTCGCGCGTGCGCAGTTCCAGCGCGTGCTCTTCCTCGATCGTCGCCCGGTCGGCCGGGTCGGGCACGATGGTCGTGTCCTCGCGCAGGTGCTCGGTCGTCTCGCCGGCGTTCGACAGCAGGTCGTCCTTCTGCTGTTGCAGCTGGGCGCGGAAGAAGTCGAGCTGCTTGTCGTTCATGTACTCGCTGTCGGGCATGGCCAGCAGTTCGTCGACGGTGAGCTCGCGCCCGGGCTTGGACTTCCAGGCGTTGGCCAGCTTGGGGTCGTGCTTGCGCACGACCTTGGCGTGGTCGGCGGCCTCGGTCAGCGCACGCGCGCTGGGCGCGGCCGGCGCAAAGCGGTCGGTGAAGCGGTTGGCCGACTGCGCCGGCGCCGGGGTCGGCAGCTGGTTCTGCGGAGCCAGCCGTGCGGCGGACTTCTGGCTCGCGCTTTTTGGCGACGCGGCCTTGATTAGGGGCGATGGCGCAGGCGCCGGCACGGGCGTCGGTGCCGCTACCACGGGCACAGGCACGGGCGCGGGTGCGGGTGCGGGTGCGGCCTTCGTTGCGGTCTTGGCCGCGGTCTTGGCCGCGGTCTTGGTCGCGGTCTTGGTCGCGGTCTTCGTCGCGGTCTTAGTCGCGGCCTTGGCCGCGGTCTTTGCCACGGTCTTGGCCGGTGCAGGGCTCGCGGGCACGGCCTTCGCCTTGCTGGCGGCCGCTGTCTTGGCCTGGGGCTTGGTCACGGGAACCTCCTCGCCTGTCGGTATCGCCTGGTCGGGCTTCGGTGTCATGTATCCCCGCCGGCGGCGGGGGGCCTGCAAGGCCCCGGGGGGCCCTCAAGGCGCGCGGATTGTAGCCACGCCCCAGCACCTCGCTGCGATGGCGGGGTCGGCGGGGCGGCGGGCATCAGACGAGGCACTGTTCCAGCCCCTGCAGCAATACTTCCTTGGGCAGGTCGATGCCGATGAAGACCATCTTGCTGCCCTTGGCCTCGCCCGGCGCCCACTTTGGGCCCAGGTCGCTGCCCATCAGCTGGTGCACACCCTGGAAGATGACCTTGCGTTCGCTGCCCTTCATGTAGAGCACACCCTTGTAGCGCAGCATCTTCGGGCCGTAGACCTGCACGATGGCGCCCAGAAAGTCTTCGAGCTTGGCCGGGTTGAAGGCCTTGGCGCTGCGGAAGACGAAGCTCTTCACGTCGTCGTCGTGCGCGTGGTGGTGCGGGTGGTCGCAGGCCTCGCCTTCGGCATGGTCGTGATGGTCGTGGCCGTGGTGCGCATGCGCAGGATCGTCGGCGTTGAGGAATTCGGGGTCGATCTCGAGCTTGGAGTTGAGGTTGAAACCCTTCAGGTCGAAGACCTCGCTGATCGGTACCTCGCCAAAGTGCACCTTGCGCTGCGGCGCACGCGGGTTCATGTGCTTGATGCGGTGGATGAGCGCGGCGGTTTCTTCCTCACTCACGAGGTCGCTCTTGCTGATGAAGATCTGGTCGGCAAAGCCGATCTGCATGCGCGCTTCCTGGCGCTTATCGAGTTGGCTGTCGCCGTGCTTCGCGTCGACCAGCGTCAGCACGCTGTCGAGCAGGTAGCTCTCGGCGATCTCGTCGTCCATGAAGAAGGTCTGGGCGACCGGGCCGGGGTCGGCGAGGCCGGTGGTTTCGATGACGACGCGCTCGAAATCGAGTTCGCCCTTGCGCTTCTTCTCGGCCAGCAACGCCAGCGCGCTGCGCAGGTCCTCGCGGATCGTGCAGCAAATGCAGCCGTTGCTCATCTGGATGATCTGCTCCTGGGTCTCGGAGACCAGGATGTCGGTGTCGATGTTCTCTTCTCCGAACTCGTTCTCGATGACGGCAATCTTCTGGCCATGCTGTTCCGACAGCACGCGCTTGAGCAGCGTGGTCTTGCCGGCACCGAGGAAGCCAGTGAGGATGGTGGCAGGGATCAGGGCCATGGTGGATTCACTCCGGGCAGGGGATCGCTAGGTGCGGGCGACCGGCCCGCTGTGAAAGGCCTGCGTGTCGGGCACCCAGGTCGACAGATGCGGCAGCAGCGCGCGGTAGGGGGCCAGCAGCAGCGCGGCCATCAGCGCCTTGACGGCGAGGTCGCCGGCGGCGAGCTGCAGCCAGTTCACATCGGATTGACCGGCGAAGGCCAGAAAAAAGAACACCGCGGTGTCGACCACCGAGGCGACCAGCGAGCCGATCAGTGGCGCCTTCCACCAGCTCTGCTGCCGCCAGCGGTTGAAGACGCCGATGTCGAGCAGCTGCGCCACGATGAAGGCCGTGCCAGAGGCCAGCGCGATGCGCCACGGCCCGATGGCCAGCGACGCTGCCACCGCGATCGCGAAACCGACAACGGCCACGCGACGGGCGCCATGCGGGCCCAGCGCGCGGTTGGTCAGGTCGGTAACGAGGAAGACCAGCGGGTAGGTGAACGCGCCCCAGGTCAGCCAGTCGTTGATCGGAAACTGGACGAGCCAGTTCGAGGCGACGACCACGACCACCATGGCCGCGACCGCTTCCATGGGCAGCGCGCGGACGAATGAATGCATGGTCGGTCGCCTTCGATT
>JBBRBW010000055.1:0-28366 GCA_038205425.1 Burkholderiales bacterium | reverse complement strand
TGGTCCAGCACGGCCTGCATGCGTTGGGCGATGCTGCCCTTCAGCGCGGCGTACTGGGTCTTCAGGTCGATGAAGTCGAGCTTGTCGGTCATGCGGGGTACTCGTTCGCCAGGCGGCACAGGCCGCTTTTCAACACATAGGTTTCGCCAGTGGCAGGGCAGGTGGCTTCGGCATCGCCCGTCAGCGGCAGCGCCAGCCTCTCGCCATGGCGGCTGATCCAGCCGATCTGCCGTGCCGGCACACCCACGGCCAGTGCGAAGTCGGGCAGATCACGGCTGACCACCGCGCCGGCGCCGACGAAGGCCCAGCGGCCGATGGTGACACCGCAGACCACGGTGCAGTTGGCGCCCAGACTGGCGCCGCGCCGCACCAGCGTCGGCCGATATTCGTCCTTGCGCACCACGGCGGAACGCGGGTTGTGCACGTTGGTGAAGACCATGCTGGGGCCGCAGAAGACATCGTCTTCCAGCGTCACGGCGTCGTAAACCGAGACGTTGTTCTGAATCTTCACGTTGCTGCCGATGCGCACGTCGTTGCCGACGTAGACGCCCTGCCCCAGCGAACACTTAGCACCGATGCGGGCGCCGGCGCTGACATGCACCCAATGCCAGACGCGCGTGGCGTCGCCTATCTCTGCGCCGTCGTCGACGATCGCGGAAGGGTGGATTACTGCAGGCATGGCGGGCGCCTCAAAAGACCAATGGCAGGCCGACACGCTGGCCGTCGCGCGCCGAGCGGTAGCCGGCGACCAGCACTTCCAGCGAACGCAGGCCCTCGTAACCGTCCACCTGCGCCTGGGCCTCGCCGCGCAAGGTCTTGATGACGTTGTCGTAGTACAGCGGGTGGCCAGGGCCGTAAACGCTGTCGATGCCGTAGCTGGCGTCGGCCACCAGCGCGTCGTCAGAATGCGGCGAATCGAACTCCCAGTGGTCGATGCGGTTGACGGCGGTGCCACCGATGCGCACGGTGCCCTTTTCACCCAGCAGCGTGACGCTGCCCTCCAGGTTCTTGGGGTAGGTGAGCATGGTGACGTTGACCGATGCCAGCCCGCCGTGGCGCAGGCGTACGCTCATCACGCCGGTGTCTTCGGCCTCGATGTCGCGCGCCAGCGTGGCGGTGTAGGCATGCACGCTGTCGACCGGCCCCACCAGCCAGTCGAGCAGGTCGACATAGTGGCTGGCCTGGTTCATGAACGCGCCACCGTCCAGGTCCCAGCGGCCGCGCCAGCGCGCGGCGTCGTAGTAGGCCTGCGGGCGCGACCAGAACACGTTGACGGTGGCCAGGTGGATGCGGCCGAAACGGCCCTGGTCAATGGCCCGCTTGACGAGCTGCACGGTGCCGTTGAGCCGGTTCTGCTTGACGACGAACAGCTTGACGCCGCGGTCGCGGCATTCGCGCACCATGGCTTGGCCGTCCTCGAACTTGGTCGCCATGGGCTTTTCGCTCAGCACATGGCGCCCGGCACGGGCCGCTTCGATGGCCTGGCGTGCGTGCAGGCCGCTGGGGGTGGTGAGGACGACGATGTCGGCGTTGCAGCCCTGGAGCAAGGCTTCCAGGTTGGCGAAGCCTGCCGCACCGGTGCGCTGCACGGCCTTGGCCAGCGCCGCCTTGTCGGTGTCGCACACGGCCACCAGCTGCGCCCGCTCGGCGTGCTTCTCCAGGGCGGTGAAGTGGTTCTCTGAAATGCGGCCGCAGCCGGCCAGAGCAAAGCGGACGGGTCGGTCGGTGATGGGGAAGGTGGGGTGGGTCATGCAGTTCGATCGCGGTTTGCGCACGCCCGGCACCACTTGGTGGTCCAAGGCGGGTAGTCGCCGGATTGTAGGAACCGGGCGTGCACTGGGCTGCCGCGGCGCCGCAAACTTTGCACGCTCGGGGGTCCGGCCTGAAACGTACGGAACGGCCACGTGGCCGCGCTGCGCGACGGCACGCACGCCAACGGCAAACAGACGTCACGCACGCACCCAACTCAGCGTCGTCGGCAAACCTGCTTTCGTCGCCTCTGTCGACCGGCAACTCGGCCGGTCGAGGCCCGCCGCTGGGCAGGAGTTACGGTCCGAAGCGAACCGTGAATGTCGATGAACCGACGTATACGCCGTCCTCGAAGAGTGACCAGCTCACTTCGTGGCTGCCGTCCGGTCCGGTTGCGGTGAACGAGGTGTTCTCGGCCGCAGTCAGCCGCAGCTCGGGTGGTGCGGCATCGATGGTTCCCCGGTACTCTTTGCCCGCGAAATCCGTTTGCAGTACCACCGCATCACGGGCGAAGGCCGGTCCATGCAAACCAGCGGCCGGCACCGATGCTCCAAGGACACCCAGTCCTGTGTCGCCTATCACCAATGCGCCGGGGAACAACTCGGCGGTGTCGATTCGAAGGCACTTGCTCATGTGGCCGTTCCTACCGGCAGGCGACGCCCGTTGGCCGGCGTCACGACTTCATACGCATACGCGGTGCCGGAGACGATGGCGGCGTCACTGATCGTCACCACACCGAGCGCGTCGCTCACGAGCCCGGTCTTGCGCAAGACCAGCATACCGGTGTTCGCGTTGTAGACGTTCACGGCAATGCCGGTCAGGTTGGCCAGCAAGGTGCCCGTGTTGTTCTTCAGCGGCGGTGTAAGGATGGCCCCGCTGCCTTGGACAGGAAGCGCAACCCCCGTGGTGAGCGGCGGCGAGCTGACGTTACCGGCAGCATCCTTCGCCCGAATACGCACCTGATCGGTGCTGCCAGGCGTACGCCCTGAAATGCCAACCGTGAGCACGTTGCCCACGTCGACCCAACTGACGCCGCCATCGAGACTGCGCTCATAGCTCGTGACCGCCAAGTTGTCGGCGCCGGCTGGCCAGGTGAGCGTGTAGGCCGTAGAGATGATGGCACTGACTGCGATGGATCCGATCAGCGACGGGGGTGTTGTATCCGGCGCCTGCAACAACGTTACAGAGGCGCTGAGCGGCGGCGTGCTGACATTGCCTGCAGCGTCACGCGCGCGCACAAGCACCAGGTCCGTGCTGCCCGACACACGCCCGGCAATGTTGGCCGTGAGCGAGCTTCCGACGTTGCTCCAGCTCGCGGCCCCGTCCAGGCTGAGCTCGTAGCTCGACACCGCCACATTGTCCGTGCCTGCGGGCCAGCCGAGGGTGTAGCTCGTGGCCGTCAGCGCGCTGACCAAGATCGGCCCGACCAACGTGGGCGGCGTTGTGTCGCCGCCGGGCTCGGGCGTGGTCTCGACAATGGGGTGGCTTGCAGCCTGCGCTGTGTTGGTGGCCGTCAATGCCCGCCCGTTCAAGCCCACCTGCGTGGCCCCTTGGCTCTGGAGCGACCAGTAGTCGATGATGGCGGCGCTGCGCATTGTCGATGGCACGGCACCTGCAGCAAGCTGGGCATATTCAGCCGCCGTGAGCTCAGTGCTCCACAGGCCCACGCACGCCAGGTCGCCAGCCCAGTAGAGCGCGTCCCTGATGGCCATCCTGCCGACCGCGAACTCCCGCAGCACAGAGGGCGTCTGCGGCGAGTTATTGGTGTCGACCTGAACCGCGCCATTCCCGTAATAGATCTTGCGGAGTGACGTGCTGACGAAGACCGCCATGCACGGCACCCAGTCGCCCACGCTGATGTTTTGCGCACTGTAGGCCGAGCACGGATTACCGACGGATGACCAACCCCGCATCGATGTGCCATTGGACAGTGCGCCATGTCCCTCGTGGCCACCCCATGGGCCAGGCTCTACTGCCAGTTCGGCAACGAACCCCGCCCGGGCGGCTGTCGCGCGGGTCCACGCAAAGATCGTGAACGGATAGTTGGAAACAATCTGTCCGGTACGCGTGAGGCTGGAATTCACGCCGTTGAAGGTCAATGCCATGTCTGTGTTACCTCAATGCTTCTGGACGCGCCGGGCCAGGCAGCAGGTTGTTCTGAATTCCGATGAACGACGGGGCAACCCAGTTGCCCGGCTTGTAGATCCACACGTTGCCGAAGTAGTTGTGTTGCAGCCCGACGAAGGCATTCAGATCGGACGCCCACTTCCATTTGCCGTTCACGCCTACGTCACTCTTCGGGTACACGCCGAACGTTTCCGCTTCGAGCTCGGCCCGCGTCTTGGGTCGGTCGACCCCCGGCGTGCCGCTGTTGGGCCGCAACTCCTCGATGCGCCAGTTGCCAGCAAGCGATCCTCCTGCGTGCGTCAGGCTGAACAATTGCCCGCCTTCGCTCCACATCACGAAGCGCCGGTTCACGGCGTCGTAGTCGATGCCGTGCATAGACTGGAATGCAGCCAGCCAGGCGGCCACGCCCGGCCCCGTCAGCCCGGCGGACACCACCCCGAAACTGGCGACCGGCGGGCCGGAAACGTCCCAACCCCAGAACACCTTCAGCGGCTGCTGCCCGAGGCTGAGCACGATGCGCTTGACCGGGTCGAAGGCCAGGGTCGCAACCGGATCCATCGGATCAAGCGCTGGGCGACCCACGACCGAGATGAGGTCATTGCGGTAATCGGCGTCGACAAACTCGATGCGGTGGAGGTAGTACCCGCCGTACGTGGTGAGGTAGATGACGTCGTGCCCGTTCTCTTCGGCGTAGGCGGTACCCGACGAGATGTGGCCCGCCATGGATGGCAACGCGCCGTTCGGATCAGGATGGTCCTTGTAGTAGTCACGGACTGCCCAGGCGTCAGCACCCTGAAGGTTCACATTCGCGCTGGAAAGGCGCTTGACGTTGCTGCCGGTAACGCCGCCCACCATGCCGAGGCCTGCGTTGGCGAGATCGAGTGTGTAAGGCCCACTTGGTCGGCGGGCAGCACCGTCGATGACGACATAGCTGCCGCCCCTGTGGGCAGCCCCCCCGCCGAAGGTCATGAAGCGGCCCAGTTTTGGCAGATATTCGGAATTGTCGTAGGTGTGCGCACTCACCGGCGAATGCAGCGGACCATCAACCGTTGCGTACTCGGACGTGGCCGCATCGAGCAATTCGACGTCACTCGGGAAGTACGCCAGCGACCAATGGCGTGTCTTGCCGTCGAAGACGTAGACCTCATTGCCGTCGTAGTTTGCATGGCCGCCGCCATAAAGCACGAGCCGGCTTTGCGCGGGGTCCCAGGCGAACGACGACCAAGCGCGAATGACCGAGGAGGGCGTCGACGGGTTGGGGTTGACCTTGTCACGGCACGGGCGAAAGTCTTCCGGCGGCCACACCGTCCAGAAGTCGTTGAGGTTGGCCTTGACCCAGGAATTCTCGGGCGCAGCGGCCACAAGGTCGAGCAAGGCGTTGGCAAAGCGCCCGCCGTACACAGTGGCGCCGCTGCCGGCCTGATAGACACGCGAACCGGCCGGGGGCATCCCGTCGCTTGCGCGCGCCCGTGCGTCGGAAGCAGGCTCCGCATCCCCCCCACCGCAAGCTTGAAGCAGTGGGAGTGCAACCACACCGCCAGCGAACTGCGCGCCCAGGCTGACAAATGTCCTTCTTCTCATTTTTTCCTACCCATCCGAGGAGCATTAACTGCGGGCTCATACGAGCCACCTGGCCTCGCCCAGAAGTTAACCGGGTATTGACCCGAGCATCGTAATACCAGAGGCAACAACCACAACGCGCGGCGATCAAGACACCCCCCCCCCGTTCCGGGGGTTGCACATCGCCAATCGACAGCAGGTTTAGGGCTGAAGCGCGAAGCTCTTCACATTGCACCTCTAACGGCATTGAGCCGCCGTAAATGCAGCTCGAAAGCTGAGGTGCCGCTCGATTGAGTATGGAGATCAGTTCTGGCGTGGCCCGATGTACTGGCGGGCGATCACGAGGTTGTCGATGTACAAGGACATGTCGTGCGGCGCCGGCGAGACCCCTCCGTGATAGACGTTGAGCCAGATCTTCTCGATCTTGAGTTCAGGCACGTGGCGGAAGCGAATGGCTGTGCGCTCAAGTACCCGACGACCATCGACCCACGCGCGAAACACACCATCCTTCCGACCCGGCGTGTTCAACCTCACATACTGCTCGATACAGTACCAGCGGTTGTTCTGAAGCACCCCCGCCAGCCCTTCGCTCCAGGGCCAGGACTCCCCGGCGGCGTCCTCGATGTCAGCGTGATAGGCGTAGGAGCCGATGGCGGTCAGGCCGGCCACGCTCGGCACACCCGGAGGCCGCGCCGCGAACTCGCCGCGCAGCGACCAGCCGTTGTAGCCGTCGGTCTTGCGCATGCCCCAGCCGGCTTGGCCGTAGGTGCCGGCAAGGCCAGGCAGCTTGCCGCCGTCGAGCGAGGGATTCCAGTCGTCGGCAAAGCGCAGGTAGTAGCGGAAGTAGATCTCTTCTGGCTCGGGGTGGCCGTGAGACTTGAACGTGTAAGACAGGTCGAGGCCGAGGTTAGTGCCGCGCTTGATGGTCACGCGCAGGGCCTGCCCCGACAGGGGTTCGAACTTTCGCTCGGGATCGTGCTCGACAGCCTTGGCGGCGCTGCGCAGCCAGCCGATGCCCAGCCAGTCGAAGAACCAGAAGGAGCCCTCGAAACCGGTCGACTTCAGTACCGCAGGGTGCTCGCCGAGATGGGCGTCCAGCGGGTAGCCTTGTGCGATGCCGAATTCAGGCCGACCCTGCGGCCTGGCGTAGGGCGGGTCGGCACGAAACACGCCGATGGTTGCGCCGTGGCTGTACTGCTGGTCGGAAGCCATGCTCAGTACAGCGCGCACCAGGGTGGCGCCGGGTTTGCTGGGCAGCGCGAAGAGGAGCAAGGCGCTCAACTGGCTGCCGACCAGGAGTTGCTGTTGTGCGCCCAAGCTCGTGAGCGAACTGCAGTCCAGGTGCGTGTCAGCAGACGGCGCAAGGCGGCTGCGCGACCCGTCGGTCCATTCGAGCTTCAGGATCGGGCGCGCGGCGGCGTCTGCAGACTCGCGGCTGTGCAGCGCGACAACGCCGTTGCCTGGCGTCAGCGCACGCAGCAGCAGACCGGCGTTGCGGTGGCTGCCGTCGAGCCAACTGCGCACGAGTCCGGTGACGTCCATCTCGATGAACTGGCGGCCACGACCGCCAGGCACCGGACTGGCGTCGAACGGCCGTGCCGCATAACGCTCACCGGCCGCGTCGACCCAGTCGCCTCCCGGACGGCTCCACGGCAGGCTGCCCATGCCCAGGTAGTAGGCACAGGTCGGCCCGACGCTGTCGTCGGTGGGCACAAAACGGTCGGGCATGGCCGTCGCCGTCAACGCCGCTGCCGTCAATCCCAGCACGAGCGCGCACCGCAATGCATGCGCCGATGGGCAGTTGCCCGCCTCAGACCCTGGCGCCACTTCCCGCCCGCAGGTTGGCCAGCATGCGCAAGCCATAGCGCGTGCGGCTGCGGTCCCAGGGTGAAAAGCGCGGCAGTTGGAAGCGGTCGCTGCCAGTCGAGGCCGCGCCCGGCGCCGTGGACACGGCCGCGGTGAAGCCGGCATCGTGCACCATTCGCGCGTGCATCGCGCCGTAGTCGACACCCGGCTTGCCGTTCGGGTAGGCGAACAGGGTTACGGGCTCGCCGAGCAGGGATTCCAGGTCGCGCTTGCTGCCAACAATCTCGTCGAAGGCGGCGGTTTCGCCCAGGCGCGCCAGGATCGGATGGCTGCGCGTGTGCGCGCCGATCTGCATGCCCGCCCGGCGCAGGGCCAGCACCTGATGGGAACGCATCATCAGGTCGTCGGGCAGGCGCTCGCCACAGGCCTGGTGCACGGCGGCGACCGCGGCGTCGCGCTGGGCGGGTTCCAAGTACTTGATGGCCGGCAGCAAGTGGCCGATGGCCTGACGGCGCGAATCGATGCTGTCGAGCGCGAAGTACCCCAAACCCGCTGCGCGCAAGTCGAGCGCGGGCGACCGGCAGGCGCGCACCGCCTCGATCACCGTGTCGTTCCACATGCGGCCTCCGTCGAGGAAGGACGTGGCGATGAAAAAGGTGGCGGGCAGCCTTGCACGCTGCAGCGCCGGCAACGCCACGGTGGCGTTGTCGGCATAGCCGTCGTCGAATGTGATGGCCGCTGCGCCGGGCGGCAGCTTGCCGGCAGCCAGGAGCGAAGCCGCATCGTCGAGCGGCAGCACCTGGAACCAGCGCGAGATCCAGTGCAACTCTTGTTCGAAGCGCGCCGCGTCCGGTTCGTCGGGGCACAGGTCGTCGGGTCGCGGCAGGACACGGTGAAAGATCAGTATCGACAGCCGCGCCCGAGCGCCGCCAGGTGACAGCCACTGCAACGCTGTGCGAATCATGCCGTCACCGGCCGTTGGCGAGCAGCAGCCAACGCCTTGTCACCCAACGGGTTGCCCGAACCGAACGGACCCTGCGATTCCTTCTCCCATCCACGTTCGTTGACCCAGCGGCGTGTTGCCACCAGGACGACGATGATGTTGTAGGTGAAGTCGAAATAGGCCAAGCTCAGGAAGGCGCCCCCCACCGCGAAGCCGACCAGCGACACCTGGCACATGCCGGCCAGGTTGTAGGCCCACGCCGCCTGCGGCACCCGTTGTGTATCGCGCCTGATGCGTGAGGCCAAGCGGTAGGTCAGGATGCCCAGCACAAGGTAGATGAACAGGCCAATCCAGCCGTGTTCGCCCAGAACGGAGAAGTAGATGCTGTGCGCCACGGTGGAACCGTGGCTCGCAGTGACCAGTGAGTCGGGGTTGTACTTGGCGTAGTTCTGCGGCGTGTAGACGCCAAAGCCGCCACCGATCGGGCGGTCATTGGCGAGGTTAAAACACATCGTCCACGAACCGAGCCGCGACATGGCGGAGCCATCGGTCTCGTAGGTCTGGATCGTGTTCATGCGCTGCTCCCACGACGCCGGCATGAACGCCAACAGGCCCATGGCAACGACGACCAGCGTCACCGCACCGACTGCCTTTTTGCGCGACCGCGCCCACAGCACGGCGGCCATTGCCGAGATGGCGAGCAAGGCGCCACGCGACTGCGAGCCGAGAACTGACACGGCACACAGCAACATGAGCGCAAGCAGGGCATAACGAATCCACATCCGCGTGGCGACGGTACGCAGATAGTTGACGAATGGAATCGTCATGATCAGGGCTACGGCCAGATTGTTGTTGTCCTCGATGAAACCACCGGGTGGGCCCCAGACACGCTCGCCGCCTCCGGTGAGCACCGTGAAGACGCCCCCCTTGACGCCGTAGAAGCCAAGCGACAGCACACTGACCCAGATGAACAGCTCGATGTGCTTGCGCGACTGGATGGCCGCAAACGCGACGAACACCATCAGCTGGATCTTCAAGACCTTGTTGAGTTGGTCGACCGAACCCGCCACGTCAATGGCCAGCAGGGTGGTGATGCACATCCACAGCACGAAGATGCCCAGCGCGATCACGGGCGGGTCTGACGGCATGCGCAGCTTGTCCTTGCCGGTGAACAGCGAGACCAGCGCCGCGCCCCCGGCAATGGCTGCGAACGGGGCGTTGAACGCGAATCCGTAGGCTAGCTTGTGCGGGTTCATCAGGCTGATCCAGTTCCACAGCAGCACACCCACCCAGGTGTAGCGCAGCGCAAACGGCAGCACGCTAAGCAGAACGCCGAGGATCAGGAAGTCACGCATCGGCCGCTTCCGGGGCACGCTGCGGCAGCGTCACGCGGCTGGAGACATAGCGGAACTTGCCCGAGGCCTCGGCCGCAATCTCGGCCACGCGTTCGATGCGCACATCGACATCGGCGCCCAGGCGCGCCTTGAATTCGCGCCGGATGCGCGCTTCGTCGCCAGTGCCGAACAATGGCCCAGCCACGACGCGCACCAGCGTGCAGTCCAGCGACAGTTGCTCGATCTTGAAACGCTCGACACCAGGCAGGTCGCGCAGCGTGTAGATGAGGGCCAGGCCGTGCATGATGGTGCCGTCCTTGGCGACGACGAAGTCGGTCGTGCGGCCCTCGACCTCGCGCAAGACTGGCAAGCCGCGGCCACAGGCGCAGCCGGCGCCGCCCAGCACGCCGACGTCACCGGTGCGGTAGCGAACGAACGGGAAGTCGCGCGTGGCCAGGTGGGTGACCACGATCTCACCCGACTGCCCGGGGCCCGCCGGCTGGCCATCGGGTCGCACCGTTTCGACGACGATGTCCTCGGCGCTGATGTGCAGGCTGCCTGCCGGACATTCGTGGGCGATGAAGCCGGCGTCGCGGGCGCCATAGCCGTTGGCCACTGGGCAGCCGAAAGCGGCCGAGATCTCCTGCCGCTGTTCGTCGTATAGGCGCTCGGAGGTGACGAAGACCACCCGCGTTCCAAGATCGTCCAGACGCACGCCGCTGGCGCGTGCGTGGCGCGCGATGAGCGCCAGGCTGGAGGGGTAGCCGAAGAGCATGGCGGCGCGCGTGGCGCGGATGCGGGCAACGAAGCTGTCGAGGTGGGCTGGTGACATCTCGAAGGCCGGCATCAGTTCGCTGCGCATCAATGCGTCGCGCAGGCGCCGCACGCGGTCTTGCGCGCCGAGTTCGATCGGGCTGCCCCAGACCACGAGTTCGGGGTCGCCGATGTCCACGCCCCACCAGCGCGTGGCGCGCCACTTGGCCGCCACGTCGTGGCTCTTCCGCGCCAGGCCGGTGTAGAAGATGAGCGGCTCGCCGGAGGAACCGCCGGTGTTGTAGCGGGTCAAGAGGCCGTGGTCGACGGCCTTCATGGCATCGCTGTGGGCGCGGATCTCGGCCTTGCCGAGCAGCGGCAAGCGCGCCAGATCGGCCATGGAAGTCATGGTCGACGGATCGAAGGCCAGTTCGCCGAAGAGCCGTTTGTAGAACGGGACATGACTGCCGATGTCCAGCAGAAAGCGCTTCAGATTGCGCAGCTGCAGCGCAGCCAGGTCGGCGGGTGCGAGATGCTGAGACACTTCGAGCGCGCGCCGCCTTGCCACGCTGTCGTGCCCCTTGAGCCGCTCGTGCAACGGGAACAGTGCGCCGGCGGCGAAGCGTGTGTACTGGCTAGCCATCTTGTCCCGCCGTCGCCCCGGCTTCGGTAGCAGTGCCATCGGCGGCCGAGACGGCCAGGCGACGGAACTCGTCCACCAGAATGGCGACGCGACGGTCCCAGGTATTGGACGCCGCGTAGTCGCGGATCGCCTGGTGGTCCCAATGCCGGGTCAAGGCCTCGGTCATCGCGCGCTCCAGTGCGGCCCCATCGCCGAAGGGCACGATCGTGCCAAGGGCGGGGCTGTTGACGACCTCGGCGTTGCCGCCCACGTCCGTAGCTACCACCGGCAGCCCGCAGGCCATGGCCTCGAGGAACACGTTGGCCCAACCCTCGTTGGCCGTGGCGAGCACGAAGGCGTCGGCGGCCGAGAGCGGCCAGCGCAGTTCCTGCGCCGGCAGCGGCCCGAGAAAGCGCACCACGTCACCCAGATCCAGGTCTTGCACCAGCTGGCGCAGGCGCGGGCCGTTGTCACCTTCGGCGCTCGGCCCGCCGACGATGAGGTACTGAATGCTGGGGAAGCGCTTGCGCATCGCCGGCAGCCGTTCGACGACGCGGTGGAAGCCCTTGCGGTCGACCAGCCCGCCGACCGAGATCAGCACCGGCGTGTCGGGCGCCAGCCCCAGGCGTGCCCGGGCCTGCAAACGGTCTTCGGGGAAGAAGCAGGCCAGGTCGACGCCGTTGCCGACGACCCGGATCTTGCCCATGTCGGCGCCCAGCGCACCGGCATGCTGGCGCAGGGACTCGGACACGGAAAAGACGCGGCTGGCCCCATTCAGCGCGGCCAGGATGCGCCGCCGCCGGGAAGGATCGGCCGCCAACGACACCTCGGTGCCGCGCATCGTGATGGTGACCGGCATCTTCAGCCAGCGGCCGAGCAGCACACCCGCGTGTCCGCAGGGATAGGCAAAGTGCGTGTCGATGATGCTGACGGGCGAATGGCGTTGCAGTCGGCGAACCAGTGACAGACAGGCCAAGGCGATGGACAGGCTGTCGAGCCAGCGGAAGAGGCCCGGTACCGAGAGGAAGCGCGGAAACAGCACGCGAATGCCTTCCTGCACTTCTTCCCTGGGCGCTGGCGGTCGGAAGTTGGGCAAGAAGCGGCGCACCAGGCTCTGCAGCGGGAACCAGGGCACGGGCATCACCACAACCAGTGGCAACTGGCCGGCAACCCGGAACATGCGCTGGCGGATAAAGGTGCCCGACACCGGCGCGCCCGCATGGGGGAACAGGTTCGTCAGCACGATGATGTGCGGCGACTTCACGGTGCCCCGGTTTCAGGCCACCGGCTTGCGCAGCGTGACCAGGACCCACCCGCGCAAGAAACGCAACGCCTCGAAACGGCTGATGAGCTTCTCGTAGCACATGCCGATGAAGAAGAGCGCACCGTTGAACAGGAGGTAGTTCGGATACTGGCTCAGGTAGCGGAAAGCCTCGACCTTCAGGCCGGACTGGGCCGCCAGACGGCGCACCGCGCCGGGCGTATTCGTCTTGTACTCCGTCGGAAAGGTGTCTTCATCGGCACGGCCTTCGACGGTGCGCACGATGGATGCATGGAAACGGTTGGGCACCATTCGGGCCACCAGCGTGCCGTAGTCCCACATGTTGGCCGTAAGGAAGACCACCGCGCCGCCCGGCTTGAGCACACGCGCGAACTCGCGGTAGACCGCGTCGGGGTCGGCCAGGTGCTCGAACACACTGCGCGACATGATGAGGTCGACACAGGCGTCGGGCAGTGGCAGCTTGGCGAGGTCGGCGTTGTAGGTCTCGATGCCGGCCGGCACGTCGGTGAAGTCCACCAGTTCCACCCCGATCAGCCGCCCGGCGCGCCCCAGATATTTCTTCAGCACGGGCACCGTGCGGCCGCAGCCGGCGTCGAGCAAGGTGCCGCCGCTCGTCAGCAGCCGGTTCACCTCGATCTCGTAGCTGCGATAAGGATGTTCGCTGTCGCCGTAGTAGCGCTGCAGCAGCCTCTCCGAAAGTGCCGTCATTTCACCCACCCCGCCGCCACATGGCGCCTACTGCCAGCACAGGCCGACGACCTCGGCCGCGAAGGTGTCGCGGCCGGACAAATTGACGAGATCGAGCAGGGTCTGGTCGGCACGGCACCGGGACGCCAGGCGCGCGGCCACCTCGGGCGTGTTCAGGCCGACGACCAGCACTTCGGAAGCGTCGATGACCACGTCGATATCGCGTTCGAGCACCTGACCGATGTGCGGCAGGTGCTTCTCGATGTAGGCGCGGTTGGCACCGATCAATTGCGCCAGGTGCACGTCGGGGTCGTAGACGCGCAGTTGCAGGCCCTTGCCGATGACCTGCTCGGCCAGCGTGACCAGCGGGCTCTCGCGCAAGTCATCGGTTCCGGTCTTGAACGACAGGCCGATGAAGCCGACCTTGCGCTTGCCGGTGGCCAGCAGCTTGTTCAGCGCCAGGTCGAGGTGGCTGCGGTTGGAGCGCAGCACGGCGTCGAGCATGGGCAGTTCGACGTCATTGATCTTGGCCAGGTAGGAAGTGGCGCGCAGGTCCTTGGGCAGGCAGGAACCGCCGAAGGCGAAGCCGGGCGTGAGGTAGGCGCGCGAGATGTTGAGCTGCGTGTCCTGGCACACCAGGTCCATTACCTCGAAGGGGTCCACGCCCAGCGCGTCGCAGATGCGGGCGGTTTCGTTGGCGAAGGTGATCTTCAGCGCGTGGAAGTTGTTGCAGGTGTACTTCATCATCTCGGCCGCCCGCACCGAGGTGCGCAGGAACTTGCACGGCAGATGGCCGAACAGCGCCTGCAGCCGCTCGGCGGCGGCCTCGTGGTTGCAGCCGATGATGGTGAAGGGTGGTTTGTCGTAGTCGCGGATGGAGCTGCCTTCGCGCAGGAACTCAGGCTGGAAGCACAGGAAGAAGTCGACACCGTCCTTCTTGCCCGATTCACGCTCGACGATCGGGCGCAGCACGTCTTCCACCGTGCCCGGCACGACGGTCGAGCGGAACACCACCACATGGGGTTCTGACTTCTGCGCCAGCGCCTGGCCCAGTTGTGCGGCCAAGCGCAGGATGGCGCCCTGGTCCTGGCTGCCGTTGGCTGCCGAGGGCGTGCCCACACATACCAGGCTGATCTCGCTGCCCAGCACCGCGGCCCGGGTGTCTGTGGTGACGGTGACGCGGCCGCTGGCCGCCACGCCCTGCATGAGGTCGACCATGCCCTCTTCCACCACGGGCGTCTTGCCGGCGGCGATGAGTTCGAGCTTGGTCTTGTCGATGTCGACGCCGATGACCTGGTGGCCGTCACGCGCCAGGCAGGCCAGCGACACCGCGCCGACGTAGCCAAGGCCGAATATGCTGATCTTCATGCTGGGGTCCGCTGAGTCTGGGGGCTGCGCTGCGCGTGGCTGCGCACACAACCTTCGATGATGCCGTCAAGACGCTGCATCGACCGCGGCCAGGCGTGGTGGCTGAGCATTCGCTCACGCCCGGCCACGGCCAGGCGCTGGCGCTCGGCCGGGTTGCCGGTGACGCGCAGCACTGCGGCGGCGATGTCCTGCGGCGTGTCAGCCACCAGCAGGTGGCGTTCGGACTCGGCGTCGACACCGCCGGCGGCCGCGGTGCTGGTGACCACGGGCACGCCCATGGCCATGGCTTCGAGGATCTTGTTCTGCGTGCCGCGGGCAATGGCCAGCGGGGCCACCATCAGTGCCGAGCCGCGGATATAGGGCCGCACATCAGGCACCGAGCCGGTAACGGTGACGCCGGGCAGCTTGCCCAGCGCCTGCATGGCCGCCGACGGGTCGGCCCCGACGATCAGCAGCTTCATCTGCGGCCGCTGCTGGCGCAGCAGCGGCCAGACCTGGGCGCAGAAGCGCTGCATGCATTCCTGGTTGGGGTAGTAATCCATGCGGCCGATGAAGCTGACGGTGTCGGCGTCGTAGCTGCCGTCGGTGGGGCTGAAAAACTGCGCGTCGACACCGTTGGGGAACCAGTCGGTGGCGGCACCGGTGCCGTAGCCCTCGAGCGTCTGCCATTCGGCGCGGGTGGTGGCGGTGCACAGGTCGAAGCGGCGCGCCAGGCGCTTTTCGGCCCGCAGCATCTTGCTGCCTTCCAGCGTGTAGCCCAGGCTGAGCGGGAAGCGCTTGTAGTGGGCGTATTCCAGCCACTTCTGCGAGTCCATGTCGCCGAAGTCCAGGATCTTGGGTATGCCGCTCACGTGTTCAACGTATTGCGCCACCGACGAGCAGTGCACGAAGATCAGGTCCCAGCGCTGTGCTGCCAGCAGTTGTCGCACTTTCGCGGCCAGCTCACCCGAGTAGAAATAGCCCATCGACGACGGCGTGCTGAGCGGCAGGCGCACGATCATGCGCGCGAACTGCAGCGGTTCCTGCACGCGGCCCATGTGGAAGGCCGTGCAGTGCGGGGCAATGCCGCGCCCTTCCTCAGCCTCGGCCGCCGAGCGGGCCAGCGAACAAACGGTGACCTGATGGCCCGCGGCCTGCAGGTGCCGGATCATGTTGAAGGGCCGGATCTTGCCGCCACGTTTGGGCGGGTAGGGGAAACGGTGGCAGAGGTAGAGGATGTTCATGCGGCGGCCTTCAGGGGCTGCCCGGCCAGGCGGTGCAGTTCGTCGGCCACGTCTTCGTGCGAGCGGCGGTCGAGGTAGATGCGCGACCAGACCTCGAGGTTCAACAACGCCAGCAGCACGTCGGTGCCGTCGGCGCGGCTGGCTTCGTGGTCGGCCACCAGGCTGCTCACCACCGCGGGATTGAACAGGCCACGATGACGCACGACCTGGGGCGACAGCAGTTCGCGCAGCACGGGTGCCAGTTCACGCTTGAGCCAGGCGCCCATGGGTGTGCCGAAACCACGCTTCTTGCGGTGCAGGATGTCTGGCGGCAGCACGTCGGCCAGCGCTGCCTTCATCAGGTGCTTGAGCTGGCCGCCGCGCACCTTGGCCGCGGCCGGAATGGCGGCGGCCATCTCCACCAGTTCGTGGTCGAGCAGCGGCACGCGGCATTCCAGCGAGACGGCCATGCTCATCTTGTCGGTGAGCATGAGCAGGTCGTCGGGTAACTGTGTTTCGGCATCCACCGCGAACAGGCGGTTCAACTCGTCATCGGACTTGGCCATTGCGAAGGCCTGCGTCAGTGCGTCGGCGCCCGCGGGCGGCTCGGCCAGCAACAGCGCCGCAACCGTCTCGCGCGACACCACCTGCAGGTAGCTGCGATAACGCTCGTCGGCGCCCATCTCGGCACTGGCGATGAAACCCTTGGCCAGGCGGGCCACGTTGAGCCACTTGTTGTGGCGGTCGGCCGGCAGGCGCCGCGCGGCCATCGAAGCCGCACGGCGCGCCCAGCCCGGCAGCGCAGCAAAGCGCCGCGCGTAGTGGCCGCCCAGGTAGCGGCGGTAGCCGCCGAAGAGTTCGTCGCCGCCAACGCCGGAGAGGATGACCTTGACGTCCTTGCGCGCAAACTCCGAGACCAGGTAGGTGGTGATGAAGGCCGAGTCGGCCAGCGGCTCGTCCATGTGCCAGACCAGCTTGGGCAGCAGGCCGACCACGTCGGGCTTGACGACGATTTCGTGGTGCTCGGTGCCGAAAAGCTGGGCTACCTGCCGCGCATAGGGCAGTTCGTTGTACAGCTGCTCGGCCGCGCCGCCTTCGAAGCCGATGGCGTAGGTGCGGATCGGCCCCGACGAGTGCCGGGCCATCGCCGCGACGACGGCGCTGGAGTCGACGCCGCCCGAGAGGAAGGCGCCGATGGGCACGTCGCTGACCATCTGCATGCGCACCGCGCGGTCGATGCCGGCGCGTACTTGCTCGACCCATTGCGCGTCGGTGCGCGAATGGTCGGTGTGCGCAGGCAGCTGCCAGTAGCGCCATTCGCGCACCTGGCCGCCTTCCACGGCCAGCAGCGTGGCCGGTGGCAGCTTGCGGATGCCGGCGAAGATGCTGTGCGGCGCTGGCACGTAGCCCAGGTGCAGGTAGTCGGCCAGCACGTCGCGGTTGAGCTCGGTGGCCATGCCGGGCAACTGCAGCAGGGCCTTGGCTTCGGTGGCGAAGGCCAGGCGCTGCTCGTTCTGCGCCACGTACAGCGGCTTGACGCCCAGGCGGTCGCGCCCGATCAGCAGGCGCTGCCGGCGGGCGTCCCACAGCGCGAAGTCGAACATGCCGTTGAGCCGGTGCACGAAGGCATCGCCCTCCTGCGCGTAGCCGTGCAGCAGCACTTCGCTGTCGGAGTCGGTCTTGAAACGGTGGCCCTGGGCCTGCAATTCGGCGCGCAGTTCGCGGTAGTTGTAGATCTCGCCGTTGCACACCAGCCACAGCGTGCCTTCGTGGTTGCTCAAGGGCTGGTGGCCACCGGCCAGGTCGATGATCGACAGGCGCCGCATGGCGAGGCCGGCGGCGCCGTCGATGTGCATGCCTTCGTCGTCGGGCCCGCGGTGGGCTGTCACGTCGCCCATGGCCGACAGCAACCGCGGCTGCACCGGTTGACCGTCGAGGTGGATGAGGCCGTGTATGCCGCACATGGCGTCAGACCGGCAGTGCGGGAACGGCGCGGCCGCGGCCGGCCAGCGCGCGACGGTAAACCTCGGCATACCGGGCCACGCTGTTGGTCCAGGTGCGCTCTTGCTCGACGAAGCGGCGCGCCTGGGCTCGAATCTGCGGCCACTGCTCGCGTTTCGCCAGGGCCGCTTCGAGCCCCTGCTCCAGCGCGACGGCATCGCCGGCCGGGCACAGGTAGCCGGTTTCGCCATGGCGCACCAGCTCTCTGTGGCCGCCAACGTTGCTGGCCACGAAGACACGGCCCTGGGCCATGGCTTCCAGTGGCTTGAGCGGCGTGACGAGCTCGGTCAGGCGTATCGGCAGGCGCGGGTAGGCCAGCACGTCGATCAGTTCGTAGTAGCGCTGTACCTGGTCGTGCGGCACACGGCCGGTGAAGATGACCATGTCCTGCAGGCCGTTCCTGGCCACCTGCGCCTTCAAGGCGTCTTCCTGCGGGCCACCGCCCACGAGAAGCAGGCGCAGCTTGGGGTGCCGCGGCCGCATCAGGCGCACGGCATCCACCAGCAGGTGCAGGCCCTCGTAGCCGTAGAAGCTGCCGGCGAAACCGATGACCGTGGCCCCCTGCAGGCCCAGCTTGTGCTGCAGTTCGGCGTCCGGTGGCACGCCGAACCTGAAGCTCGCGACGTCGACGGCGTTGGGGATGACGGTGATCTTCTCGGCCGCAATGCCACGCGCGGCGATGTCGCCGCGCAAGCCTTCGCAGATGGTGGTGACCTGGTCGGCCTGCCTGAGCCCGAAGGTCTCGAGCGCGCGGCTGAGGCGGTAACGCGTGCTGCCTTCGGTGGTCGTGCCATGGTCCACAGCGGCGTCTTCCCACGAGGCGCGCATTTCATAGACGACGGGAACGCGCTGCGACAGGCGGACCCACAGCGCCGGCAGCACGTTGAGCACCGGTGAATGGGCGTGGATCAGATCGGGCATTTCGTTTCGCACCAGCTCGGCGATGCGTGCGGCGGTAAGCCGCATCTGTGCCAGCAGGCCGGCGCCGGGGGCGCTGGGTGTGCGGTGCAGTTTCAGCCCGTCCACGGTTTCCTCGCGCAGCGGGCCCGAGCCCTGCTTGGGAGTCGTGAGCTGCAGCGTCTGCCAGCCCATGCGCTGCTGCTCGCGCAGGATGGCAAGCGTGCGGAACGTGTACCCACTGTGCAGCGGGATGGAGTGGTCCAGCACATGCAGTACGCGCATCAGGCCGTGGCCTCGGCGGCGGTGGGCATGGCCGGTATCGGCGGCGTCGCGGCGCCGTCGATGCTGTTGCGCAGGAAGGCTTCGAACATCAGCAGCGACCACAGCGGTGAACTGTTGTCTCTGGCACCACTCTGGTGGGAGTCCACCAACTGGCGCAGGCAGGCTTCGTTGAACCAGCCGGTGGAAAGCAGCCGCTCGCCCAGCACCGCGCTGCGCACGCGTTCGCGCAGCGGGCCGCGGAACCAGCGCGCCAACGGCACCGAGAAACCCATTTTCGGGCGGTACAGGATGTCGTGCGGCAGCGCCGGCTCCATCGCCTTCTTGAGCAGGTACTTGCCCTCCTGCCCCCGCACCTTCAGACCCGAGGGCAGCGTGGCCAGCCACTCGACCAGCGGGTGGTCCATCAGCGGTTCGCGCACTTCCAGTGAGTGGGCCATGCTGGCGCGGTCGACCTTGGTGTTGATGTCGCCGACCAGATAGGTCTTGAGGTCGAGGTACTGGATCAGGGCCAAGGGGTCGTCGGTACCGGCGTTCGCGGCATGGCGCTCGAAGACATGCTGTGCGTCGTAGCCACCTAGCGCGCTGCGCAGCGCCGGGCTGAAGAGCTGGCGACGTTGCGGCCCGCGCAGGATCGAGACGGAGTGGAAGTAGGCCTCCACCGAACTGCGCGCCATGCCCTCGAAGGTGGTCTTGGCGCGAAACATGCGTGGCGCCCAGTCGGCCTTGGGGTAGACGCGGCCGAGCGCGCCGAACAGCGGGCGCCGCAGGCCGGCCGGCAGGGCACCGCGAAGGCGCTCTTCCATCAGGTGCATGCGGTAGCGGCGGTAGCCGCCAAAAGTCTCGTCGCCGCCGTCGCCCGACAAGGCCACCGTGACGCGCTTGCGCGCGAGTTGGCAAACACGGTAGGTAGGGATGGCTGAACTGTCGGCGTAGGGCTCGTCGTACAGGTGCGCCAGGGTGTCGACGAGATCGAAGTCGTCGCTGCCCACCGTTTCCAGGTGGTGGTCGGTTCGGTAACGGTCGGCCACCGTCTGCGCGAAGGCCGACTCGTTGAATTGCGGGTCGTCGAAGCCGATGGAACAGGTGCGCACCGGGCTGTCCTGCAGACCTGCCATCACCGCCACCACGGCGCTGCTGTCGACGCCACCCGAGAGAAAGGCGCCCAGCGGCACTTCCGAGATCATGCGCAGGCGGACAGACTCGCGCAGGCGTTCGCGCAGTTCGACGCAGGCGTCTTCCGCGCTGATGGGGTTGTCGAGCGTGAAGCGCACATCCCAGAAGGGCTGCGGCTGGGGTTCGGGTTCACCACGGCGCCACAGCAGCGTGTGCCCCGGCGGCAGCTTCTTCGCCTGACGGAAGATCGTGCGCGGTTCGGCCACGTAGCCGAGCGCGAAGTACTCTTCGATGGCCAGCGGATCGACCTCGCGCTTCAGACCACCACCGGCGCCGGTGTAGGCTAGCAGTGACTTGAGCTCGGAGCCGAAGAGCAGCATGCCGTCGTCCAGCGTGCCGTAGAACATGGGCTTGACGCCGAGGCGGTCGCGCGCCATGAACAGCGTCTTGCGGTTGCGGTCCCACAGCGCGAAGGCGAACATGCCCCGCAGCCGCTGCACGCAGGCTGGGCCCCAGGCCTCCCAGGCGTGAACAATGACTTCGGTGTCGCTCTTGGTGTGGAACACATGGCCCAGCGCCTGCAGCTCGGGGATCAGCGTCTGGTAGTTGTAGATCTCGCCGTTGAAGACCACCACCACCGATCCGTCCTCGTTGAACAGCGGCTGCTGACCGGTGGCGACGTCGATGATCGACAGCCGCCGATGGCCGAAGCCCAGACCCGGCTCCAGATGAACGCTGCCTTCGTCGGGGCCGCGGTGGAACTGGGCGTCGTTCATGCGCGCGAGCACGGCGCGGTCGACCTGACGGTCGAAACGTGTGTCGAAGATGCCGGTGATGCCGCACATGATGGGTGAGTCTCAGGCCCTGCGGGTGCGAAGTGCGCCCAACTGCCGGTCGTAAACGCCTTTGTAGATGTCGACCATGGCTTCCATGCTGAACTTCTGCTCGGCATCGGCACGCCCGGCCCGGCCCATGGATGCAGCCCGTCCAGGATCGCGCGCGAGCCGCACCAGGCTGGCGGCAAGGGCCTCGACGTCGGCCACCCGAACGATTTCGCCGGTGACGTCATGACGCACCAGTTCCGCGTTGCCGCCAACGTCCGTGGCGATCACGGGCAAGCCGCAGGCCATGGCTTCCAGGATGGTATTGGAGATGCCCTCCGCCAGCGACGGCAGGACGAAGCAATCCAGACCGCGCATGACTTCCGGCACGTCGTCACGCTCGCCCGGCAGCCAGGCCAGGTTCTCTGCGCCAGCCGCGCACAAGACGGCCTCGGCCTCGGCGCGCAGTGGGCCGTCGCCGACCATGACGAGGCGCAGACGCTCGCGAAGTTCAGGCGCGATTTCGAACGCGCGAACGAAGGCACGCGCCAGCAGGACCTGGTTCTTCACCGTCTGCATGCGACCGACGGTACCCACCAGCCAATGGGCAGGCGCCGCAAACGGGCACCCGGCAATGGCCTGTGGGCCGGGGGCGGCAGGATGGAAGCGTTTGGTATCGACACCATTGCAGGCCAGCGTGACTCGACTCGCCGGCAGGCCGACCCACTGCGAGAGATAGGCTGCGAGGTCACGCGACAAAGCGATGTAGTGGTGCACGAAGGGCCGGTAACAACGGCGCAACCAACGGTATTTTCGGCTGGTGCCGTCGAGGTCGCCGACGTCGCGCCCATGTTCGCCGTGTATGCGCACCGGTACTCCCGCAAACCAGGCGGGCACCTGGCACTCGAGCGCAGCAAGGTTGCGCGTGTGGACGATGGCTGGCTTCATCTGCCGGAAGAGCCTGACCAGCCGCGGGTACATCCACAGACCATGCCCAGGCGGCTTGTGCAACGAGACATAGGTGACGTCGTTGCGCTGGATTCGTCGGCTGAAGGCCGGCACGACCTCTGTCAGTGCCACCACGGTGTGTCGATAGGCAGTGCCGGGCATGTGATTGATGAGGTTCACGATTCCGTTCTCGAGGCCACCCGTGTCGAAGCGATAGACGACGTGCAGCACAAGCGGGCGCCCGTCCACTACTGCAGACAGATTCACCGCGGCCCGAGGCTTCGAGAGTAGGCGCGCCCCGCCTTCACAGACGCCACAGCCGCATACCGGCGTCGCGCAAGGCCTTGGGATCGAAGGCCGCCTTCACGTCGATGAAAGCACCGCCCTTCACGAGCTTGCGGCCCAGATCCTCAACCGAGAGCGCGGCGAATTCACGGTGGGCAACGGCAGCCACGATGGCGTCGGCGCGCGGCAACTCATCCCATGGCACCAGCTCCACACCATATTCGTGCAGCGCCTCTTCGGCTTCGGCCTGTGGGTCGCTCACGAAGACCTCCACGCCGTAGGCGCGCAGTTCCCTGATGATGTCGATGACCTTGGAATTGCGCAGGTCGCCGCAGTCTTCCTTGAAAGTCAAGCCCAGCACGTTGACACGTGCGCCCTTGATGTAGCTGCCCGAGGCGATCATCTGCTTGATGGTCTGCTCGGCCACGAACTTGGCCATGCCGTCGTTGATGCGCCGCCCTGCCAGGATGACCTGCGGGTGATAGCCCAGCATGTCGGCCTTGTGGGTCAGGTAGTAGGGATCGACGCCGATGCAATGCCCACCGACAAGTCCTGGTTTGAACTTCAGGAAGTTCCACTTCGTGCCGGCGGCTTCTAGCACCTCCGTCGTGTCGAGACCGATCTTCTCGAAGATGATGGCCAGCTCGTTCATCAGTGCGATGTTCAGGTCTCGCTGGGTGTTCTCGATGACCTTGGCGGCCTCGGCGGCCTTGATGCTGCTGGCCCGGTGCACGCCGGGAACGATGATCTTCTCGTACAGCTTGGCCACCCTGTCGAGCGTCTCGGGGCTGTCGCCGCTGACGATCTTCAGGATCTTGGTCAAGGTGTGTTCCTTGTCGCCGGGATTGATGCGTTCGGGGCTGTAGCCGACGAAGAAGTCCTGCTTCCACTTCAGCCCTGATTCACGTTCCAGCACCGGTATGCACACCTCTTCGGTGGCGCCGGGGTAGACGGTCGACTCGTAGATCACCGTCACGCCCTTTTTCATGTGTTTGCCGACGCTGGTGGACGAACCAATCAGCGGCCTGAAGTCGGGGATATGGGCTTCGTCGACGGGTGTGGGCACCGCCACGATGATCATGTCGGCTTCGGCCAACAGCGCCGGGTCGTCGGTGTAGACGGCGTGCTTGGCGGCGGCGAGTTGCGCGTCTTCCAGTTCGCGCGATGGGTCTTTGCCCCGCTGGCAGGACTCGACCTTCTGACGCGCGATGTCGAAACCGATGGTGCGGACCTGCTTGCCGAATTCGACGACCAGCGGCAGGCCGACGTAACCCAGGCCGATGACTGCAACGGTGCTCATGACGATCGATCTCTCTCGTAAGGTAGTGGTTGGAGTGGCACTGTGGCGACGCGGCCGGATCAGTGCTGCCTTCGTGTCGCTTCCAGCGCAGACCCAAGGCTTGTGAGGTGGGCACCCACGAACTCGCTCAGGCGCGCCCCCGTGACGGCGGCGTCTTCGCCCTCGGTGTAGAAGGTGATGACCGCTGCATCGTCGCCCTGGCCAGTGAGCCGGCCGTAGATAGCGAGCATGGCGGCCCAGTGGTCGTTGACCGTGTAGCGGCCGCCCACCCAGTACACCTGCCGCACGTCGATGCGCTGGCGACCCGTTGCGCTCAGGCTGCGCGCACTGAGGACTTCAGCCGTGCGCATCGGCATCGGCTGGCCCGCCACGGGCACGTGCACACGGCCAGACGCCGCCTGGTTCCAGTTCTTGTCGTCTGAACGCACCAGGGCGTTTTCCGAACTGGCGAGCTTGGCGCCGTAACCCTGTAGACGGAAGTACGCGATATGCACGGTGACGCCGGCATCGCCTTGCTGGTAAGTCCGGCTGTCCTGTGCCGCTGCACCTCGGAAGCTGGGTGAAAGCAGTGGCACCTGGGTGGCAGTTAGGGGCGCGCCACGCAGTTCGGGCAATGTGAGCGCAACGATCGACTGCTGCGCCGGATGGGCCAGTTGCCAGGCGGCACCCTGGGGTGCGGCCAGCAGTACTGTTCCAAGCAAGGCCAGGGTCCATGTCGCCGCTGGCGCAGGTTCGGCCCGCCCGGCGCGTAGCGGCGCGGGCGCCTGCGTTGCTGCCTCGGGCTCGGACCAACGCGATCCGATCATGAACATCAGCATGATGACCACACCGAAGAAGACCCAGCCGTAGATCAGATGGTCGACACCGACGGCGATCGTATTGCCAGACAGGTGACCCAGCATGACGATCATGTAGGCGCGCAGCCAGTTGGCCAGCACGGGCACGGCGACCGCCACGACGCAGAACAAGAGACGCCGCTTCAGCGTGCTGTAGTTGAGGTAGGCGAAGAGCGTACCGACCATGAACGAGGCGATGAGGTAGCGCACGCCGCTGCAGGCTTCGACCACCGACCACGAGCCCGACGGGATGACGAAGTGCAGGCCTTCGCGGTAGACAGGAACGCCGGACATCGACACTGCGGCCACCGTGAAGTCGGCTGTGGCCTCCATCATCAGCGGCAGCAGGAAGTCGCCGAAGGGCACCATGAAGAACAGAAAGCCGAGCGGGAACGCGATCGCGCGCGCCACGGGCAGCCCCAGCACCGCCGGCACGGCGAGAACCAGCAGGGCCGTGACGCAGAACTGTGTGAGCGCGTTGACACCGGCCAGGTCGCCGAGCAGCCACAGCGCGGCCACCAGCGCCATCGGCAGCAGCATCCAGGCCTGCGGCCTTGGCGTGAAGAGCGCCAGCGCCTCGCGGCGGCGCCAGACCAGCCACAGCGTGATGGGTGGCACGAGGATGGCGTGGGCGAAGGTGTCGGAGCGTAGCCAAATGGCGACCATGGCGCCGAACGTGTCGCGGTACAGCAGCACGATCGCGACCAGCAACAAGCCCAGCGCGGCGAGAGCGTGGCGCCATGGCGTTGCCTCGGCCGTGGGTGGATTCAGCACGGCACTCATGTGGCGAAGCCCGCACGGCGGGTATGGGCCCGACGGTGCAAGGGGTGTTGGATGGGGCACATGCTTCGTCAACCCAGACTACGAACCACGAACGGCCCCAGCCAGTTCGCCAACCCCAGCGGCAGCCGCCGCCAAGTCTCGATCATCAGCTTGTACTTCGCATTCGCCGGGTTGTTCTGCGGTACCGCGTCGCGCTTGTACAGCCGGTACTCATAGTGCAACGGCGTCGGCTCGAAGCCCCAGTTCTTCTTGAACGCATACGGCCCGGTGCCCTGCTTGCTGCGGCCGTAGTCGAAGACCTTCAGGCCGCGCGCGCAGGAACGGCGCATCAGTTCCCAGTACTTGAAGTCGTTGGCGGCCAGGTCGCGCGCGGCCTCGTCATCGCCGGCGTAGTAGGGCAGCACTTCGTCGCGGAAGTAGAAACTCAGCACGCTGGACAGCAGCTTGCCGTCGGGCCCGGTGACGGTGAGTACTTCGCAGTCGCTGCCGAAGTGCTGCTGCAGTGCTTCGAAGTAGCGCTTGGGCAATGCCGGGGTGCCGTGACGGTGAACGTTGTCGGCATAGAGCGCGAAGAAACGGTCGACCTTGTCGTCCACCTCGCTCTGCAACCCGTTCTTGATGCCCTTGCGCACCATCGCGCGCTGCTTGCGCGGGATGGCCAGCATGTTGGCCTCTTCCTCGGGCAGGATGGCCTTGCGGAAGGTGACGTAGAGATCCTGGCAAGGCCAGCCTTCGTGGCTGCGCTGCAGTTGGCGCAGTTCCAGATGATCCACGCCCAGTTGCTGCGACAGGCGCTGCGCCTCGGCTTCCAGCGCCTGCGCGCTGGCTTCGTCGTTGGCCGCCACGCCGCCGTAGACGGCAAACGGCAGGCTCGTCAGGGCGTTGCCAAACAGCATGCTCTTGGTGTGCGCCAGTGGCAGCACGCCAGTGATGCGGCCGGCCTCCTGCGCGTATAGAAAATGCGTGTCGTGGCGGAAGACGTCGCGCATCACCGCCTGCCACGCGCTGCGGTGGAAGAAGGTGGCCTGCGGGCAGGCCATCACGAACGCGTCCCACAGGGCGGCGTTGCGAGCGTCCCCCGCGGCAAGACGTTCGATGCTCGTCATGGCGGGCTTCAGGCCGGCGCCAGGGCCGGCTGCGCGGCAGGCTGCTCGGCGCGGCCCAGGAAGATCTGGTCCATGCGCCCCCAGCGGAAGTCGCCCAGCAGGCTCTGCAGGCGCGATTCCATGCGCGGGATGTTGACGTAGTGGCGAAAGCGCGTCTTGGCGTCGATGCCTGCGACGCGTGGCTGTTCGCAGTCCAGTTCCCAGGGGTGGAAGTAGAAAACCGCCGGCTCGCCGTCGTCGCGGTTCACCTTGCCGATCATCCAGCGCGAAAGCGCATACGGCAGCAGCCGGAACCAGCCGCCACCGCTGGAAGGAAGGTTGCGGTTGAACAAACGCAGCGTGGTGATAGGCACCTCCAGCAGGCCGTTGCCCACGCGGTAGGCGAAGCGCGGCGAGTCGGGCATGCCGTAATGGTCGTGCTGGATGGGGTAGATGCTGCTGCTGTACTGGTAGCCGGCCTTCACCAGGGCGTCGAAGGCCCAGAGGTTGCGCGTACCGATGGAGAAGCTGGGCGCCCGGTAGCCGGTGACGGCCTGCCCGCTCAGGTCTTCCAGGATGCCCTTGGCACGCGTGATGTCGGCGTTGAAGGCGGCCAGCGTCAGGTCGCTGGCGCGTTCGTGGCCGTAGCCGTGGCTGGCCAGTTCATGCCCGCTAGCGACGATGCGGCGAACCAACTGCGGGTAGCGCTCGGCAATCCAGCCCAGGGTGAAGAAGGTGGCGTGGACCTTGCGCTCGGCCAGCAGCGCCAGGATGCGGTCGACATTGCGTTCGATGCGGCATTCACGCGCGTCCCACTCGTCGCGGCGGATGTAGGGCGCAAACGCCGAGACCTGGAAGTAGTCTTCCACGTCGATGGTGAGGGCGTTGCTGAGGGACGGCGCAAGCATGGCGGCGATTGTCACTGCGCGCCGGCCACCAGCCAGCGGTACAAATCGGCGGCGATGCGCTCGGCTGCACGCCCGTCCCACATTTCAGGGACGCGCCCACGTTTGCCACGGCCTGCCAGGATGGCGGCCACACCTTCGCGGATGGCCTGCACGTCGCTGCCGACCATGGTGTTGGTGCCCTGCTCCACCGTGATGGGCCGCTCGGTGTTCTCGCGCAGCGTCAGGCAGGGCACGCCCAGCGCGGTGGTCTCTTCCTGCAGGCCGCCGGAATCGGTCAGCACCAGGGTGGCGCCCTGCATCAGGCCCACCATCTCCAGGTAGCCCTGCGGCGGCAGCACGGCCATGCGCTGCGGTTGCAGCAGGCCTTGCAGGCCGAAGCGGTCGATGTTGGCGCGCGTGCGCGGGTGCAGCGCAAAGACCAGCGGCAGTTGCTGCGACACCTCGGCCAGCACGCCCAGCAGGGCGGTGAGCGTCTGCGCGTTGTCGACGTTCGACGGTCGGTGCAGCGTGACCACGCCGTAGCCACGCGGATGGTCGAGCAGCGCCGGGTCGATGCCATGCTCGCGCAGTGTGGCCGCGGCAGGGCGCGCCAGTTCGCGGTTGGACAACAGTGAGTCGATCATCACGTTGCCGACGAAGGCCACGCGCGACGCGTCCACGCCTTCGCGCACCAGGTTGGCTTCGGCGCTGCGCTCGGTGGTGTAGAGCCGGTCGGCCACCTGGTCGGTGAGCACGCGGTTGATCTCTTCGGGCATCTTGCGGTCGTAGCTGCGCAGACCGGCTTCCACGTGAACGACAGGGATGCCCTTCTTCACCGCCACCAGCGTGCAGGCCAGCGTGGAATTGACGTCGCCCACGACCAACACGCAAGACGGCTTGTGTTCGTCCAGCGCCGGCTCGAAGCGCTTCATCACCTCGGCCGTCTGCACGGCGTGGCTGCCCGAGCCCACTTCCAGGTTGATGTCGGGGCTGGGCAGGCGCAGGTCGGCGAAGAGCTTGTCGCTCATGCTGGCGTCGTAGTGCTGGCCGGTGTGCACCAGCAGCGCCGGCAGCGGCGGTTCATGGGCCGCCAGCGCGCGCAGGATGGGCGCCATCTTCATGAAATTGGGGCGGGCGCCGACGATGCACATCACCGGGCCGCCAAGCGTCTTCGTTGCCATCAATTGCCTTCGCCGGGGGGCTTCTTCTTGCTGGCGTCCACCAGCTTCTGGAACATGGCCAGGATCTGCAGGTTCGTACGCTCCAGCCGCAGCAGGCTGCGTTCCAGGCGCTGCAGTTGATCACCGCGCTGGTCGGCGGTGAGGGACGCGATCTGTTGCGACATCGCCTCGGCATCGTCCGCGCCAAGCTGAACGTGGCTGAGATCGACATCCAAGGCCGCCCCGGCCATGCCGCCGGGCATCCTGGGATCTGCGCCGGCCGACACCGCGACACGCGCGGCGTTTGCCGGCACCTGGTTTTCCTGCTCGAACTCGCGCACCACCTCGGCGACATCTTCGGCCGTGAGCAGCGTGCGGCCGCTCAGGAAGCCGGCCAGCAGCAGGCGATCACAAACGGAGTTGATGCGGCGCGGAATGCCGCCCGTGGCCGCGTAGATGCCGGTATAGGCTGCGGGCTCGAAAGTCGGCTTGCCCTTGGCGCCGGCGCACTTCAGCCGATGCTCGATGTAGC
>JBBRBW010000054.1:0-29213 GCA_038205425.1 Burkholderiales bacterium | reverse complement strand
CACGAAACACAACGTCTTCGGCATCCAGACCGGCGTGGCCATCAGCTTCTTCGTCAAGCGGCAGGGCGCCGCGGGCAAGAAGGGTTGCAGGGTGTTTTATGCGCGGCGGCCGGAGATGGAGACGGCGGAGGAGAAGCTGGCTTGGTTGGGCAGTGCGCGGGCTTCGGGGCTGCAGTTCGAGGACTTGCGGCCAGATGCGAAAGCCAATTGGCTGGACCTCGCCAGCAACGACTTCGACGAGTTGCTTCCGCTGGCAGATCGAACGGGCAAGCTGGGCTCAGTCTTCGGTCTCGCAACCAATGGCGTGAACACGGCGCGGGACGATTGGGTCTACGAGTTTGGATCTGCACGCTTGCTCGACAAGATGCGGTTCGCCGTCGACGAGTTCAACGTCGAACACCAGAAATGGCGCGGACAGAAGACCTCGGAACTGAAGCTGGAGCGCATGAGCAAGCGCGTCAAGTGGAGCGAGGCGCTGCTCAACAACGTCGTGCGCAGCGCCGCGCCAGCGGCCAGCGCCGAGTTCCTGGCCGTGGCCCAGTACCGACCATTTCTGGCCCTGGACTACTACGCAGACCCGACGTTCTCGGACCGCCTCACACGCAACCACTTCGCCCTGTTCGGTGCACGGCTTGCGCAACAGAGCCCGTCCATCGCGGTGTCCGCGCCCGGCAAGGCCGCAACGTTTCGTCTGCTGGCAACTGACCGCGTGTGCGACTGGCACTACATGGGTGACACGCAGTTGTATGGGCTTTGCCGCTACGCAGAGAACGGTGAGCGCCACGACAACATCACCGACTGGTCGCTCAAGCAGTTCCAGCAGCACTACCACCCCGGCCCGGGCCGCAAGCCCGCCGCGCTGACCAAGGAAGCCATCTTCCATTACGTCTACGCCGTGCTGCACGATCCGGTCTACCGCGAGAAGTACGCGCAGAACCTGAAGCGCGAATTCCCGCGCATCCCGCTCTACGGCAGCACCCTGGCCCACTTCGAACAATGGGCTGCCTGGGGCGCCGAGCTGATGCAACTGCACATCGGCTACGAAACGGTGGAAGCGTGGCCGCTGACGCGCACCGACACACCCGACACCAAGGCCCGCGCCGCGGCGCAGGCGCCGAAGTGCATGCTGAAGAGCGAGCCCGAGGCCGGCCGCATCGTGGTGGACAGCGAAACGGTGCTCGCCGGCATTCCACCAGCGGCCTGGGCCTACCGGTTGGGCAACCGCAGCGCGCTGGACTGGGTGCTCGACCAGCACAAGGAAAAGAGGCCCAAGGACCCGACCATCCGCGAGAAGTTCGACACCTACCGGTTCAAGGACCACAAGGAACGTGTGGTCGACCTGCTGGCGCGCGTGGCGCGGGTGAGCGTGGAGACGGTGCGCATCGTCGAGGCCTTGAGGGCCGGGCCGCGGTGACCTTGGACCCTGCATTTTGAGTGAAGTTATGCGATTTATGGTGAACTTGTAAACTCACTAATATCGCTATAGAGTTCGCCGCATGGATCCGATCCGCAACCCCTATGCGCCTGGCGCAGGCACCCCGCCACCTGAACTGGCGGGCCGGGACGATCTGCGTGAGCAGGTGCGGGTGGGCATCGAACGCCTTCGACTGGGTCTGCCCGCGAAGAGCCTGCTGATGGTTGGCCTGCGGGGGGTGGGCAAGACCGTGCTGTTGGACCGGATGCGTGACGATGCCGAGACTTCGGGCATCCACACCTTGCGTATCGAGGCGCCGGAAGGGCGTTCGCTGCCCGCGCTGCTGGCGCCGCAGTTGCGCCAGGCGCTGCTGCGCTTGAGCCGGCAGCAGGCAGCCAAGGCACTCGCCCAGCGGGCCTTGCGCGCGCTCGCGGGCTTCGCGAAGTCGCTGAAGCTGAAGTACGACGACATCGAGGTCGGCCTGGACTTCGACCCGGAGCCTGGCCTTGCCGACAACGGCGACCTGGAACACGACCTGCAGGCCCTGCTGGAAACGGTGGGCGAAGCGGCCAAGGCCGCGGGCACCGCGCTGGTGATGTTCATCGACGAGCTGCAGTACGTACGTGAAGACGAGCTTGCCGCACTGATCACCGCGCTGCACCGCTGCGGGCAGCGGCGTCTGCCGGTGTCGCTGGTGGGTGCCGGCCTGCCGCAGCTGCCTGGGCGCATGGGCCGTGCCAAGTCCTATGCCGAAAGGTTGTTCGACTTTCCGCAGGTCGGCCCGCTGAACGCCGCGGCCGCGAGGCTGGCCATCGCCAAGCCCGCGAAGGAGCAGGGCGTGGACTTCGCCGATGCAGCCGTGGGCGCCATCGTCCAGAAGACTCAGGGCCACCCCTACTTCCTGCAGGAATGGGGCAAACATGCCTGGGACGCCGCGGCCTCCACGCCCATTCGGAAGCAGGACGTGGAAGCCGCTGGTGCCAGCGCCATTGCCGCCCTGGACGACAGCTTCTTCCGCGTACGCTTCGACCGCCTGACCCCGGCAGAAAAGCGCTACCTGCGAGCGATGGCGGAATTGGGGGCGGGCCCGCACAGGTCTGGCGACATCGCAGAGCAGCTGCAGCGCAAGGTCACCTCGCTGGGGCCGACGCGTTCTCAGCTCATCGACAAGGGCATGGTCTGGAGCCCCAGCCACGGCGACACGGCCTTCACTGTGCCGCTGTTCGACGAATTCATGAAACGCATCATGCCGGGCGACGACTGGCGGCAGCCGTAGCCTGCGCCGGCCACCGCAATGCCACCGCGGCGCTCGTTCACTCCGCCAGCAGCGCCTTCAGGAAGCGCCCCGTGTGGCTGCTCTCGTGCGCCGCCACCTCCTCCGGCGTGCCGCACACCACCACGCGCCCGCCGCCGGCGCCGCCTTCGGGGCCCATGTCGATCAGCCAGTCGGCGGTCTTGATGACGTCGAGGTTGTGCTCGATGACGACGATGGTGTTGCCGGCGTCGCGCAACTGGTGCAGCACCTTCAGCAGCAGGCCGACGTCGTGGAAGTGCAAGCCGGTGGTGGGCTCATCCAATATGTACAAAGTTCGGCCGGTGTCGCGTTTGCTGAGTTCCAGCGCCAGCTTGACGCGCTGCGCCTCGCCGCCCGAGAGCGTCGTCGCGGCCTGCCCCAGGCGGATGTAGCCCAGGCCCACGTCCAGCAGCGTCTGCAGCTTGCGCGCGATGTTGGGCACCGCACTGAAGAAGGCGTGCGCGTCCTCCACTGTCAGCCCCAGCACCTGGGTGATGTTCTTGCCCTTGTAGAGGATCTCCAGCGTCTCGCGGTTGTAGCGTGCGCCATGGCAGACGTCGCAAGGCACGTACATGTCGGGCAGGAAGTGCATCTCGACCTTGATGACGCCGTCGCCCTCGCAGGCCTCGCAGCGCCCGCCGCCCGAACTGGCGCTGACGTTGAAGCTGAAGCGGCCCGCGCCGTAGCCGCGTTCACGCGCCGCCGGCACCTCGGCGAACATCTCGCGGATGGGCGTGAAGAGGCCGGTGTAGGTGGCCGGGTTGCTGCGCGGCGTGCGGCCGATGGGGCTCTGGTCGACGTTGATGACCTTGTCGAAATGGTCCAGGCCCTCGATGCGGTCGTGCGGCGCCGGCTCGGCATGCGCCTGGTAGAGCTTGCGCGCCACCGCGGTGTAGAGCGTGTCGTTGATCAGCGTGCTCTTGCCGCTGCCGCTGACACCCGTCACGCAGGTCAGCAGGCCGACCGGGATGTCGACGTTGACGCCCTGGCCGTCGGGCCCGCTCAGGTTGTTGCCGCGCGCGCCGACGATGCTCAGCGAAAACGGCGCGGCGCCGAAACCGCGTGCCGGGCGGCGCTTCTTCGGTACCTCGATGCGCAGCACACGCGCCAGGTACTGGCCGGTCAGTGAATCGGGGTTGTCGGCCACCTCCTGCGGCGTGCCCTGCGCCATCACGCGGCCGCCGTGCACGCCGGCGCCCGGGCCCATGTCGACCACGTGGTCGGCGGCGCGGATCATGTCCTCGTCGTGCTCCACCACCAGCACGCTGTTGCCCAGGTCGCGCAGGTGCATCAGCGTGCCGATGAGCCGTTCGTTGTCGCGCTGGTGCAGGCCGATGCTGGGTTCGTCCAGCACATACATCACGCCAGAGAGGCCGCTGCCGATCTGGCTGGCCAGCCGGATGCGCTGCGACTCGCCGCCGCTCAGCGTGTCGGCGCCGCGCTCGAGGCTGAGGTAGCTCAGGCCGACGTCGTTCAGGAAACGCAGCCGGCTGCGGATCTCGCGCACGATCTTCTCGGCGATCTCGCCTTTCGCGCCGGGCAGCTTCAGGCTGTCGAAGGTGGCCAGCGCAGCGGCCAGCGTGGCGTGCTCGACGGCGTAGATCGGCGGGCCCTTGACGCCGTCGGCATGCTGCAGGAAGACATGGCGCGCCTCGCGGCGCAGGCGCGAACCCTCGCATTGCGGGCAGGCCTTGGCGGCCTGGTAGCGCGCCAGTTCCTCGCGCACGGCCACCGAGTCGGTCTCGCGGAAGCGGCGCTCGAAGTTCGGGATGATGCCTTCGAAGGGATGGCTGCGTTTCACCGCACGCGCCTTGCCGCGGCCGCCCTTGCCCACGCCCTCGGCTTCGTAGGTGAACTCGATGTTGGTTTCGCCGCTGCCGAACAGCAGCAACTGGCGTGCGCTGTCGGGCAGGTCCTCGAAGTTGGTCTCGATGTCGAAGCCGTAGTGTTTGGCCACGCTCTCCAGCAGCGTGTGCGTGTAGGCATTGCGGCGGTCCCAGCCCTTTACGGCGCCGGCGGCCAGGCTGAGCGACGGGAAGGCGACCACACGCTCGGGATCCATCGCCGTCACCTGGCCCAGGCCGTCGCAGGCCGGGCAGGCGCCCACCGGGCTGTTGAAGGAGAAGAGGCGCGGCTCCAGTTCGCTCAGCGAGTAGCTGCACACCGGGCAGCCGAACTTGCTGCTGAACAGATGTTCCCGGCCATTGTCCATTTCCAGCGCGATGGCGCGGCCGTCGGCGATGCGCAGCGAAGCTTCGAAGCTTTCGGCCAGGCGCTGCTTGACGTCGGGCTTGCTTCGCAGGCGGTCGATGACGACGTCGATGTCGTGTTTCTCGGCCTTCTTCAGCTTCGGCAGCGCCTCGGCCTCCAGCACCGCGCCGGGCTGGCCGTCGCTGCCGACGCGGAAGCGCACGTAGCCGCGCGCCTGCATGTCGGCGAAGAGGTCCTCGAACTCACCCTTGCGGTCGCGCACCACGGGCGCCAGGATCATCAGCTTCGTGTCCTCGGGCAGCGCCAGCACGGCGTCGACCATCTGGCTCACGCTCTGCGCCTGCAGGGGCAGGCCGTGGTCGGGGCAGTAGGGCGTGCCGGCGCGCGCATACAGCAGGCGCAGGTAGTCGTGGATCTCGGTGATGGTGCCGACCGTGCTGCGCGGGTTGTGGCTGGTGGCCTTCTGCTCGATGCTGATGGCCGGGCTCAGGCCCTCGATGACGTCGACGTCGGGCTTGTCCATCAGCTGCAGGAACTGCCGCGCGTAGGCGCTGAGGCTTTCCACGTAGCGCCGCTGACCTTCGGCGTAGAGCGTGTCGAAGGCCAGGCTGCTCTTGCCGCTGCCACTCAAGCCCGTGATCACCACCAGCGCGTGCTTGGGGATGTCGACGTCGATGTTCTTCAGATTGTGCGTGCGTGCACCCCGGACCCGCAGGGTTCGGGCCTCCTGGTACGGCACACGAAGCGTGCGGGCTTCCTGAAAGGGTACGCGGGGCGGTTTCGGAACGTCGTTCGGCAGGGGCATGGTGGGGGCGCAGGGCAACCGGCCATGATAACGACGCCACCCCGCTTGCGCAGGGGCCCGCCAACCCGCTGCCTCAGGACGTCTCGGGCGCCTTCAGCCGCACGCGCACGGTGCTGCCCTGGCCGACCTGGCTTTCGACATCAATGTGCCCGCCCATCAGCTCGACGAAGCGCCGGCTGACGAACAGGCCCATGCCCGAACCTTCGACGCCCGAGGCCTCGGCGCCGACGCGGTTGAAGGGCTGGAACAGGCCCGCGAGCTGGTGTGCGTCGAGCCCGTGGCCGGTGTCGGCCACCGCCAGCTCGATGCCCGCGGCCGAGGCCGTGGCCGTGATGTCGACACGCCCACCGGGCCGGTTGTATTTGACGGCATTCGAGACGAGGTTGATCACCACCTCCTTCAGCCGCAGCCGGTCGCCCAGCACCCAGCAGGGCGCGCCCGCGGCGGCGTGGTCGGCCAGCGTGATGCCGTTGTGGTCGGCCAGGCCCTGCACCATGGGCAGCGACTCGGCGACGACACGCCGCAGGTCGACCGAGGCCAGCTTCACGTCGACCCGCCCGGCCTCGATGCGCGAGACGTCGAGCACCTCGTTGACGAGGTCGAGCAGGTGGCGCGCGGCGCCTTCGATGAGCATCACGCGGTGCGGCTTGAGCACCAGGTCGCCGCTGTCGGCTTCCAGGCGCATCAGCTGCGAAAAACCGAGGATGGCGTTCAGCGGCGTGCGCAGCTCGTGGCTCATGCGCGATAGGAAGGCGCTCTTGGCCTGGTTGGCGCTCTCGGCAGCCTCCTTGGCGGCCAGCAGTCGCAGCGCCTCGTGCTCGCGGCTGCTGTCCCAGGCGCAGCCGATCAACCGCACGACGCGGCCCTGCGCGTCCGCGTGGGCGCGGCCGGTGACGTGCAGCCAGCGGTCGCCCGTGCCGGCGGCGGTGGCGTCGCCTTCGGCGGGCCGGCGCTGCAGCTCGACATTGAGCGGTTCGAGGTGCTGCAGCGCGGCGTCCAGCGCGGCCTGCAGGTGCGCGTGTTCGTGGGCCTGGAGGTGGGGCCGCAGCGCCTCGGCCAGCGTGCCGGCGGGCGCCCCCGGCGCGTCCGGCACCCCCAGCATCTCGCACAGCCGGGCGTCGAAGCAGAGCCGGCCTTCGGCGAGGTCCCAGTCCCAGACGCCGATGCCGCCGGCCTCGTTGGCGATGGCCAGGCGCTCGGTCAGCACACCCAGCTCACGCCGCACCTGGTGCTGAGAGCTGATGTCCTGCAGTGCGCCGCTGACGCGCACCACGCTGCCGCCCGCGATCTCGGCCGAGCCCACCGCCAGCATTCGCAGCGTGCGGCCGCTGGCGCTGCGCATGTCGAGCTCGAGCTCGAAGTTGCGCCCGAGCTCGGCGCCGGCGATGGCGCCAGCGAGGGCCGCGCGGTCGTGCGGAGCGCAGCAGGCCAGCGTGGAGTCCAGCGACGCCGGCACATGCGGCGGCAGTTCGAGCAGCGTGCGCAGCTGCGCCGACCAGCGCAGCGCACGCGGCCACAGCGTCAGCTCCCAGCCGCCGACACGCGCGAGCCGCGCCGATTCGGCCAGGAAGGCCTCGCGCTGGCGCAGCGTCTCGGCCGCGGTCTCCAGCGCATGCAGGTCGCGCAGGTGGGCGCTGCGGTCGACGAGCGTGCAGACAAAAGGGGCGGCGCTGCCGTCGGCGCCATCGGGCAACCAGGCCAGGTGCAGTTCGCCGCTGCCGCGGCGCCCGCCGACGCCGATGAAGCCGACCGGCGCCAGCAGCTGCGTGCCGCAGGCCCGCGCCGCGCGCAGAGCTTCATCGACGCGGCCCGGCAGGTCGTTGCCGTCCAGCAGTCGGTGCAGGGGCAGCGGCGCGGCGCCAGACGCCGGCAGGCCCAGCAGCCGCGCCGCGGCGGCGTTGAACTGGCGCACCGTGCCATCGGCCGCCACACGCAGGCTGGCCACCGGCAAGGCGTCGAAGAGGGTCGTGACCTGGGTGCCCTGCGGGCTGGCGGGCGTGATGTCGGGCCTCACGCCGCTTGTCATGCCGTCGGGGGCATGCGGCCAGGCGGCTGCATGAAGCGCGGCGAGTTCTGCGCGCGCGAAGCTGGAGAGCAGTTGTTTGTCAAGCACCGCGCTCACCCGGTCTGCGCGCGGGGGCGGGAGCTCGTGTGTTTCGGCACGTGTGTGCCTGGTCGGCGGGCGAATCATGCAGACGCCGCCGCCATGCTCTGCGCGGCCGGGCGCTGGCTGGCATCGGACATCGACGACGGGGTGGTGTGTTCGGGCTGCTGCGCCAAAGCCGAGCGCTCCTCGCGTGTACGGGCTGCTGCCCCCCAAATACAGGGGATTGCCGATGCTGGATTGAGTGCGATGAGTATGCCCGCGGCAGGGTGTGCCACCGGCCCTCGCGCGGGCGCTTCGGCCGGCTGCGGCGGTCCTTGAACCGCGTGCCGTGAAATAGCAACGGGCGCGCCTGCGCTTCGGGCTGTGCGCTTCGGGCCGTGCGCTTCAACCTGCGAGCACGCGCAGGATCTCGGTGCCGTAGGCCTCGAGTTTCTTCGCGCCCACGCCGGTGACGCCGGACAGCGCGTCCAGCGTCGTCGGCTGCTCGCGCGCCATCTCTGCCAGCGAAGCGTCGTGGAAGACGACGTAGGCCGGCAGGTTGTGTTCCCGCGCGACCTCGGCGCGCCAGGCCTTCAGCGCCGCGAAGCGTTCGGTGGCGGCGGCGTTCAGCGGCATCGGCAGCGAGGCCGGCTTGCCGGCGTCGCGTGGCTTGCCGCTGGCCGTGCGTGCGCCGCGCGTGGTCTTGCCGCGTGACTTCACGTCGGCCGGCACACGCAGGCGCACCGGCACCTCGCCGCGCAGCACCTCGCGCGCGCTGTCGCTCAAGCCCAGCGTGTTGAACTCGCCTTCGGCGTGCACGTGGCCCAGCGCGACGAGCTGGCGCAGCACCAGCCGCCACTGCACTTCGCTCACGTCGGCGCCGATGCCGAAAGTGGACAGGCGCTCGTGCCCGCGATCGGTCACCTTGTCGGTGACCTTGCCGCGCAGCACGTCGATCAGGTGACCGGCGCCGTAGCGCTGGCCGCCGGCCTGGCGGAAACGGTAGATGCAGCTGAGTGCTTTCCGCGCGGCCTCCGTCGCGTCCCAGGTGGCCGGCGCATGCAGGCAGTTGTCGCAATTCCCGCAACGGTAACGGGCCCCCGGGCTCGCTGCGCTCGCCACCCCCCGAGGGGGCTCGGTGCGGCCCAGGGAACCTGGTTCCGCACCGGCGTCCTGGCCGAAATAGGCCAGCAGGCGCACGCGCCGGCAGTCGTGCGCTTCGCTCAGCGCCAGCAGCGCGTCGAGCTTGCCGCGCTGCAGTCGCTTGAAGTCCTCGCCGGCCTCGCTGTCGTCGATCATGCGGCGCTGGTTGACGACGTCCGCCAGGCCATAGGTCATCCAGGCGTCGGCGGGCAGCCCGTCGCGGCCGGCGCGGCCGGTCTCCTGGTAGTAGCTCTCGATGTTCTTGGGCAGGTCGAGGTGGGCCACGAAGCGCACGTCGGGCTTGTCGATGCCCATGCCGAAGGCGATGGTGGCCACCATCACCACGGCGTCCTCGCGCAGGAAGCGGTCCTGGTGGCGGCGGCGCACGTCGGCGTCGAGCCCCGCGTGGTAGGGCAGCGCGTTCAGCCCCTCGGCGGCCAGCCAGGTGGCGGTTTCGTCGACCCGCTTGCGGCTCTGGCAGTAGACGATGCCGGCTTCGCCATCGTGTTCGTCGCGGATGAAACGCAGCAGTTGCTTGCGTGGGTCGTCCTTCTCGACGATCGTGTAGCGGATGTTCGGGCGGTCGAAGCTGGCGACGAAGAGGCGCGCGGCTTCGAGCTGCAGGCGCTGGATGATGTCGGCGCGGGTGTGGTCGTCGGCGGTGGCGGTGAGCGCCAGCCGCGGCACGCCGGGGAAGGTCTCGTGCAGCGCAGAAAGGCCGAGGTATTCCTCGCGGAAGTCGTGGCCCCACTGGCTCACGCAATGCGCTTCGTCGATGGCGAACAGGCTCAGCAACCCACGCTCGTGCAGGCTCTGCATCATGGCCATGAAACGCGGCGTCAGGATGCGCTCGGGCGCCGCGTACAGCAGCACCAGCCTGCCGCTGAGCAGGTCGCGCTCGACACGCCGCGCTTCGTCGCCGTCGAGCGACGAATTCAGGAAGGCGGCGGGCACGCCCAATTCATCCAGCGCGCCGACCTGGTCGTGCATCAACGCGATCAGCGGGCTGACGACCACCGCCACGCCCAGCCCTGCGCGGTGGCGCACGATGGCCGGCACCTGGTAACACAGGCTCTTGCCGCCGCCGGTGGGCATCAGCACCAGGGCGTCGCCGCCGGCCACGACGTGCTCGACGATCTCTTGTTGCGCGCCGCGGAATTCCGGGTAGCCGAAGACCTCGTGCAGCACACCCTGCGGCGTGGTGCCAGGGGTGGCGGCGGGAATGGTGGCAGGGGTGGACAGCACGGCAGACATGGTGGCGCCGATCGTAAGCCAGGGGCTCGGGCCGGCCGCCCCACCGCCGGGGGCCCCCCTTCGCACGAACCCTTGCGCGGGATCGCCAGAATCGACCGCGGCGCGATAATGGCGGCCATTCCACACCCCACCGCAGCAGCCGGAGCAGCCCATGGCCTCAGTCAACAAAGTCATCATCGTCGGCAACCTCGGCAAGGACCCCGAGGTGCGCTACATGCCCAGCGGCTCGGCGATCTGCAACATCACCGTGGCCACCAGCCGGCAGTGGAAGGACAAGACCAGCGGCGAGCGCCAGGAAGAGACCGAATGGCACCGCGTGGCGCTGTTCGACCGCCTGGCCGAGATCGCCGGTGAATACCTGAAAAAGGGCCGCCCGGTCTACATCGAGGGCCGCCTGAAGACGCGCAAGTACACCGACAAGGACGGCGCCGAGAAGTACACCACCGAGATCGTCGCCACCGAGATGCAGCTGCTGGGCAGCCGCGAAGGCGGCAGCGGTGGCGCCGGTGCAGGCGGCGGCACGGGCGGCGAGGAGATGGGCGAGGCCCGCGCCCCGGCGCCGCGCAGCGCTCCGCCGGCCCGTAGCGCGCCGGCGGCCAGGCCCGCGCCGACGAAGTCGAGCACCGGCTTCGACGACATGGACGACGACATCCCGTTTTGACCTTCGCCGCCACGCCTGCATCGACCGCCACGTTGCCCACGGTCCGCTTCGTGGCCGGTGTCGACGGTGGCGGCACCGGCACCCGCGCCCGCCTGCAGGACCGCGCCGGCACGCTGCTGGGGCAGGGTGAAGCCGGGCCCTCGGGCCTGGGCCAGGGTGTGGTGCAGGCCTGGCGCCACGTGATGCAGGCGCTGGATGCCGCCTTCGTGGCGGCCGGCCTGGCACCGGCGCCGCCGGCGCACGTCGCACTCGGCCTCGGCCTGGCCGGTGCCGGCGTTGCGGCGCAGCGTGAGGCCTTCCTGCGCGCCGACCCCGGCTACGCTCTGTGCGTGCTCGAAAACGACGGCGTGACCCAGCTGCTGGGCGCCCACGGTGGCGGGCCGGGCCTCGTGGTGGCGGCCGGCACCGGCAGCGTGGCCGCCGCCCGTTACGCCGACGGCCGCACGGCGCAGGCCGGCGGCTGGGGTTTCCCGGTCGGCGACGAAGGCAGCGGCGCTTGGCTCGGACTGCGCGCGATGCAGCACACGATGGCCGTGCTCGACGGCCGCGCGGCGCCGAGCGCCTTGTCGAAGGCGCTTTTCGACGCTGTCGGCCGCACCGCCGCGGCTTTGCTCGCCTGGTGCGCGCAGGCCGGCGCACCGCAGTACGCGCAACTGGCGCCATTGGTCTTCGTCGAGGCCGAGCGTGGCGACAACACCGCGCAGGCGCTGCTGCAGGCCGCCGCCGACGAACTGGCGCGTCTGGTCGACGCGCTGCAGCAAAACGAGCCGCCGCTGCCGGTGGTGGCCAGCGGCAGTGTCGGTGTGCGCCTGGCCGCGCTGTGGCCGCCGGCGCTGCGCGAACGTGTGCTGGCGCCCGTGGGCGACAGCGCCGAGGGCGCGTTGCTGCTGGTGCGCGCGGCGCTGGCCGCGGCCGCAACCGGGGCCCCGCACGTGCCATGAAGATCGACGGCCACATCCTCACGCCCGCCGGCTTCGTACGCGGCACGCTCGAACACGTGGCGGGCCGCATCGTGCGCATCCACGGCACGCCGGTGGACGAAACCACTGTGCGCGCCGACCCGCACACGCCGCTGCTGCTGCCCGGTTTTGTCGACCTGCACGTGCACGGCGGCGGCGGCGCCGACACCATGGACGGCGGCGCCGCCGTGACAACGCTGGCGCGCCAGCACTTGCGTCACGGCACGACGGCGCTGCTGGCGACGACGATGACGGCACCGCTGGCCGAGATCGAGGCCGCGCTGCGCGCCATCGCGCCGCGCGTCGACGAACGCGCGCGCGGCACGGCGCGGGTGCTGGGTGTGCACCTCGAAGGTCCGTACATCAGCCCCGACAAGCTCGGCGCGCAGCCGGCCTACGCGCGGCCGCCCGCGCTGGCCGAGATCCTGGCGCTGCACGCCATCGCGCCGATCCGTCTGGTGACGATGGCGCCCGAGGTGGCGGGCAACCTGGCGCTGATTCCGGCGCTGGTGGGCGCCGGCATGCGCGTGCAGATCGGCCACAGCGCGGCCAGCTACGAGCAGGCGCTGCAAGCGCTGGAGCACGGCGCCAGCGGTTTCACACACCTGTTCAACGCGATGAGCGCACTGCACCACCGCGCCCCCGGTGTGGCCGGCGCGGCGCTGGCGCACGGCCGTCATGCCGAGATCATTCCCGACCTGCTGCACGTGCACCCGGGCGCCATCCGCGCCGCGCTGCGCGCGATACCGGGCCTGTTCTGCGTCACCGACGCGACCGCCGCCGCCGGCATGCCCGACGGCGACTACCGCCTCGGACGCCAGACCGTCAGCAAGTGCCTGGGCGGCGTGCGCCTGGCCGACGGCACGCTGGCCGGCAGCACGCTGACCATGGACCAGGCGCTGCGCAACCTGGTGGCCATCGGCCTGCCACTGGCCGAGTCAGCGGCGCGCTGCAGCACACACGCCGCGTTGTATCTGGGCCTCGAAGACCGCGGGCGGCTCGTCGCGGGTGGCTGGGCCGACGTGGCGGTGATGCACGCGCCCACGCTGCAGCTGCGGCAGGTGCTCGTCGAAGGCGAAGTGCTCGAGCTGCCCGCGGCCGGCTGAAGCGCGCCGCGGCCACGCCGACGGCCCCATGCGGTGCGTCCCCACGCGGAGCAGCCCTTGTGCCCGCCGCTACCATCCGCCTCTGCCGGGCCCGCCGATCTGCGGGTGCTGCGGATCCCCTGACCAGGAGCCTCCATGACACGACTCACCGCCCAGGACTTTCAGCCCGAAGTGCTGCAGCTCTTCGACCGTTACGTGCACGGCGACCTCAGCCGCCGCGGTTTCCTCGACCAGGCCGGCCGCTTTGCCGGCAGCCCGGCCGCTGCCGCGGCGCTGCTGGCGGCGCTGAGCCCGCAGTTCGCCGCCGCCCAGGTGGTGGCGCCGACCGACCCGCGCATCGCCACGCGCCGCGCCAGCTTCGATTCACCGCAGGGCCACGGCACGGTGCACGGCCTGCTGGCGCGGCCCATGCAGCCGGCAGGCAAGCTGCCTGCGGTGCTGGTGGTGCACGAGAACCGCGGCCTCAACCCGCACATCGAGGACATCACACGCCGCCTGGCGGTGGACGGGTTCGTTGCCTTTGCACCCGACGCGCTGGCCAGCTACGGTGGCTACCCAGGCAACGAGGACGACGCCCGCGCCGCCTTTGCCATGGTCGACCAGGCCAAGGCCCGCGCCGACTTCGTGGCCGCGGCGCGCGCGCTGCGCACGCTGTCCGAAAGCACCGGCAAGGTCGGTGTCGTCGGCTTCTGCTACGGCGGCGGCATGGCCAACTACCTGGCCACGCAGCTGCCCGAGCTGGCTGCGGCAGTGCCCTTCTACGGCGGCCAGCCGCCGGCGGCCGACGTGCCGAAGATCAGCGCGCCGCTGCTCATTCACTACGCCAGCGACGATGAGCGCATCAACGCCGCCTGGCCGGCCTACGAAGCGGCGCTGAAGGCGGCGGGCAAGCGCTACGAGGCGCACATCTACCCCAACACCCAGCACGGCTTCAACAACGACACCACGCCACGTTTCGACGCCGCGGCGGCCAAGCTGGCCTGGGAGCGCACGCTGGCCTTCTTCAGGCGCCACCTGGCGTGACCGCGGCCCGGGCGCGGCGCACGGCAGCGGCCCTGCTGCTGGCGGCGCTGTGTGCGGTGGCTGCGCCCGCGGCGCTGGCGCAGTCGAAGAAGGACACGGCGGTGATCGGCATGACGCTGGAGCCGCCGGGCCTGGACCCGACGGCCGGCGCCGCTTCGGCCATCGCCGAGATCACGCTCTACAACGTTTTCGAGACGCTGACCAGGATCGGCCCCGACGGCGGCACGAAGCCGCTGCTGGCCGAACGCTGGACCGTTTCACCCGACCTGCGCAGCTGGACCTTCAAGCTGCGGCGCGGCGTGAGCTTCCACAACGGCGAGCCCTTCGACGCCGCGGCGGTGAAGTTCAGCTTCGAGCGCGCCGCCGCCGCCACCAGCCCCAACAAGGACCGCGCCACCTTCGCCAACATCGAAAGCGTCACCACGCCCGATGGCCACACCGTGGTGCTGGCGCTGAAGAACGGCAACCCCGACCTGCTGTTCCAACTCGGGCAGGCCACGGCCGTCATCGTCGAGCCCAAGAGCGCCGCCGGCAACGCGACAAAACCGGTGGGCACCGGCCCCTACCGGCTCGAGAACTGGGCTCGCGGCTCGGCGGTGACGCTGGTGCGCTGGGACGTTCACCGAGACGCACGCAACGTGAAGCTGCGGCGCGTGACGCTGCGTTTCATCAGCGACCCCGCAGCGCAGGTGGCGGCGCTGCTGGCGGGCGACGTTGACGCCTTCCCGCGCGTCTCGGCCGCGCGCAGCCTCAAGGCCTTCGAGGGCAACCGGAAGTTCCAGGTGCTGGTGGGCGGTAGCCGCGCCAAGACCATCCTGGCGCTGAACCACAAGCGAAAGCCGCTCGACGACGTGCGTGTGCGCCGCGCCATCGCCGCCGCCATCGACCGCAAGGCGGTCATCGAGGGCGCTGCCGACGGTTACGGCGTGCCCATCGGCAGCTATTACGTGCCGGGCGCGCCGGGTTACGTCGACACCACCGGCATCAACCCCTACGACCCGGCCAAGGCGCGTGCACTGCTGCACCAGGCCGGCAAGGAACTCGGCTTCACGCTGCCGCTGCAGCTGACGATGAAGCTGCCGCCCACGCCTTACGCGCGCCAGGGTGGTGAGGTCATCGCGGCCATGCTGGCGCAGGTGGGCATCACCGCGAAGATCGAGAACGTCGAATGGGCGCAATGGCTTTCCGGCGTCTACGGCCAGAAGGCCTACGACCTGACGGTCATCAGCCACGTCGAGCCGCTGGACTTCGGCAACTTCGCGCGGCCGAACTACTACTGGGGCTACGAATCGGCCGCGTTCAACACGCTGTGGGCGAAGATTCAGAGCACGCCCGAGGCCGCAGGCCGCCACCGGCTGATGGCCGACGCGCAGCGCCTGGTGGCCAGGGACGTGATCTCGGTCTACCTCTACCAGCCGACCTGGCTGACGGTGGCCGACGCGCGCCTGCAGGGGCTGTGGAAAGACATGCCGCTGCTGGTCAACGACCTGGCGGCATTGCGCTGGCCCTGAGGGCCTGTGAACAAATCCGACCCACCCGCCCGAGCGCCCCAGGCGGCACCGATCGTGGTTGCAAAAGTTCGTCGTAGGCCGAGCTACGGCTGTGCTTTGCGCCTGGATCGACACCGCCTGGAGCGCCCGCTCGGGCGCGCCGGATTCATCCACGGGCCTGAGCCCGCCGCCGGCCGGGCCGCAAGCAGAGGGTGGCGCAGAGCCGCGCCGCGGGCTATGCTGCGCGGATACATCATGAAACATCTGCGTCCGCTTCAACCCCAAACCCGGTCCCGTGCCGCCCCCTGGCTGGCCCCGCTGGTGCTGTGGGGTGCGCTGGCGGCCGCGCCGGCCGGCGCCGCGCTGGGCGACAGTCTGGCCGAGCCCACCGAGGTGCTGGCGCTGGTGAATGCCCAGCGCGCCGCCGGCGCCACCTGCGGCGACGAGACCATGCCGCCAGCGCCGCCGCTGCAGTGGCACGCGGCGATGGAGCAGGCCGCCGCCGACCACGTGCAGGACGTCGCCGCGCTCGCGGCGCTCACCCACATCGGCAGCGACGGCAGCTCGGTGGGGGCCCGGGTGTGGCGCCACGGCTACGTCTGGGGCGGGGTGGCCGAAAACGTCGCCGGCGGTTACCGCGGCGCGGCCGACACGCTGCGCCTGTGGCTGCGCAGCCCCTCGCACTGCCGCACGCTGATGGGGCCGCGCTACCGCCACGTGGCGGTGGTGGGGCGCCACTTCCCGGGCAGCCGGCTCGGGCACTACTGGGTGATGGTGGTGGCGCGGCCGATGCGGTGAGCGCGGCCGCGGCGCGGCGCGCGCCTCAGCCTGCAGCGAGGTGCGTGTCGTCGGCCCAGCCGTCGATGAGCAGCGTGCCGTCGTGCCAGCGCAGGCGGTTGATGCCGGTGTTCGGGATGTGACATTGCCGCAGCCCGGCCAGCGGCAGCCCGTGCGCGGTGCGCCACAGCATGTCGAGCACGCCGCCGTGCGTGACGACCACCACCCGCTGCCCGGCGCGCGCCGCCACCAGTTCGTTCAGCGCAGCCAGCACGCGGCTGTGGAACTGGCGCGGCGTTTCGCCGCCGGGCGCGGCGAAGTCGGCGTCCTGCTGCAACCAGCCGCGCCACAGCGCCGGATGGCGTTCCTGGATGGTGGGCGCGTCCAGCCCCTCCAGCAGGCCGAAGTTCTGCTCACGGAAGCCGGGCAGCACGCCGTCGTCGCGGCCCCAGGCGGCGGCCAGCGGTGCGGCGGTCTGGCGCGCGCGCTGCAGGTCGCTGCTGAAGAGCGCGTCGTGGCGCTCGGCGGCCAGGCACGCCGCCAGGCGTCGGGCCTGCGCCTGGCCGGCTTCGTTCAGCGGCACGTCGACATGGCCCTGGAAACGCTGCAGCCGGTTCCAGTCGGTTTCGCCGTGGCGGATGAAGAGCAGTTCGGTGGCCATGTTCAGCGGGCTGCCCGCTTCACTTCGCGAACAGCTGGCCGCGGTCCTTGAAGGCCTTGAACTCGAGCGCGTTGCCAGAAGGGTCCTTGAAGAACATCGTCGCCTGCTCGCCCACCTGGCCGGCGAAGCGGATGTAGGGCTCGATCACGAACTTCACGCCCTGCGCGCGCAGGCGCTCGGCGAAGGCCTGGAAGTGGTCCCAGTCGAGCACGACGCCGAAGTGCGGCACCGGCACGTCGTGGCCGTCGACCTCGTTGTGGTGCGGGCTCTCGGCGCCGTTGACCTTGGGCGGCGCGAGGTGGGCCACGATCTGGTGACCGAAGAGGTCGAAGTCGATCCACTCGTCGCTGCTGCGCCCTTCGGGGCAGCCCAGCACGCGGCCGTAGAAGTCGCGTGTGGCAGCCAGTTCGGCGACGGGGAAGGCAAGGTGGAAGGGGGCGATGGTGCTCATGGTGTTTGCGGCGGGCTGAGACTGGCTGTGATTGTCGGCCCGCCAGCGCGTCCGCGTGCGGCGACAGGGCTCTGGCAGACTCGGCCGCCATGCGCTCCCTGCTCCTGCTGCCCGGCCTGGCCTGCGATGCCGAACTCTTCGCCGCGCAGCAGGCCGCGCTCGCCGGTGGGCACCGCGTGCACATCAGCGACGTGCACATGCGCGAGCCCACGCTGCCGCAGATGGCCGCGCGCCTGCTGCAGGAGCAGCCCGGCCGCCACGTGCTGGTAGGGGCGTCGATGGGCGGCATGCTGGCGCTGGAGCTGTGGCGCCAGGCGCCACAGCGGGTGCTGGCCATCGCGCTGCTCGGCAGCACGGCGCGGCCCGACACGCCCGAGCTGATCACGCTGCGCACGCAGGCCTGCGCGATGTTCGCCGCCGGCCGCATGGACGAGGTGCTGCGCGCCAACGTGCTGTTCGCCTTCCACCCGCTGCACACACGCAACCGGGCGATGGTCAACGGCTACCTGGCGATGTTGCGCCGTGCCGGTGCCGGCCAGCTGATGGCGCAGAACCGCGCGGTGATGGCACGTGTCGACAGCCGGCCGCTGCTGCCCACCGTCACCTGCCCGCTGCTCGTCGCCTGCGGCGAGGCCGACGCGTTGACCACGCCCGAACATGCGCGCGAGATGGCGGCGCTGGCGCCGCAGGCGCGGCTGGAAATCGTTCCCGGTGCCGGGCACATGCTGACGCTGGAGCAGCCCGAGCGCGTGAACTCGCTGCTGCTGCAGTGGCTGGACGGCTTCAAGGAAACGCCGGGCTGCCCCGAGTTTCCGTGACACCCGTGGGGGCGACGACGGCATCGCCGTCGTCTGGGGCGCCATCACCGCTTGATTTCGGGCGTCAGCACGCTGGTATCGGTGGTGACCAGTTGCAGCGGATAGCGCTGCCCGGCGACGTGGTCTTCGATGCACTGCAGCACCAGCGCGCTGCGGTGGCAGGCGCGGCTTGCGCGCAGTTCGTACAGCGTCAGCCACAGCGTGCGCACGATGCCGGTGTCGAGCGTGCGGCCGGGCAGCTCGTCGCCCACCGTGCCGCAGAAGGCAAAGCGCAGGTAGGTGATGTCCTCGCCCGTGGCCGGGCGCTGGAAGCGCGACAGGTACACGCCCACCAGCGCGCTGGGCGTGAACACACGCGCTGTCTCTTCCAGCGCCTCGCGCACCACGCCCTGCTGCGGCGACTCGCCGGGGTCGAGGTGGCCGGCCGGGTTGTTGAGCTTCAGGCCCTCGGGCGTGTGCTCTTCCACCAGCAGGTAGCGCACCGGGTGGCTGCCGTCGGCGATGACGGCAGCGACCGTGGTGCTGGGGCTCCAGCGAGCACTCACCGCACGGCCGGGCTCAGGACGCCGTGGCCACCGGCAGGGCCTGCGCCAGCTTGACCGCCTGCCGCGCCGCGTGCAGCAGCGGCTCGGTGTAGCCGCTGGGCTGCTCCGTGCCCTTGAACACGAGGTCGAGCGCGGCGCGGTAGGCCAGGCTCGAGTCCCAGTGGCCGGCCATCGGCTGGTACAGCGGGTCGCCATCGTTCTGCGTGTCCACCACCGCGGCCATGCGGCGGAAGGTGCTGTGCACCTGCTCGGCCGTGACGATGCCGTGTTCGAGCCAGTTCGCGATGTGCTGGCTGCTGATGCGCAGCGTGGCACGGTCTTCCATCAGGCCGACGTTGTGGATGTCGGGCACCTTGCTGCAGCCCACGCCCTGGTCGACCCAGCGCACCACATAGCCCAGAATGCCCTGCGCGTTGTTGTCCAGCTCCTGCTGCTTGTCGGCGGCGCTCCAGCCGGCCACGGTGGCGGCGGCCGCCACGGGCACCGTCAGCAGGCCCTGCAGCAGCGTGTCGCGCAGCGCGCTGGCGTCCTGCTTTTCCAGCTCGGCCTGCACGGCTGCCACGTCCACCTGGTGGTAGTGCAGCGCGTGCAGCGTGGCCGCGGTGGGGCTGGGCACCCACGCGGTGTTGGCGCCGGCGCGCGGATGCGCGATCTTCTGTTCCAGCATCGCCGCCATCAGGTCGGGCATGGCCCACATGCCCTTGCCGATCTGCGCCTTGCCGCGCAGCCCGCAGGCCAGCCCGACGAGCACGTTGTTGCGCTCGTAGGCCTGGATCCATTCGCTGCTCTTCATGTCGCCCTTGCGGCGCATCGGGCCGGCGCGCATCGCGGTGTGCATCTCGTCGCCGGTGCGGTCGAGGAAGCCGGTGTTGATGAAGGCCACGCGGCTCTTCGCCGCGGCGATGCAGGCCGCCAGGTTCAGGCTGGTGCGGCGCTCCTCGTCCATGATGCCCAGCTTCACCGTGCTGTCGGGCAGGCCCAGCATCTGCTCGACGCGGCCGAACAGTTCACTGGCGAAGGCCACCTCGGCCGGGCCGTGCATCTTGGGCTTGACGATGTAGACGCTGCCGGTGCGGCTGTTGCCGATGGGCGTGTCATCGGGCAGGCGGCCATGGTGCTGCAGGTCGTGCATCGCAATGGTCGTCGTCACCACGGCGTCGAGGATGCCTTCCGGGATCTCCTTGTCGCTGCCATCGTCACTGCGCCACAGCACCGCGGGGTTGGTCATCAGATGGCCGACGTTGCGCAGGAACATGAGGCTGCGGCCGTGCAGGATGACGTCTTCACCGGCCACGCCGTGGTAGATGCGGTCGGGGTTGAGCCCGCGCGTGAACATGCGGCCGCCCTTGCTCACCAGCTCGGTCAGCGAACCCTTCAGGATGCCCAGCCAGTTGCGATAGCCCAGCAGCTTGTCGTCGGCGTCGACCGCGGCCACCGAGTCCTCGAGGTCGAGAATGGTCGACAGCGCCGCTTCCATCACCACGTCGCTCACGCCGGCGGGGTCGGCGCGGCCGATGGGCGTGGTGCGGTCGACACGGATGTCGATGTGCAGGCCGTTGTGGCGCAGCAGCACGCTGCTGGGCGACGCCGGGTCGCCCTGGAAGCCGACCATCAACGATGGGTCGGCGAGGTCGACGATGTGGCCCGACGCCAGCCTGACGTGCAGGTGCCCGCCTTCGACCCAGTAATGCGTGCTGCCGACGTGGCTGCCTTCGGTCAGGGGTGCGGCCTCGTCGAGAAAGCGCCGCGCAAACGCGATGACACTCTGGCCGCGCACCGGGTTGTAGGCGCCGCCGCGTTCGGCGCCGCAGGTCTCGGGCAACGCGTCGGTGCCGTAGAGCGCGTCGTAGAGCGAACCCCAGCGGGCGTTCGCTGCATTCAGCGCATACCGTGCATTCAGGATCGGCACCACCAACTGCGGGCCGGCCTGCAGTGCGAGCTCGGCGTCGACGTTGGCCGTGGTCGCCTTCACGTCCGCGGGCTGGGGAACCAGGTAGCCGATCTGCTCCAGGAAGGCACGGTAGGCGGCCATGTCGCTGACCGGGCCCGGGTGCTGCGTGTGCCATTGGTCCAGCGCCGTCTGCAGGCGGTCGCGTTCGGCCAGCAGCGAGGTGTTTTTCGGCGCCAGGTCGCGCACGATGGCGTCGAAGCCGGCCCAGAACTTCTCGGGCGAGACGCCGGTGCCGGGCAGCACTTCGTCATCGATGAAGCTGACCAGCACGTCGGCGACCTGCAGGCTGTGGAGGGTGGTGCGCATGGGGAAGTCTCCCGGTTCAGGGTGAAGAAGGTGCCGCGGCGGGGCGGGCGGCCAGTTTGGGCAGGCAATCCAGCACGTCGCGCAGGCTGCGGCCCGTGCGGGTGGGTTCGACGCCCAGGCGGTCCAGCGGCGCGCCGCCGCGGTTCACCCACAGCGTGCTGTAGCCGAACCAGGTGGCGCCGATGGCGTCCCAGCAGTTGCTGCTGACGAAGAGGATCTCGCGCGCCGGCAGGCCAAAAGCGGCCGGCCCCAGCGCGTAGGCGGCGGGGTCGGTCTTGAAGCGGCGCACCGGGTGCACGCTGAGCACCTGCGCCAGATAGTCGGTGAAACCGGCACTCTTCACGGCCACGCCCAGCATCTCGGGGTTGCCGTTGCTCAGGATGCCCGCCGGCACACCGCGGCGCTTCAGCTCGGCCAGCACCTCACGGTTCTCGGGGAATGCGCTGAGGTGGCGGTATTCGTTCATCAGCCGCTCTTCGGCGGCGGCGTTCAGCGCCAGGCCCAGGCGCTCGGCGGTGAACTGCAGGGCGGCGCGTGTCAGGTCCCAGAAGGGCCGGTAATGAGTGTCGGGCTCGAGGCTCATCGTCACCAGGCGCGTGTACTCGATCTGCTTGTCGCGCCACAGCAGGCTGAGGCGTTCGCCGTGGCCGGGGAACAGCTGCTCGGCCAGCAGGGCCACGCTGTGCACGTCGAACAGCGTGCCGTAGGCGTCGAACAGGACAGCCCGGATTTTCATGAACTCACTGTATTCGATGTGCTGGCCGACATTAAGCGCATGAGAAGTCATGGATTTGTGCGTTGGGTGGGCATAATAAGCCAGCATGAGCCACCTCAAGCAACTGGAGTCCTTCGTCTCGGTGTCCACCAAGGGCAGCCTGACAGCGGCGGCACTGGCCGAGGGTGTGGCGCCGGCGGTCATCGGCCGCCGCATCGACGCGCTGGAAGAGCGCCTGGGCGTGAAGCTGCTGGTGCGCACGACGCGGCGCATCACGCTCACCCACGAGGGCAGTGCCTTCCTGGAAGACGTCCAGCGTGTGCTGGCCGACCTGGGGAGTGCCGAGGCGAGTGTCAGCGCCGGCGGCGTGAAGGCCAGCGGCCACCTGCGCATCACCGCGCCAGCGGGCTTCGGCCGCCGCCACGTCGCGCCGCTGGTGCCGGGCTTCGTGGCCGCGCATCCCGACGTCAGCCTGAGCCTGAACCTCAGCGACCGTGTGGTCGACATCGTCAACGAGGGTTTCGACTGCGCCATCCGCGTTGGCGACCTGCCCGATTCCAGCCTCGTCAGCGTGCGCCTGGCCGACAACCGGCGCCTGTGTGTGGCCACGCCCGTCTACCTGCAGCGCGCCGGCGTGCCCGCCGCGCCGGCCGACCTGATGCGCCACGCCTGCCTGACGCTGAGCAGCGACGCCAGCCAGACGCGCGGCTGGGCCTTCCAGGTCGACGGCGAGGTGAGCCACCTGCGCCCCAGCGGCCCGCTGGACTGCAGCGACGGGCAGGTGTTGCACGACTGGTGCCTGCAGAGCCTGGGCATCGCCTGGCGCAGCACCTGGGAGGTGGAAGGCGACCTCGCGGCCGGCCGCCTGCAGGTGGTGCTGGAACGCTACGCGGCGCCGCCCAACGGCATCTACGCTGTTTTTCCGCAACGCAAGCACCTGCCGCTGCGGGTGCGGCTGTGGATCGATTTCATCAAGCACAGCTACGGCGACGCGGCCTACTGGAGCGCGGCCACCGCGCAGGCGCGCAACGCGGGCGACTAGGGCCGAACGGGCGTTGCCGTTCGGCCCGGTGCGGGCGTTCGCATCTTCGTTGCTGAGGGCGTGCTTGTCGTCGCGCGAGATCAGGCCGCCGGGGTGCTCTTGCTGCGTTCATGCCCGTGGCTTGCGCCCCGGGCGCTCGCCAGGCATGAGCACAGGCCCCCACCCGACGCCCTCGGCCCTCGCCACGATTGTCAGCACGCGAACGGCCGCAGAGGGCCGAATCCAGCCGCAACGAAAGAGGGCGCCCTGCGGCGCCCCCCGATCGAACCACGCTCGCGGCGTGTTTACTTCTTCGCCGCGGCGGCCTCGTCGGCCATGCACTTCTTGACGTGGCTGTTCTTGGCTGCGCCGGCCAGCTTCTTGTCGGCGGCCGACTTGGCGCAGGTCGGGCTGACGGCGGCGGTAGCGGCGGTGCCGGCGTCCTTCTCGCACTTCTTGACGAAGCTGGTCTTGGCGGCGCCCGCCAGCTTCTTCTCGGTGGCCTTGGCGGCGCAGTCGGCGTTGGCGGCGAAAGTGTTGCCGGCGAACAAGGCGCAGGCGGTGACCAGGGTGGTGAGCAGGATCTTCTTCATGAGGGCTTCTCTTTCGTGTGGTGGGGTGGCTTCTTGCCGCCGTCGTTGCATCAGACCCTTCGACGCCCGGCTAGCCCTGAACGCCCGACACCGGGTTTGCGCTGACGCGCCGCCGCTGGCGGCCGACTCACATCACGCGCCGCGGGTGGGCCAGCGCTTCGTGCGCGGTATGCAGGCGCCGCACCAGCACGCCGATGAAGGCCTTGTCGAAGAGGTGGCGCGTGGGTAGCGACAGCTGTTCCATCGTTTCGGGCGTGAAGGCCACCGTCGTGGCCTGTTGCGCCACCAGGATGTCCACCGTGTGCGTGCGCAGCTCGGGGTTGGGTGCCAGGTAAGCCATCTCGCCGACCGAACTGCCGGCGCCCAGCTTGGCCACCGCCTTGCCGTCGCGGTAGATCTCGACCTGGCCCTGCGTGATGATGTGGAAGGTGTTGCCTTCCTCGCCCTTGCGGAACAGCGCCGCGCCATAACCGTGGCGCTGCCATTTTGCGCGGTGCACCACCTCCCACAGCTCGACGTCGCCGAAGCCGGCAAAAAACTCCAGCGAACGCAGCAGCGTGAAGCGCTCGGAATCGAGCACCTCCTGCACCGAGCCGCGCACGGCCTGGCGGTCGGCGCTCAGCGCCGACAGCACCTGTGCGAACTCGTTCCAGTCGGCCGGCCGCAGGTCGCGGTCCTTGGCCAGGCAGCGCTCGACCAGCGACTGCAGTTCCTTGGGCACGCCCTCGCGCAGCAGCGCCAGCGAGGGCGCCGTGCCGTGGTAGATCTGGTTCATGATCGCCTGCTGCTGCTGGGCGTCGAAGGGCGGCCGGCCGGCGATCAGGTGGTAGAGCACGGCCCCCAGCGAGTACATGTCGGCACGGCAGTCGAGCACGTCGCCATCGAGCTGCTCGGGCGACATGTAGGCCAGGCTGCCCACGCGGTACACCTGCGTGTGGTCGGCGCCCTGGTTGAAAACGCTGCCGAAGTCGGTGACCTTGACCTGCGTGACCTGCTCGCCGTCCACCTCCACCAGCAGATTGGCGGGTTTGACGTCGCGGTGGATCAGGCCCTGGCGGTAGCAGTAGCCCAGCGCCATCGCGCACTTGAAGCCGACCTCGACGATCTGCTGTATCGGCAACAGGCTGTCGGCGCGGCAATAGCGGCGCAGCGTGCCGCCGCTGACGTATTCCATCACCAGGTAGGGCGCCTCGACGTCGGCCACGGCATCGAGGATCTGCACCACGTTCGGGTGGTGAAGGCGCCCGACGAGCGCGGCCTCGGCGGCGAAGAAGCGCCGCTGGTAGTGCGATTCGCGTGAATTCGGCAGCATGCCGAGGCGCACCCGCTTGATCGCCACGTCGCGGTTGGCGAAGGGGTCGTGGGCCAGGAAAACCTCGCTGGTGGCGCCTTCGCCAATCTTGGCCTTCACCGCGTATTTGCCGATGTGGCTGGGCGCGCCGCCCTCGGGCAGGTCGGGATCGGCGTTGATCAGTTTCGACAAGGGCATGACCGGCAGGGGCCTCACGGGGGCAAGCGCCGGCAGATTGTGGACCGAAGCCACCACGCCGCGCTGCGATGGCGCCACGGTAACAAGGGGCCGAAAAGTAGAATCGTGCGCATGATCCAAGCCAAGCACGAGTTGCAGCAGGCCCTTCAGGGCGCCCTGGCCGAGCTGGCCGCGACCGCCGGCGCCGCCAGCCCGCCCGCCGCCTTCGAGTCGCCGAAGCAGGCCGCGCATGGCGACTTGGCCATCACGGCGGCCATGCCGCTGTCGCGCGCGCTGAAGAAAAATCCGCGCGAGATCGCCACCGCGCTGGTGCAAACGCTGCAGGCCACGCCGGCCTTCCAGCGCTGGGTGCAGGCGCTGGAAGTCGCCGGCCCCGGCTTCATCAACCTGCGCTTGGCGCCGGCGGCCAAGCAGGCCGTGGTGACCGAGGTGCTGGCCGCCGGCCCGCGCTACGGCGGCCAGCCGGCCAACGGCCGCAAGGTGATGGTCGAGTTCGTGTCGGCCAACCCGACTGGCCCGCTGCACGTGGGCCACGGCCGCAACGCGGCGCTGGGCGACAGCATCAGCCGCCTGCTCGAGACCCAGGGCGACCAGGTGCAGCGCGAGTTCTATTACAACGACGCCGGTGTGCAGATCGCCAACCTGGCGCTGTCCACGCAGTGCCGCCTGAAGGGCCTGAAGCCTGGCGACACCGGCTGGCCCGCATCGGCCTACAACGGCGAGTACATCGCCGACATCGCCGCCGACTTTGCGGCGAAAAAGACGGTGCACGCCGACGACCGCGGTTTCACCGCCAGCGGCGACCCCGACGACGTCGACGGCATCCGCCAGTTTGCGGTGGCCTACCTGCGCCACGAGCAGGACCTGGACCTGCGCGCCTTCGGCGTCCAGTTCGACCACTACTTCCTCGAGAGCAGCCTCTACACCAGCGGCCGCGTCGAAGACACCGTCAAGCGCCTGGTGGCCTCTGGCAAAACCTACGAAAAGGATGGCGCGCTGTGGCTGCGCACCACCGACTACGGTGACGACAAGGACCGCGTCATGCGCAAGTCGGCGCCGGCCGGCGCCGACGCGACAGTCACGGACGGCAGCGTCTACACCTACTTCGTGCCCGATGTCGCCTACCACCTGGCCAAGTGGGAGCGCGGATTCACCAAGGTCATCAACGTGCAGGGCACCGACCACCACGGCACGGTGGCGCGGGTGCGCGCCGGACTGCAGGCCGTGGGCCTGGGCATCCCGGCGGGTTACCCCGACTACGCGCTGTACAAGATGATCCTGGTGACCAAGGACGGCCAGGAGGTCAAGCTGTCCAAGCGCGCCGGCAGCTATGTCACGCTGCGCGATCTGATCGAATGGACCAGCCGCGACGCGGTGCGCTTTTTCCTCGCCAGTCGCAAGTCCGACGCGGAGTTCGTGTTCGACATCGATCTCGCGCTGAAGGCCAGCGACGAGAACCCGGTCTTCTACGTGCAGTACGCGCATGCGCGCATCTGCTCGGTGCTGGCCGCGTATGCGCAGGGCCAAGGCGCGGCCGCCCTGGGTGCCGACTTCGCCGCTGCCGACCTGGCGCTGCTGACGGCGCCTGCCGAGGCCGCGCTGATGCTCAAGCTGGCCGAATACCCAGGCATGCTGAGCCGCGCCGCGGCTGAACTCGCGCCGCACGACGTCGCCTTCTATCTGCGCGAACTGGCCGCGGCCTTCCACAGCTACTACGCTGCCGAGCGTTTCCTGGTCGACGACCCGGCGCTGGCGCGCGCCCGCATGGCGCTGCTGGCGGCCACGGCGCAAGTGCTGAAGAACGCGCTGGGGGTGCTGGGAGTCTCGGCCCCGCAGGCCATGGCGCGGGAACCCGCCGTGGCGGTGCAGGAGGTGGTGGCATGAGAGCGCCGGGCAGCCCCAAGGGCGAATACCGCAGTGCGCAGCACGAAGGTACTCCAATGAGCGCGCCGGGCCGCAGCCAAGCGCGAATTCCGAAGCGCGCAGCGCGGAGGGAAGTCCAGTGAGCGCGCCGCAACGCAAGCCGCAGCGCGGTGGTTTCGTGATGGGCCTGGTGGCCGGGCTGCTCATCGGCCTGGCGCTGGCGCTGGGCGTGGCGCTGTACATCACCAAGGCGCCGGTGCCCTTCATCGACAAGGTGCCGCAGCGCACTGCCGAGCAGGACAGTGCCGAGGTCGAGCGCAACCGCAGCTGGGACCCGAATGCGCTGCTGGGCGGCAAGCCGGCGCGCCCGGCGGCGCCAGCTTCCGCTGCGACCGGCGCCTCCGCGCCAGCGGTGAGCGCGGCACCGGCGACGGCAATGCCGCTGCCCGCGGCCCCGGCTGCCCCGGCGTCGGTGGCTGCGGCGCGCCCGCCGGCGCGCGATCCCGCCGCCATCCTGGCCGGCGAGCCGGCGCCCGCCGCGCCGACGGGCTTCGACTTCTACGTCCAGGCGGGCGCCTACACACGCACCGAGGACGCCGAAGGCCAGCGTGCACAACTGGCCATGCTGGGCCAGCAGGCCAGGATCAGCGAACGGGCGCAGGCCGGCCGTACCGTGTTCCGCGTGCGCCTGGGGCCTTTCCCAAGCCGCGAAGAGGCCGACCTGCTGCAGGGCAAACTCCAATCCCAGGGCATCGAGTCGCAGATCGTGCGCGTCGAACGCCCTTGAACCCGCGGCCCGACGCACAAGCCCTGACGGCGACTGCCCGGGTCACGACATCCACCACGAGAGGACAGCTATGAAGCGGCGCGAGTTTTCCACCCACCTGGCCGGTGCGGGCCTGGGCCTGGCCCTGGCCGGCACGGCCCATGCGCAGGGCGCGCTCGAGGAAGGCAAGCACTACGTGCGCCTGCAGACCGCCGCGCCGGTGACGCTGCCGTCGCCCGACAAGAAGGTCGAGGTGATCGAGTTCTTCTGGTACGGCTGCCCGCACTGCTTCACGTTGGAGCCGCTGATCGCCGCGTGGACCAAGACGCTGGCGCCCGATGTGGCGTTCCGGCAGCTGCCCTTCGCCTTCATCGGTCCGCCCGAGCATCAGAAGCTGTTCTACGCGCTCGAGGAACTGGGCCAGCGCGAGGCGCTGCAGCGCCGCATCTTCACCGCCATCCACGTCGACCGGCAGCGCATCAACACCGAGGCCGACATCATCGCCTTCATGGTGGCCAACGGCGTCGACCGCGCCAAGTTCACCGACGCCTGGAAGTCTTTCGGCGTCAACACCAAGATCAACCGCGGCAAGCAGTTGTCGAACGCCTACAAGATCGACGGCGTGCCGGCCATCGGCATCCAGGGCCGCTACTACACCTCGGCGACGCTGGCCGGCAGCCACGAGCGTGCGCTGGCCGTCTCGAACTACCTGATCGACCGCGCGCGGAAGGGCTGAGCCCGCACGTGCAAGCCCGGAAGGGCTTGCTCGGCTGGCGAAGGCCCAAGCGCGATTTCACGCCTGCGGGCTGGGGTCGGACGACAGGTCGCCCCTGCGGACGACTTGTCGCCTACCGAAGGCCCGGGCGCATGCTTGGCGACCGGGCTGACACCGGGGCGCCGCGCCCCGGTGTCATTTCACGGCGCGAGCGCGCGGCGCCGGCACCACTTGTGGCTAGAATGGTCTGCAAGTTCCGTGCCGAAATTCATGCCATCTGCCTCATCGTTTTCTCTGGTCTTCCTGCTGGCCTGCCTGTGGGCCACGGGTGCGTCGTGGGCCGAGAAGGCCGACCGCAGCAAGCCCATGGTCGTCGAGGCCGAGCGTGGCTCCACCTTCGACCTGCAACGGCAGGTCACGGTGCTCAACGGCAACGCCGTCATCAGTCAGGGCACGATGGTGCTGCGCGCCGAACGCATCGAACTGCGCGAGGCGCCCGACGGCTACCGAGCCGCCAGCGCGATCGGCTTGCCCGGCAAGCCCGCCACCTGGCGCCAGCGCCGTGACGGCGGTACCGACGAGGTGGTGGAAGGCAGCGCCGAACGTATCGACTTCGACGGCCGCGCCGACACGCTGCGTTTCGTCGGCAACAGCGCCGTGCGCCGGCTGAGGGGCGGCGTGGTGGCCGACGAGATCACCGGCGCCACCATCGTCTGGGACAACACGGCCGAGATCTTCAGGGTCGAAGGCGGCGCCACCAGCGCCACCAATCCCACCGGACGGGTGCGCGTGACGCTGACGCCGCGGGCCGAGCCGGCCAGCGGTGCCAAGGCACCCGCCACCGCGCCGGCGCCGCTGACGCCCAGCCGCAACCTGGCAGAGCCGCGCTGATGCTGGCGTCCACCGCGCCGGCGTCGGCGGCCGGGCCCGCCACGCCGCCTGCCGGCCCGCCCGCGGCACCGCAGGCGGCGAGCCGCCTCGAGGCCACCCACCTGCAGAAGCGCTACGGCGCACGTACCGTCGTCAAGGACGTGCACCTGGCCGTGAATGCAGGCGAGGTGGTCGGCCTGCTGGGCCCCAACGGCGCCGGCAAGAC